>CBFCWE010000001.1:0-149352 GCA_965601435.1 uncultured Methanosarcina sp.
GATTTATGGCAATATTTTGGAATCGCAGTACTAGAGTCATGATTAGTAACCCTAAACCCACGACTATTGCAGCTTTGCGTTATGATATAGACACTATGGAAATGGTTCAGGTCCCCATCGCCTCAGGTTTCATTCCTTGCCATATTCGCCAATTCCAAAAGTCCCGGTACCCAGCAGATAAGTCTTTGATTCGGCATACCTGAAGGATTCCAGTTCTTCTTTTTCGAATATGGCACGCTCCTCAAGAGCTTCTATGCCTGGCCATTCCTCAATCCCGATAAAATCCCACTCTTCGTTGGACCAGCGGCAGTCAATCATCATAAGGTGTTTCATCCCGAGCTCGTCCATTTGCTCGCGGTCCTTACGCATGAACTCTTGCTTTTCCTCTTCAGAGAGGTCATAAGATGCTTCCTTGATTTTGGCGAAATACACTCTGATGATAGGTTTTTTCTCAGCCACCTTATCACTTCCCCCACTTAATTTAAGCAGCATAACTGCGCATATGAAAAATGGCACATAATAACATATAAGTTTACGAACGCATTTTCGAGATCATAAGACACATTCACAAGGCGTAACCCGCCTGGATAGGGAGGATAAATTCTGAACAGCCACATTACTCCCATACAAAGTCATTGGATGAGTAGCACTATAACGTAAAAAGTGGACAAGTAGTCATCATAAAGATAGAGAGTACCCGATCAAGCATAGTCGAGTGTTATAGACTAATATATTGAGAGTGGAGATTGAAATATATGATGAACAGAGCTGAAATTCAGGAGTTGTTTCTACTCGAAAATAATTCCCAACTATTTGATACTGCACTTCGTCCTCCCTCATGCGGAGGAGGGGCAGAATTTGAACAACTCGCCTTATACGGCGATCTAGTAATTAACATGCATTTGTACGGCTACCTGATAAGCAAAGGTCGGGAAAGAAAAGGAGATATTACTTCGTGTAAGGAGACAATACATCATTGGACGGTTATCAAAGCGTTTGCAGATGAATTTTTAGGCATTTCAGATATATTAACTCCCGTAGATGCGAACCATCAACCTCAAGACAAAGAATTGGCGGAAACTGTGGAAGCCTTAATCGGAGCCGCGTTTCAGATCAATGGTCTGGAAAGATGTAGACCCATAGTTTACTCTTTTGTAGAATTCGAAATAGAAAGGCAGAAAAAATTACGAGAAGAGGATGAATATGACGAATCGCAAAATTACTTTGGTAAGCTGACGGAGTTATTCAGAAATCCAATTTTAAGTAAATCAATTGTGAATCTAAAAAAATCCGATATCGAACCAATCCGAGAAGAATGTGAGGATGGATCGCACACCTACCGCTTTGAAGACGATATAACTTTCAATGACATAAGTTATCCAATATCTACCCGTTGTTGGAAAAAAAAGGATGAAGCCAGAAACGAAGCCGCATTTCTTGCCCTTTGCGCCATTGCTGGCAAGGATCCCAAATATACAAAGTACAATCCTGCAAGAATTACACCACAATTACAAGAAAAAACGGTGCAACCTGCAGAATCCATCGATAGTGAAGAACTTATTTTCCGCAAAATGGACTTACAGAACGAATCGATAAAAGTAAGCCATAATACCAACGAATTATTGATAGATTATGTAAAGCGCAAGGTTCGGAAAGACCCCTTGAAAATGTTGATCCTGCTCAGTGCCCGGCTCGACACTGTAAGTGTAGCGTCCTGGGATTGTGAATTTTCTCCAGATGTGTTAGCTATCATAAATTTACAACTGGAGGAACAGAGGTATTTTGCATTTGGATTTGGGCCGTCAAAGACAAAGGCCCGAAAAGCCGCAGGAGAAAAAATACTAATGAGAGTGGACCTTACTGAATGGATTGATAAACGCTATCCGAATCATACGATATGACCATATTACACTATGCAACTATTTTCCACAAAGCAGCACTTTCAGTACTTCCTCTCCCCGAATATGGCAGAACCCACACGCACCATCGTGGCTCCTTCCTCGATAGCAACCCTGTAGTCGCCGGACATGCCCATTGATAGTTCCCTGATATCGATGTTGTCCCGGTTTTCCTGTTTCATTTCATCGAAAAGGGTCTTCATCTTCCTGAAATAGGGACGGGTTTGTTCGGGGGGTAGAAAAGGAGGGATGCACATGAGGCCTTCCACACGGACGTTCCCGAGAGAGTGGATCTCATTTATTGCCCTTTTAACCTCATCCGGTCCGAATCCGTATTTTTGGGACTCGTTGCCTATGTTAACCTGAAGGAAGACCTTCTGTACTTTGTCGATATCCCCGGCTCTCCTGTTGATATTCCTTATTAGCTTCAGGGAGTCAACTGACTGGATAAGATTAAAGAGATCTACGGCTTTTTTGACTTTATTTGTCTGTAGATGGCCTATAAGGTGTGTCTCACAGGGCAGTATATCGGCACACTTATCCTCGTACTCCTGAACCCGGTTCTCTCCGATGATAGTGGCTCCGGCCCGAATGGCTTCGTTTATCCTTGCAGGTTCAATAGTCTTGGTGACACAAACCAGTGTTGTGTTTCCGATCTCCTCAAGAGTTAACTTCATATTTTCATAGACTGGCATTACGGTCCCTAAAACTGCTTTTATTCAAAAGTAGTTGTATTTAAATGATTCCAATTGTGGCTTTATGGAACAGGTATAAAATGATATTAAGGAAAAGCCGGCCTTCGTCCGGGGCAGGGATGGACGAAGAAGGCTCTTCCGGTGAACTAATCCTTTAAAAGGGTTGGTAGTTCACATCATTTGTGCAAGACCGCTTAATCATTTATTTTGTTCAAGATACCGAGCCTTTGCTTCCTTAAGGGTCTTAAACGCCGTATCAAGCCCTTTCCAGCCAAATACATCCACCTGTTTGCCCTCCATACTCTTATAGTTACTGAAGAAGTGAGTTATCTCCTTTAAGAGATGAGGTGGGACCTGTTCAATCGTTTCTATATAGTTCCACTGGGGATCGTTCACCGGGACGCAGAGGATCTTTTCATCCCTTCCCTTATCGTCCTGCATGTCAAAGAGCGCAACGGGATGTACGTCTATCACACAGCCCGGAAAAGTGGGTTCCCAGGTAAGGACCATGGCGTCCAGGGGGTCCCCGTCAAGGGCCAGTGTATCGGGAAAAAAACCATAATCAGAGGGGTAGACCATTGAAGAATAAAGCATTCTGTCGAATTTAATCACTTTTTTTTCTTTATCGTATTCGTATTTGTTCCGGCTTCCTTTCGGAATTTCGATAATCACGCTTTCGATTTGCCTTTCAGCCATATCAATCAACACTTCCAATTTGTTAAATAAAAAGAAAAACTCCGGCTTCGGGATATCCCCTGTTCAATCCAGCAAAACCAGTGTATAAGGGGATGGAGCCGTATCGTCCATCGGAAACTTCTGGAGGTGGGTTCCCAGTTTTTCAAGCGTTTTGTCAATTCTCACCCCGAGCCCCATAAGGCAGGGTCTGCGGAGGGTGGGGTGGTGGCAGGGACCGGTTGCGCCTGCGCACTTCACGTCCGAATAGTCGCTTGTGGCGCACCAGGTGCACATGCCGGGGAAGGTTGCAAAGGCGGTGTTGTAGCCAAGAGTCCAGGCGAGTTTTTCGATTTCGAGAACTCCGGGCTGGATTGTTTCTTTGCGGTCTTTTAATACGTTTTTCAGATTTTCAAAAAACTGGCTTTTCGTTTCTTCGTTTTCGGGGAGTTCAACGCTGAATTTTATGAAGTTTTCGCTGACTTCGCGGGTGAAGACGTTTTCGGATTTCCATTCAACGAGGAGAGCCCAATCATAATCGGCAAGCATTTTCTTAAACTCGTCCACGGTTGGGATATAAGGAGGACAGACCCGGCTTCCGTAGCCATTACAGCCGAATATGCACTTTAAGAGCGTCCGGTCCTCGACAACGATGGTTTCTGCGGGGATCAGCCTGACGGCTTTTGCACCAAGGGTTTTTGCTTTTTCTTCAAGGAGTCGGTAGTTATCGGCATCAATCATCATGATAAGTGTAACGTGGTATCAAATAAAAATAGTTTTGTGCAGCGGAATAACCTGTCTTCAGGCGGAAGGGGGCCATTATCCCTCCACCAAATTTCTCCTGTTATCAACCTTTTCAAGCTTTTAGTTTCCGAAAGCTTCATTTATGACGTCTTGACATAGAATTATGTTACTTGTTAACATACACCATGACATTTAATGTCATAATATGCTTAGACTGTATGCCTGGTCTACATGCTTCGAGTGGAAATAATGAGGCTGGAGATAAAAAATGTTAGGAATCGATGATCCCCAGATCTGGATAGCTTATATCCTCTGTTTTTTGAGTGCTGTCGGATGCATTTTGTACGGTGCCCTGAAGTGGAACGTGGGCGCAGAAGATGAAAGAAAAGAAGAACGAGAAGAAACTCCTGAATACCGAAAATGGGACGAGAGTCCTGTAAAAATGGAGGCTCTGAAATAATGGCAGTAAGCACTCCAGTTCTCGGAATAATCATCCTGGTCTATCTCATGGTCATTTTCTACCTGAGCTGGGTAGGATACAAAAAAACAAAGGACATAGACGACTACATGATTGCAGGGCGAAAAATCCATTCATACGTGCTTGCCCTCTCATACGGTGCGACTTTCATCAGCACATCTGCAATAGTCGGGTTCGGGGGGGCCGCCGGCGTCCTCGGAATGGGGCTTTTGTGGCTCACGTTCATGAACGTGTTTATGGGAATATTTATCGCGTTTGTCTTCTTCGGGTCAAGGACAAGGCGCATAGGGCTCAACCTCAAGGCGGTCACCTTTCCGGAACTGATGGGAAAACGTTTCCAGTCAAGGTTCATACAGGGTTTTTCAGGGATCCTGATCGGGCTTTTCATGCCTCTTTATGCAGGAATCGTCCTTATTGGAGCGGCAAGGTTCATTGAGACCACCCTGGGAATAAATTACGATGTTGCCGTACTCATTTTTACGATAATAATTGCCGCCTATGTGATAACGGGCGGGTTGATTGCCGTTATGTATACCGATGCCCTTCAGGGCGCCCTCATGTTTATCGGCATGGGAATCCTGACTGTTTTGACTTACTCAAAACTCGGGGGAATTACGGCGGCTCACAGGATGCTCACGGACATGGCCCCCCTGGTCCCCGAAGCCCTGGTAAAGGGAGGACACCTGGGCTGGACTGCAATGCCGGCCTTCGGGTCAACGATCTGGTGGACTCTTGTCTCGACCATTGTCCTGGGAGTCGGGATAGGCGTACTGGCCCAACCCCAGCTTGTTGTGAGGTTTATGACGGTTAAGGACGACAGGGCCCTGAACCGGGCAGTCCTCGTAGGTGGCCCCTTCATCTTCATGATGACCGGGGTTGCTTTTACCGTGGGCGCGCTTTCAAACGCCTACTTTTATAAGACGCAGAACCTCATCTCAATTGCCGTCGCAAAAGGGAATATGGACCTAATCATCCCGGAATACATCAACAGTTCCATGCCGGACATTTTTGTGATCCTCTTCATGCTGACCCTCCTTGCAGCTGCAATGTCCACCCTCAGCTCCCAGTTCCATACAATGGGCACGGCAATAGGACATGATTTTTACCGCGAGTACCTTATGAAAGGGAAATCTTCCAAAACGACTATCACCATAACAAGGGTGGGAATTGCAGTAACCATTTTGGCAAGCGTGGTCCTGGCATACGCTCTTCCGATAAACATCATTGCAAGTGCCACGGCCATATTCTTCGGCCTCTGTGCAGCCGCTTTCCTTCCCATGTACATGGGAGCCCTTTTCTGGAAAAGAATGACAAAGGAAGGAGCCATTGCAAGCCTGTTTGTGGGTACATTCAGCAGCCTCTTCTGGCTCGCTTTCGTGCACGCAAAAGAGGCCGCACCCTTAGGTATCAGCCAGGCCCTTTTCGGGAAGGCAACTCTCCTCACCGGGACCTGGACCGTTGTTGACCCTATCCTCGTTGCAACTCCCCTGGCAATGCTTGCAGCAATTATCGTAAGCCTTGCAACAAAACCCCCATCAGAAGAGCATCTGGAACTCTGCTACAGCCGATAAAAAAACAGATGAAAAAACAGATGAAAAAAGTAAGAAGTTTTTCAGGGAATGTTTCGTGGGCATTTCAGCCCACTGACTTATTTTATGAATTATGTCTGCATAAGCAGACACCCCTATTCAATTACCGTTCTCGTCCACGTCTCCGGTTCCATTGATTGTAAGCATAATTTCCTTGAAACTTGCCAGTGAAGCCTCCATATTCTCGATGATCTCGTTTGCAAGCACATCAGGGTCCGGAAGGTTGTCCAGGTCAGCGAGACTTTTGTCCTTGAGCCAGAATATATCCAGGTTCAGTATTTCACGAATTTTCATCCTTCTAAAGTGAAAATATTTTTCTTATTACTGTGGAAGTGTCTGTCGACAGGAATTCTGTTCATTTTGTCTCAAAACAGTATCATGATGTTGCTTGTTAAATATCTAAAACGAAAAGCTGAGAAAAACAGTAAAAGAAGAGGAAACAACATCTATACGCTTTAACTTTGATTAAAAGAGTCAATAAAGGGTTCACAAGGTTTGGTCTGCAACAATGAAGTTTATTGCGGGACCAAGTTTTACTCTGTCCTGAATTTACTTCATTTTAAGCTTACACGTCAATGAAGTAGATTACGGGATCAGCTTTCAGACTGCCCTGAATTTACTTCATCTCGCAGTTTACGCCATAATGAAGTAGATTACGGGATCAGATTTGACTCTGTCCTGAATTTGCTCCAACTTATAGCTACGCGTCAATGAAGTACTATTACGGGGTCAGTTTTCAGGCTGTCCTGAATTTGCCTCATTTTAAGCTTATGCGTCAATGAAATGGATTTCGAGATCGGTTTTCAAGCCGTCCTGAATTTGCTTCATCTCGCAGTTTACGCCATAATGAAGTATATTACGGGATCAGATTTGACTCTGTCCTGAATTTGCTCCAACTTATAGCTACGCGCCAATGAAGTAGATTTCGAGATCGGTTTTCAAGCCGTCCTGAATTTGCTCCATTTTACAGCTTACGCGTCAATGAAGTAGATTTCGAGATCAGTTTTTACTCTGTCCTCAATTTGCTTCATTTTACAGCTTAGTTCCTTGTGAACAATATATAATATGTAAGTTAAAGTATAAAATGCTGGCGGTTATAAAATATTGACGGTTATATTACCCCTGATAATATAAGCAGTTCGTTTTTTTGCCAAGTGTGCCAATATATCATCAATAATATATTTTGTAGATCAGTGTGTACATCAAATGCTTTACTAATTATTACATTATTAAACAACGCCCTATAGCCCCCATATATGGCTAAAAAGCCACCATATGCACCTCATTTATAATTAAAACAGATAAAGCATGTTCTTTAAGGAAATAAGGCCCATAAATTCGACTGAAATAAATTATTCAAGGGAAAAGGGCATGTCCTCAAAAATAGTAAGGTTCCCGGGAACCTCAAATCTTTTCTGCATTCTTTGGTAAGAAAATCGGATCGGAAACAACAATATTCATAACATCACCCGAAAATAAGCTTTTAAATTTTCCAGTAAGGTTGAAGATTATACTGTTCATACACTTTAACCAGATCATTATGATTTAAAGTCCACACATTTTCATCCAGGCCTTCTGCAGTTTTGAATGCTTCCTTATCAACTTTAAGGATATAAGCTCCTCGATTTGCTTCAAGAACCCCCCAGGGAATGGCAAAGTATTTACACTTCATACCAAGAAAACAATCACAAGCAAATACTACGTATGCGATTCTTCCCCGTTCAGAGTCAATCATGACTTCTTTAATCGTTCCGAGTTCTTCATCTTTAACAGTGAGGACCTTAGATCCTTTTATTTCCGTTGCCGCCACAAAAGTCCTGTGCCTTGGAACTTGTATTTCTTCATCGATTCCCATACACCTCACTCCGAATATATTATTCACTTATAGTCTCTATTTATCTCTTCCAAAAGTAAAGAGAAGCGTTCTATGCTCTCAGCCTGCCCATCATAAACCGCCCCATTAATAATAACAATTCATTAATAATATACATTCCTGACGTAATTGAGGTCGTGTCCACCAGTACTGAAAACGGTGAGAAAAAGAAAGTATATGAATTGCCCCAGGATGATAGTTTTCACCCCACTTTTCACCCCACTTTTCTCCCAACTTATCTCTCAACCGATTCCCCTCTTTTATGATAAATATTCCATCGCAAGCTGCTTATTTTTTTGCTTTTATCCGATTATTTTCTCCCAACTTTTCACCCCGCTTTTCACCCCACTTTTCACCACAGTTTTCACCACAGTTTTCACCACAGTTTCACCACAGTTTTCTCCGAACTTTTCTCCGAACTCACGCCGCCAGCGCCTCATCCAATTCACCAATAACCGTATTCATATCGTCCCCGAAAAGCTGGTACATTCTGCCGCACCCACCAGGAGCATCGAAGGGGGTGTAAGCACGGTGTCCGTGTTCACGGTATCGATTATCTTTTCATGGGCTCTGCGGACGTTTTCGATGTACTCGTTCAGCTCGCCGGAAAAAATGGACTTTGCAGTATCAAAAAGAAACGACATATATTAATGTGATATTAATACCATATTAATATGATATTATGGTAAAAGCTATTATTAACATCGATGACCACACAAACAGAATTCTGAACATAGTTAAAGCAAAGTACGGGTTAAAAGATAAAAGTGCAGCCATTATTAAAATGGCTGAAGAGTATGAAGATGTGGTTTTGGAGCCAGAGTTAAGACCTGAGTACGTTGAAAAATTGAAAGAAATAGAAAAAACTGAAGCGATAGAAGTAGGCACCGTTGAAAACTTGAGAAAACGATATGGGCTTTGATTTTTATGTATAATTTAAAAATCAGAGCGGAGCTTGATAGCAAATTTGAAAAGTTAGCAAAAAAGAATAAAAAACAACTTGAAATTATTTTAAATAAAGCTGAAGAGATAATCCAGGACCCACATAGATACAAAAATTTAAGAGCTCCGATGAACCATCTCAAAAGAGTACACATTGACAAACATTTTGTTCTGGTTTTTTCTGTTGATGAGGAAGTAAAGACCGTAACACTCGAAGATTACGATCATCACGATAATATTTACTAATTTCCTACTTTTTGCTTACGCCGCCAGTGCCTCATTCAATTCACTGATAACCATATTCATCTCGTCCCCGAAAAGCTGGTACATTCTGCCGCGCCCGCCAGGGGCATCAAAGGGAGTGTAATCAAGGTCGTCTATTTCCAGATGGAAACTGTTAGCCACATAGTCTTTTATCATTCGGAGCCAGTTCATCTGGTCGTCATTGAATTTCAGGGTTCCTGCCTGTTTTTTGAATACCCAGTCCTGGAAGTTCCGGTTTACGGTCTGGTCGTAGGCTGTGAGAACAGGGTCGATCTCGGTTATTCTGCGGATCAGGGAAACCAGGGCTGTGAGTTCGTTTTTGGGGGAGTTACCGTTTACCGTTTCCAGCTGCTCGTAAGCCTGCCAGACCCTGAAGGGGGCAAAGTGGGGTTTTTCGAGTTTCAGCTTTTCCAGGACTTCTTTTAGCATCGTGAAGGTGACTTCCCTGCGCTGGTAGGGCTGGTTGTAGAAGATTCTCAGGGCTGCGATCTCGTCTTTGTTAGCTTCCATATATGCCTTAAAGTCAATGATCAGCTCATCAGCTTTTGCCACGGCGTCTTTATCCCATTCGGCTCTGAGCACGGTGTCGGTGTTCACGGAATCGATTATCTGCTCATGGACCCTGCGGACATTTTCGATGTACTCATTCAGCTCGCCGGAAAAAGTGGACCTGGCAATATCAATCAGATTCTCTTGTGCCTTTTTCTGAGCATTGGCGTCCTGGATTTCCGGTTGGCGTTGTTTAATTTCAACTGCTTTGGAATCAATGATATCAGGGTCATATGCACTGAGCAGGTCCTTAACGGTCTGGTAGATAGTTTTTCCGTTGGCTTTCTCGGCAAAAGTAGCTCTTTCGTCCTCACTTATCTGCCTGTTCAGCCTTGCCAGACGGTTCGCCAGGGAAACATAAAGGTCTTCGTCCTGAGCGCCAAAGGTTACTGCTGCCAGCAGGTCTTTCAGTGAGACATTCCTTTTGCGTTCCAGAGGCCTGCTGTCAGTTTTCAGGGTCTTTGTTAGCTGCTGTGAGAATGAATTTTATTGAATTGTGAGACAAGTTCGTCTAATTCGGGACCTGAATTCAAAGGGACAGCTTTTTCCTCAATTGCCTCCTGAACCAATTTCAGGGAAAGAGCCAGGTCCTTTTCAGCTCTTTCCTTACAGGAGATTGCCCGTTTTACCCCGGGCTTGAGCTCGAGAGAGCAAAGGTATGAAGAAATTGCTTTTTCATAATCCCCCGAATAATGGAAGATGACCCCCCTGTAATACCAGGTCTTGGGGTTATTCATGTTCAGGTGGATGGCTTTTTCAATTGCATCGACTGCGGCCCCATGGTCCCCTAATTTTGCAAGAATATACGCTTTTTTGCTAAGGGCTTTTACATTCCCCGGATTGTATTCAAGGCTCTTTTCGATCCATTCCAGGGCCTTACCGAGTTTACCTTCTTTCTGGAAGATATACCCCTTTGCAAAAAGGGAATCCGGGTGGTCAGGGACGTGCCTTAAAGCTTCTTCTACGCATTCCATTGCTTCAGAGAACCGGTTCTGTTTGGTAAGGACCGAACTCATTCTGGAAAGAGCCGTCCAGTCCGTGGGGACCAGAGCCAGACTCATATCGTATGCCCCTATGGACTCCTCGAACTTTTCCAGCTGATCCAGTACAAACGCCTTTTGTTTCCAGGCATCCTGATAGTCAGGCCGGAGCCTTACGACCTCATTGAAATCTTCCAGGGCACTTTCATACATCCCCTGGCGCTGGTACGCAACCCCTCTTGCATAAATGGCGTGGTAATACAGGGGATTTTTTACAAGGACCTTTTTAAAACATTCAACGGATTCAGCATATGCACCCGTTTTCAGGTATGCAATACCCTGCCCGTAAAGAGAACTCGACATCCCGGACCTGGCATGGTTAAAGGCATCCAGAGCTTCTTCACACATGCCCAACTTAAGCATCAGGTCGGCTTTATGTCTCCATTCAGCCTCATTTTTAGGTTCAAAATTAATTTTGTTTTTGTCAAGATTTGTCATGTACTTTTCTTCGTATAACTTCTTCCACCTCTCATTCAAATTTCCGGCTTCGAAGTTATCAGGATCATAATCAAGTACGGTTTTTAATTCGAGAATTGCATGAGGGTAATCCTTTTCGCGGGAAAATTGCCTGGCCAGAGCAATGATGTTATCCAGTAATTCCGGGGAAAAGACGATATAAGCCGTATTGGGAGTAGCCACATCTTCCAGGGTACTGGCTCTGGATTTGAATAATATGGGAAACTGGTTGTCCTCAGTAGCACTATCAATATACCCCGCGTTCCCCAAAACGTCCTCGTATTTGAAATAATATTCCTCTCCGTCCCCGTCTCTCAGGAAACCATACCTTCCCGGAGGAATCGTCCGGTAAATATGCCCGCTCTTCAGGCCTGTAGAGTAATGCTCTGATAATGAAATTCCATCCTCATCCTTGCCTGAACCCTCCGTACTTTCCTCGTTTGAACCCTCCGGACTCTCCCTATTTGCAAACTCAGGGCTCCCCGGAGTCATAAAACCCGGAACCTGCAGACCTGCGGGAGAAACGTACATTTCAAGAGGAGGTTCAAGGTTCTCAGGATTTGCGCTTCCATTCCCCACACCATCCCCTGCATTAACGAGCTCGGGCCCAAAACCCGAACCATGTCCTCCATCTTCGCAGTTCAAGAACAGGGCCATCCGATCAAAAGAATCATTGATCTTGCATAAGCCGGGAACATCCGTTAATTCATCAAAAAGGTCCATATAGAGCTTAACCTGCTCGCAGCCCGGGTCCCAGTTGTTGTTTTTAAGTAAGCGAAGGAGGGGAATTAGTTTCTCCTGTAAAATATTTACGTCCTTAAATACATAAACAACAGACTGGAGCAGCAGTTTCAACAAATCGGCGGATTCTTCATCTGGAGAGCAGAATTTGATAAAAACCTCATTCAGGACATTTTTGAAAACATAGTAGTCCCCGGTCTCTTTGACAATATCACAGAATTTATACCACATCTTTATGTCTGAGAGGGGGTTCTCAATGCAGAAATATATGCCAAGACTGACAAGGGCTTTCGGCTTGTTTTCTTCGTGGAGGTAGGCGAAGGCAGCGTTATAAAGATACTCACTTTTTTTATCGAGCTTAAACGCCCTCTCAAACAATTGACCCGCATCAGGATAGTTATAGCACTTCAACTTAAAACAGGCAGCGTTATAGAAAAAAACTCCGGACCCCGGGTATCTGCTCCCCAGAAAGATCATTTCTTCAGATAAAAATTCCAGGTATTCCGGATTGTTATTTACCTCAGCATTCTGATAACGGCTAAGAATGCTATCCCACATATTCCGATCAGTATCCTTCTCCTCCTTATGGAGAAAATCGGGTGGTGTGGAAACGTGCTTATTTGGTTCGATGTCAGAAAGAACTGCATTATACGGAGAAAACCCGGCCATGAAGACTTCAAGCTCGTCTTCGTGTAGATCTTCGTGTAGACCTTCGGGTAGGCATTCAGGTAGGTTTTCAGGTAGGTTTTCAGGTAGGTTTTCAGGTAGGTTTTCAGGTAGGTTTTCAGGTAGACCTTCGGGTAGACCTTCGGGTAGACTCTCATGCAGACCTTCAGGCAGACAGGAATCATTTTCCTCATTCTCAGCGTAAATGGGAGCTACTTTTGGAATGAGGGGATCAGCTGGTTTATCGTTATCTTTAAGGCCTAATTGCCATACCCCGACCATCTTGAAAGAAATGCCTGACAATACATCATTGTTTATGACGAGTACGCCCTCGTCGTTAATGTCACTGACATCCCCTTCTATAGTTTCACCATTAATTAGCGTAATGCGCAAATGCATATCTTCTCTTGCCTTCGAGGCCAGTACCGAGATGAAATTCATTCTTACCCCTCCCTTAAATCTTGACAACTAAATATTGCCATCATGTGAACAAACCTGACAGATAACAAGATCAAAGAATATAAAAGGTATATGTAACTACATATATTAAAACAGTATCGAATTCCCGTATTAGAGAAGCCTAAGACAGGAAAGTGCTTGGCAGGTACTTTGAAAATTCACCGGAAAAACGCCGAACCCTGGACAGTTATCCCTACCAGAGGCTCTTTTTTATAATATAGATAGAAAATACCTTACTATGCCATCAGAAAGCGAAAACTTCGACCCCTTCCAGGCCCTCAAATGGAGCGACTTCCAGGCCTGGGCAGGAGAAAAAGCCACTTCAGAGGGAATGAAGTACCAGGACGAAGACAGGGTAAAAGAGATTAAGCGCAGCTCGGAAGGTAGCCTGATCGCCAGGGTACTGGGAACAGTCGAATATTTTACGGAAGTGTCTCTGGAAAAAGGGAAACTTAACTCCACCTGCACCTGTCCGGTTGAACATGACTGCAAACACGGGGTTGCAGCCGTGCTTGAATACCTTGAACTCGTAGAGATAGGAGAGGAAGTTCCGATTGTTCCCGAAGGGGACCCACTGCTTATTATGGCCAGAAAGGGACCTGCCCTGCCCGCCGGGAAGACCCCGAATTCGTATCAGGTTTGTCGGACAGAGTTAAAGGAGTACCTGAAACGAATGGAAAAATCAGAACTTATTGACCTTTTGATGAATTTATCAGAAAAAGATTCCCTGCTTTCCAAACAGCTGTGGGACATGTTAAACCTTGCATCGGAGGATACGAAGGGACGGTAAGGTGACAGGGACGGTGAAGGGCATATACTCCGAACTGGAAAAGCTCCCGGAGGAAGCCAGAGGCTATGACTACAGATTAAGATACCACATCCTCTGATAAAGGATTTTTATAAGTACCGGAACTTTAAAACTTTTTTTGAATAAATCATAGGAAGGGAAGCCTCAGCTTCTCCTCCTTACAATCAGGAATGCACAGGCAAGCACCCCCACTACAAATCTGAGATCCAGGCCTGCAGCGTTCTCTTCTCCGGATTCTGGCTGCCCCCCGGGGCCGGCCGAGGCATCGGTCTGATTTTTCATAGGGATCAGTTCCAGAGTGCTTTTCATTACTCCAGCCTCTTTAGCAGTGGCACCTGTTATGGCAAAAGGTGAGAAGCCAGGGGTCTCGGCCTCGAAGTAAACATATTCATCGTCTTCGTTGACCTTTTCCGGGGGGAGTAAGTCCCACACATCATCATTATACCTCCACAATTTGATAGAGGATTCAGAAATATCATTTTCCTCCAACCAGGATTTCTCAACCCTAAACCCTATGACAGAGTTGCCTATATTTTCCGGGGTTGCCATACCTCCGTTTCCGACCCAGATATTAAGGTGCCTGTAGACTTCTCCTTCAGGTTCGGCAGGAGTCAGGAAGGACTTCCCCTTCAGTTCTTCTATAATGGTTGTGGTTTTTCCAAAACTTCTTTTGGCTTCGAATTCCACATAAACTACAGGAGTGACTTCCTGCGTGAACGCGAACCTTATACGGTTCCCATTTGTCACGAACTGCTGAGAAAGTTCCTTGATCTCAACATTACTTGCAGGTTCGGGGGACCCGCCTCCTCCACCACCGCCGCTGCTACCGCTACTTCCACCGCCACTTCCACCACTGCTTCCACTGCTACTTCCACCACTATCTGTTGAAAGTGAGGTTCTTGTGACGTTTATGAAAGTTTTGCTGATGCTCCCATGCGCATCGGTGGCATTTGCATATATTGTGTTTATGCCCAGGGAGAGAGGCACTGTTTTTGTGAATGTGCCATTGAAACCTTCAAGGGAGAGATCTGCATCAACCCCGTTTATGTTAACCGAGGGTAATGACCCTGTACCGTTTACTGTTCCAAAAACCGTTACTGATTCAGATGTTGTTGAATAGCCGTCTACCGGAGAGCTTATGTTGATTTTTGGAGCCGTGAAGTAATCAATGGTTATGATAACAGTGTCCTGCACCCCAGAGTTTCCGGCAGTATCGTTGTATTGAATGGTGTAGTTAAAATCCCCAATCCCAAGACCGGTATTCACAGGGATTGAGAGCTGTGTATCATTTGCCCACTGCGCAGGGGGTACAATCTCTTCCCCATCGCATAATACCCGGTAGTACCCCGGATACAGGTCAAAGAGTTTCCAGCCTGTGAAGTATGTGGTGCTGTTTGCTGAAAATTCCGTATCTTCCGGAGTATTTGAGAGAGGGGATTTTGTATCCACGAAGAATGACCAGCTGCTGGAAATAAAGTTGTCTGCGGCGTCCGATGCATTCAAACAAACCGCGACTTCACCATCCCCGTATGGCACGGAAGGGGTGTGTTCAACCCTGTAACCTTTGTTAATATCTGTTTTTGTCACTGCGGCAGCTTCCCCGTTAACCGTCATGCAAATAGACGAAGGGTCTACGTCGATCAAATATGTCATATTGGCAGCTATAGGCATTGTGTTACTGGCAATATATGAGCCGCCTGAAGGAGATTTCCCGGAAAGCTCCGGGGCAACGGAATCGAAGAATTCCGTATCTATCCCGTGGTTTACATAGAATGCTTTGCAGATAGCATTGATATGAGGTGTCCCGTCGCTCAGGTCGGCGTTGTCATCATCAACTATCAGTATATCTTCGAGGTATTCCCGGAAGTCCTGAGGCTCGAGTTTCATGCCCCTGAGAATCAGTTCATCAGCAAGCTCAGCGCCCAGAAGCTCCCGGAGGTCCCACATGGCACCCGAGATAATCCGGCTATCAGCATGAACTTCGGGAGGGTCAGACAGATCTTCGGGGTATCGATAAGTATTATTAATGTTTCTCAGGCCATCGACACTGCCAACATTGAACCCCTCCCCCACTTCGGAATTATTGTTAACCGTACATGCAAAGTAGTCCGCCCAGCCTTCGTTAAGGGCTCCGGATTCACCCCTGTACGGCAGATCTGTCGGAGAATAAACATGCCTAACAACGCTGTGTGTGTATTCGTGGTAGATCACATCACTGAGGACGGCCGTGGATTCATACCCGTTTCCTGCCGCAAATAAATAGATGTCCTTCCCGTCCGAAAATGCGTTCCCGGTTTCCGACCCGTACTCTACGGTGGCAGTTGCCTGGTAGTCCATGGAATGTATGTCAAAGGGGCTTCCCTTTGTAAAATAGTCATGGATGACATTCACATGGTAGAATACATTGGACTCTTCCCTTTCATAGGAAGTATCCAGGTCAGTCCAGTCCCAGTCATGTGTTGGAGAGTTCAGGTTAAATTCAACAAATGAATTCGTTTTGTCCTCATTGACAACCTTCACATAAGGGCCGCTGAACTCTGAATATATGTAAACGTCCTCTTCCAGACCTGTGATGTTATAGTAGCCGTCCCCATCCGTTATTGCTGTTACCGGATTAAGAAATGTATTTTTTAGACTGAATATATTAAAGTCCCAGTTTTTCCCATCATTTTCCAGGTCATCAGCAAACACTACCCCATTATCACTGGAGACTGTGATGTTGTCTGCGTAGAAGCCTTCACCGAGAACGTATTGATCGGTAACATAAAAAAAACCAACCCAGACCTGCTCCCCGTCATAATTTGATATGTCTATGGACTCATCTGTCCAGGAATCCTGGGTGCCGGTAAAGTTTCCTATGAAATAGAATAAATTCCCGTCTTCGGAAATAGCCGCATATGCATGATCATAATCTGATTCTATATCGTATCTTGTTCTGAAACTGAATATGGAATTGACCGCCCCGGTCAGGTCAATAGGATTGGAAGTTACCGCATAACCGGTGACATTGTTTAATCTATCAGAATATAGGGCTTTATTGCTATTTGATTCATTAAATACCGATACTATCTGGTTCCGGAAAGGAACGTTTAAAGGAGTATCGGCAGGGCATTCGGGATACACTGTGCCGGTCACGTTCCCCTTAATACTGAGGGGAATCATCCGGTCATACCTGTGCAGGATCTGCCCATCATTTGCATCCACAAAATAAACCCAGGCGCTCAGAGGCTCCTTGAGGGGAGCCAGTTCGATTTCATAGGCAAGGTGATATTCATAGCCACCTTCGTTTTCCACAGGATAGATCACAAGGGAAACCTGCTCCGCTTTGCCAGCTTTTTTCTCGGAGGCAGGCCCGGAAAGTTCCGGTCTGGAAACTTCTTCCAGCGAGACCGAACTCAGAGGTGTAACAGGGACTGCAATCTCAATACCAAGATCTCTGCCTGCGGCAGAGAGAGCCTGAATTTCATCTATTGAAGCTTCCGTTGGGGCCTTTATATCAGGGAAGTAGCTGGAATCCACAGCCACGAGTTTCCCGTCGTTTACAGTGGCTCCGACCCTGGAGGAATATACGGGGATCCCCTGATATGACTGCCTGTAGACAAGGTTGCTTATACCACTGCCTTTTCCATATAGCGAAGGGTCATGGTCCTCTTTTATAAGCTCCAGTTCTGCAGAATCCAGACTGAAGACCTGGCTGTTATCAGCAATGAATTTCCTGACTTCAGGCTCTGTCTCTTCGGAGACTCCTGTAAGTTCGATGCTGCTTCCCACCATTCTCTTCGGCAGGTTTGAGTCCCCATCTATCGAAACTTTCCAGTCAGGTCCGTATTTTGCTGCGAATAGGGCTTCTTTGTTCACAGGAACTTGACCGTTGTTCACCTCTGCCTCAGAAATAGCTTCCCTGCTCGAATGAAATTCGTCAGAGACTGCGCTTACAGTTGTGGATAATAAGAATATAAATAATAAGGAGATACAGATTCCCGTTTTTATATTAACACCTTCTTTATGTCCTGAATAATTGGATTTCTTCAAGGATCGACTCGCCGGTACTGTTGAGGTGTATCTCCCATTGCATACCGGATCCGACTGTTGCGATCCATATGACCTCACCGTTCGATTCGGACTTTTCAATATTACGAATATCTTTTTTGGATATGTTGTAAGACCTGGGCTCCCCGGCTATGTCATAGTATACGATTTGGTGTCCAACCAGCGTTTTCTCTATATTTTCAGTTATGCTGGTCCCGGAATCGTTTTGATCCTCGGGAAGAGTGTCAGACATATTTTGATCCTCCGGAAAAATATCAGACATATTTTGAGAGGGCTCATCTTCAATGCAGCCGATTGCAAAGGTAGTAGATATAATAAGGAAGTAAATTGAGGAATGGCGCATTATCCTCTTGGCCAGGCCTCTCCATCTTTGGTCTTTTGTGGATATGTCCATGTAATGCCCCAGAGTATTGATTTTCAATTTTACGAAAATTTATAGACATTTATAGCAGAGTTTACGTTCTTTTTATTTATGAAGTCGCATGGAAAGTTAGTAACATATTACACATCTACTTTGTTAAAATTATATATAAAATGTTTATTGCTTGAAGGAAGCAAGTGGTCCTGATGATTTAGATTTGGATTTAGAATTGAATTGACAGTTTAACTTTTATCTCGAAAGATATTTTCACCTTTAAGAACAATTGAACAGGGAATTTTGTATGACAATTTTTGACATGTTTATTTTGATTATAGTTGACAGTGGGGAAAAACAAAGTAAAAAAGAACAATATGTGTATAAAAAATTTACCCCGATATTCTCAAAATAGGACAAAACCCGGGGAGAACAATCCGAAAAAGGATTTCCGAAAAAAGGGACGAATTTGAAGCTCAGGCGAGGAAACCCATCAATAGGTAAAACGACAAAGAGGAGCTGGCACATAGATATATAAAGGGAATAAAATAAATATGAAAAGAATCATATTATGTTTAAACGAAGCAAAGGAGTTGAACGAAAACGCCACCAAAAATCGATAAAGAAGAATGCACCGGCTGTGGAACCTGTGTTGAAGAGTGCCCTGTAGAAGCGATTACTCTTGACGAGGAAGAGGGCGTTGCCGTTGTGGACGAAGAAGAATGTGTGGACTGCGGGGCCTGTGAAGAGACCTGCACTTCAGAAGCCATTGAGGTAGATTAAGTAAGCTGCCCGAAAATACGAGGGAAAAGGAGTTACGGCCCTTAATTGTCATTTATTACCATATGTTGCGATTAATACCCCGCAATTACAAATTGCTGCTCTTGAAAACATTTACCCACTCCTGCATCCTCTTTTTCGAATGCCTCCGGTTTGCCCCGCTTGAGGAAGGGAGAACTTTTGTCTCGTAACCCATTTTCCTGAGGAGTGGCTCGTATTCGCCCGCTTTTTTGCCGTTGAAACAGACCAACCTGAGCTCAGGAGCCCGTTCCTTCAGTTTTGAAAAGTCGTTCATTTCTTCATCCCTGATCCCTGCATCAAGGCTCCCTTCCCGCCGGCTGGCTTTGAACACGTCCCACAAACCGACCCCATGTTTTTTCAGGCCCTCGAGCCGTCTTTCATACTCCATTTCCTGCAGGGCTTCACCAAGTGCTCCCCCGAGCAACCTCCAGAAATCATTGCCCGAGTTTCCGTAGTACTGCTGTTTTCTAATTGACTCGTCACTCGGAAGAGAGCCAAGCACCAGAATTTCGGTATTTTCATCCAGGAAAGGGGAAAAGCCTCTTTTTTTCATAGCTTCTGAAAGGCTGTTTTAAGGCTATTTCAAGCTTTGGGAACAAAAACGGACAAAAAAAATAGGCATTGGGATGACTATAAAGGTCGTCACCGTAACAGATGGGCATTGAAATGACTATAAAGGTTATTCCCATAATGAAAGGGCATTGAAGTAACTGTAAAAGTCACCCCAATAATGAAAGGGCATTGAAGTAACTGTAAAAGTCACCCCAATAATGAAAGGGTATTGAAGTAACTGTAAAAGTCACCACGATAACCATCCCCCGGTATAATCAGAGCTCGGTAATCTGTTTCGACATATCCCTGTAGTAACCGAAAAGTTCCTGTCCCCAGGCAAAGGCACTTTTTTCGAAGCTTACCATTTCATGGTTATAGTACCTCCCTTCTTTGGAAACCAGGGAGATGGAAGTGAAACGGTCCGTTACAAGGCTGGAAGCAAGTTCGATTTTATGCTCGCAGACATAGAGGCTTGCATTTTCCATGCTTATGAAAGCTTCCACATCAGCCCTGTACTCCGAAACCAGTTTATCAAATATGGGCCGGTCAAGGACAATTGAGACTTCTACGCCTTTCCTGACAAGATCCAGATAAAGCCCCGGATAGCCGGGGCGGAAAAAGGAAGATATTTCCATGATTGTTTTTGCCCTGTACAGGTTGTTCATAATCTCAGGTGGATAATCGAAGATATGAGTCCGATCAGGCACGATTTCCCGGCATGAACCCAGTTCTCCGAGTCTTTCCCGGAGGTACTGCGGAAGGGTGTACAGGTCATGGCTTGCCCAGTACTCATGGTTCTCATCAAAGACCCTAAAAGTGGAAAGTAGAGGCTGCATCCTTGGGGCAATTAACTTTCCTTTGACCGAAAGTTCATAGCGGCTCTCTTTCTGCACCAGAAGCCCGTCCTTTAGCAGGACCCGAATCTGGGCCATGATAGGGCTGGAACTGACGTCGAGTTCCGTCTTGATCTCATCGATAGTTTTAGGCCCCTCCATCAAGAACATGAGAAGGTTCTTTCTTTTTTCCGAAAAGAAAATCGTATCAATCAACTGCAGGTCCATGGTCATTCGAATCAACCTCCGGAAATAGCATAGTGTATTTTAAAAAACCGGGAGTCAGGAGAGAGATAAAACTGTCCCCTGACCCATATTTGAAACTTGCGTACCCGTTACTGCAAACTGAACATAGGAGATTCGGACAGGAAGTCGGTTCCGGACGTGCAGGAAAAACGTTCAATTCCCCTTGAGTCCTCGATTAACCTGGAACGGGATTTATAGAACTCAAAAAGTTCCTTTGCCCAGTTGAGAGCCTGGGAATCTGAACAGAAAACATGATCGTAGTGGAACCTACCGTTGCTGGCAAAGAGGGAGACCAGCGCTCCCTGGTCAGATACGATAAGTTCAGCAAGCTTAACCCCGTCATTACAGACAAAAAGTTCGGTATTGGGCATATCTGTAAATTTCTTAAGCTTCCGTTCATAATTGTGCAGGGTTTTTTCAAGTACCGCCTCAGTTAAGATCAGGGAAACTTTTGCACCCTTCCTGCCGAGCTTGGAATAAATAGGCAGGAACTCGGCCCTGAAAAAAGAAGAAAAGACCATCAAATGACTTGAAGCCGAAATGAAATTTATGATTTCCGTTTGGGGTTCAAAAATCTGGCAGGGATCGGGTTCGATCAGGCGGAAGTTTTTGAGGTCTCCGAGCCGGTCCTGCAGATATTGGGGAATTCCGCTAAGGTCGTGCTCCAGCCAGTAGTCGTTTCGCTCGAGCAGGGTAAGGACATCGACAAGGGGTCGGACCTTCTTGACGACCTCTTCTCCCAGGCCAGTCAATTCATAATACCCTTCCCTCTGAACCACAAGGCTGCTGTCTGTAAGCCTTTTGATCTGAGGCAGGATGGCTGTGGGAGAAACGTCAAGAATGGTTTTTATTTCTTCGATTGTTCTGGCTTCCTCTCCCAGGAGCAAAAGCAGGTCACTTCTTTTTCGGGAACGAAATACGACATCTAATAACTCAAGTTGCATAAAAACCACTTTGATTTCACTTTGTTTTTAGGGTTGGGGGTTTCAGGGTAATAATACGCTTCATCATCTGCGTGCCTTATTACGCGGGATTTAGGGTCCTCCCGAAGGCAAACAAAAAATTCGGATGCTTCCCCTATTATGTATGACTGAAAGCGGGGAGTGAAGGAATTAATCACAGACAGGAATTATCCACAGCTCATTTATATAAAAAAATATGGATGGATAATTTAAGAAGCAAACTCTCTGGAAAAAATAAAAAATGAAGAGAGAGAAAACCCAGGGGGTCACAAAAGGAAAACAGTATCATGAGCCACAAAAATACAATAGAAACAATGTGAACAACGTAAATTAATGCGCAATGTTTGCGAGAAAATCTAAACAGGGAGATCAAAATTTTTAATCGAATTAACTTCAGCAAATACGTTAATGAAAATTAAGCCTTTGGAATTTTGATCCTCTTCAAATTATACAGACTTAGATATATACATTCCAATATGCCTCCATATCTGCACACCATATCTGCACACCCCTTCAGGCTTAGATCTGCACGCACCGAGATACAAAAATATATTTCCAGAGTATCCGTCCAGCATACAACACGAATTTCTATATAAGGAGAATCGAAAAATCACCCCTGAATTTTTAAACAGGGGAATCCAGAGCGATATCCCCCGAATACAATATCCCCGGAAGCCACATACCCGGTTCAAAATTTTTTGATCCATGTATCCCCGTCGAGACCCGGGAAAATTTCCCGTCGTTTATGGTATATTTGATGATGCCACGTTATGCTGTGCGTTACATGTCCTGATATGGGCATGGAAGGTTCAAAAAAAGGAAAAATCCGGAGCATAAAGTGGAGGAAAGGTCTTTCACAGGTATGTACAGCAGGAAGTCCTAAAAAACCTGTTTTTAACAGAAGTCTCTGTGGGCTTTCCAGGAGTGCGCACCACATAAAGGCACGGATGCCTCTACAGCTTAACGGAAACACCCGGTAGCAGATGGGATCCGCACACCCCATTTACGGCTGCGATAACGGGACCTTTTTTTGCTGAAATTAGAATGGAGGTTAAAAATATGCTGGACTTTACAGAAGAAAGCTTGAAAAAAGTCTTAACCAGATACAATGTGGCTCTGGAAAAGGAAATGACTCCTGAAGAAGCCGCAGAAGAACTTTATCCGAAAGACGAACTCATCTACCCAATCGCAAAAGCCATCTTCGAGGGTGAAGAAGACGACGTCGTAGAGGGACTCCAGGCAGCAATCGATGCAGGCAAGGAAGCAATTACCCTTATTGACGATGCACTTATGGTCGGAATGGCTGTTGTCACCAAGCTCTACGACGACGGTGTCATCTTCCTCCCCAACGTTATGATGTCTGCCGACGCAATGCTCGATGGTATCGAATTCTGCAAGGAAAACTCCGACACTGCCCCTGAAACCAAGGGAACCGTTGTCTGCCACGTTGCAGAAGGTGACGTTCACGACATCGGGAAGAACATCGTAACCGCTCTCCTCAGAGCAAACGGTTTCGACGTTGTTGACCTCGGAAGGGACTGCCCTGTTGACGAAGTCGTCGCAGCAGTCGAAGAGAACAAGCCTATCATGGTCACCGGAACCGCACTCATGACCACCACCATGTATGCCTTCAAAGAAGTCAACGACAAGCTGGTCGAGAAAGGCCTCAATGTCCCATTCGCATGTGGCGGCGGTGCAGTGAACCAGGATTTCGTTGCACAGTATGAACTCGGTGTTTACGGAGAAGAAGCCGCAGACGCACCCAAGATCGCTGATGCAATCATTGCAGGTTCCAACATTGCAGCATTAAGAGAAGCATTCCACAAGCACTAATCGAGGCGAGATAGATGGTAGCAAACAGATACACTTCAATGGCATACGAAAGCGCAGATGAGATGAGCTTCGGAAAGACCAAGCACCCAGTAAAAACAGGTCTCGGCCTCGAGATCGGTGCTGGCTACACAATTCCTGAAGTTAACTACGCCCCCAGACCTGAAGCCGGTGCATCCAAGGAAAAACTCGTAAAGGAATACGAGAGGATCACCACCGACATCATGCAGAGAATGGTCCAGGTCGGTTTCCCCGCAGTTATCCTCGAAACCGAACACGTCCAGCAGATGTCCAACAACCCCGACTGGGGAGCAGAAGTCGCACACGCCCAGAAGACCATCATGGAAGAGTACCATGATGAATACGGCATCAAGTGCGCACTGCGCCACACCATCGGTGACATCCGTGAAAACAGGGACTTCCTCCAGCTCAGAGGAGACAAGTACTCCGTGTTCATGGAAGCTTTCGAGAAATGCGCAGAAAACGGCGCTGACCTGCTTTCCGTGGAAAGCATGGGTGGTAAGGAAGTCTTCGACTACGCAATCCTCAGAAACGATATCGCAGGTATGCTTTACGGTATCGGATGTCTCGGCACCCTTGACATGGATATGATCTGGTCCGACATCGCAGCAGTTGCAAAGAAGACCGGCACCATTGCAGCAGGGGACACCGACTGTGCCCAGGCAAACACCGCAATGTTCATCGCAGGCGGACTGCTCGACAAGAACCTCGCCCACACCCTCGCAATCATCGCAAGGGCAATTTCCGCACCAAGGTCCCTTGCAGCATACGAAAACGGCGCACTTGGCCCCGGAAAGGACTGTGGCTACGAAAACGTCATCATCAAAGCCATCACCGGCATGCCGATGACCCAGGAAGGTAAGACCTCCACCTGCGCCCACTCCGATGTCATGGGCAACCTTATCATGCAGTGCTGTGACGTCTGGTCCAACGAATCCGTTGAGTACCACGGCGAATTCGGCGGTACAAGTGTCCAGTGCTGGGGAGAATCCCTTGCATACGACTGTGCCCTCATGAACACCGCACTCGAGACAGGAAACGAAAAGGTTCTCAGGGACATGTTCATGCTCTCTGACAGGTACAGAGACCCCCAGGGCTATGTGCTTGCATACGACAACGCATACAAGGTCGGAGAAGCAATCGTCAAGGACGGCGACAACATTTACCTCAGGGCAAAGAACGCAGCAATCGAATGCTGCAACATTGTCGAAGAGGGAGTCGCAGGCAAGCTCTCAATCTCCAGGTTCGAAGCAGGCGCACTCAAGGACGCAAAAGCAGCCCTCGATGCCCTCCCTGACGACATGGACCAGTTCATGGACGACTGCCTTACCAAGTACCAGAACGAAGTCAAAGTATTCCTTCCTGAGAACTACGGCTTCTAAGCCTCCAGTTCTCTTTTTTTCTTTTTTTAGATTCCGTTTTCATCCCAATCTCACCCCACTCTAATTTTACTTCGATTCCAAGTTCAGCTCATTTTTACTTTGATTCCGATTCTGATTTCACCCGACTTTTACACAAATTTAACCTTCAATTCCATTTCCAATTCCACCCCCACTTTTACTTCGATTTAACCCCTGCTTTTACTTCGATTAAACCCTTACTTTTACTCCGATTTAGTCTTCAATTCTATTTCCCAACCCTATCCGATTTTGCCCAATTTAACTTCTCCGGATAATGCTGCCTATGAATTCCACGGGTTTTAATCGAAAACCACCCCCCAAAATACATATTTTTAAACAACGAAGCAGTAAGAAAGAATTAAAGTAGAGAGAAGCCATGGATTGGAGAAGAGAAGGAGCGACACCGAATGAAAGTTTTGCTTTTAATGTGCGGAGAAGGACTGGGACACACAAGCCGCTGCCTTGCCCTTGGAAAAGAGTTCCTGTCCGCGGGGCATAACGTGTACTTCGGGGCGTACGGCTACTCAAAGGACCTGGTCGAAAAAACAGGATACACAGCATACGAGATCCCTCCGGAACTGACTCTTGTGGGAAAAGCAGGCACCCTGAACATGCGAAAGTCCATTGCAAAAACCCTCCAAAATTCCAGCCCGGGTGATATACGGAAAATTTTGAAATTGCTAAAAGAAATAGAGCCGGACGTCGTACTTTCCGACGGGTATTACCTGGGCATCCTTGCAGCAAAATACAGGAAAATCCCTGTTTACTTTATCGGGCACCAGTTCAATATGGCAGAGTTTTTCCGAAATAAGGGGCCCTTTGTAGGGCTGGCAGGAAAGTTTGTCAAAAGCTTTTATACCCGCATTTTCAGAAGCGTGGACGGGATCATAGTCCCGGACTACCCGCTCCCCTACTCGGTCAACCGGCGAAACTTTGTGCTCTCAAGGAACACCAATGACACAATCTTTTTCAGCGGTCCCCTGATCCGGTGGAAATACGGGGAAGTTGAGGCAAAAACGCTCTCCCACCCAAACGTTCTCTCTACCATCGGGGCTTTCGGCTACCGGGCTGCAATATTCCGGAGCGTGCTCGAAGCCGCAAAACTGGATTCAGGCATCAACTATACCTTCATAACGGGCCCCGGGATCGACCCCTCCCAGTTCCCGGAAATCCCGGAAAACGTCGAGTTGACAGGCTTCACGGAAAATCCCTTTCCCTATTATAAGGGTTCGGACCTTGTAATCACTGCCGGAGGGCATGGGACCCTCCTTGAGAGCCTGGCATTCGGGCTTCCAATCCTATCTTTCCCGGACGAAAAACACAATGAACAGGAAAATAACGCCAGTACGATTGAAGAAATGGAATGTGGAAAACGGCTCAGCTACCTGACCCGCCCTGAGACCATCCTGACCTGCATCCGGGAACTGCTGGAAGAAGAGCAATATGCCAGAAAGACCCGGCGAGCAAGGGAACTTGCCGAAACGCTGGATGGCCCGGCAGCCGTGAGGAGACTTCTGGAAAGAGAAGTGAGGGAAAAAGAGCCCTGAAAAGTGAGGGAAAAAGCGTCCTGAAAAATATATTTTCCAGGCTCTCACAAAGCAAGGAGAGCTAATTTAAGAAAAAGTTAGATTTTTCAGGTATCTCAAAAGAGCCGGGTGATTCTCGAGCACCAGGTCAGAGTGCTGCAGCTTTTCAGCCCCTAGCGTACTGGGAACAGCCACGCAGTAAAGTCCGGCTGCTTTTGCTGCCTCCACGCCCAGGGGAGCATTTTCGATAACGATGCACTCTTCCTTTTCGAACCCCAGCATTTCGACCGCTTTAAGGTAAGGGTCCGGGGCAGGTTTCCCATTCTCGACATCAATCCCGGCAACGGTAACCTCGAATATCCCGGGAAAAAAGTGCTCGATCATCTTTTCAACTATCTTGCGGTCGGAGCCTGAGACCAGTGCCAGGGTAAAGTGCTTTTTCAGGTCCTGGAGCATGTCAACAATGCCTTCAAAAGGTTTTATCCGTTCGAAATCAAGAATCATCCTTTTTTTCAGGGGGATTTCTTCCAGATGGTGGGGGTCGGGAATTCTCCCCTCCTTTTTAAAGATAGACCTGACAATCCCCCACCCGTTCGAGCCCTCAATCTCGTAAATGTCCTCCCGTTTAATGGTAATGCCCACATCCCGGAAGGCTGCGATCCAGGCGTCGGCGTGGAACTGCATGGAATCCACAAGGACGCCGTCAACATCAAAAATGATTGCTTTCAACATCTGTCTCGGAAATTGTTGTAATCTAAAATAAAGGTTATGGAAATACCAATTAGAAAGATTAACTATATAGATAAGGAGGAGGCTCAGGTTTCGACCCCTCCGGATCCAAAAAGCTTCAGGAACTCATATCAAAAGTCATTTCAGGTACCTGTCGTACAGGTAGCCGCCCAGCCAGTAACCAAGCAGAGAGAAAAGCAGGGTCCCGGGCACAAAGATAGGAGAATTGCCTCCTCTAAAGCGGAAAAGCAGGTTGAAAATAACCAGGTAAAGGATAAAAAATACGAGAAAACCAGCCAGTTCCGCCTGGATTTTTTCGATTTTCAGATTAACTCACGCCCCATATACAGGTCCTTCACTTCAAGCTCTCGCTTGCAGGCACTCCCCTCAGCTTCCATTTAACCTTCAGCTTTCAGCCTTTTCTTCTTCTTTTTCTTTTTCTGCCCCTTTAAAATCCAGGGACACGGAATTTATACAGTAGCGTTTCCCTGTAGGTTTCGGTCCGTCGTCAAAGACATGCCCCAGATGCCCTCCACAACGGGAACAGACAACCTCTACTCTGTGCATGAAATAGCTATTATCTTCCAGGAGCCGGACCCGGTCGCTGGAAATAACGTCCAGGAAGCTTGGCCAACCAGTCCCGGACTCGAACTTGGAATCAGAGGAAAAAAGCTCCTGCCCGCAGGCGGAACAGGTGTAAACCCCTTTATTCTTGTTATAGTACAGTTTTCCTTTGAAGGGCCTTTCAGTACCCTTTTTCCTCAGGACATTATACTGCTCGGGAGTGAGAACTTTCTTCCACTCATCATCCGATTTCTCGGTTGTTTCCTGTAACACTCAATGACCCCCATGATCTTGTTATTTCAAATAATATTCAACTTACATTATATGATGTCTTTATGTCCAGCTTAATAATATCCAACATGAATTATATTCAGCATCATATATAGATGATTTTCCTCCCATTCCCCATCCAGCTTTCATTATATCCAGCTTTCATTATACCTGATTATCCCGGGAATTGTTAGTATCCCTTCGAGTAGGGTAAATTGTCCCCCTTCCTGAGAATAAAAAAATTGGCAGACTTCAAAATTATAAACAATGCGACATAAATTACAATATAAACAATCGTACAAGAACCAGCGACTTCAACCCGGGGTTCCATGGAAAATGATCAGAAGGAAAGAAAAGACCACAGCATGATAATAGCCCTTGTGATTATGCTGTTTATTGCGGCAGGGTTCATCCTTATCATTCGTATGCGAATCAATCTGGGGAACCTTGCCCTTCCCTTCTATCTTGTTGCAACCGGGATGTTCCTCTTTGCCTCAGCCCTGGAAATGGAAGGAGGAATGGGGGAGGTCATTGCCGCCATAAGCGGAATCCCTACCATGCTGGGCTTGATCCTGCTCTACCAGTTCAGAACAGGAAACTGGGAAAGCTGGGCTTACTTCTGGCCGTTAATCTTTCCTGCGGGGGCAGGTCTGGGACAGTTTTGTTACGGAACCGTGAAAGCAAACCGGGAGGCTATCAAGCGGGGGAAAATCCTGGCTCAGGTAGGTTTTGGCATATCTCTTCTGGGGCTTATTTTCTACGTACTCTTTTTTAGTTAAAAAATCGGAATTGTGGGATCCTTTCGTACCCTGCTATTTAAGGTTCAAAAGTCAAATAAGTTATAGATAAAAAATTCAAAGTAAACATTGCTATGGCTATTTCCCTTCTATCGTACTTCCCGGTTCAAATTTCCGGGGACACAGGGCAATGAAAGGGATCATTGAAAGGGATCATTGAAAGGGACAACTGAAAGAGACCGAAATAAAAGGAGACAGAACTGTGAGTGGAAACAAAATGGGGCTGGAAAAGATATTTGAGAAGAAAGGAAAAGAAGGGCTCGAAAAGAAAGGAAATGTAAGGAGGGAAGAAATGACAATCAAGGAAAACGGAAAAAAACCTTCAGGAATTTCTTTCCTGCTACCGGGAATTCTGATCCTGATACTTGCCGCAGTGCTGGCTGGAAGCGGGTGTGCGGCTTATGAATGTGAACCGGGATCAGGAAACGTAGAAGAGGAAAACCGAAACGTTGAACCTTATCACAGTGTGGATTCCCAGATATCAGGAGACATTTTCGTAGAACAGGGTGATGGAAGCAGCCTTGTGATCGAAGCCGAAGACAACCTCATCCCCCTCCTGGAAACCAGCGTGGAAAACGGGGTTCTTGTAATCAGGGCAGAAAAATGCATCCGCCCCCTGAAGCCCATTAAGGTCTATGTGGGGATGGACGAAGTCCGGAGCCTTTCCCTCAGCGGTTCGGGGGATATAACAGGAACTACGCCGATAGATTCCGAAAACCTGGAACTTGCAATCATGGGTTCCGGAGATATAAAAATGGAAGTAAACGCAAGTTCTCTGAAGAGCCAGGTTTCCGGTTCAGGAGACTTCCTCCTTGAAGGCGATGCCGCTACACATGAAATCGAAATAGACGGTTCGGGAGATGTGGATGCCCTCGGGCTCAGGACTGAAGTGACCAGAGTCAGAATATACGGGTCGGGAGATGCAAAGGTTTACACGGACAGGGAGATGGATGTTGAGATCGCGGGGAGCGGGAGTGTGTACTACTGGGGAGAGCCGGAAAAATTCAACACTCAGGTTTCAGGCAGCGGCAAAATCGAAAAAATAGATGATAGGGAATAAACCCGTCGATATTTGCCGGGATCAGGGCCTGGTTGAATTAGAGTTAGGAGGGATCAGAGTTAGGAGGGATCAGAGGCAGGGTGGATTAAAAATTGGAGGAATAAAATTTTGGCTGGATCGGATCCTGGATGGATTTCACTCATAGCGCAGAGAGTCTACAGGTTTCATCTTTGCGGCTTTTCTTGCGGGATAGACGCCTGAGACAAAGCCTACGACTACAGCCACAAGGAAACCAGCTATTATCAGGCTGAAGGGGAAAACTACAGGCAGTTTCAGGAGAGTTTCCACACTGTAGGCACCCACGATGCCCACCGCAGCTCCGATGACGCCTCCGAAAACACCCAGGAGGATCGACTCAACCATGAAGAGGAACAGGATGTCAAAGCCAGTAAAGCCCAGGGACATGAGGATTCCGATTTCCCGGGTCCGCTCGGTCACGCTTACCAGCATGATGTTCATGATCCCTATGGAGCCGACCAGGAGAGAGATCAGGGCAACGGCTGTCAGGAAAGAACTGAGGGATTTTGACATCATGTCGGTCTGCTCGAGGATTTCTGCCTGGTCGATGATGAAGTAGGGGCGTGAGTCCTTATCTTCAAGGTCCCTTTCCGAAATCCCGAAGTTCCGGGCCAGGCGTTCGTCCACCTCGTCAGAGGTCTCTTCGATGGTCGCAAGGTCCTCGGCCATGGCAAAGATCCCACCATAGTCCGTTTCCCCCAGCATTTCGTTCATGGCATCAACGGGGATCATTACGACATCGTTGTCGTTGAACCCCTGGACAAGCGCACTTTCCGGGTTCTCGATAATTCCCTTTACCTTGAAAGTTTTAGTGATTGTCTCTCCTTCCCCTACCCTGAAAGTAATGTCAATGGAATTCCTGACCCTGATGTCCCGGTCAAATTTTTCGTGCGCAACGTCGTAGCCCACGATTGCCACGTACTTATCATTGTCTGAGACGAAGTTCCCGGCCCTGAGGTGTGTACCTGCAACCTCTTCATATTCCTCCGAGACCCCATAGACCGGAACATTTTTTGCCTGGGACATGAACCCGATCACCCCTGACTGCTGCTTGAGCACCGAAACCTCCTCGATCCCGGGCGTGTTTACGACAATCTGCTTCTCATTTTCATAAAACAGGTTAGGTTCCATCCCCTCGATATAAATAAAGTTGGACCCGATAGTAGAAACCTCATCTGTAAAATACTGGTTAAAGCTTCCTCCAAGAGACACGTTTGCAATCACTGCGGCAACACCAATAACGATTCCGAGCACTGTCAGGGTCGAGCGCATCTTTGAATGAGAAATGCTGCTGAGGGCAATTTTTCCGGCACGGGAAAGAGGGATCATTGGATCAGAACTCCGTTTTTAGTATCGTATAGTATCGTAATTAGTATCGTAATTAGTATCGTAACAATTCGTTTGGGACAGCATGATCAGGCGAAACAATGCAATCAAGTGGGACAACATAATCAAGCAGGAATTAAAACAAAGTCGACTCATTTAGCAAGTCACTTGCATTTTATATTATCCATAATTAACTTCCATAGTATACATCGCATATATATTAAAATTGTCTCGAAATTGCCCACCTGGAAAAACCGAACCATAATTCCTGGCTAATAAGTTCCAGAAAATAATAATCAGAGTATATTATTCAGAGCAGATATTCCAGACCATATTTTCCAGATAACAGTTCCTCATCAGACATTGAAAGCCACGACGTAAAATCCAGCCGGAAAAAAGATCAACATCGCAGTACACAAAAAAAGAAGAATTTTGTCGAAAAAATATTCTTTTATAAAAATAATTAAAGAAACATGAATACATATAGACAAGTTTAAATAATTCGATCTCTAAAAGGGAAGCAATGAATAATAGCGCGGAAGTTGACCATATACAAAAGGATCCGCTTTTTTATTCGTCAGCTGTATCAATAATTTTATTTTCACTGATGCTTATCTGTTTCTTCGCAGGGATAAAAGCCGCGCAGGTCCTTTCTGCCCTCTTTATCATATCCTTAATATTTTCATGCAAACTGTCCTTAACAGGTGCCCATTCCACGAAAGTGCTTATACCCGGAGAGAAATAGGACCGGAAAATCCAAGAAACCCCAAAAACATCCTGATACACTAGAAAAATATACAATTAGCTGTAAGATAATTACGGATGAGCTATAAAGCACCCCTTCCTCGCCACAAAGACCCTCTTTTTTACACAGGCCTGATCTCAGCCGTCACTTTCATGCTCATGGTTCTTAGTCCAATTATGGTCAGCAGGCTCAATAAGGGTGTGGAAGCCGCAGCAATCCTTTCCACCACTTTCATGTTCTCCCTCGCCCTTACCATTTTCCTCCGCCGGCACAGGTGCCCGGCCTGCAAGCGGCTTTTTACGAAAAAGTACCTGGGAATAGAAAGCCGTGAGTTTCTCAGTTCTACCTTCGGCGGTCCGGAAGAAAACATTGGATACGTTCACTCCGAAGGCGACCGGAAAAACACAGCCGGGAGTGGAGAATACAACACAGCCGAAAGGGTTGAAATCCGGAAACATGCTTTCCAGTGCAGGGAATGCCAGTACAGGTGGACTGTTGAGGAGGAGAAGGAATTTTGAACTGGTAGGACTATGATAATAAGGGGACAAAATTTCTTCATTTCATCTTTCGGGAAAGGCAGGTCGTAGGCGATCGGGGAGGAGCGCTGGCTTCTGTAAAACAAAATGAAAAAAACCTGAGCAGAGAAAGTGATTGAAGAAAGAGTAGAAAAAAAAATAGTGGGAGACGGAATTCCCACGGCTTCTATAGAAAATGAATTATATATCTTAAACATTGCGGGTAAATGGGTTGCGTTACGGGTTTACAAATTCATTCCCATTTCTTTTGCTTTGGCAAGAACGGCTTCCTGCGCGAGGATATCATCTTTTTCACGGGTCCCGGCGGCAACGATGCTGCCCTGGACATCGAACTGCATGAAGGAGAAAAGGCCTTCCATGTAATCGAAGTACGGTTTGAAGGTGGTCGGGTCAGGGTTTCCCTGGGTGTAGGCGAGGACAAACTTCTTGGGCATGTTGAGACGGGTTGAGAAGTCAGGTTTGATGAAGGCTACCAGGCGGTCCACGAAAAGTTTGGTCTGGGCGGTGATTTCCCACATATAGAGAGGGGACCCGAGCACAATTGCGTCTGCAGCCTGGACTTCCTCATAAAGTTCCTGCATATCGTCATCAATTACGCACTTTCCCTCGATTTTGCAGGTCATGCAGCCCTTGCAAGGGTTGAGGTCAAGTTTGGAGAGGTTATAGATTTTTGTCTCTGCACCATTTTCCGCAGCACCTTCAAGAATTGCATTTACAAGCTTTTCCGTATTAGCCCCTTCGCGAGGGCTTCCGACTAATCCTAAGACTTTCATCCTGATTATCCTCCCTGATACATGAACTGAATTAAAAATTACAGTAAGGAAAGGAAGCAGACAATAATAAAATATTCCCTGAAAACAAGGAAACTTCTCTGGAAAGCAAAAGGAAAAAGAAGAGGAAAAAGAAAAATTGTTTTTGGAAAACAAATTACGTTACATTCAGGCGTTCTGGGCACCCAGGTTGGCTGCCGCAAAAGCCACTGTGAGGGAAGGAACCAGTTTTTTCCCACCCTCTCTTGCCCTTTTCAGCAGTTCTGGCCTGCTTGAAATTTTGGATCTGTCAGTGCCCGCCGCAACGACCGTATCCAGGACATCAAATCCGAGGAAATAAAGAAGCCCTGCGGTGTATTCAAAGTAAGAACAGAAAGCGTCCATGTTGGAGTTTCCCTGGGTAAAGGCAAGGATGATCTTTTTTCCTTTAATTCGGCTTGAAAAGTCCGGTTTCAGGAAAGCCATCAGGCGATCAACAAAGATTTTGGTCTGACCGCTCATCTGCCACATATAGACAGGAGAACCCAGGACAACTGCATCTGAATTCCGGATTTCCTCGTAAAGAATTTGCATATCATCTTCAATTACACATTTGCCACTTTCCTGGCACCTGCAGCAAGAATCACAGCCTTTTATGTCCAGAGCTGCCAGGTTGTACATCTTTGTCTCTGCACCATATTCTGCGGTCCCGGCAAGAATTTCGTTCACAAGCCTTGCAGTATTTCCATCAACGTTAGGACTACCTACCAATCCGATAACCTTAATGCTAAACCCCCCTTCAGTAAGCAAACAGTACAAATAATGTAACAATTGCTACATAAACAAATGGTGAAAAAAGTATAAGTAATCACCCAGTATAACAATATTAAAACAGTTTGATGATAGTTAAGCTCCTGATACCTTTTTCAAGAATTTAGTTATGTGCAACTCGTATTTTAGACAGTTCATGCTTTCGATGCAATTCTCCGGTAGAAAAAAACTCCCTTTAAAGAGAAAAGAAATAAAAAAGGAAATGTGGAGATATGGAAAAGCGTGTCGAATCCTTAAAAACTGAGAGGATTATTTGGCCTTCATTTTTCTAATGATCAGGACAACACTGAGTAATGCTATAGGGGCAAGAGCTCCCCAGATGGGTGTCGTCTGTGCATCAGAGCTTTCAGGACTTGCCTTTGCCTCAGCTTCAATGACGCCTACGTCTTCCGCTTCAAGTCCATTATCAACATTTTCTTCAGATTCAGACTCATCCGGCTCCTCGACCGAGGATTCGGAAACATCCTTAGCGGATTTCACAACTGCAGCACCTTGATTATCTCCATCATCAGAACCGTCGGAATCATCGGAAGATTCAGAAGGCTGAGAAACCGAACCCTGGACATCCAATTCAACGATCGAGCCAGGGGAATCTATGTTTGCAATATCAGCTGCCTCACTTTCCGGAATCTCCAGATCGGCTGCGTTTCCATCAATGTAGAATTCCACTTCCCCGAGATTTTCATAATCATCAGTGGCGAGATTCAGATTGAGAATGTATTCCCCTTCGTTTTCAACAGTGCTCTTTGCAATCAATTTACCATCATAGTAAGCCTGGATCTCAGAACCGGCTACAACAGGTTCCCCATTTACATTCAGCTCACCTTTCAGGATAAGCGGCAGTTCCGGCAGACTCTCGCTTTCCTCAGACCCCTCGGGATCTGCAGCCAGCCCGACCACTGCACATGCTAGCAGTACAATCAGGCTTACGGAAAGTATTCCGAACTTTCGATATTTGATTAACATAAATTCCCCCCAACTCCTGTTAGTATCATAAATTATCATGGAACAGTAACATTCAAAGACATATTCAAAGACATATTCAAAGACATATTCAAAGACATCCTGCTTCGCCCCGGCTGTTGCCGCAAGTCTGCAGTTCGTATTCCCATTTAAAAGGCCCACTACTATGTTCAAGCTCCCTTTCGCATGAAAGAGACCTCATTTTTTGTCCTGACGACAAATCAAGGAAACCGGAAATCGTAAGCAATTACTTACCGGTAAAGCAGCGAATATGCAAAGGACCTGCAGTTTAGGTATTAGATAGGTATTAGATAGATATTATATATATCTAATATTTTTAAATATATTAATTATCAAATAAAACCTTAGAGAATGTTGAAACGCTATTGTTAAAGCGTAAAGGAATTCGACATTCTAATTCCTGATAAGATCCCTGATAAGATCCCTGATAAGATTCCTGATACAGGCATCATACCCCCCAAAAAGAAAAGGTAAAGGGTCAACCTCCCCCTGACAGAAGAGGCACCCTATACCCATCTCAAGGATCGAGTTTATGTCAGCGTTTCTGTCGATTTCTTATTTTACATTCTTATCGAACTTGTTTACTACACTTGCTTATTTCATGTTCTTATTTTACATTCCTACTACACTTGCTTTTTCGTGCACACCTCGAGTTACCATCCCACTGCATACAGGGTAGTGTTCTCAGTTGCAAGGACCCAGTAGCCCTCGTAAGGTTCCATCAGGAAGATGTCCACACCCACATATTTGTCATCGGAAGCTCCGATTTCACCTTCGTAGCCGTTTCTTCCGATGTAAGCGTATGTGAGAGTTGCCTGGTTCAATGGCCCAACTACCTCAAAGTAGGAATCATTAATAATCTCCAGGGTAAATTCGGCAGATAGGGACTCGGTGGAATCCGTAAATCCGATGGCGTTCCAGCCTTCGTAGATCGGGACGCTGGCACCGGGAACACCGGGAATCGGGTCTTCGACACTTGCAAGTTTGTCAAGAGGGATCATCCCGAAATCAAGCGCATAGACCATATACCCCTTCAAAGGCTCCAGTTCTTCCACGTCCAGCCAGATTTCAGACGCTGCATCGTAGTAGATTATGCTCTCATATTCCACATCTGCAAGCAGGAAGTCAACACTTGAATTATTGAGAACATACGGAACAGAGATGAAGTTCCAGCCCGGAGAGAGCATAATGCCCTTGGAATCCGAATCAAAGACTTTTATGTACTGCTCCTTTGTAAGGGACTCTGTGGCTGTCGTGTTGCCGTCCTCAATAATGTTGATGGTTGCCGTTACGTCATAAACCCCTGGCGTTTCGTAGACATGAGTTACGTTCATCTCTGTTGAATTGAAGCCGTCCCCAAACTCCCAGAGCCCTTCAACGGTCATGTTCACCGGATCAAAGTCAGGACCAAGATCCACAATTGGGGTGAAATTGACACTCAGGGGTGCAACCCCAGCCCTGGGTTCGCCAGCGAAATCAAGCTTCGGGTACCCTTCTGCCGGAGAAGGTTCCCCTTCAAGGATCTCAATGTAAGCCTCTTTTGTGAGAGACATGTTCAGGGTTTCGTTATCTTCCGCATAGAAGAGGGTCAGGGTCACGTTATATATCCCGGGATCCTCGTAAGTATATGCCCCTGTGGTCTCTGTTGAAGTGAAATTGTTTCCGTCCCCGAACTCCCAGAAGCGTGTTACATTCGCGGTTTCAGGATCAAAATCAGGCCCGAAATCCGAAAGGTCTGTGAAATTAACGGTTAACGGTGCATCTCCTGAAAGCGGGTCAGCAGTGAAATTGACAACAGGATAGTCATCATCTACGGGCGCGGCAAGGACTTCAATATAATCTTCCTTTGTAGCAGACCCGTTAGCCACTTCCGTCCCACTCTCGGTAACGGTCACGTTGAGGGCCACGGTATAGAGACCTTCGTCCTCATAGGTATGAGAAACGTCGGCAAAATCTTCCCCCTCTTCAGTATTGTTATCCCCGAAATCCCATAGATATGAAACATTCATGGTGTCAGAGTCAAAATCAGGCCCGAAATCCGAAAGGTCCGTGAAAGTAACATTTAAAGATGCATTTCCCGAAAGTGGCTCGGCCGTGAAATTGACAAACGGATAGCCATCATCTACGGGCGCGGCAAGGACTTCGATATACTCGTCCTTGAGAACTGACCCATTAGCTATTTCCGTCCCATTCTCGGTAATGGTCACGTTGAGGGCCACAGTATAGAGACCTTCTTCCTCATAGACATGAGAAACTTCGGCAAACTCTTCTCCCTCTTCAGTCTGGTTATCCCCGAAATCCCATAAAAATGAAACATCCATAACATCCGGGTCAAAATCGGGTCCATAATCAGTTTCATCCGTGAAAGTAACATTTAGCGGTGCATTTCCTGAAATAGGTTCTGCTGCAAAATTAGGAATGATTGGTTCCTCAAGCTGCGCTACGGCACTACCTGAAAGCATCAGTGCTAAAAGTAGAGCTAACGACGAATAAAGAATATTAGTTGCTTTTATGGATATACCCCCTTTAAATCGCTTCTGCGATAGAATTCCCACCAAAATAGATACCCAAGAATTCCATCTTAAAAATTGTATAAAGGCAATTATATAGATTTCGTTTTAATAAATTGTATATAAAAAATAATTATACAATACATATGGAAAAAAGAGATGCCAGAAAATTATGCAAACAAAACATAAAAGCTCCTGTTAAAGAGGGAAAAAGGAAGAAGACAAAAAGAGCGCGTGAGAAGCGAAAAAGATATAAAAAGAGTTCGGATAAAAAACATAAAAAACGTACATGAAATCTTTCGAATAACAGGCTCAAACAAACGAAAGTACTTTTACGTCACATTACTTTCATTTTAAAGAGAAAAAGAAAAAGAAAAAAGAAGTTGATAAGAAAAAGAAAAACTGGATAAAAAAGAAAAAGGAAAAGAAAAGAATGAAAAAAAGGAATTGAGATTCAATTCCTGCTTCAACATGTTTCCTGCTTCAACATGTTTCCTGCTTCAACATGTTTCCTGCTTCAATCTCTGTTTTTTCACATTCTGCCCTTTTTCAGGAGAGCAAGGGCTCCCAGACCTGCAAGAAGCCCGGAAACTATCCCGAAGCCGGGCACCCCGGTTCCAGGTTCCTTTTCGGGTTCCTCTGCTACCTTCGGGAGGTCCTTATAGGTTTCATAGCTAGAGATGGCAACTCCAAAGAAGGCGGGATCTTCGGAATAATATTCTTCCAGGGATGCAAAACATTCCTGTACGGTCATCTTATCTTCGAACCCGTCTGCAGCCCTGATTTCTATGATTCCTTTCGAACCAGCACCTCTTATTTCACCCATCTGCAGGGCAACGGCATCCACTATAAGGGACGCATCATTCAGGTTTTTGGTACCTCTGCCGTAAGCCCGGACCACAAAGAAATCAACCATGGGAGAAATATCCTCAATATTCGAAACGTTGTAGAGAGGCGGAAGGCTTGCTGAGAAAGACACATTTGCTCCGGCGGTCTCACGGGCAGCCTCAATAAGCCCCACATAATCGAGGCAGCCCTCTTCGGAAGCGGGGTCAGAGGACGGCTCCATATAGATGTTGATTCCGTCAAAAGCAGCAAGGGATTTACTGTTGTAATCAAGAACAGCAGCTATCGCCTTGCCGGAAGTGTTCAGGTCCCAGGCACCGGTACAACCCGGGTCTTCCAGGAGCACCGCATGCACCTCAAGCCCTTCTTCGTGAGCCGATTTAACGAAACGCTCGTACTGCCAGACGTCCGCGGAGTCAACACTGAGGAAAATCGTGTCGATTCCGGAACTTTCAAGATCCCTTACGAGAGCAGGGAAGTGGGGGGAATAGGGAGAAGACAGCCTGATTCCGGAGATTCCCACACTGTATTCCGGGAAGGAAACTACAGGAGCAGCGTCTGCCTCTTCCTTCTCCAAATCTTCTTCCGGCACTTCGCTTACATTTTCAGGCTCTGAAATCTCTTCAACTGGAACCCCCACCTCTTCAATAGGAACTTCCATCTCTTCAATAGGAACTTCCGCAGCCTCAGGGCCGGAGACCTCTTCAACAGGAGCTCCCTCTTCGGCAGGAGCCGGGGTTACCTTCACGGAAGGTTCTTCCGGCCCGACAAACTTGCGGATAAAAACATAGTCAACAGCCATATACCCGGTGTTTTCCGAAGCATCCGGGTAGGAAGCTGCATAAAGATAGATGTGCATGGGGAGGTTTGTGACAAACTCGGAGGAAGTATAATCCATTCTGGTATCCCGGACGCCGTCCTTAAACCAGGCAACGCTGCGGTTATCATCATCTTCCTCGTACCAGGCAATTTCCGAGATATACCATTCTCCTTCCGAAGTCCGGACGTTGGTCAGGTCAAAAGAACGGAACCGCTCTTTTCGGGCAGTCAGTTCCCAGCGCACCCGGGTCTCGTTGGCAAGTTCGGTTTCATGCTTGATCTCGTTTCTTGCGTTGTCGATCTGGTCAATAAAACCCTGTTGCAGAACGGGCCCTCTTTCATCGTCCCCTGTGGTCACTTTCATCCGCTTTGCCACGAATGCCGTGTTTATATCAAAACTATCTTTGGAATAGACCAGGGCAAAGTCCCTGGCATGGACTTTAGGAGCAGCGACTTTACAGATCCCGCTCTGGACATCGACAAATCCGCCTCCGGAATTTTCGTATTTCCAGTCAATGCTTCGGAGGCTGGTCCCCGAAAAATCGTCAAAAAAGATGAACGTATCCACCCCGTTGCTCTCAGCCCTTGCTTCAGGATATCCATACTTCATCAAGACCTTCCGGTTCCCGTTTGCAGGCAGGAACGGAACCTTGACCCAGACTGTGGCTTCCTCTTCTTTCGGGTCCCAGGTTTCGACCCAGTAATCAAGCCTGGTACTTCCAAGCAGGAAGCGAAGATCCGATCCGTCGGCATTTGCCTTCGAGAAATCGAAATTTGAAGAATCCAGGCAGACAGGCACCTGATAACTGGTCAGGTCTTTTCCGGTATTTTCCGTTACAACTATCCCCTGTGAATAATTCCACTTGTCATCCGTTTCAGCCAGGGCACAACCCGTGATGAAAACTCCCAGGAGGAGCACAGATATGATTCTGCATGTGATCGATCTAACCCTCATTTTTAGCAGCCTCTCTTCAATTCGGAACTGAAAAAGCAATAATGGTTGGAACTTAAAAGATCATATTTAGGAACTTAAAAGATCATATTTATTTACTCAATTTAAAGCAATAATGATTGGAACTTAACAGGTCATATTTATTTACTCAATAACAGTAAAGCTTTTTCATTACCACTTATAAAAAATAAAAACACACTGGCACTGGTTGCAATAAAAAAAAGAAAATGGGGCTTAAAAAAGAAAACGGGGCTTAAAAAAGAAAACGGGGCTTAAAAAAAATGCAGGCAGGAAATGTAAAACTCAATAAAATGATATCGCCCCAAAAATCGAAATTATAATAAGCAATCACCGCAATTCGAATCCCTATGGCACTCCTATCCAGCAACGAATTGAGAAAACTGATGCAGGCAAATCCACCCCTGCTTGAAAACGCCATTGATCCCGAAACCCAGCTCCAGCCCAACGGGCTTGAAATGACCCTGAAGGAAGTGAGAACAATCGAAGGGACAGGGGCTGTGGACTTTGACAACTCCGAACGAAAACTTCCCGGAGGCAGTCCCCTGGAATTTGATACGGAGGGCTGGGTCCACCTGCCCGAAGGGATATATAAAGTCCTTTTTAATGAAATCGTAAACATCCCCAAAAATCTTGCCGCAATCGCAAAGCCAAGGTCCACCCTGATCCGCTGCGGGGCCACCCTTGAAACCGCGGTATGGGACGCAGGGTACCGGGGGCGAAGCGAGTCCATGCTGGTAGTCTACAACCCTGCAGGGTTCAGGCTGAAGAAAGACGCCCGAATCATGCAGCTGCTTTTCTATACCCTGGGCAGCGAAGTGGAAGAAGGGTATTCCGGGATTTACCAGAACGAAAACACGAAACAATGATTAGCTGTAAAAATCCCGATTTCGAACCCCTGCTCCGAATACCCATTATATATAAGGCAAGCCGAACACTACAAAAAATACACTGATAAAATATATATTAGCGAAAAACTATAGGACATTCCATGAGCACAATCGGTAAATCCGTAAGGATGGAACGCATTTTCGACCGGAACACAGGAAACGCCATTGTCATCCCCATGGACCACGGAGTAGGGGCAGGCCCCATCAAAGGGATTGAAAACCTTCAGGAAACGGTCAACAAAGTAGCTGAAGGCGGGGCAAACGCCGTGCTCGGGCACATGGGCCTTCCCAAATACGGACACAGAGGATACGGGCACGATGTAGGGCTTATCATCCACCTCTCAGCCTCGACCTCCCTTGCAGTGGACCCGAACCACAAAGTTCTGGTAACGACCGTGGAAGAGGCGATCAAGGTAGGAGCTGATGCAGTCTCGGTACATATCAATATCGGGGCGGAAGACGAGTTTGAGATGCTCCAGGGACTCGGGCAGGTTGCAAGGAAATGCGACGAATGGGGAATGCCCCTCCTGGCTATGATGTACCCGAGAGGAAAAAAAGTCCGTTCGGAATACGATGTTGATGTCGTAAAACATGCTGCAAGGATAGGAGCCGAGCTCGGAGCAGACATCGTCAAGACTAACTACACCGGAGATCCGGAAACTTTCAGGGAAGTCGTAAAAGGCTGCCCTGTGCCGGTGATCATTGCAGGCGGCCCTAAAGTCAACTCCGAAAGAGAACTCTTCGAAATGATCGAAGGCTCCCTGAAAGCCGGAGGACGGGGAGTTGCTATCGGAAGAAACGTCTTCCAGGCAGAAGACCCCACAGGCCTCATAAAGAGAATCGCAAAAATCGTCCATGGCGGGATGAGCGCGGAAGAAGTTATTGAAGCAGATAAACAAGCCTGAAGCAAATAAAAAGGTCTTCAAAAGTAAGAACCAACCAGAAAAGAAGTTCCCAAAATTGAAGCTCATGCAGGCGAACCTCATTTAGAGTAAAGCACTAAAAAGAAAAAAGTCCTCTTGAGGGAGCGTAGCGAGCGAAAAGGACCCCGTGCTCCCGAAGCGGAATTCGGGCGAGCGAAAAGGACCGCGCACTGCCGAGCCGCAACTCGGCTGGTGCAACTCGGCTGATGCAACTCGGCTGGGTCACCCGGCCATTCAGAGGTCTACAAAAGGTACGAGGTCGCAGCCCGTACACCTTAGACACATGGTTTTTGCAAGTTCCGGGTTCAACCCGTATTTTTCGAGTATGGCTTTTTCCATTTTTGCCAGATTTAAGAGGCGTTCCCGGGAAGGGCGCTCTGCAAAACATTCCCCTGACCTGAGGGGATGGGGGTTTATAGGACGAAGGATCGGGACTACTCCCAGTTTTGCGAGGGTTTCGACCCCGGACCTGACAGCTAAATCACTCTCTCCGAGTCCGATAATAAAGTTGCTGAAAACCCGGTTTTTCCCAAAAATCTTCACAGCCTCTTCGAGTTTATCCAGGATGTAGTCGAGGGAGAGGTCCCCACAGACCTGTTTGAAAATTTCCAGGTCCATTGTTTCCACATTATACTTGACCTCGGATACCCCTGCCTCGTAAAATTGTCTGGAGCACCCTTCGGTAGGGTAGACCGAAACTCCGATCGGCACATTATATTTTTTGAGATCAGGAAGCAACTTGAGAACGCGGTCTACTTCCCCTTGAACAGAATGTTCAACCCCCGATGTAAGGGAAATAGCCTTCAGGTTTCCGGTCCTGAAAACCTCGTCCACAATATCCAGGACTTCCTTATTACTCTTGATATGACCCTGGAGTTTGGGCACGGGACAATATTTGCAATCGAAAATACAGCGCTCGCAAAGGGTAATAAACGCCTGTTCCGGGCAGTGGGCAAGGGCAGGCTCAAGGATTCCGCGGACCAGTTCTTCCCCTTCCATGAAAAGAGAAAAAATCCCGTCTTCCCCTGCATTTTTAATGGAAAGGGGAGAATCCTTATTGATACTGAGCCGAATCCTCCGTTCCCCTGACCTGAAGAAAACCGAACTTGTCCCAGCACCCGGACCAGCTGTGGACCCAAGAGCCAGGGGGACAAGAGCAGGATCTATGGAAACGGAACCAATAGAGATAAGGAAAGCTTTAATTTCTGCCGTCATGAGCTTATTTTGCATGCAAATATTCCTCAAAGTGCTTGTAATATTCGTACCTTCACATATTAAACCGTAATTTTCTCAGGGTTCTTTTTCTACGCAAGGAGGTATATAATTTTTGTTAATTATATAATAGTAACTGTTGGGAAACCATCTCCGGAAAACCATGAAACAAGAAGCTATAAAAACAAAAAAATCAAATTGCTTGCAGCCACGCCACCCTAAAAAGGCTATCCGACAATTACGACCAGTAATGATCCTATTTCTTCTTTTTAGATTTTAAAGGTTTTAAATACATGTTACATATTTTTGCCCTGAAATTGAATTGTCGGAAAGCCTCTGAAGGTAGAGGTATTCGTAACACATCTTATTTTTTAATTTTTAGCTTCGAATATCCACCCTTCTTTTCTTAAAAATTATTGCCAGATTTCGATACTCCCGTCTGAAAGCAGATGAGAATTCACATAACATTCCAGGACAAAAAGAAAAAGAACATTGGCATTTAGAAAGTTCAGGCTAAAAAAACAGCATCAAAAGGAGCCATAAAAATGGATAGGGGCATCAATGAGAGTTAAGTGTTATTCGAATTCTCTTATCATTAAGGTAGTAAGATAACGTTAGAAAGATGCAATAACATTAGAACATTGTAGAAAAAATATAGAGATGGGATAAATAAATAGTATAAAAATAACATTAGTTGCTACATATAACTACAAAAGTAATATATAGGATGTATACATAGTATATTTTGCGTTCTCATCCCTCACAACCCCGCTAACTAAATATTACTCCAAGGGACAAAAATAGGGACATTAGGGACAAACAAACAGGGATAAAGTGAACAGACAAGACAAAAAGCAAAAGACGCGCAGCACAAAGAGTCCAATGACTTTGTATCTCTTCCCAGAAATAAAAAGACTCATAAAAGACTCATTAAACGCCGTTCAAAGCTTTCAGGATTTCTTGGATGGGAATGCAAACATTTCTTTTTTTAAGAACTAAACCAGAATATTTTCCTATCCGAACTGAATAATGGTCTTTTCTTCCGGAGCCGAATCTTTATCATAAGAATCTGCAGAAATAATGAATTCTTTTTAAAGAAATTATGAATTCTTTTAGAAGAAATTATGAATTCTTTTAGAAGAAATTATGAATTTGTATTATGACTGCAGAGAAATAATAAGTTATATCTATCACCTCCCTCAGAATACCTTTGCATGGAAACGGATGAGAAACTTGAGGCAGAAAAGGTTATAGAAACAATAGTCAACTGGTATGATGCAATCAAAGTAGACATTGAAGAAAAGGAAAATTTTTTGATGTTATTGAAAATTGCCGTTACCAATCCGACATTCCACATGGAGATTTCCGAAGAGGCTGGAAAACTCAACTATGAAAAACTTGCAGATTTTATCCTGGGGGATATAGAAGGAATAGAGCAGTTAATGGAAGACAAAAGAAAGTATTTCAACAAAGCCCTCAAGAGAGAAGTAACTAAGTTCAAAAGCTACCTTAACGAATATGCTGAATCAATATCTAAAGGAGAAACTTCAGAGCTTGAAGAGATGGAACAAACCATCCGAAACGTTGCAGAAGAATACACTTCAATCATCGAAAAACTTTCCTCAAGATAAGCAAAGAATCATTTTTTAAACAAACATTCCGGAATGAAAAGCCTTTAAGCCCGGAAACAAGCCTGAGAAAGGAACATCAGGACGCAGGAAGCCTGAAAAAACAAAATCATTATAAAATTGCCTCAAAATAATTATAAAATTGACCTTCCAATCTTCAAAGATATTATAACTTCATTGTTACAGGGTGGCCCAAACTATGGAAGAAAAAGACGAAATTGACCTGTTTCTCGACTCACAGGAAAAAACGGAAGAAGAACTGCTGCAGGAGAAGCGCGAAAAGACATACAATGCGGCCTCCAATCCGGTACGCAGGGACATCATCCAAGGGATATGTTTTCTCGGGAAGACAAAAGAAGAACTCCTGAACGAAACCGGCCTTGATGAAACCACTTTAAAATTCCATACAGAGGTTCTGATAAACGCAGATTTTGTTTATCAGGAAGGAAAAGAGGTATACAAACTGACCGAACTGGGGCTGAAAGTGCTTCCAAAACTTTAAATATTTTTTAAATAAATTCACTCTTTTTAAAGGCCTGAAACCTCGAAATCTCCTGCAAGAAGGCCCTCTTTGACAATCCGTACCCACAAAAACCTGTCAAGCCAGGGTGGTTCGGAGTTGGATATATACAGGGGAAGAAGTGTTTCATGCAGAAGTTCTTGCAGCCCATACATAACACGAAGGGAATTAGAAACTCCCACATGCCAGGTTGTGCCTGAGCTGTTGACTATCAAAATGTATCAGAATGTATCCCTAGGTTCTTCTTAATCCGTTCCTGGAAACTAAAAAATGACCAGATAGGAAAATTAGGTCAGAAGAAATAGGTGTCATGAAGAAGAATCTGCATATTTTATATATTGGTAAATATATTCATTTAGTAATAGTACACGTCGTTAACATTTCATATAACATCTCCTAATTAACCCATTTACACAAAATTGCATTACAATATCCTGTCACTACAACATTCCAATTTACAAAAAACCCAGCGAAGGGAAGGAAAAACAATGAAAGTAATGATCATAGGAGGTTTTCTTGGTAGCGGGAAAACCACCACCATACTGAAACTCGGCAGGCGGCTGAGTGATTCCGGAAAGCGGATTGCCATCATCGTAAACGAGATTGGAGAAATAGGGGTTGACGGAGAAACCCTGTCAGGTACCGGTATCACAACCAGGGAACTGACCAGCGGCTGCATCTGCTGCACACTTAGAATCAGCATGCAGTACACTCTCCAAACCCTGGAAGAAGAGTTCAAGCCGGATGTGGTCATCATCGAGCCTACGGGAATTGCCTTCCCGGGACAGATCAGGGAAGAAATCGGAAACATGGGACTTTCCGAACTGTCCTTTTCCCCTGTGGTGACCCTGGTGGACCCCTGCCGTTTCGGGACCGAAGTCAGTGAGATCCCAAAATTCATTGAGACCCAGATAAGGGAAGCTGAGATCCTGGCCATAAATAAGATGGACACAGCCCCTGGAGAGCGGGTTCTTGCCACGGAAAAGATGCTTTTGGGCCTGAACAGCGAAGCCAGGATCCTCAAATTCTCTGCAAAACTGGGAGACGAACCATTCGAAAACCTGCTCACTCACCTTGCAGTTCCGGGACTTGAAAAAACCGCTTCAGAAAAACAAAACTCCATTGAAGTTTCAGAAGTTTCGACGTTCTCAACCCGTTATGCCCTGGTTTCCGCCCCTGGTCCGGAAAAAGGCATTGCCCTTGCGGAAGAGACCCTGCTGAGTATCCGGAACCAGGTAAGTGAAATAAACCCGGGATTCATAGGTCATGTGAAGCTTTCCATCAAACTCCCGGAATCCTTGGTCAAAGGCAGCGTAACCTCCTCGAAAGAGACCCCTCAGGTGGAGCTGGTCATGAACAGGAAGAGTGAAAAGCCCGAATTGAGACTACTTTCCGCAATCACAAAAGTCCCTAAAGAGGAGCTGACGGAAATAGTTGAAAGTTCCATAGAAGGCAAACTCCGGGAAGCAGAGATCCCATTCGAAAAAATGGAGCAGAAAGAAAATGAACACGGACACGGAACGAGAGTGGGTATGAACACGCTCGTGAAGCCGGGGAAGGTATGAACACGCTCGTGAAGCCGGGGAAGGTATGAACGAGGAAACAGAACAAGAGTGGACATTAAAAAATGGAGGTATTTGTGAATGAAAAAATAGAAATTGTATGAATGATTAAATCTTTGTATTTGGAAAATACATGGAGCAATAATATGCAAGAAGAAGAAAAAGACGAACTTGACATCTACATGGATTCCAAGAAGGAGCCAAGTGAAGCTGAAGCTATTAAAAAAGACCATGTAATGGTGGGAAAGGTCGCCCTGAGTTCCGAGAGGAGAAAACTTGTGAGGATTGTAGGTTTTTCCGGAATAAACAAAGAAAAATTAAAGGATAAATCAGGCCTTAATGACTTCATGTATAAATACCACATGGACCTCTTGCTCAAGGAAGGTTTCCTTAAGGTCGAAGAGGGGAAATACCGCCTGACGGACCAGGGAATTACAGTACATGAGTCAGGATTAAGGATTTAAGGGCTGGAGGGTTGAGGCTCGAGCCCAAATTGAAGCCTAAATACTGAAAGTTTTATGAATTATTCCTTTTAAATCCATAAGTTCATTTCTATTCATTCCATTCCATACATAAGGAAATATAATTTTAGAAAGCATGCGGCACTTTTCACCAACTGAACAGGTGAGGGTGCTTTTAAGTAAAAAGCGATAAGTTTTTATGTTTTTCTGAATAATGGCGTAATGATTAAAGTTTTCGATATTCTATGGAAGTTTCAAAAACGCCCCTGTCTAATTTCCAGAATACATATCGAATGATAAACAAAAGGAGTGTGAATAAAAATGCCAGCATTAGTTAACGAAGAAGAATGTTCCGGATGCGGAACCTGTGTCGATGAATGCCCCTCTGAAGCAATCACCCTCAACGATGACAAGGGAATCGCAGTCGTCGATCAGGACGAATGTGTAGAATGTGGTGCATGCGAAGAGGCATGCCCGAACGACGCAATCAAGGTAGAAGAATAAAACGAGCAGCTTGGAATAATTTTTTATTCCATTTTTCTTTTTCCTTTTTATCGAATTATTTCTTTCTCTACGGAGGTATTTTTTTAGATGGTAGCAGTTAAAGCGGGTATTTTAGGCGCCACCGGCGCTGTAGGGCAACGGTTCATAGAAGCACTGGCAAACCATCCCTGGTTTGAGATCACAGCTCTTGCAGCATCCGAGAGAAGCGCCGGAAAAACGTATGAAAACGCAGCCAACTGGAGGCTGGACACCCCGATGCCGGAAAATGTGGCCGACATCGAAGTGGTCCCCGTGGACCCGAAAACCGTAGACGCTGACGTGGTATTTTCAGCTCTCCCTGCAGACCTTGCCCAAACAGTTGAGCCGGACTTTGCAAAAGCCGGCTTTGCAGTTGCGAGTAACGCCTCAGCCTACAGGATGGAAACAGACATCCCCCTTGTAATCCCCGAGGTAAACCCCGAACATCTGGGGCTCCTTGAAGTCCAGCAGGACAACAGGGGATGGGACGGGTATATCATCACAAACCCCAACTGCTCCACCATCGTCATGACAGTGAGCCTGAAACCCCTGATGCAGTTCGGGCTCGAGTCAATCCAGGTCGCCACAATGCAGGCAATCTCTGGAGCCGGGTTTGCCGGGATCCCGGCAATGGCAATCTACGACAACGTGGTTCCATACATCGGAAACGAAGAGAATAAAATGGAGACCGAACCCCTGAAACTCCTTGGAGAATTTGACGGTGCGGAAATCTTACCTGCAGATATAAAAGTTAGCGCTTCCTGCCACAGGGTCCCGGTAATTGACGGGCACACGGAAGCCATCTGGGCAGGCATGGAAGCAAACCCCAGCCCCGAAGAAGTAAGGGAAGCTTTCCTGAACTTCGACCCGAAACTGGGAAACCTACCATCGGAACCCGCAAAAGCCCTTATCGTGCGGGATGAAGTCGACCGCCCCCAGCCACGCCTGGACCGCTACATGGGCAACGGCATGAGCGTCTCCGTTGGGCGGATAAGGGAAGGCGTCCGTTACATAGCAATGGGACACAACACAATCCGCGGAGCCGCGGGGGCAAGTGTCCTGAATGCGGAACTCCTGCATTCCATGGGGAAGCTCTGAGAGTCTAAAAAACTCTCACTTCTCTTTTTTCACCCCTTCAGACTTTTAAAAAAATTAACAAAAAAGCTTCCTTGCAACCTCTTCTGCTCTTCTCATTACCTCTTTAACCGGAGTCCCGCACTTTCTTGCAACTATTTTACAATCTTCAAACTCCGCAGAGATGTTGAGCAAGACCCCTTCGGTATCCCTGGCAACCTTGACCGCAACTTCGAAAATAGCTCCGCTTAGATCGATATTCACTCTTTCGATCTTCCGGGCAGCCATCAGCCGGTGCCGGGCAGGAACGACCCGTATCCCAAGGGAACCGGTCTCGACAATGATTTTCCGGGCAAGTTTTGCACTATCTTCAGGCTTGCATATGACCTTGATGATATGAGCAGGCCTGCCTTTTTTCATGGTGGCGGGGATAATCGCAACGTCCCTTGCACCCATGGCAAGCAGCTCTTCGAAGAGGTTGCCGAGCACTTCTCCGCTCACATCGTCTGCATTTGTCTCCAGGACCTCGATCGTATCCGGGATCAGGCAAGAATCAAGCTCGGAAAGTACGCCCTGGAGGACGTTAGGCCCCGGAAGGTCAGCGTCTCCGGCTCCGTACCCGATTGCAAGGGACCGCCCCTGAGGAAAAGCTTCCACGGGTTTTGAAAAATGGGCAAGAACTGCGGCACCTGTGGGTGTGAGCAGTTCTTTTTTCACGCTGCCCCCCCTGAAAAAGAGCTTACCGTTCCTGAGAATCTCGAGGGTTGCAGGTGCCGGTACCGGAAGAGTCCCGTGGGCGGATTCAACCGTTCCGCTGCCGACATTGATTGGGGTGCAGTAAACGGCGTCACAGCCAAGGGCATGGATCGCAGCCGAAGAGCCGATAACATCAGCGAGCGCGTCGCTTTGCCCGACCTCGTGGAAGTGCAGGTCTGCAAGGTCTGAATACCCGTGGACAGCAGCTTCGGCGTCAGCCATCTTCGCAAAGATGTCAAGAGCACTTACTTCCACACGGGAAGGCAGTTTTGCGGACTTAATTATGTCTATCAGTTCGGGGTATTTCCGGACTTTTTCCTTTTCCGACACCCCTATCCGGACGTCCAGGGCTTTTATGCCCTTTTTCTTAACTTCCCGGATGTCCACGGACACATCTACGGAAGCCTCTATCAATTCCCGGACGTACTGCCGGTCTGCCCCGAGGTCAAGAGTGCAGCCAAGGATCATGTCCCCGGCAGCCCCTGAAAAAGGATTGAAAATCAACGCTTTCATGAAATTCCTGCCTGCAGCTCTGCTATTCATTAATTCCTGTTCTTTAATTCCCTGCTTTTTATTTTCCTGCTTTATATTCTTCTTTTTCATCCCTGTTTTCCTTCTTAAAGCCGGTTCCTGCAGCAGCTGCGATCAAATTCGCTATACGGGCTGCAAAAGCCCCGGCTACAAAACCGGCATCGATGTTCACTACAGAGATGATGGAGCAGGACTGAAGCATTGAAAGAAGGGCCGCTTTTCCTCCTCCTCCTGCTCCATATCCCGTGGAAACGGGCAGCCCTATCACCGGCACATCGACCAGCCCAGAGACCACGGTGGGAAGCGTTCCTTCCCTTCCCGCGGCAACAACGATAGCTCCGGGATTCCTGGCTTTGAGCTTCTGGAGTTCGGGGATCAGCCTGTGAATGCCTGCGACTCCCACGTCATATACGGCAACGGTCTCACAGCCCATCTCAGAAGCCACTACCCTGGCCTCCTCAGCCGCAGGAATGTCCGCCGTGCCTGCGGAAATGACCCCCACAACTCCACCGGTAACCGGCGAAGGAGTTCCATCATGAACAACTACGGTGCGAGCCCGCCTGTTCAACTCAAGCTTTTCGGGAGGGAATTCTTTCATGAGAGCTTCAACGTGCTTTTCCGAGACCCTTGTTATCAGGGCTCTTCCGCTCTCGGCGACCAGGACCTTTGCAATCTCCACGACGTCTTCGGGTTCCTTGCAGTCGGCAAGGATTGCTTCCATTATCCCGGTCCGACTTTTCCTGTGGGTATCCACCTTCGCAATGCTCGAGTAACTCACAAAACCCATGGAACGGATCTGCTCTTCCGCAGTTTCAAGCTCGATTGTTCCGTTTTTGATATCTTTTAAAACATTTGTTAGATCCAGAGGAACCACCTTCCAAGATGTGGACGTTATAAGATAACAGGCATTTTCTGATAATACCTTTCATGATAAAAATATTCCAGAACAAGAAATGATTTTTTTCTTGAATGGAAACGCTTTCGTGAAAGGTACCCTTACCCCGAAAAAAGATAAAAAACGGGCTTCAATTTCCGAAGCAAGTTTTCGTCTTATCCGTACAGCACAGTTTTTTCGAAACAGGGGACAAAGGCGTATCGTCAAGTCCCAGGCCATCATCCTCAAAATTGACAGTAAAGTCCTTTATGCCTTTCAGAGCCCTTTCTTCAATCAATTCCTTAATTTCATACATAGAAAGCTTCAGGCCGGCTTCTCTTACCCGGTTTGTCAGTTCCTTTAGCTCTTCGTACTCAACCCGGGCAGAAAGAGGCTTTTGTTCTTTTCCTATAACTATTTTTACATCAATTTCCCCTTCCCAGAGAGACAGATTATTTTCATCCCTGAAGGAAAGGCAAAGCTTCCTCAGTTCGTAATCAAAAGGATAATGCTCGGTCTTCAAAATCCTGACTCCGAGAGTACCGGTTTCCAGGGCCATGAACTCGGCAAGGATCTCAAGGTTCCCTTCCTCACTGTCGATCAGGAAAATGTATTCGTTCCGGCCTTTCTTCGTGAAAGCCGGCACTACATGCACATTTTTAGCCCCAAGCTTCATCAGTTCCTCGATCAGGTAGGGCACCTGGTCACAGGTAATATTGTCAACGTTGGTCATTAAGAGCAAAGCGTGACCTCCAGGCAGCCTCCGGAAGAGGAAGACGAAAAGGAAAAAGGACAGAGGCCGGAGAAGGGCAGCCTGAGCCGCCCCTGTATGGGAATATTGCCTCTTACCGCGCCTTGTCTGGCTGTTAAGCCAGCCTCAGCTGGAAAGATCTTTTAAAACTGTTAAGTGTTCCCCAGTTGTTAAATCTTTTCCAGCGCGGTTTTTTTCGACTTTTGAAACCTTTCCGGATTGGCGATATGTTCAAAGATTTTACATGGAGTCCATTATCCGGACTGCAAGTTTTGCAACGTCAAAAGCTTTTTCCCGGGCACCGGGGATTGCAGCAGTACCGGCTTTTCCACCCTTTTCAGCAAGCTTTGCGGCTTCTTTTGGCTCTGCAACCTTCATTGCTGCAGCCACAGCCGCAGGTACGGTGATGTTGATGACAGAGTGACCCGAAAGTTGCAGTTCGCAGACAGGGATGGCTGCCAGGGGTATGACTTCCAGGAGGTCCTGCTTGTCATTGAAAATGGCGTCAGGGATCACGGTCTGCCCGAGCCCGCGAAGTTCGAACTTGTTTCCGTCCACGGTCACGTCCACGTCGGCGTCCGTATCAAAGCCATAGTAGGAATTCGTGAATGGGTGGTCCCTGCGAGCTCCACCGACCAGTTTCTTGATTTCGATCTTGAGTTCATGGCCGGTCATGGCCCCGAGCATTGCGGCGGCCCTGGTCTCAACAGTTGTCTTCCGCTCGATGTCAAGTTCCCGGACAACATCTTCCACGGACTTTCCGGCATTCAGATCTTCATAGGCCTTCCGAGCCCTGCGGAAGATTGCAGCCGAGCGCACACCGTCAGTCCCGAGGATCATTGTACGGGTAACCGGACCTCTCCTTACCTGTTCGGTCTTCCTGGAGATGGTGTTCAGGGCAACAGCTGCGATTTCGGGGTCCAGCCACTCATTCTTTTTGACTTCCGCAATGACATCTGCAGCCTTTTCAACGTCATTTTCGCATTTGATCAGGGCCCTGAGGGCAATGATACAGTCTGCGGTCATGTGTCCGAGAGGTGGCATAATCGGGCCGCCGGAGAAGCCGGCTCCTATCTGGACTGATTCCTGAAAGGCACAGAGCATTTCCCCGAAAGACATCATGCCGACAACAGTTGGGGCACCGATATCCTTGATAATGACACCCAGGTCGCCTACAAGCCTTGCAGAATCGTATTCTTCACCCGTCCCCCTCATATGGAGCTTTTCCGGGATACCTGCAGCTCCACAGGCAGCCTTTCCTGCGAGGTAAGCACTGTTTACATCGAAGAACCCGCCGTACTCCTCGCCAACGAAAGCGTCAGGGTGAACGATTTCCAGGGATGCAGCAGTCCCCAGGATTGCCGAAATGATCGGGCTTGCGGAAACTCCTGATCCCCAGTAAGCCTTCATCATAGCTTCGGTTCCGACTTTTGCCGCATTCATGGCTACTTCCGGGAACCCGATATCTTCACCAAGGGTATTGTGCCCGTAGAGCGGACCTCCGGCAACACCAAGGGGAAGTTTGCGCCCGTCGATCCGCGTAAGTTTACCTTCTTCCATGGCTTTGTAGATTGCCTGGACCGCTGCAAAACCCGATACCTTGTTGTTGGACTTGGGAGTAGGGACTGCGATGACTCCTGACCTGTCCGCGCCTGCGATCATACGGGCAAGAGCCCCGATCTTCCGGTTCCCGGCAGGGACCCCGGCCTGGGCATTGGAACCTGCGAAGTAGCATATACTGGCGGCAAAAAGGGCGGCGTTTGCCGGGCTTGCCCCCGCTTCCCTTGCAGCCCCGATTCCCTTTTCAAGAACCTGGTCGATTTGAAGGCTGCCGCTGTCCTCGTCGGTAAGCTGGATGTTGGCACCCCGGAAGAGTTCGGTTGCAATAGCATTTGCGGCACACATTGCCCCTATGTTAGTCATGCCGTGCCCTTTTGTCAGAGCTTCAATCCTGTCATTGGTTATGTTCTGGATGCTTGAGATCGCCGCCATGGAAGCAGCGTAGACTTCGCTATTCAAGAAAAGTTACCTCCTTTTTTATAAAACCTAAATATATACATTTGTAATTATTGTGTGAAATTTCTTCTGTAAATAGTTATCTATTAACACTGTTACACATGAATTAACGTCAAAAATCGGGGAAAAAAATTTAAAAAAACAAGTAAAATTGAATTGACATACCCCATTGAACTTTGGAAAACCGCCGGAGAAAAGACCCCTGAAAAGCTGCCGCAAGTCCCCGGAAAAAACTACAAAAGTAGAGGAGTTAGGACAGGAAGGGATTCAGGAAAACCCCGGGCCAAGTACAGAAAAGGATAGGAAGAAACGGTTTTGAACGTCATAGAACCAGCTTCCGTGACATATTAAAGAGGTATCCGGAACCTCGGGCATCGATAAGTTTAAAAGCGAAATACCGTTAATGAGTAAAGATTATCATGCTCATAGTTCTATCCCTAGGCGGTTCAATTCTTGCGAAAGACCTTAACCCGGATCGATTTTTAAAATACTCCGAAGCTCTCAGGAAACTTTCGGAAAAACATAAACTGCTAGTGGTAACCGGAGGCGGGGAAGCTGCTCGGAACTACATAGCAACTGCCCGCGCGGTGGGGGCAGACGAAGTTACCTGCGACTTTATAGGCATTGACATCACCCGCCTGAACGCAAGGCTTCTTATCTCGGCCCTCGGACCAGCTGCCCACCCCGAAATTCCGGCAAGCTACCTGGAAGCCGCAAAAGCCCTGACATCCGGGAAAATCGTCGTCATGGGAGGAATCACCCCCGGACAGACCACGGACGCTGTCTCGGCAATCCTGGCAGAATTCCTGCGGGCTGACCTGTTGACAATCGCAACCTCCATCGACGGTGTCTACTCCGCAGACCCTAACAGCGACCCGGATGCCGTAAAATACGACATAATCTCTCCAGAAGAACTCATCAACATCGTGATGTCCATCGAGATGAAAGCGGGCTCAAAGTCTCCTGTAGACCCTGTGGCTGCAAAAATCATCGAAAGGTGCAAACTCGACACTCTGGTAATGGACGGGAGGGACCCTGCCCTACTTGAAAAAGTCCTTGACGAAAAAACAGAGGAGAAATCCGCGCTTTCTTGCGGGACCTGGATCACAGCAAGAAAATAAGAGTCAGAAAAATAAGAGCGGGATTCAAGACCTTCACCTCCAATCCCCTCCGAACCCTTCTATTCCGGAAAAATCAAAACCGGAACACTAAAAACAGAGTATCAAACATCAAAACTTAAACATAGAGGTTCCTATATAATTCTTATATACATTCATTAAGCTGGGAAACAGGGCTCATGAAAGTTTCCGGTCCCCGGCAATTTTCAAAAGGAGGAGGGAACAGGCTTGAGCCTGCCAGGAAAAATGAAACTCAAGGAACCAGAAGGAAACGTTTTCCACTTTTTTGTATTAATAAGCTTTTTCACTGTATTGACCATCCTGACCGTCCTCTCCATCCCGGTTCACCCCGCGGCAGGTGTGGGAAATCCGATAGTTCCGGAGGCTGAAGGGGAAGAAAACATCCTTATAACCGATTTTTTTTCCGACCACGAGCTCTGCGATGCAACAGTCCTTTTTGAGCAGCCGCTTGAAAACATCACCCTTAGCTTCACCCTGAGTTCCGGGAAAGAGATCCTGAAATCGGAAAAACTGACCCTGGATACCGTGGAAGCCGGAGAAGAAGTCACAAAAATCCATTTCTGGGAACTGGAAGAGGATTTTGGAAAAGACTATGAATCCTACACTGCCCGGCTTTCGGTCAAGGGGGAAAATGAAGTTCTTGCAACCCGGAAAAGTTCTTTTTCCCAGAGGAGCCCAACCCTCTCGAGAATCAAGCTCGTGGACTTCTCCGCGGACTCCGAAAAAGCTTCTGCCCTTATAAGCCCTACAGAACTCAGTTTCATGCAGATGCCAGAACCCAGCATGATTGACCTGAACCTGAAACTGCTCTCGGGAGGAGAAATCGTATATTCCGAAAGCATGGAAAACCTACCTGTAATTGAGTCCTACTATGAGGCAATGTACTGGCCCTTCCTCCTTGAAAAGGACAGAAGATACACGGCGCTCCTGAAGGTCAACTCCCATTCCCCGTCTCTTACCTCGGTCTACCGCTCGGATTTCAGAGCAAGGGAAGACGTGGAGATCCTGGAGGAGGACGTGGACGTGGATGAATACGGGGCTAGCGTGACGATAGTCGGGAAATCACAGGTGCCCTTTGACGGGATAATCAGGGTTGTGCTGACCCCCGAAAACGGAGAGGTACGGGTCTACGAAGAGACAGCAGACATCCTGACAGCAAACAGGGAAGATACCGTGGGAATAATCTGGCAGGGGATACCCAGGGGCGATTACAACGTAATGGTCTACGTGGTGAACCTTGAAGAGGAGGTTCTGGACAGCTACGAGACAGCTCTGCGGGTTTTTGAGCCAGTGGAACTGGCAGGCCCGGCAGAGAAATCCCCCGGCCCCGGGATACTGGGTACACTCGGGATATTTCTGAGCCTTGCGTTAATAATCAGGAGAATGCAACCCTGAAGCGTTCTGATTTTTCGGGAAAAATTCGAACACGGAAAAGAGATAACTATGCTTGACCTGATCATCCGAAACATTACGAACCGGAAAGTCCGAAGCGCCCTTACCATCTGTGGGATTGCCCTCGGGATCTTTGCTGTAATCGTTATGGGAGCCATGTCCGAGAACTTCCACCAGACCTTCGAGCGCTCCATGAGCGTGACCAGCGACAAGATAAGGGTTTTTGCCGAAAGTGGGGTCTTCGGGGGCGGGCTTACGGACGATAAGGTCAGCGACGTGCTCCGGGTAGCCGGGGTGAAGGATGCTTACGGGCTTTTGATGACCACTTTCGACGAGGACAAACTGGGCATGACAGGAAAGCAGATCCTGGGCATGCCTCCGGAAAAGTCCAGTGTCGCCCTCCACCCCGTAGAGTTAAAAGCAGGGCGCTTCCTGAACCCCGGGGACTCTTACCAGGTGGTTGTCGGAAACAACATCAAAAGGGAGTACGGACTCGAAATAGGGAGTAAGTTCGAAATCCACGACAAATACTTCACCGTCGTCGGGATCCTTGAATATACAGGTTCTATCTTTGACAATGCCGTGATCATACCCCTGTACACCGCCCAGGACCTCTACAACGTAGGTGATTCCCTGTCCTATATCTTCGCCGTGCCCGACGAACGGGTGGACGCGGAGATGCTATCCAAAAGGATCGAACTCAGCGTTAAGGGTACAAGCACCCTTTCTCCCGGGGAGCTGGAGGTACAGGCCAGGCAGTCTTTCATGATCTTCAGCGTAATTACAATCAGTTCCGGGCTCCTTGCCGCCATCATCGGAGGGCTCTGCGTGATGAACACCATGCTCATGTCCGTGGCGGAAAGGACAAGAGAGTTCGGGATTTTAAAAGCCATGGGAGCAGAGACAAGAGATATTTTGCTCCTGACCCTGGGGGAGGCTTCATGCATGGGCTTATTCGGAGGGGTCCTTGGAATTCTCGTTGGCGTAGGAGCCGTTTTCGTTATGAACGCCTGGCTTGCGACCACAAGGATCGTGCTCTTTTTAATCACCCCGAGGCTCATTGTTATTGCCATGCTCTTCGCCCTGCTCATCGGGGCACTCTCATGCCTCTACCCCGCATACCGGGCCTCGAAGATGAGACCCATGGATGAATTGAAGCATTCATGAAAGAAAAAAAGAAGAGAAAAAGTAAAAGGAAAAGGAAAAGGAAAATGGGGCGAAAAAAGAAAAGCCGGAAATAATCCTCAAGGTTGAAAACCTCTCCAGGACATATATCCGGGGGGAAATTCCGGTCCATGCCCTGCGCTGTGCCTGCCTGACCGTGAGAAAAGGAGAACTTCTTGCCATCATGGGGCCTTCAGGATCGGGGAAATCCACCCTGCTTGCCCTTATCGGCACCCTTGAAACGGCAAGCGGAGGAAAGGCGGTCCTGGACGGGACAGACCTGACCACTGTCCCAGAAAAACTGCTTCCCCGCCTGCGCAGGGAAAAAATAGGTTTTATATTCCAGCACTACAACCTGATCCCCACACTTACGGCTCTTGAAAACGTCGAACTTGCGATGCGCTTTTCCGGGGTTCCGAAAAAAGAGAGAGTTGAAAGGGCAAAAGCCCTCCTTGAGGAGCTGGGCCTGGAAGACCGCCTGCATCACAAACCAACAGAACTCTCGGGAGGAGAGCAGCAGCGGGTGTCTATAGCCAGGGCGCTTGCTAACCGGCCGGCCCTTATCCTTGCCGACGAGCCCACCGGAGAGGTTGACACCAGGACCCGGGACTCCATTGTCCGGGTGTTCAGGGAATTAAGCAAGAAAGGGCAGACGATTATCGTGGTCACCCACGACCCGGCGGTTGCAAAAGAATGTTCCCGGGTGCTCCGGATCACGGACGGGATAATCAATGATGAGGATGAAAACGGACAGTGGTAAACCGCCTGGATGAGAAGGAAAAACCGTCCGGAACCGGTAATATCCGCATTCAGGTTTACAGGACTGCGGGTTTACGGAATCGGTGGTTTACAGGTCCCCGAGTTCCCAGCCAAGGTGCTCCCTGATGACAGTATATGCCATGGCAGGGGGAATAATCCCAACATCGGTTACGATCATGTCAATGTATTCGGAAGGAGTAAAGTCAAAGGCCGGGTTTTTGACCTGCACGTGAGGAAGCTCGGCCAGGACTGCCGGATCTATGACCTCTTCTGAAGCCCTTTCCTCGATTTCAATGGGGTTTCCGACGATGGTGCTGGGGCTAAACTTGTAGGTCTCGGCTGCGACCATGAAACTCTTCCTGGCTTCATGGGCTGCAAGGGCAAGCTGAGATGTCCCGATCTTGTTTACAAGAGCCCCGTTGGCTGCGATGGCATCGGCCCCCACGACTACTTTGTCCACTTCCTTCATGTGGTAGCGTACCGCCGAGTCCACTATAAGGGATGTCGGGATTCCGAAATCGTTCAGGTGCCGTATGGTAAGGAGGCCCTGGCGGCGGGGCCGGCTTTCAGTCGCAAGGACCTTGATATCTTTTCCTTCTTCAAAAGCCGTTGTGATGATGGAAAGAGCGGCGTGAGAGTTGCAGTGGGTCATGATAACATCCCCATCCTGAATCCTCCTGGCTCCGATTTTCCCGATCAGTTCAAGAGCCCGGTCAGCCCTCTCGATAAAACGGTTTGCATTCTCGATGATTTCCTGCCTTGCCTCTTCCACATTTCCGGAAGAGTATTTTGAAGCGAGCTTTACGGCATTAGGAAGAGAAACAGCCGTCGGCCGGGTGCTGATGAGGAGGTCCGAAACGTCCCGGATTCGGGTTTCGAAATCTTCCATCGAAGAGACATCAAGCCCTGCTGCATAATCCCTGATTGCTCCGGCTGCAGCCTTTGCGATCCTGCCTGCGCCCCGGATCTCCATTGTCCGGATCTTTTCCGCGGTATCCTCAACTTTTTTCATAGGATAGGATAGTAAGGATTCTAATTTATACTTATCTTGCGGCATTCCGGCAAATGGAGAAAGGGCAGATCAAAACGAATCGAACCAAATCGGATAGAATGAAATCAAATCGAATCAAATGATCAGAATAAATAAGAAGATTGGATAAATCAGATATCAGTTATTTCGTCAGACATGTCCCGGTAGTAAGCAAAAAGCTCTTTTCCCCAGTTGAGGCTGGAAGGTTCGAAACACAGGACCTCTTCCTTGTGGTCGAAAGTCCCGTCGTGGAAAGGAAGGGAAAGGGAGAGGAAGCGGTCGGTTACTACGTGGGAAAGTTCCAGATTTTCCCTGCAGACGTAAAAGTGCGAAGTTTCCAAATCAAGAAATGCACTCAACTCGGCCCGGTACTCTTTCCTTATTCTATCAAATACAGGCTCTGTTACAAGGATTGAAGCTTTCATCCCGCTTTTTGCAAAATTGAGGAAAAGGTACGGATAGAGAGGATGAAAAATGGAAGCTGTCCCCCACAAGTAGCTTGATTGGGCAATGTTTTCCACAAACTCCCTGTGAGGCTCAAAAAGATGAGTTCTGTCGGGAGGTTCTGAGAACGTGCACTCTCCAAGTTCATCAATCCTTTTTAGGAGATGAAGCGGTATGCATTCGATTGCATGTCTTGACCAATAATCGTAGTTGTTCCCGAAAACCCCCAGGACGCCTACCATATCCTTCATTCTTCCGGCTATGGACCGCCCGAGAGGCGACAGCCTGTAGATATCGCCGTCCTTGAGGACCAGGTTTCTTTCCCTTAACTTTTTAATTTGAGGAAGAATTGCCACTGAACTGACATCTAGAGCAGACCTGATATCTTCAATGGTTTTTGGTCCCTCTTTCAAAAAGAGAAGAAGATTTTTTCTTTTCTCAGAGAGAAAAATCAGTTCGAGAAGCTTTTTCTTCATTACTCTGCGTAATTATAGGTATCTTGATAAATATTTTACGTATTCATCCGGGCATAAACAGCGTTATTATAAAAATATGTCTTGCCCCTCGCACTTTACATATTTCTTTTAGTACCCATATGTGCCCGGTGGTAGGAGCGATTTTTAACAAATCTGAGTATACCTGTAATTTAAGAAATTTAAGACATACCCGTTTATTCAGTCTGCAAATGTGGGAAGAATAAAAAAGTAGGGGAGAAAAAAGACTAAATTAAATGATTTAAAGGGAAAATAAAGAATGAAAAAAACTGTTATAGATATTTGAAGACTAAATTGTTTAAACGCAGAAAAATATGCAAGTAGATAATCTAGAATCAGGGCCGGGAAAACATATTTAAAGGCCACTAAATAATTTAAAGCCGATAAAATTTTAAAATCGTTTAGGTTATATACACCCATAACATAAAAAGAGAGTTAGCGGTTGAAGAGTTAAGGGGTTTTCTCTTACACCGCTGGGGTTGAATCACACAATTGGGAGCCAGATCAGAGGTGGCAAAAGGCTCCCAATTATTATAAAATTAAAGAATTTATTACACAAAAATTTTTTAAAGTACCTGCAAATCATATCCACCTTAAAACTATATAATCTTTTTGAAATGTCGAAAAGGTTAAGAAATTTGGCAACATTTTTAAGAAAATATGCAATTTTGTGGACGTTCAAACTCCGTAACGCCCAGCAAAAGAAAAGTAAGGAACTAAATAGAGAAGTTTTTATTTAAGAAAAAAGACGGATTTACAAACAGTCTTTTCAAGAAAAAACGGGGAAACAAAGAAAAAATCTACAAAAAACGAGGCCATTAAATGGTCTTTAAAAATTACAATGGTGATAAAATATTCAATAGCAACAAAATATTTAATGGCTACGAATATTTTAATATATGTCCAAAAATTTAAGGAAGCCCAATATTTGAATATTGATAAATATTTTATGTCGTTTATGTTATATATTCAAAAGTCGTAGGAAACAATGCAGATTGAGAGTTTTAAAGGGTTTCCTCTCAATCTCATGGGGTTGGATCATTGATAGGGACCGACGGACGGGAACAAAAGGTCCCTATCTAACTAATCTGGCAATTATCAGAAATATATATTGACTTCTTTTTTATTTTGATTTTACCCCTGGTTTTGAAATGAATATTTTTATTTAAACATGATATCTATTTTACAAATAATAATAAGTCCAGTGTCATAAAGTAGATAATCTGGAAAGAGTTACACCCCTGACCCAGCTGTTATGTAAAAATCCCCAGAACATACAGCTAAAATTGTCCAATTTTTATAAAGTAACTAAACATAAATAAAGCTTATGAGTGAAACATCAAATAAGTAATATATTTTAAAAGAGTGAGATGTATTTAAAGAGCAATATATTTTTGAAGAGTAATGTATTTTTAAAATTGGACATGTTTTTAAAAGTCATGTGTGTCGATCCGGGTATGGCAACAAAAATTCCAGAACCCTAAAAGGTTTCCCCCAAAGAAATCCCAGTAGGTGAAGACAGGAACAACCGTCACCTGCTAGTTTGCATAAAAGGTAAGGAGGGAGGAAATTAATACGATATCAATCTTTTGTAATAAGATTGAAATACAAAGTTTATAAATAATAACCCACAAATACGGGAAACAGTTTCATAAAAATTCATTATTTCAATCAGAATTCAAAAATCAGGAATTTAACAATTGGAATTCAATTTAGAAAAGGAGCTAAAAACTTGGACTTCGAAACAGCTGTACAATTTCACGGACACGTTTGCCCAGGGATTGCAATAGGATACAGGATCGCAACGCTTGCTGCCGAGCGCTTCAAAGACCGGAGCGAAGACGAAGAACTGGTCGCAGTTGTGGAAAACAGGTCCTGTGCCGTGGACGCTATCCAGGTTGTCAACGGCTGTACCTGCGGGAAAGGGAACCTTGTCTTTAAGGAAAACGGAAAGCACGTATACACCTTCTTCAAGAGGGGGGACGAAAAAGCCCTTAGGATTTCCCTGAAACCAGACGCCCTGCCCCAGGACGACCGGCACACTGCCCTCTTTGCAAAACTCAGGGCAGGGACTGCAAGCCCCGAGGAAGTAAAGGAATTCAGGGCAGCACATGAAGCCAAAAGCCAGAGTATCCTGGAAAGGCCCGAGGAAGAAATCTTCTGGATTAAAGAAGTGAAGATCGAACCCCCCCAAAAAGCCAAGGTTTACCCCACAGTCATCTGCAGCGAATGTGGAGAAGGTTTCATGGAACCCCTTGGCAGGGTCAAAAACGGGAAAATAGTTTGTATCTCCTGTTTCGAAGCAGGAGAATAAGACCTTACAGGGAAATAAGGCAGGGCAGAGAAATGAACGAAAAAACCCCGGGACCCATTGAAATGGAACCTATTGGGTACGTTGAAAACGATTATCTGGAACCGGTCTACAATGAAAAAGTCTACCAGACGGTTTCGAAAATTATCCTGAAAGACGAATTGGCAGAAGGGCTCCAACGGATAGAGGATTTCGAAAAACTCTATGTCCTCTTTCATTTCAGCAAATCAAAAGACTTCAAACTGGTCCAGCGCCGCCGCTACGACGGGAAAATCTCAGGAGTCTTTGCCTGCCGCAGCCCCCACCGCCCTAACGGAATCGGGCTCACACTGGTAGAGCTTGTGAAAGTCGAAGGTAACGTGCTCCACGTAAAAGGCCTGGACGCGATCAACGGGACCCCGGTCCTGGACATAAAGCCATACATAAAAAAGATTGAAGAAGGATCGGACTGAAAAAAAAGAAGCTAAAAAAAAAATTGTGGCCACTCAAAAGCTACAAATAACTTTTTCCAGGCTGAAAAAGAAAAAGGAAAAATGCCCTTTTTCAAATATTATATTACATTTTGCAATTATTCAGCTGCTTTTTTCTAATTACAGCTCCACATCTCTATTACATATTTTTCTTCCGCATTCCCAGGTAGATTCCACCTACAGCTACCAGCACAAAGAGAGTCCCGACGATATCGGAGGAGGAAAATGTCATACTGCCCGAATCTTCATCGTCCTGATTCATCTCTTTTTCCATCTCATAACCCTCGACATAATCTCCATCTTCTGATTTCTGAGGCTGCGTGGGAATCTGGTCCATATTGGCCCCGAATCCCGAATTCGAGTCTACGGTACTGTTTCCTGCTTTCCGGATTGTAACGCTTTCAGAGCCGGTCCCACCTCCATGATTTCTACATTCTTTGTCGATGGTTTCAGGAATTTCGTACTCAGGGATACTGGGGTCTATTCCCGTTGCCTTTTTCATTATTTCTGCAAATTTCACCAGGTCTTCCTGAGTTATCCCCGGAACGGACTGCAGACCTTCATATACTTTTGCGTTGAGTTCAGGGTTTCCGCAGGTATGGTGGCAGCAACAGGGTTTCCCCTCTTCAAGCACAGATTCCAGATACTCTTTCATAATATCCTGAAGCACCGAGTCCTGAACATTCCAGCCTTCTTTCAGAGAGGTTTCAATCAACCTGGCGGTCATGGCCTGGTAGGCGTTTGGGTTGTTATCCTTGAGCCAGTCGCTGAGTTCCGGGTCCCCTACATAGGTCTGGTAGACCTGGTTCCAGACATCATCACTGACGAGGTCAGGGTTCAGGGCTTCCCAGCCCCAGAGGTTTTCAAGGAAATCAGACATCTCAGAGGCTCCTGCATACCCGTTTTGCTGCATCCCCTCTATCCAGGAGGGGTTGAAGTACCTGGCATACAGTTCTTTTTCAAGGAAGGAACTGAGGGTTTCTACCGCTTCGCACCCCGGGTTCCGGAGGTTGAAGATGAATGATTCCGGAAACTCCCCACCGGATGCGTACTGCACTGCAAGGTTCAGGCCACCAAGGTACTGGAAGAACTCGTCAGTGTCCAAGACCCCGTAGGTATTCGAACTCCTGCTGTGCAGGGTGACTTCTATGTCATCGAGGTTATTCAGGAAGAGATCTTCGTTTGAGACATCTTCACAGCCCGTAAACTCTGCAAGGCTTTCACCCCAGATGTATTCGCCGTAGGCATTGCTCATCTTGCTGACATAAAGTTCGGCAAGTTCCTCGGTATCGTTCCAGGTATTGCTCGCGGAAACCGCATTGCTCATGCCCGTACCGTATGTCCCGTCCGCAGGCCCGAAAATCCTGAGAGTTGCAACATCCCAGGAAAGGGTTTCATTTTGCAGGGTCTCGTTCAGTGCGGCAGCAAGGGATTTCGTGTTTTCAAGGACGTAATTGGGGTTTTCTGCTGTTCCGGGATACTCGGACTCGTCGCAGACCGTTCTCACCGCATAATCGATCAGGCGAATGTTGTTCGGGTAAGTGTCCCTGTACAACCCTGAAATCTGGACCATAACATCAATGCGCGGCCTTCCGAGTTCGTCATCAGAGATGAATATCAGGTCATCGTAGCTATCAAAGTCCTCATCAGAGTCCTCGAAGTTCGGCTTTACTCCCAGGAGGTAAAGGATCTGGGACTCCATGACACCCTCATTGCGGGTAGTTTCCCCAGCCCAGAGGACATAAGCAACCTTTCCAGGATAGCTGCCGTTGTGGCTTTCCCTGTACTGCCTGAGCATCTCATCAGCCATCTCCGTCCCGATTATCCAGGCTTCTTCGGAGGGGAGTTCCTCGGGGTCAAAGGAGTAGAAGTTCCGGCCCGAAGGCAGGGTATCCGGGTCTCTTACAGGGTCTCCACCGGCATTAGGTTCGATGAACCTGCCGTCCAGGGCTTTTAAGACCTGGTTGATTTCGTTCTTACCCTCTGCAAGCAGGGCAGCGTACTCTTCAGCCGTGGCAAGGTCTGCGGTCAGGGTTGCGTTCTCGCTGCAGCCGAGCACATAAGCCTGGGCTTCTGCGGAACTATTGCCGTAGAGCAGGACAGATTCGAGAAGGGCAAATTCAGCTTCATCGGAGTTGTTGCAGCCGGAAAGAGCCGGGTCAAAGCAAAACTCTACATGTTCTTCGAAAGGTTCTCCGAGCATCGAGTTTACCATGCCCGCAAGTTCGGCTCCTTCGGGAGAGGTCCCGAGCACATGCAGGCCGTAGGGCATGGAAGTACTCTTGAGTTCTTCCAGCAGGTCGCCAAGCTCGTCCAGGAAAATATCCTCAAAAGTCAGTTTATCTTCGGCAAGGCTCATGTTCAACTGACTGTCAAGCCCGAGTTCCTCTGTAAGGTTCAGGATCTCAGCCTTATGCATCACCACGAGTTCTTCGTCCATGCCCATGTCCACGGCATTCGTATAGTCGAGGATGGCTCCGTCAAGCTCCGCGTACTCCCCATAAAGCCCGGCTTCCAGGACAGGAGGGATAAGGTGGTCGATGACAACGGCATTGCCTCTGCGTTTGGCCTGGATGCCTTCCCCTAGGCCGTCCATGACATAAGGATAGATAACCGGGATGTCCCCGTTCATCAGGGCAGGCCAGTCTTCACTGGATAGACAGAACTGTTTGCCGGGCAGCCATTCCACGGTCCCGTGCCTGCCCATGTTCACCATGGCATCTGCCCCGTATTCGTTCTGGAGCCAGAGGTAAAAGGCAATGTACTGGTGGTGCGGAGGCAGGTCCTTGGAATGGTAGAGGGCGTCGTTGTCCTGCAGCCAACCCCTGGTAGGCTGGGGAGCAAGAATTACCCCATCTCCGACTTCGATCTTCGGGATTACGAGGAATTTACCACTCTCGTTTTCATACACCATGATTTCCCCTGGAGCGTCCCCCCAACGGGAAATTACTTCCTGCTGCCGAGATTCAGGCAGGGCTTCGAACCATTCACTGTAAGTAGAATTGGGGATCAGGGCAACGTTCCCGTTCTCAACCATCCGGTCGAGTTCTCCCGGAGCCCAGGTCCCGATATTCGTGCCCTGCACCAGGATAAGGTCCGTAAGCTCACTCCCGTTCGGGATATTGCCGGAATCCACGGCGTAACCCGCATCAGCCATTCCTTCAAGAAGCTTGCTGATGCTGGCCGCAACGTCAAGGTAGGAAGCTCCGATTCCGTCCTTTCCGCAGCCGTGGTTGTAATAGATGATTGCAACCTTCTTTTCGGATTCAGGGGTCCTTTCCGGGGAAAGCTCGACCTGGACAAGGATGCGGTTTACAAGCCAGTCAACCTGCCCCGGGATCGGAACGTAGATTTCCTCCTCGGTTTCAGGGTCAAGTGCGGTAGTGGAAATCATGATCGGGTCGATGAACCCATACCATTCCGGCCTGTAGATCCTCATCATACTGTCAGCCGGGAGAGGGCTACTACTTTCGTTCCATTCCGTATAATTAAGGTAGCCGTTCAAGACCCCGTTGATAAGGGGGATGTCCAGCCCTTCAGTGTCAAAATAGTTTCCACGGTACGTAAAGGAGATGAGGGCGTCCATGTACGTCTCGGTCTCGTTCCTTATGAAAGGGTCACAAGGATTGGAAGAATCTCCGTAGAAAGTGATAACGTTAACACCCCTGGATTCGAATTCCCGGATAAGGGTATCGAAGGGTTCCTTCCTGTTAGGGTAGTAAGAAGCATAGAAAGCCATGCCTACGGTGGGAGCACTTGCGTTATAACGGTGCCCTTCATCCTCCCGGTTTGCATACCAGTCCAGGTATTCCTCATAACTTTCGGCAAAATAAAGGTCTGAACCGTTAACGAAGTCAGGGTGGTAGATAGCTCTTTTAGGAGGACCTATCGGAGTCTCTATCTCGAGGTCATTCCTGCCATAGTACTCGCTTGCGAGGTAAAAAATCATGTAATCCAGATTCAGGTCATCTGCGGGGACGTTTGACCAGTAACCCTGGAGAAAAGCCTTCAGGGAAGCTTCATCATCAGCAAATTTTGAAGGGATCGGTTCAGGATTATCAGGAAGGGTAGTAGTCTGACCAATGACCACAGCCCCGTTTGCAATTGCCTCATCAATATCGTCCCGAAGCACTTCCGCGTCCTGGGTAAACATATTGATGTAGATGATATCCATGCTACCGAAATCGACCTCGGTATGGTTTTCCAGGTTATTCGGCGTAAAATAGCTCACTGTCAGGTTCAGGTCACTGTTAGCGTTGAGCCTGTTTACCGCAGTCTCAAGCTGGTAGTCATACCTGTACCCCGTGATAATCGAGACGTTCAGGTGCGGGCTGTTTGAATAAGGAAGAGCTTTTTCTCTTAACAGAGCCACCGTCACATTATCATTATATAGAAGGCTGGAACCCATAGTGCGAACAGTGTATCCGCAGATAGTGGTTTTTTCAGAATAAAGATCCAGAAGGGCAAAAATTTCCTCGGGGTTAGATGTTCCGTCATAGCGCAGGTAGATATCTTTTGAAACAGGAGTGGCGTTTGCTACCGTTAACTCTTCATCAACATTATAACATTTTAACTCCCCGTCTTTTTCATAGTATTTAATAGCTATAAGCGTGTAGTTGCCAGGAGGGACATTAGTAAGCTCATAATAGCCGCTTGAATCAGATGTAGAGTTTGAAACAATTGCTCCAGATTCAGACTTCAAAACTACGGTAACGTTATCTTTGTACAAAAGACTGGAACCCATAGTGCGAACAGTGTATCCAGAGATAGTGGTTTTTTCAGAATAAAGATCCAGAAGAGCAAAAATTTCCTCGGGATTGGAGGTTCCATCATAGCCCAAGTAAATATCTTTTGGAATAGGGGTGACATTTGTTACTGCTAACTCTTCATCAACATTATAACATTTCAATTCACCATCTTTTTCATAATACTTAATAGCTACAAGCGAGTAGTTGCCCGGGGAAACGTCTTTAAGCTCATAGTACCCACTCTCATTGCTGGTAGTATTTCCTACGACTTCAAACTGTGAACTTAACGAGCTGGCGCAGGCAGTAGAAACCAGCATAAAGAGCAGTAAAAATATCAATCCGAAAACTTTAGCATATTGTACAGGGTTTTTTAAATATTCATTTCGAATTCTTTCCATTGTATCTCCTCGTGAAAAATCGAATTATGTAAGCCCTGGTGTGGGGCTGAACACAGGGTTAAGGATTGCAAGGGGACAGGAATTGCAAGCCAAAACATATTTTGAATGAAATTCCCGGAGACGGAAACATACCGGGAAAATGAAGTTTTGGAGGGGCGTGATTATAGAAATTGAACACAAGTTTACTTTCCAAAAGGTGAGCAAATGCCAGCCACAATAGATTGAAAATATGTTGATGCGCCAACCATGAATATGACATCGTTTTTTTATGACAGTTAATCCCACCTTTTCCGTTCAATAGTCTCCACTTACGGAACAACTCAAGTTGAGTTTATTTGACATATAACCCCTGTTTTTCGGGTAACGATCGTTACCCTGAAAGGTAATAAGCCGTCAAAAAAGTTGGAAAAAATAGCCCAATCTAATAGAAAAATTCGTCAAATGAAAACCAATAAACACTCTACCATAAAAAAGAGGAGATGAAGAAAAGAAAACAATAGAAGTAAAAAAAGAGATCAAGAGAAAAGAAATCAAGAGAAGTAAAAAACAAAAAAAGGATTTGAGGGCACTGAAATAAATAATGCCCCCAGTCTATCGAAGTCTCAAAGCTTTCTCTTCCTGAATCCGAGATAGATACCTCCCACTGCTGCAAGTACGAACAAAGTACCCACAACGTCAGAACCTGAGAAAGACATCGGACTTCCTCCCTCGGAACCATCTGCTGCATCTTTCTGCATCTCGTAGCCTTCCACATAAGGATCGGATTCGGCAGATGAAGAGCTTTCCGGAGCATCGGGGGTTTGGGTTCCGTATCCGGCATCGGTTTCCTGAACGGTTGTCTGGTTTGCACTCTTTACCACAGGGGTAGAACTGCCCCTGTTACCACTGCTGCTACTCGTACTGGATGAGGTAATAGGAGTAGTCTCCGGGAAATCGGTTGCTTCGGTGATCTTATTATTGTATGCGTCCTGAAGCTCCTGGCTGACTCCCGCAACAGACATCATGCCTTTCACGTACTCATCAAGCAGGGGGTTTCCGCAGGTGTGGTGGCAGCAGGTGACTCCATCCTCTACAACTGACTTTACGTACTCGGAAATCAGCTGGTCTCTTATCTCGGTATTCTCCCAGTAGCCTTTACGCATGGTTTCCAGCATCCGGGCTTCTATTGACTGCATGGCATAAGGGTTGTTTTCCTTAAACCATTCCTGCATGTCAGGGTCGTTGATGTAGGTTTCATAGACCAGTTCCCAGTCGCTGTCATCCACGAGGTCCGGGTCACAGACTTCCCAGCCCCAGAGGTTGTTTACGAACTCGGCCATCAGCTTGCCTCCGGAATACCCGGATTCCATCATGCCCTTGATCCACTCTTCATTGAGGTATCTGGACCGCAGGTTCTTTTTCAGGTATTCGTCCATCAGAGTCATCCCGCAGTTTTCCGCGTCCTGGCTCCGGGTATCGGAGACGTACATCTCCGGGGTTTCCCCTGAAAGGTACCTGCTCACCAGGTTCATGCCCCCGAAATACTGGAAGAAGTCATCGTTGTCAAGGGTGTCGTAGAGGTTAGAGGAATCCGAGTGGACAGACGCATCCGCTGCCTTCAGGTTTTCTGCCAGGAGTTCGGAACACTTTTCACCCCAGATATCGGTCCCGTAGGCATAGCCCATCTTGTCAAGGTAAAGCTCGGCAATCTTATCCTCGTTTTCCCAGGTCCCGCTTGCACCGATGGCATTGGCAACCCCGATCTCATAAGTCCCGTCCTTAACCGCAAAACAGCGCATTTCGGACAATTGCTTTGCGGTATCACTGTCATACCCCGCAGCAACCAGGGCAGCAAAGATCTGCTGGCTGCTTTCATTAACATAGTTCGTATAGTTGGTATCCGGGACTGTGGATTGGTTGGCTGCAAGCCTGACAGCCTCATCTATCATTTTTATTTTGTCCGGGAAAGCGTCCCGCATCCCTGCAGTCGTATAGACAATGTCGATCCTCGGCCTGCCGATCAGGGATTCATTGCGCAGGAGTGAGTCTTCAGGCAGGAGCGCATACATTTCGGACTCGTTCATGACCGCAAGCCCGTCGACCTGCCTGGTTTCATCGTCCCAGATAGGCCTTATCCCGAGCAGGTAAAGCACTTCAGCTTCAAGGGTCCCGTGGTCTCTTATGAACTCCACACCGAACCTTGAGAACGAAACTTTTTGCGGGTATTCCCCGTATTTTCCGTAGTAGTCCTCAAGCAGGGAATTTGCCATGGCAACTCCCAGTTCCCAGGCAGCTTCCGAGGGGTAAAGCCTCGAGTCCACCCCGTAGAAGTTGCACCCTGTGGGGACCGAATCAGGATTCTGGATCGGGTCCCTGCCTGACCTCGGAGGGATGTAGCCGCCTTCAAGGGCTGAGAGCAAATGGTCCATTTCCTGGGAACACTGCCTGAGCCTGTCCCTGTATTCGATCCCGACCTCAAGGACGGAACTTACCGAACTCTCATTACTTCCGTAGACCAGGTCCTGGGCTGCTTCGGGGGTGATGTTACTGTTGCTGCTAACCACTTCCCAGACAAGCCGGTCCACCCTGCTGTCATCTGAGGGAATCCCGAGCGGGTATTCCGCTGTATTGGAATAGAAGGCAGCGTCCACAGCTTTTTCAAAGCTGTTTCCCATCATTGCCCTTACCATCAGGCTCATCTCGTCCCTGTGCAGATCCAGGATATCGGCTTTGTACTCAAGCCCCTGTTTCAGGTCGATGTTTACCGAACTGTTGTTGAAGCCGTAGAGCGTGTCCTGGGCGTCCCGGTACTTCGTACCGTTGTAGATGACATCCCTGACAAGGGCATCTACCTTCGTATCGTTTTCAGGAATGCCTGAGGGGTAGAGAGTTGCATTGGAATAGAAAGCAGCGGTCACATTCCCTTCAAAGGAAGTGCCCAGCATTGTCCTGATAACTGAGGGCAGATCGTCCAGTACAGGTTCGACAACTTTGTCTTTGTAGCTCAAACCGAACTCCAGATCCCGGGTAACGGATGTGTTGCTGGACCCGTAAACATTGTTCTGAGCCGTTGCGGGATCCGTCCCGTTGATTAGAACTTCCCTTATCATCCGGTCTACATTCGTATCCCCTTCGGGAATTCCTTCCGGGGAACCGGGATAGAAGGCAGCGGTCACATTCCCTTCAAAGGATGTACCCATGACCGCCCGGATAATGGATATCAGTTCGTCCTCCTTTTGTTCCAGGCTCTTTTCGGGAGGTACTTCCCCGAACACATGCATGCCGTAGGGGATGTTTTCTTCGGAAATTTCTTCGAGATACTCGTGGAGGACGTTTTTCACGAAATCGTTGAAGAAGGTTTCATTGGTCCTGAGCTCTTCAACCATGCTTTCGTCAACTTCAAGGTCGACATCGAGTTTGAGTTCGAGCATCTCATCGATTATTAGTTTCCGGTATTTTACCTGCACATCGGTTCCGTCCATGGCAGGGTCGTAGTAGGTCTGAATGTTTCCTGCAAGCCCTGCCATTTCCCCGTGCAGCCCACCCTTTTCAAGGGTCGGGGTCAGGTGGTCGATTATCAGGGCATTTCCACGGTATTCCGCAGTCAGGCCTTCCCCGACGTTTGCCACGATATAGGGATAGATATTAGGAAGGTCCTGAAGCAAGAGGGGAGACCATTCCGCTGTGCGGTTCATCCCATACGCCGAACCCGGGAGCCACTCATGAGTCCCGTGGGTCCCGAGATGGATCAGGGCATCGGGCTGCCATTCTTCGTTCATGTTCAGCCAGAGATAGAAAGCGATGTACTGGTGCGGAGGAGGGAGGATACTGCTGTGGTACATGGCATTTTCATTCTGCATGAAACCCCTGGGGGGCTGAGGCATGAGCCAGACATTCCCGCAGCGGACAGCCGGGATCACGATATATTGCCCACTTTCGTTTTCCCAGATCATGTGGCTCTTGTCCGAAGGCACGTCTTCTGCCCAGGGCGCGCCCCATTCAGCAATGGTAGCGTTCCGGAGGTCTTCGGGAATTTCGGACTCAAACCACTCCCTGTAAGTCTCCATTGGCAGGAGTACCATGTCCCCGCTCTCAATTCCGTTCTGTACCATCGCTTCAAGTTCCCCGGGAGCCCAGGAACCGACATTCCTGCCCCGGCTCTGGACCCTGTCCAGCAGTTCCGTTGAGTTTTCCGGGACATCCTCGACATTATAGTTCCTTTCGCTTTCATTCATATTTTGAAGTATGGAAACAATGCTCGATATGGTGTCAAGGTAGCTTGCCCCGACGTTGTCTTTTCCCGGGGGATAGTTGTAATAGATAATTGCAACGTTTTTCTCGTTATTATCCTTGAGTTTGAGTTCCGCCCAGTTTATCGAACGGTTTGCAATCCAGTCGACCTGGGCAGGGATTGGTTCAAATAAGTACTCACTCCAGGAAATCTTTATCCTCTTCCCGACCACGATATACTCGAAAATTCCATCCCTATCCGGAGCCATGGTCTTTCGGGCGACCTCTTCGGTGGGAATTCCCCTGTTAGCATCGGCTGGGTCACTGGAATCCGATGCCACGATGCCTTTCAGTACCGCCACGTCCAGGTTCTCCAGTTCCTCGATTCCACGGGTATAGTTTTCGTAGTTAAGCGCAAAACTCTTTAGAGAAATCGCACACTGGATCAGAGGTTCACCGCTTTCGTCACAGTAAAAACCGGTGATATTGTTAAACGTATCAAAACCTGCAATTACATTGCAGTCCTTGCTCTCAAGGTCCCTGATAAGTGCGTCCACAACCTCGGTGTTCCCGTCTTTATAATCGTCTTTATGGAACCATATCCCGATTGTGGGCCTTTCCGGATCATAGACCCTGTGCTCCCCGTTTGAGCTGTTGCCGTACCATTCAAGGTATTCGGAGTTGTTATCGAACCAGTACTTATCAAGCGGGGAATCCGGGTGGTAAAGCCCGGCAGGCAGGATTATAGGAGGATGATCATCAAATTTCCAGCCTGCAGTCAGCTCCGTTTTGCTTGAAAAATTCTGGGCAAGGTATGCCAGGAAGTTTCGGGAGTTTTCTATAAGGAACTCTTCCTTTACCCCGATATTGAAAAAGTATCTCTCGACCGTACTTCCGTTTTCATCGCCAGGGTAAGAGTAATCATAATCGGACATATTGAACGATGTCCCCGGGGCGGAGGTAATGTCGATAAGTACTGTCCCATTCGCCTTTGCCCTTTCAAGATCGTCTCCAATCTCAGCAAAGATCGGGTCCCAGAGCATGTATGTGAATATGATGTCCGGGTTTCCGAGATCGACCTCCGAAAAATCCGTGGCTAAGAAATCGTAATATGTCAGGTTCAACTTGTCTTTATAAGGGCTGGTATTCCAGCCCTCTTCAAAGGCAGCCTGATCACCTAAACTTATTACCGTTATATCTACGTGGTTTTCGTCAGCCGATACGTTCGGTGCAAGCAGCAAAAAAAGCAATGCACTTAATACCAATAAGTTAGATTTTATGTTTCGCATGTTATCCCCCTGGATAATGTGCCCGGAACCCGGTAAGATTTCCTGGCGGGAGTTCGCCGGGTTCCGGAAACAATTTTCGATTATAAATTCCAATTTGTTTCCAATTACTATAACATAATTGAGACAGCCCAGGCAAGACTGTAGTTCAAATAAATTGAAGTTAAGACAAGTTTAATTGTGTAATTTTTTCAAAAAAATTAACCAGAAGTTTCGTTCTTTCCGGCCTCTTCCTCACTTTCAGGCACGTAAATTACCCTGCCGTCAGCCAGTTTATAAGCCGTACCGAGAGCTTCTCCTGTCCCTCCCCCGATGTTGTCGGTCATGTTCAGGACTTCTATGGGACGGCCCTCTTCCTTGATAATGATCTTCATATCCTGCTGCCCCGGATTTTTCACAATAGTGATATCTTCGTTGGGGTTCAGGAGTTCAGGGAGCTGGTAGGACATCACCAGGGCGACCAGCAGGGCAACCGAGAAGACCATAGCCACGTCGAAAAGGTTGGCAACCCCGGTAAGGGGGTTCTGGTCTTCAGGGTCAGCGAGGAGACCTGTACGGTGGTAACGTCTCGATTTTGATCTTTTCATCCTTAATCTCCTGTCTTTTCTTCAATTGTGTCAAGGATGTAATCGATATCTGACATATCTTCCCAGTACCAGCGCCTCCTGATCTGGGTCAGGACATAGCCGATTATTCCGGCAAAGAGTCCCACAACCGTGGTGGCAAAGGCGATCATGAGGTTGTTTGCAAGGGTGGCAATGTCTCCGCTTGAAAGCCCTATCAGAGCGGGGCCAAGAGGGATAAGGGTCCCCATGAGCCCGAGCATGGGAGAAATCGTTGCAACGATCTTTGTTTGCTCAAGGCGCTTGGCCATTTTGATTTCATAGTCCTCGGCAAGCCTTTCGATCGCCGGGAAATTCAGGTCGTTCAGGTACTTCGAAGCGTCTCTCGAAAAGGCAGTTACCATGTAGTTCTGCTTTATGTTTCCCAGAACCCCGGCAGCCTCCGAAAAGTTTGAATTCAGGCAGGATTCCCTTAAACCCTTGCACTGAACTTCCAGATTGTCCCTGTCCCTGTGCCGCTTTGCGTACTCGGAAAGAAACTCCCCGATAAGGATCAGGGAAAAGAGCACCAGAAGCAGGAGGATCAAGATTACCGGATAGAGCAGAGCCGAGGAGAAGGTATACATTATCTCGAAGATGGGGCCTGCACTCATTGTTCAGACCTCACATGCCCGAGGAAAAACCCTCCCAGAATGATGAGTCCCAGTATAAGGAGGGGAAGCACTCCTGAACTGCCTCCGTCCAGAGTAGCCAGGTGCATCTGTTTAGTTTTCATGTAGGCAGGGATGAGCAAAGCCCCCAGGAGGTAATAGATCCCGAGGAGCATCATGACGGTTCCCAGGGTCTCGGGGGTCTTGCCCATTTTTCTGAAAATGAGGGAAGAGCCTACAACCGAGATGAAAAAAGCGCTTCCTACAAGCAGCCCTATCTTCAGCCCACCTATGTCAAGGGTGGAAGCCAGCAGCAAGCAGGATACCGCAAGAGCCGCCAGGCAGACAGGGCAGGGCATTGAGATGGCGAGGAAGGTATGCCTTGAAACGTCCTTTCCCGAGTTCCACTTTTTCTGGGTGTAAATCCCGGCTCCAATGAGAAACAGGGAAACGATCACGTGAATCCCCATGCCCATTGATGAAATTTTTTCAAAACTATCCATGCTTATGTTATCCACAATACTTCCAAAGAGCAGGGCCAAAAAGAAGTAACTGCTTCCGACTGCGAGGATTTCTCGCGTTTTTAGGTTTGAAAAGCCGCAACCTAATCCAGTTTTAAGCCCGAAGATGAGGATACCTATTAAAATCCCAATAACAGTCAATACAGCAGAGTCCATAGTATCTCTCTGTGCATTTAGAATTGAGTTAAATAAAAACTGGTTTTTGGATAACGATTGTTACCCAGAAAGCTAACAAGCCAGAAGCTGAAATCGTTTTTTAGAGAAGGAGAAGTTTAGGAGAAACTTCGGACCTGAGCTCAAGAACTAAAAAATTAAAAAAATAACATCCGAAAATATTAAAGGATTATTATAAACCGCAATTAAAAAAATAATCGGAGGAGGCAATAAGAAATTTTTGGATAATATTAATATTAATTATGCGTAAATTAACTCTGTTAACATTTGAGATTTGATTTGAGAGGGTGGAATGGAGAAAATAAAATTCAAGTAAATTTGAGTAAACATAATTAGAAAAAAGTGACTAAAAGAAGCCATGTAACATATTACTTGTATTTACCAATAGCAATAATTATAAGTAATGGAGTTTGTATAGGGACATATTATGGTAGTAAATATTATGAAGAATTCGGGAATCAACGGGGGGGGAGAGAAACTATTCAAAGCAATATCAAGCGATACTCGCCTCTCCATTCTGGAACTCCTGAGCGAAGAGAACACCCACATCTCAGGTATTGCCAGAGAACTGGGGATCTCCGTACCCGTAGCTGCCAAACACATAAAGATTCTGGAGGAAGCCGAACTGGTTGAGAGAAAAAAGTTAGGGAACCTCCATATGATAGCAATCAAAATCAGCAATGTATATTCATTTTTGGACCACTTTGCGGAAAACCGGGACGTGGAAGTTGAAGAAGGCACAACCCTCCTTGAAGCCCTGAAAAGTGTTGCTGCCGTGGAGGTCACACAGATGGGAAACAGGATTAAAGTAGTTTCCACGGACGGAGAGGAAGGCTTTTACGTTTATGAAGTGGACGGGAAATTCTCGGACAAAACAGTGGATGAATATACTTTTGAAGAAGACGCAGTCGTGGAGTGGAAAAAACTTATCCCGGTCACGAAAAAGAGACTGTTTGTGAACATCAGGAGATGAGAAGGGTATCTAGGAACCCTTTCCGGAACTCTTTTACTGTGGCTTTTTAGCGTCATTTATATAGCTTTTAGCATTATTCTTCCGGTTTTTAACCTCATTCCTGTGCATTTTGGCCTTATTCTATGGATTTTCAGCCTTATCCTGTGATTTTTCAGCCAAATTCCTATCCATTCAGCCTTATTATCGTTACTGTTATTGTTACTGTTATTGTTACTGTTATTATTATTATTATTATGGATTAGTCTCATCCTTGAGCTTCGCCAGGACCCCGAGATGGTCGTCATGGTAGGGTTTCAGGTCCCTGGCAGTAAGGATTTCGAACTTCGGTTCGAATGCCTGCTCCAGTTTTTTGATTTCGTCCCTGAAAACCTGTTTTGGGTTTGCCGCGGTGTCAATGCTCCGGGCTTTGATGGCTAGCAGGAGATACCCGTCACTTTTCAAATAGCGGGCTGCATTCCTCGCGGCGATTTCGGCCTGGTTAGGCTGGGCAACGTCCTGGAAGACCACGTCCACGGGTTCGACCAGGTGGGCATAGATATTGGGTTTTCCAGCGTCTGCAAGGATAGGATGCAGGTTTCTACGGCGGGCTACAAGGCTTATCAGGTCCCGCATGCTCCGGGGGGAAAATTCAACGGCATAAACTGCCCCTCCGGGTACAATATCCGAGACATGGCTAACCGTTGTGCCGGAAGCAGCCCCAAGATAGAGGACTTTTGAATCCTGCCCGAGAGGAATTCTGAACTTTTTGAGTACCATTGCCCCAAGCTTGCTCCGACGCGGGTCCCAGGTCCGGTACTCCGAACCTTCGATAGAGAGCAGTTTTTCCCCGTAGACCGTCATACCCGGGTCCAGGTTTTTCGTGGCGAGATACTTTTTGCCCTTCGTAATTTCAAAAATTCCTTCGGAAAGAGTCTTTACTTCGGGCATTTACTGCCTCCTTTTCTTTTTTCCTTTTGGCTTTAACCCGCTTTCCGGCTTTTTCCGGGGAGGTTCGGGATTCTGAAGCCGGATCTGCTGCACCTTTGCGTCCAGTTTTTCTGCAAGGGAGGGGACTTTCTCCCCGGAGTAAAGGTCCATTCTCGCAGCCAGGGAAAGCTTTGCAGCAACGGCTCTTGCGATTTTTCCCCGCTGCCACCAGGGAGAGGTATTGATCAGGGGGTGACTGAAAATTATCCCGTGTTTCGGGGAGGGAGCCCTGGACCTGAGGTGTTTGAAAAGGGCTTTGTTAGCCCCTATTACCTGAATCGTACTGGAGGGAAAAGCGGCAAGTTTTTCCAGGCTGCCTGCGATGCTGATAAGCCTCGCCCCCAGCATGGGACCTGCAAGCAGGCTCAGGTTTGGAGCTATGTTTCCCATACTGGATTCTATATATGCCTCGATCTGCTTCCGCCGGTCATAGAGGCTGCAGACACTTGTGGCAAACCCTTTGAGAAGTTCCTCATCAAAGGTTTCGAGTTCCGCACCCATGGAATCCGCGGCTTTTGCGTAAAGAGGATCTTCAGGGGCAACATTTTTCCTGGAACCATATTTTGCGACAAACCTGCCCAGGGTTTCTCCACTCAAACCGCTTTCCGGGAAATAACCCCCGTACCACTCGGAAAGCCTTTCCGAAAGGACGTTTGCAGTCTCATTTATATCATCCAGGGCTTCCACTGCAAGGATTATGCGCTGGTCAGGTGTTAACGCCCCCGAGATCTGCAGCTTTGCAGCATCCAGGGTTACTTCGTGTAAGAGGGAATCATACTCTTCCGGAGATCCGACAAACCCACAGACAAGAGCAGTGGACCGGAGGTCAAAACCTGCAGGAGGAACACCTTTTCCCGCTTCCCTCAGGGAAAGGGAACGGAGCGCAAGCTCCCTGACATTTTTAGAAAAAGGATCGGATGCAAGGACTTCCCCGTCCTCGCTCAGATCAAGCGTTCCGAACCAGGCTTCAAGTTTCAAAAAAGCCCTCCTGAGATCTCCGCGCCCCTATTCCTCGCTTTCGTGAGCAGAGTTTCCCCGCCAAGGGACTCGTCAAGCATCTGCTGGACTTCCTTCCGAAGCTTTTCACCTTCACTCATGCTCCCTGCAATCCCGTAGACCACAGGCCCGAAGGAGCTTACTCCGGAGCCGCTTGCTCCGTTATCCCGCATGAACTGTACGATGTCAAGCACCGGCCGGGGCTGGATGTCGACCTCCCTCTTTTTGAAACCGACATTCTGGATGTGATTGACTGCAGCTCCGAAGCTTTCCAGGTCCTCTTCCATAAGCGCGGGGAGCATCTGCATGAGAATCACATGAGCAACCTCCTGAACTTCAGCCAGGGGGATGGGACAGACCTTTTTGAAAATATCAACCTCTTCCGCATCATGAGCCCCTTTGGTGTCCGCTATTGCAAGGACGATAGACCAGTCCGGGAAATCCTCCCTGAAAAGAACAGGACCTGGGGGGACATGGCTGGCTGCGGAAGGAGAAAAAGCACCCTTGTCCTTGAATTTGTGCCCTCCGTCCAGGATAAAACCCCCATTTTCGAAGGCAGCAACCCCTATACCGGAAGTTCCCCCCCTCCCTACGGCAACCGCAAGTTCCCTGACAGTTTTTCCGAGCCCGTAAACTTCATTTACGGCTGCTGCAGCTGAAATTGCTGCCTGGGTCCCGGAACCCAGCCCTACATGATCAGGGATGTCCTTTTCGATATTTATCCTGATCCCCCACCCCTCGGGAAGTACGGACTCCGCCGCTTTTCGCACCCTCCCTGCGAGAACGGAATCACCAAGGACTTCCACAGTCTCAGCTTCAACTGCGGAAAGTTCCATGCCCGGGGATTCAAGTGTGATTCCCACCCCTCCATCAACCCTGCCAATCTCCGCATTAAGGTCAATAAGGGTCAGATGAAGTCTGGATGGAGACACGATTTTAATCATATCCATCTGTATCCTCGTTACATATTCATAAAGCTTAGGGCTGATCCCCCCGATCGCTTCTGAAAAAGATAGAACAGGCAAACCTTTCCGGCTTAGTCCGGCAGGAGCTTTCAGAAGCAGAGCAAGTTGCCAGGAACTGACTCAACAAGAGATGTCCGCATCTTTAGATGATATCCGCACCTTTATTCCTGGCTTTCGTCAAAAGTACAGTTCCGCCCACGGACTCATCAAGCATCCTCTGGACCTCGTTCCTGACCTGAGCCGCTTCCCTGGAGTTATCAACCAGACCGTAGACAAGAGGCCCGAAGGAACTCATGCCCGCCCCGTAACAGCCGTTCTCCCGCATGAAAGCCATGGCATCCTGCGCAGCCGGCTGGAGGTCGACCTCGCGCTTTTTGAAGCCCACGGTCTGGATGTGATTGACAGCAGCCCCAAAACTCTCGGGGTCCTCTTCAAGGAGAGCAGGCAGCATCTGCATAAGGATCACGTGCGAGACCTCCCGTACCTCGGAAAGCGGGATAGGGCAGGTTGTATTGAAGACGTTGATCTCCTTATCGTCATGGACCCCCTGGCCGTTGGGGACTGCAACAACAATCGGCCAGTCAGGAAACTCGTACCGGGAGAGCAAAAGGCCCGGAGGAATCCCCTTCACATCATGTGAAAAGGTTTTCTTATCCTTGAACCTGTGCCCGCCGTCCAGCAGGAAGCCGCCCCTTTCAAAAGCTGCAACCCCAATCCCTGAGGTGGTCCCCCGGTTTGCGGCAATGGCAATATCCGTTACGGATTTTCCAAGACCGTAAAGTTCGTTTACGGCCTTACCCGCGGAAAGAGCTGCCTGAGTACCCGAACCAAACCCTACATGGTCAGGGTAATCTGCTTCGACCCGGATGCTTATACCTTCTCCTTCGGGGAGCAGGGCAAGGGCTGAACTTCGGATTTTTTCCGCAAGGTCGGACTCGCCTAGCACCTCAACGGAATCTGCCTTCTCTGCAGAAAGCTTGAGAAAAGGGGAATCGAGGGTAATCCCCACCCCTCCATCAACCCTACCAATCTCCGCATTCAGATCAATAAGGGTCAGATGAAGTCTGGATGGGGATACTATTCTAACCGTATGCATCTGTATTCTCGTTACATATTCATAATCATAAAGCTTTGGAATTAACTTTCAGTTTACCCTGAATCCATTCTTTAATAATTGAATATGTAAAAGATAAAGTTTTCCGGTTTAATATAAATTTAATGAATGAAAAAACAAGGGAATATATTTTTATACTGATTTTTGTATTCCCCCGGAAGTCCAGGACCGGATCCAGAAACACAGGGTTGATATAAACACTGCAATGACTGCACCTCCCATGAAGCGCCCCCACCAGGGAGTGAGCAACGCCGCAGAGCATCCCCGTTTCTGCAGGATCGGGCAGACCGAAGGTAAAATCGGCATCAAGCTGTTTGACCTTTAAGGCATTCAATGTATTGGAAAAAAGCCGGAACAAAGGTTCACTAAGGCAACGGAATGCCCTTAAGATATAAGAGTATTCTTTTTTCCAAAACTTTTTAGATTCTTTAGTCTCCTCTATTTCCTTTTCAATTTTTTCTTTTCCTTTTCCTTTTCCTTGTCCTTTCCCTGTCCCTTTCCCTGTCCCTGTCCCTTTTTCTTTTTCTTTTTCAATACCCTCTACTTTTTTCTCTGTCCTCCCACCTTTTTCGGCCCAAATTTTCTCTTCTTTTTCCTTTTCAATCCCTTTAATTTTCTTTTTTTCAATTTCCTTCTCTTTTTCCCTCTCTATTTTCTTCCCTTTTTCTATTTCTGCTTCTTCTTCCCTTACACTCTTTTTGCCCTTTTCCGGTCTATCAACAAATTCCTTTTTTTCAGGCTTCTCAATAGAAACCTTACGTGAGAGGAAAAGCCACCTTACGGCAAAACTACCCTTGAGTAAACTTTCTCCTTCCCTGTGCCGGGCTTCCGCATCCATAGTGAACTCTATCGACGTGATAAGCACGAATAAAACTAAAAAAAGCAATATGGAAATAGCGTATACAGCCAGCATATTCAATAGCTTCGATAAACAAAGGAAACTCCGGACTGCAGCCCCGGATTCTAAATCCTTTCCGGCTCAGTCCCGGCGCCGAGACTTATTTATAAACAAAGCCGAGCTCGAGAGAGGTCTATCAACATCATTTATCCTCTTCTTCCCCACTTACCATAATCCCTTCCGACTCCTCTTTTTCCGGGCTTTCTCCGGCTCCCCCTTTCTCGCCTTTTTTACCTTTTTGCCGGACACCTTTAATCTTTTCCATGATTTCGGGAACGATTTCAGGGACGGCTTCAAGAAATTTCCCGACATCACTCTTCTCCGAGACCCTGAATATCCGGGTATCCTCCTTTGAGACCACAATGAAGGCTATAGGCTCGATTTTAGCACCTGCTCCACCGCCTCCTCCGTACCCGGATTCTTTTTCCCTTTTACCTTCCCCGCCTCCGGCTCCGAACCCCATCGAAATTTTCGAAATAGGAATAATGGTCTTGTCTGCTGCAGTAATGGGGTCTCCTACAACAGTTTTAGTGCTTGCCATACGTTCAAGTTCCCCTGCTACTTCTTTAATGGTTTCTTCTACTCCCATGGTTTATTCCCTCCAGAAATGGTATGCTTATGAAAAGCTTTTACTTACGTTTCGGATTATAACTTTGGTTCTCAAACCCTAATAAACCTTCCATCAATGAAGAAGTACCTAAAAAACCTGCTATAGAAAAAAGATTGCCCAGGAGATCTTTTATCAAAAAAAGACTACCTGAGATACTTTTCAACAAAAAAACCAAAGAGACCTTCCACCAAAAAAAAGATTTCCCTAATATATTTCATCGAGCTCATCCTAAAACTCAGAATTTGCTTCTTGAATCTTATATCCCAAATAATCGATCAACTTCATGATCCTGAAAACAATTTTGGAAATTGTTAATGAGTATAAGTAAAATGGCTTTTGGGATGAGCTCATCAAAAAAGGATCCTACCCTGGAGTTTCCAGTAAATCGGTATGGTCCATCCCGAAAGCAGGGAGGGGATATTTTAAGCCGTAACCCCGGACCCGGATATTACAATTTTTCCGCCAGGCTGCCCGGGACAAAACTGCCCGGAGTTGGGGGCCCAGCCTCCTTTTTTTCGGCATCTACAGTTTTGATGTTTGAGAAAAAATCTTCAAGGATAGGCCCCAGTTCAGCAGGGGCAACATCAAGAAATTCCCGGCTCTCTTCCGGAGGGAAGTACTTAAAGACGGTAAATTTACCCAGTTTTTTCTGCAAAGACCCCTGGTACCTGGCATCAAGCAAAATCCTGACCCCGAAATCCCGGGGAGAGCGAACGACCCGGCCCATAGCCTGTCTTACCTTCCGGATAGTGGGCACCTGAACCGCGAATTCCCAGCCTTCCCCACAGCCGAATACCGTGTCATAAGCAGATTCAACAGCCTTGATCCTGTCATTCAGCGCAGGGTAGCCGACTCCAACCACGATCACGGTCCTTCCCCTGTTATCCCTGAAATCCACGCCTTCACTCAGGGTACCCCAGAGGTATGTGATGAGTACGGTTTTCTCACCCTTTTCCCCGGCCCTGAAAAAGTCCTGCCTGACCTGCTGCGCCGAGACTCCTACCTCGTCCAGGAAAATAGGGACCGAAACTTCCGGCTCAAGCAGTTTGGAGTAGCGCAGAGCTTCGGCGTAACTCTGGAAATAGATTACCACGTTTCCCGGAGATGCGGAAACAGCTGCCAGCAGAGCCTCTTTTATACTGTCCAGGGTTTCCGGCATGTCCCGGTTCTTTGCAAAGAGGGGGGGGACCGAGACTGCCAGGCTCAACCTTCTTTCCTGAGGGAAGGTTGTCCCATAGGTTATTTCCTCCACCTCTCTGGAAATGCCCAGTGTGGCCCTGACCATTTCAAAAGGCCTCAGGGTAGCCGACATTAGCACGCCTGAGAAAATAGAGTCCAGCAGGGGCTGGGTCACGTTTTTGGGGATGCAGGTAAAAAGTTCGATCCGCCCGTAAATCCTATCACTTTTCCAGTCCTTACGCACATTCAGGATTGGGTAGTAGTTCTGCCTGTCGGAAAGCACAAGGTAGGAAGAAAGGAAGTCTGCAACATAGCGGATCTGGGAACGCTTGGGCACGGCAAGAAGCCCATTTTTATAGTTTTCGGCATAGATTTCCTCCAGCCTGCCCCCGAACTCCCCAATATCCCGGAGCCGGGTAAGCACACTTTCTTCGTCCGCAAACCCTTCCTTTTTCGCTTCGCGCAAGAAACGGGCTTTCAGCACGTCAAAGCGCTCGTAAGGGTCGCTGATCTGGATGTCCTGCCAGTGTTTCCCAAGCCTGTTTCGCTCCCCGAACTTCAGTTTTGAGTCGTAGGTATCCTTCACGGCCTGCAACAGACAGGAAAAAAGCCTTTTTGCGTGTATCCGGTTCGCATAGTCCCCATCGAGAGGGATACCATTCCCGCCTCCAAACCCCCCGGCTCCTGTTCCTGCTCCTCCAAATCCTGAGGAGTTTTCAGGTTCCGGGACTTCCCCCACTTCCGAAAGGGCTTTTTCGATAGAAAGTTCTGCGAGCATGATAGAGGAATGAGACCGGGCAGAGGCTTCGACATTGTGCGCCTCGTCAAAAATCAGGATGACGTCTTCAGAGTCCTTCTCGAGCCATTTCAGGAGGGTCATGAAAATATCAGGGTTCAGGACGTGGTGGAAGTTACATATCAGGAGTTCGGCATTTTTCAGTTCCTTCTTGAGGAGCTCGTACCCACACATGTCCCGGTCTGCCGCATACTCCACGACATCTTCCGGGCTCCGGACATCCGAAAAGAGCCAGGAAGAAAACTCGCTTCCCTCGAACCTCAGGACCTCGTAGAGCTTCTGACAGGAATTGTTCCGGAGACCCCGGGACTTATTCCGGGCTTCCTCAAGTTCCTTTTCAAGCTCGTTTCGGAGGGCGTAGAGGGAAGGGTCTTTTGTCTTTTTGTACTTCTCAAAAGCGTCCTTGAGTTCCTTTTCTTTCGCGGCAACTTCCCTTTCGAATTCCAGGAGGTCGTAGGTGTTTTCCCCTTTAAGCTTGCACTCCTCATAATCAAGCTTCTCGGGGCACATCGCCGTCTTTCCTTTGAAGACGATGGTCTTGATGCTGTTGTCCCGGTTGATCTCCCTTGCCTCATTGATGAACTGGACCATTTGCTGGTGGACATTGGTAACTATGATCACGGTTTTGTTGAGCTTCCTTCCCACATGCAGCGCCGGAGCCAGGGCACTAAGGGTCTTTCCCGTGCCGCATGCCCCTTCAAAGAGCACTATTTTTTGCTCCAGGAGGGCGGCATGGATTTTGTCCATGGCTTCTGCCTGGTTAGGGTAGCAGCTCTGTTTGGTAAAATACCGCATGTATCCGTTCTTCTGCATCATAAGGAGTTCCCCGGGACCCGGCAGGTCCGTAACGTTCTCTGCCTGCCCCGCCTTTTTAAAGATTGAATCAAAGTTTTTGCGTAACGTTTATCGTTTTATGTACCTGAAAGCAGGTTAAATAGCTTGTGCATCCCCCGAGTGAAAGTACTCCGGAAAAACAGGAGTTAAGGAAAAGAGACAGGGAAAGTTGAAAGGAGAGAAAAACGCCCCATACTAACTGTCATATACTTATTCAAGCACTGAAAACTCATTCCAGGGTACACTGCCGACCCAGGTATTCGCTTCCCCACTGGCAGAGGGAGTCCAGAACCGGAATCACGGTCTTTCCAAATGATGTGAGGGAATACTCGACCTTTGGCGGAATTTCCGGAAACACGACTCTCAGGACAAGCCCATCCTCTTCAAGCTCCCGAAGCTGTTTAGTGAGCATTTTAGGGGAAATCCCCGGCATACTCTGCTGAAGCCCGGAAAAACGAAGGATCTCTTCCCTCAACTGCCAGAGGATAAGGGGCTTCCATTTTCCACCAATCACATCAAGGGTCGCTTCCACGGGGCAGTGGTAGTTTTTGTTATTTTTCTTCTCACTCACCATAAGCACTCATCGCGTCCTTATTCTCATAGTATCCATTTTGTTAGTGACTATCTGGATTGTATGTATGGCATATAAGTATAGTTGTGGTGAACTACCCCGCTCTAAACAGGCTGTCCGACAATTACCGCAAGTAATTAGAGCTTCCGGTTTCTGATAATCGAAAAAAAGGGATAAAGGCACAATTAAGGAAGGAATAGATGAATTTGAAATAGACAATATTGAGAAAGTGAGTTTAACTTATCAAAAATTCTGGCTGTCGCATGTAAAAAAGTAGGGACCAATGTACTACCTTACATGAGATCTAATCGGGTATCTAATGGAGTTTACACATTAAATATTAATGGGAATAGTTACATGTGATCAGTGCCCAAAAAGTTATAATGTTTAACGGGTTAAATATTTTACAATCATTACATTTACAACAAAGAAAATGTCGGAAAAGTCGGAAGTTTACACCTAATGTCACATAGTACCTGGAAATCCAATTAAAAATAGGAGTTATACAGCCTTTTGGAATTTATTGTAAATGCTTAAATGTGCCAAAATTTTAGCAAGTATGAACTTTTTCGACGCCCCCCATAAATTAACATAAATAAACGTAAATTAACGCAAATTAACATAAATTGTTGGTGGGTTGGACATAAAAACAATAATCAAATTTCTATTGAGTATGCTATTGAGTATGTTTTTGATTTCACAGATAGCCACCCCTGTGAATGCGGGAACTGTTGTGGAGATCTGGGACCACTACAACGTTACCATTGAAGTGGACTCCGAAACGACCCATGTAAGAGAAGAGCTTACGATAAAAAATATCATCGACAAGCCGGTTGTTCCGGGTTACGGCTATATATCCCTAAGCAAGGAGCAGATTTCCGGATTCCCCGGCCTGCCCCTGCCCATTGAAGGAGGATTCATAGGCCTGAAAATCCGGGATGTTTCAGCAAGACTGGATGACGGGACCCGGGTTACGGACATCCTGGTAACGGAGGAAGAAGGAGCTACCACCGTCAGGTACGGGTTCTGGACCCCGGTCATGCCAGGAGAGTGCAGGACAATAATAATAGAATACACCACCGATGAAATCGTCGATAAGGGGCTACTTTTTGACCATATAACTTATACTGTGCAGCCTTCAAGCATCCCCATAAAAAATGCCCTGATAAGAGCCGACCTCGGCGGAAACAGGCATGTTTCATATTCCAGCAATCCACCCGTTTCCGCAGAAAATCCTGTAACCTGGATGCAAAGCGGTCTTGAAGACGGAACCTGGCAGTTGGACTTTGAATACAGTAGCCTGCCGCTTCCGCGTTCCCCTGTTAAGTGGGCAAACATAAGCCTGGGGCTGGTTTTTGGGATTATATGTCTCTGGTCATACAGGCAGTGGAAGGTAAAGTGATGACGTTGGAGAGTAATTACAGTGTAAATTATAACAGCACTTATTGAATATCGAGGAATGGGGGAAATGTCGAGGAATGTAGGGAAATGTCGGAGAATAGTAGGGAATAGGGGGAAATATAGGGGAATGTTGGGAAATGGAGGGGAAGGTCGAGAAATGGAGGGGGGGGTGTAATTCATGGTTTTTAGGTTTTTCAGGCATGTAAAGCCTGTATCATTGCTTCCGGCATCATTGCTTCCTTTATCATTGATATTCGCGTTACTGACAGTACTCGTGTTTCAATGTGCCGTGCTTCAGTGCGTTGCCACCGATTCCGGCAGCCAGCAGGCTGTGTGGGTGGACAGGATGGCTTATTCCCCAGGAGAAAACGTGCTTGTGTCAATCAACGGGACGTTTTTCAACGGGTCAAATCTTACGGCTTATATAATCTCCCCGGACCCCGCACTTATAGGGCTTACTCTCATTCCTTCGGAAGCCGGGTACACGGCAGAATATTCCCCACAGACTGGAGTGGTCCTCGGGACATATACGGTGTTTGTCTCAGGGGAAAATGTCACCGAAACCGCGGAATTTGATATAAGGACGCTGTCAGTGTACCCCAAACTTGAACAGTCATACCCCCTCGGAAACATTTCCATTTCAGGAAACGTCACGGATACGGCTACCAGAAGCCCTGTAAACGCTTCAGTCAACATCATAATAGACGGCATGACACTCAGCACCTCTGCCATTGGGGGGATTTTCTCAACAGATTACCAGGCGGTTTCCACGGGTCAGAAGAACGCAAGCATAACTGCAACTGATGATGAAAATATAACAGGGACAGCCACAGCCAGCTTTGACGTCTATACTTCTTCCGTTGATTCTACAAAACCGGTGATAAACTCTGTTTCGGACTCCCCGGACCCTGTAGAAAGCGGGGGTAACGTTACGATCACAGCAGATGTCACGGACAATGTTGAGGTAGGAACTGTCCTGGTCGAAATCAACGGGACAGAGTACCCGATGACTCTGCCTAAGGTCTGGATGAACAGGACCCTGCTCTTCTTTGATGGGTTCGAATCCGGAAACCTGACAACAAACAACTGGACGGTCTCCGGAACAGGAGACCCTTGGCAGGTCGAAGAGTCATCTGGATCCTATGAGGGGGCATTTGATGCTCTGACTTCGGGGGCCGGAGAAAAAACCCTGGAAGCGGGAATAGATACGGGAGGTTATGAAAACCTCGAGCTGTCCCTCTATTACAGGGTTTCCGGGCTGACTAATCCCGGATATTTTGCAATCGACTGGTCTGACGGAGAGCAGTGGAACAGTATTTTTAATTTTACCGACCATACCGTCCAGTATACATACTTTAACAGTTCCCTGCCGGCCGGGGCATGCGACAACCCTGATTTCAAACTGAGGTTCAGGTGCAGTCTGGGTCCCGGGGATACTGCCCGCATTGACAACCTGGGTTTAACAGGCTTGGGGATTTCTTCCGAACCCTACGGTTATCTCTATGACAGCTCCGGCCTGGTCCCGGGAGTTTACAGCTACACGGTACATGCCAGCGACAGTTCCGAAAATGAAGCCGTCCCCCTGACAGGAAGCTTCACGGTTGTGGACGGAATTCCCGGGATTTCCGCGGTTTCTGCCTCTCCGGACCCTGTAGAGCAGGGGGAAAACATAACACTTTCTGTGGATGTAGTCAATGGTTTTGAGGTCAACGATGTCCTGGTTAATATCGAGGGGATAAATTATACCGTTGCTGAAGGGGTAAACACGGAAAGCGAACTTTTCTTCGACGGGTTTGAATCCGGCAGCCTGGAAACAAATAACTGGACATGTTCCGGCTCCGGTAATCCCTGGTTCATAGACTACAAACCAAATAAGGCTTATTCCGGGGACTACAGCCTCCTGGTCACAAATACTGAAAATGAAGGAGGAACAAGTTCAGTGGAAACAGAAATAGATACCGCAGGGTATAGTGAAATCAATCTCTCTTTCTATTACAGTTGCGACCTTTCCGCAGACAAACTTGAGTACTTTTCAGTTGACTGGTATGATGGAGAAGAGTGGAACTACCTTTTAAACACAAGCGTCATCGAGAATGAGGACCTATTTTTTAATTTCGTTCTACCTCTCGCTGCCGGGGACAACCACGATTTCAAACTGAGGTTTAACTGCTATTCCACCAATCCCGCTAAGTATGTTCGTGTCGATAACGTGGAAGTAAAGGGAAAAAGAATAGTTCCCAGGCCTTTTGAGTACTTACATAACACCTCTGCCCTGTCCCCCGGAGCATATATTTACACGGTCTATGCAAACGACACTCTAGGCCAGGAAGCGATTCCTGCGACAGGAAACTTCACTGTTCAGGAAATCATCTCAGGAGGAGGATCAACTCCCGATGAAGGAGAGCCCGGGGGCGGAGAGGGCTTTGAGACCCCGGATGCCTTGCGCCCGATAATCAACTTAATTTCTGCCTCCCCTGACCCTGCCGAACAGGGTGAAAACATTAGCTTCACCGCAAACGTCACGGACAACGTCAGTGTAGGGACTGTCCTGGTGGAGATTGAAGGGACAAATTATACAATGTCCCGGCTGCAGACTGAAGCACAGTTATTCTCCGAAGATTTCGAGTCCGGAAGTCTGGAAACGCAGAACTGGACATGTTCCGGACCAGGAAACCCCTGGACTATCGGAAAAGACGGGCTAGCAAACAAAGCAGTTGCTACGAACACTGGGGGGGTAAGCGCCATCGAAAAAAGCATAGACACGGCAGGCTATGAGAACGTAACATTTTCGTTTGAGGCAAGGACCGAAGCTCTGGATGCCGGGGAATACCTTACCGTTGACTGGTACAACGGGACACAGTGGACCAATCTACTTCAAACGGTTGTTACCGAGTCCACCGGTTTCAATTATGAGCTGCCTGCGGGAGCCGGAAACAATTCGGATTTCAAAATAAGGTTCCTGTGTAATATTGGGGATGAGGAGTACTGTTACGTGGATAATGTGGAGGTAAACGGGACAGGAAATGTCCCGGATATGTATGAATACTCCTTTGACAGCTCAGACTTGCTTCCCGGGACCCGGGCTTATACCATCTATGCAAACGACAGTTCCGGAAACACTGCGGCTCCTTTAACCGGAAACTTCACTGTAATCAACTCCCCTCCCATCCTCTCTCCTATCGGAACAATAACCATAAACGAGTCCGAGCTACTTACAATAAAACTGTCAGCAACAGACCCTAACGAGGACCCGATAATATACGGCAGCAACGCAAGTTTCGGGACTCTGGTAGGGGACACTTTTACCTGGATGCCCGGATTTACGGACAGTGGGGTGTACCATGTAGAGTTCACAGCCTCTGATGGGGAAATGAACGATTCTGAAGCTGTGACCATCACTGTCAACGAATCTTACGTTAATTTCAGTGTCAGCAAGAGGATTGAAAAGGGCGCAGCCCCTGACAGTTATTCGGTAGTCCTGAACCTTACAAGCCACGTGGACTTCAATGGGACCGGCCTGATGGTCTATGACCTCCTTCCGGACAACTTTACACTTGCAGACCCTGCCCCTGCATGCAGCGGTTCCCAGGGTAACATCTACTACTGGAGCCTGGATCTTGCTGCCGGGGAGAGCAGAATCGTGACTTACACTCTTGCAGGAACGGAAAGGTATTCCCTGGGGGATGTTTTCGTTGTGGGGGTGGACCCACAATGAGAACCGGACCGGTATTTATCATCCGCTTCGCTTCTATCCTGTGCCTCTTTTCCTTACTCCTGTTAATCGGCCCTCATGCCGCTGCCCTGTCCCTGGAACTTGAGGCTACCGAGTACGTCAACGACCTGGTCTTCTATCCGAACGGCACATATGGTGCCGGAAGTGTGACAGGTTCCCTGTCCGTCACAAACCCCTCCCCAAACCATACGGTTTCGGACATCAACATCAGCTTCGGAGACGGTATAACACCTTCGGGGGTGCATATCAATGAGCTTTCCCCGAAGTCCACCACGACCGTATCATACGAAGCTCCCGTCCCGGTTACGATTCAGCTCCCTTCCGTGAGAGAGACTGTTGAGCCTTCGACCCTTTACCAGGGTACGGAACAGGAAGTTATATTCCAGGTGGAAATAAGCAACCCGGGAGGCAAAGACATTTCCGTTCTTTCTTTTGACAGGGAGTTTCCGGAGGAGCTGGAATTTGCCAGCCTTACATTTTCGGCAGGGAGCCTGAACAGGACAGGGAACAGCTTTCACTGGGAAAACTTCAGCGTTTCCCCGGGCTCTGCAGAAAGCCTTCTTGTCGTTTTCAATACCACCCCTGTCTCCGATATAGTACTCCAGCCCTCAAGTTTCTCGTTTACCACTCCTTCCCTTACGGTTTCAAAGGACCTTTCCCTCTCTGCCGTCACAAGCACCCGGTTTGCGGTTGAAAAACAGAATATCGGGAAAGACCAATGGAATGTCGGGGCTGCGGTCGAGGATGCAAGTGATTTTGACTGTTTGCTCTCCGGCGTGGAAATCTACGTATCCGACCTTATGCTCACCGAACCGAAACTGATCCGGGAATACGCTCCTGACCTGTGGCTCCGGCCTGGGGAAAGCTGGCGCGATTCCTTCACATACGAATACGAGGGGATTCCGGTCTTCTTTGCAAGGGTTTTCTACACGATTCCCTGCACAATATCCGGACTCTCCATGCCTCTCACAGCTTCGGAAAGCGGGGGTTTTGTCATAAGTTCCATTGTTTGCGGAACTTCCAATACCCCTGGCGAACCCCTCGGGCCTGAAAGTCCCGGGGATATTGTCGTTGACCCGGCCGTTCCGGATGAAGAGGGGAGCAGACACCACAACGGGGATGGCGAGAGACTCAGGATAATCAGGCCTATCTACCCTGTCTCTGAGAATGAGCCTGAACCCAACGGGGTTCCCCGGACGAATGAAGAGGATGCCCCTGAAAAGGTTGAAACTGAAAAAAGCCGTTTTAATTTGCTGCTTTTTTTGTTTCCCCTTTTGCTGCTCCTGCTGGGGGCCGCCGGAAAGAAATTCCTGCAATTTCCACCGCCAATGCCTGGCAAGCAGCTGGTAACAGGCAGCAGTCAGTTGAAGGAGATCCACAGCATAAATGGGTTTGAACTTCTATTTTCCGGAGGAAGGAGCGTGTTTATCAGCAGGAATGAGTTTAACAAACTCGGGGGAGAAAACCTTGTCAAAGGGAGAAAACCTGTCGAGGGGAAAATACACTTTGAAGGGAGTCCCCTGGGTGAAGCTATAATCGGACTGGTGAAAAATGGCCGCATAACGGTTGTTGACACGGAAATAGATTATGCACATGAAATCATGGACAGCTATGGAATTTCCTTCGAAGACGCCGAGATTCTGGCCACCGCCGAATTCCTGGGGGTAAAGGAAGTTCTGCTCACCACTCCCAAAAGCGAGAATGCGGCCCGAAAAATGGGCTCAAGGCCTGTGAAACTTTCGGAGATCCTGGGTCCTGCAAAGCCGGAAAACTCTTGAAAACTTGAAAAGCCGGAGTAAAGTAGCCTGTATACTATATGGGGGCCAAAATGTCTCTCTTTTGTTATTTCAACTTTTCCAAATGTATTTATACTAGTAAGGCCCACTCACCTCGCAAATGCAGGAGGGAAGAGTTCAAACCCTTCAAATACTTTCACCCCACACACCCGTAACTTAAATAGAATAAGCCAGAAAACATCACAGCAATATGGAGTTTTTAGAGGACATTGAAAGTACAGGCATGGATTACGACGTGTTGAGGGAGAGCAAGGTTGAACTTGAGTCCGGGGTCCTCAGGACGGCTAATATTTATTCGACCCTCCGCCAGTATTTCGGCTATACTTCTTTTCGTCCCCTGCAGGAAGAAATTGTCAATGATGTCCTTGACCGGAAAGATGTTTTCGTGCTCATGCCAACCGGAGGAGGCAAGTCCCTTTGCTACCAGCTTCCGGCCCTGTTGCAGGACGGGGTTACGGTTGTAGTCTCCCCCCTGATTTCCCTTATGAAAGACCAGGTGGACGGGCTGGAAGCAAATGGGGTTGCTGCGGCCTGTATGAACAGTACACAGAGTGCCAGGGAAATCCGGGACGTGAAAAACGCTTTTCTTGAAAACAGGCTGAAAGTCCTCTACGTTGCGCCTGAGAGGCTCATGATGCCCGGGACTCTTACGTTTTTGAAGAAAGGACAGGTCAACCTTTTTGCAATTGATGAGGCACACTGCATTTCCGAGTGGGGGCACGATTTTCGGCCCGAATACAGGAAACTGAAACTTCTGAGGGGGAAGGAAAAGGGCTTTTCCGATGTGCCGGTTATCGCACTTACGGCAACAGCCACGGAAAGGGTCAAGAAAGACATAATCACCCAGCTGGGCCTGAAGCTTAACCCTGAAACCGGGCCTTATGTGGCAAGCTTCGACCGGAGAAACCTCTACTATGAGATCAGGCCAAAAAAAGAGACGTTCTCGGAAATCACCGACTACCTGCGCAGGCGCAGAGGAGAAGCCGGGATCATCTACTGCCAGAGCCGGAAAAATGTGGAAAGCCTGGCAAATAAACTGAGCAGGGCAGGGTTCAGGGCTCTTCCCTACCACGCAGGGCTTTCCGATACCGAGCGTGCAAGGAACCAGGAACTCTTCATAAAAGACGATGCGGACATTATCGTTGCAACCATTGCTTTCGGGATGGGGATTGACAAGTCCAACGTCCGTTTTGTTATCCACTACGACCTCCCCCGCAACCTCGAGAGCTATTACCAGGAAACCGGGCGTGGGGGCCGGGATGGCAGTCCCTGCGAGTGCCTCCTCTTTTTCAGCAGGGGCGACCGCTTCAAGATCGAGTATTTCATAAACCAGAAGACGAAAGAAAAGGAAAAAGACATTGCTCTGGTGCAGCTCAGGCAGATGGTGGCTTATTGCGAGAGCAATAAGTGCAGGAGGCAGACTCTCCTTGAATATTTCGGGGAGATTCTTCCCGACGCCTGTGGGAACTGCGACACCTGCCTTCACCCGAAAAGGACCTTTGACGGGACGGGAGCTGCAAAGAAACTGATTGCCTGCGTCCAGGAACTCAACCAGCGCTTTGGCACGAATTACGCCATTGACGTCCTGACGGGCTCCAAAAATAAGAAGATCAAGCAGAACCGCCATGAACGCCTGAAGACCCACGGAAGCGGCAGGGAGTTTACTAAGGACCAGTGGAAGGCCCTGGCTTCCGAGATGATAAATACCGGTTTCCTGGACGTCAGCGGTGCCCGCTACCCCCTCCTGAAGCTCAACGCAATGAGCAGGAAAATCCTGCGGGGTTCCGAGAAAGTGGAGCTTGTCTGCCCTTCGGGCTTCGTGCCTGAAATTGAAGACGAGGGTCCCCCTTCTCCTGATCCTGAAATGGCTACCCCGGAAATGCCCTCTCCCGGAATTCCTGTTCCCGGAATGGCCGCAAAGGCTGGAAAAAGGAAAAAATACGAGTCCGGGAAAGGGACGGAAGACTATTTGGCAACTGCCGAGATCCTGGAAACGGTTGAATCCGGGGGCCTGGCAAAATCAGGAGAGGATATCGACTACATCCTTTTCGAGCGCTTAAAAGCCCTCCGAAAGCAGATCGCAGTAAAGAAAAACCTTCCCCCTTACATCATTTTTTCCGATACGAGCCTGAAGGAAATGGCTACCAAATTCCCGAAAAACAATGAAGATTTCCATGCAATCACCGGAGTAGGCGATCACAAGCTCCGGAAATACGGGGACGTCTTCCAGAAGGAAATTGAAAACTACTGCCTGGACTACGGATTGGGAGGGCCCGGGAAAGTAAAAAATGCCGAAGTTCCCGGGGAAAAAGCCGAAGGAATGGACCCGGAATCCAGACAAGGCTTGAAACCCGAAAAAGACCTGGAACCTGAAAAAGGCTTGAAACCCAAAAAAGGTTTGAAACCCGAACCTGGCCGAGGTTCCCACCTGATAACCGAATTTAGAGCCGAATTTGGAACCGAATTTGGAACCGAATTTGGAACCGAAATGGACAGTGAAACGGAAGTTGAAGTTCAAAATAAAGTGCTAACCGAAGTGCAAACTGGGGTTCAAAACAGAGTTCAAAATGAACTCGGCCCTGAAACCGCCGGGTTCTTACCTGAATCCGGGAAAAAGGTGCCTGGCAGGAACCCGGTTTCTCCCGCAAGAAAAGGCCGGCTTCTGGCAACGAGCATCGAGGACTGGACTGAAAAAGTTCCTGCTTTTCAGGGGGATTCTGCCCCTTCGGAGAAGTCAGGACCCGAATCTTCCGAAAGACTTTCCGACTCCCTTGAGGAGACCTTCTCACTTTGCAGGCAGGGCCTGGGAATAAGCGAGATTGCCGAAGTCAGAGGCCTTGGGACCGAAACCATTTGCAAGCAGCTTGAACAGCTAATCCTTGCCGGAAAAATCAGTGAGATTGGCAGCTTTGTCTCCCCGGATAAGCGGCAGAAGGTTAAAACAGCAGTTGAAGAAATTGAAACCGAGTTTGCTTCCCTTTTAAGGGCCAGGTTCGGGGAAAACTTTTCGGAAGGGGAACTGAAGCTTGTAAAGGCACTTCTTTTTGCCAGGCTGCTGGAATGACCCATTTAACCTTCATTATTTCTTTAAAACTTCAGTCGAAGCTTATCTCTGTCATGTAGAGGTCTTTCCTTTTCTTCTCATCCCTTACCCTGAGCAGGGCGCTTTCCCCTTTTTTCAGTTCCGCCCCTTCGGGCAGGGTGAGTTCCATTGAGCATCCCACTTCCAGCTGGGTTATTTCGGAGGAGAAAGAGAGTTCGTACTCAACCCCTTCACGGGAGAGAAGAACCTTCGTATCCTCTCCGAAGTCAAGGGGGTTTCCTCCCTGATGTTCTAGTTTAAGAGTATTTGAGTCGAGAATTTTGACTTCCATTTTAATTAATCTTCCAGAGCTAAGCACTTTTTCCGTACTCTCCCCAAACATGAAAGCTGTTGCAAGGACGGCAAGGATGGCTATCCCGATTATTGCTGCAGCAAAAATCATACCCGGATTTACGGCCCTTTCGTCGCTTAGAAAGTTTTTCCCCTTCATTTTTTCACCTTGTGCCCGGAAATATATTTAAAGTTCTCCAAAATTAATATTATAAAGTATTGAATTGCAAATATAAAAAAGTTTCAATACTGTCTGGAAAAAATTAAAATGACTGCCCTTTTTACTTCCACTCCATTCCTTCACTTCTACTCCTTTATTTGTGTGCAAAACCTCTTTTTCGGGGCATTAAATTCAAATAAAAATTCAGAAGAGACGAGTCCAGTATTCAATAAATTTAATCATAAAGTGAAAGGCCGGGTCCCCGAGGAAAACTGCTGTAAGAAAGCCTGCACTTATTGGAACCATGAAAGGAAGGCCCGGCGTTACCCAGATGAAACTTTCCATGAGCCCCTTACTGGCATGGGCCTCGAGCCGGGAAAGTGAATTAAAGTTTAACACGACCCCGTTGCCTGTAAAGTGAGGTACAAGCTTTCCGTTATCAAATTCGAAACGTTCGATAAGCCGGATGCGCCTGCCTTTTTCCAGGAGCAGGGGCAGGTCTCCTAAATTTATCCTGTAGGCTACGAGCATATAAAAAGGCTTTTTGAGCATTCCGGGGGAAAAATGGAACAGGTTATAGCAGAATATCCCCAGGGGAACAATAGCCGTCAGGAGCAGGGCATTTTCAAAAACAGTCAGGGAAAAGAGCCCGTGGGGCGCCACCCCGAGCAGGGGAAAGTTTTGCCCCCACAACTCCAGGGCAGGATATACCGGAATGAGGATAGAGAGTACAATCAGGGCTTTTGCATCCGCACCCCCGAAGGCTTTTAGCCGGAACAGGAGGTATGTAAGGGAAAAAATGAAGAAAAACGAAAAAAGAAACCGAATGACATAGGAAGTACCTCCCTGTGCTGCTTCATACAACACAAACCCCGAAAGAGAAAGAAGCATGAGCTTCCATACCCTGTTAGAAACCCTGCGGGTCTTCAGGTCCGAGTAGGAAGAATAGAGTAAGAAGGGCAGACAAGCTGCCAGTTTCAACGCTTCTATCATGCCTGGAAATTTTGATATTTCTTTTCTTCAGTTTCTCTTAGTATTTTTGTTCTTCCCGGATTTTATTGTTTTCCCTGCCGTTTTTCCTGCCCTTCACTGCACTGTTTTTCAACCTTCACAGCAGGACCTTAAACTCATCCAGCTATCAAAAATTGATTTAAAAGTTTTCCCGGTTTCAAAGTTTTCCCGGTTTCAAAGTTTTTCCCATTTCTTGAGTTCTAGGATTTCCGAAAGGGTCCCGCCTCTCCGAATTTCATCGAAGATCCGGTTTTCGGTTTTGTAAACTTCTTTTGCCCTCCTGGCAATTTCGTAAGCCCTTTCCTTCGGGACCACCACGACCCCGCTTTCGTCGCCCACGATGTAGTCCCCGGGCTTTACAGTCTGGCCTCCACATGTGATTTCGGCGTTCATTTCCCCGAAACCTTTCGGGTCCCCGGCGTTCGGGACGGTGTTGCTCGTGTAGATGGGTAAGCCCAGTTTTTCAACCTCATCAATGTCCCGGACCGCACCTTCGATAACCACTCCGGCAACGCCCTTATTCAGGGCACTTAAGGTTGCAAGCCCGCCCCAGCACGCGATGTCCTTGCTTTCGTTATAGATGACGATTACGTCCCCTTCTTTTGCTTCGTCGATGGCTTCCACGGTTTTTGCCCAGTCCCCGGCAAAGGACTGAACCGTGATTGCAGTCCCGACAACCTTCCCCCTGACCAGGGGGTGGATACCTTTCATCGCGCCTTTCCTGTGCAGGGCGTCCGAGATGTTGGAGGTGGAAACTTCCATGAGGATCTCCCGGATCTCCTGGTCCAGGGTGCCCCTGTCCCGGATCTCTATGGACCCCGGGGCGTCCACGCTCTTTCTGATTTTTTGGGCAGCTTCGGTTACGTTGTCTGAGCGGGTTATGTTCCCACCAACAATTACGATCTCAGCTCCCGCCCTAACCGCCTGGGCTGCGCTTTCCGCATCAAGCCCTCCTGCCACTGCAAGCTTGACATTTACCTTTTCCGCAATTTCCATGAGAATGGAGACAGGGTCCTTGCCCATCATCTGCTGGTCAATCCCGACATGAACGTTGATATAGTCCACACCAAGAGCCTCGAGTTCCACGGCCCGGCCCACCGGCTCAGGGGCTGAGATAAGGTCTGCCATCAGCCTGATACCGTACTTATGGGCGGACCGGAGTGCGTCAAGAATGGTGGAGTCGTCAGCACTTCCGAGCACAATGGCAACGTCAGCTCCGGCTTTTGCCGCCATCTCCACTTCCATGGCTCCCGTATCTACGGTTTTCATGTCGGCCAGGATTGTCCTGTCCGGGAAGGCTTTCCGCATTGTGCGGACCGTGTCCATACCTTCGCTTTTGATCAGGGGTGTCCCTATTTCGATCCAGTCAGCCCCCCCGGCAATTGCTTCCCGTGCAATTTTAACCGAGCGGTCCATTTCAAGAAGATCAAGTGCAACCTGAATTAGAACTATATTATCACCTCAAGTGGGAAGCCGGAAACACTATAAGTTCTTGAAATGCGACATTTCCGAACCGGCTGCCCTTTGAAAATTTAATTGTAAGGATTATTTAATTGTAAGGATTATTTAATTGTAAGGATTATTTAATATTCCATTTTTTAGTATGTAGGGTCTTATTATCTATATTGCTTTTTCTTTTTTCCGTATCACTCTTTGTTTTACTTATTCAGTTTCGTTTTATCCCGGAGTTATATTCAGACACTTAATTAATTTTTTGATTAGTTTATGATTTCAACAAGATTTCAACAGGATTTCAGTAAAAATGGCATTTCAGATATTTTTATAAGGTAGAACAATAATCTGTTCAGGGGGATAAAATACGGACCATAACTCAAAGGAATACATAAGCGAAGAAGAACGGAAGCAATTGCTTTCGGCTCTGCACTCCCGGTTGTTCTGGGTCGGACAGAGGATTCCGAACCATGTGGAGGTTGAAGGTAAAGACTGTCCTTTGCATGAGTATGTCTGGGAAATGATCCAGAAAGATGAAATCACACCGGAGGAGAAGGAGCGGATAGATAATTGCATTAAACTTATTTCCGAAAAAGAGGAGGAAGATGAAAAAGAACTGGAAGAACTGGCCCTGACCAGGGATGAATCCAGGGCTCTTTACCATGAAACCGCAGGGCTTTTGCGTGCAATAATGGACCTCAGGGATATTGAAGACGGCAGCCTGAAAGAAAGGATGAAGCACTTCCAGGAAAAATTTGCAGAACAGAGGGTGAGGGACGCTAAACTCTGGCTTGAATTCCTCAAAGAAGCAAAAAATAAATAAAAAATAAATGAAAAATAAATGAAAAAATAAGCAAATAAAGGATGGGAACTCACTCATTAAATTTCCGGAGCAAAGGTTATATCTCTGAGAATCCTTTATGAAAACCGGATGTCATTTAAGAACCGAAACGTCATTTCAATGAAAGACTTTTCGCGAGAAGAAATCGACCACGTGCTGGACACCGCTGAAAAACTTGAACCGGTTGCCAGGGGGATGGAAAAGTCCCGGCTTCTTGACGGAAAGATCATCGCACTTCTTTTTTTCGAACCGAGCACCCGGACCCGGCTATCTTTTGAAACCGCGATCCAGAGGCTCGGGGGGCAGATTATCAACCTTGGGTCCGTGGAAGCAAGTTCGGTCATGAAAGGAGAAAACCTTGCCGATACCATCCGCGTGATCAGCAAGTATGCAGACCTGATTGTGCTGCGCCATCCCCAGGACGGGGCGGCGCGCATGGCTTCGGAATTCTCAAGTGTGCCAATAATCAACGGCGGGGACGGGTCTGTCCACCACCCTACCCAGACATTCCTTGACCTTTACACCATCCGCAGGGAGAGCCACCTCAAAGGCCTGAAAATCGCCATGGCGGGAGACCTGAAATACGGGCGGACCGTGCACTCCCTCTGTCATGCGCTTTCCCTTTACGGAGCGGAAATGACCTTCGTCTCCCCCCCCGAACTCCAGATGCCCGCAGAGATTGTCCGGGACCTGAAAAGACAGAACATCAAAGTAAGGGAAACCGATTCCTTTGAAGATGTGATAGGGGATATCGAGGTCCTTTACATGACCAGGGTCCAGCAGGAACGTTTCCCTGATCCGGAGGAATACGAAAAGGTGAAAAACCGGCTGAAACTCACAGGCGAGCTTCTGGAAAATGCTGCTCCGGACCTGAAGATCCTGCACCCGCTGCCCAGGGTCAACGAGATTTCTCCGGAGGTTGACGAGACCCCGTATGCATGCTACTTCCAACAGGCGTTCTACGGCGTCCCGACCCGGATGGCACTGCTTACCCTGGCCATGGGGGTAATTGAATGACGGATAAAGGAAACCTGAAAATTCAGGCGATCGAAAACGGGACTGTCATTGACCATATCAAAGCCGGGCAGGCTTTAAACGTCCTGCGCATCCTGGGAATTTTTACGGACTGCAAGGGCACGGTCAGTTTTGTCATGAACGCTCCCGGAGCCAAGGGCAGGAAGGACGTGGTAAAAGTCGAAGGACGCGCCCTCAACGTTGAGGAACTCAACAAGATTTCCCTGATCGCCCCGAACGCCACCGTCAATATCATCCGCGACTTTGTAGTAATCCAGAAAAAGAAAGTCGTCCTCCCGACTTACGTGGAAGGCGTGGTCCGCTGCATAAACCCGAACTGCATCTCCAACAGTAAAGAACCCATAAAGTCCAAATTTTCCGTTGTCCGCTCCGAAGAAGGCGGAGTAGTCCTGCGCTGCCTCTACTGCGAACACGTTATCTCGGAGAATATTGCCGAGCGCCTGGTTTGAGCCCTGGCGGGTCCTCAGGAAAAAATAAAAATCGAGTTAGATGTTTCAGTTCTTTCATTCCCCCATTAGATATTTATTGGGAATCTCAGCTACTGCCATATTCTAGAGAAAAACTGAATAGTCGCACCTCTTCCTCAAGATCCCAACCTGAATACCAGCAGTCTGTGGCTCCCCAAAGATTATAATATGTATAATTATTTAATTCTTCGCATATTTTAAATCAGAAACCAGTGCAGGGGAAGCTAATAATATAATAATTATGTGTTCAATGAATAGCAAATAATATATATTAATGCATATTAAGTTTTGAATATTCTTTTTAACGGCAGGCAGAAACAGCCTTTTAGAACATGGATCGAAAGGAATAAGAAACCAGGAAGAGAAACTATAGAAACCTATCAAGATTTCAAGGAAATTCTTTGCACGTTCCCGGGAGGGAAAGAGATGGAAAACGCAGATATGGAATTTATCACCGAACCGGAGCGAAAGAAACTGCTCTGGAGCCTCAGAAGCGATTTTGCCTGGGCCGGGAAGAAAATCCCGGAAAGTGTGGAGATCGAAGGAGGGGAATACAGGCTGCGGGACATGGTCAGGGAACTCGGGAAAAAGGAATTTCCCGGACCTGAAGAAGCTGCCGAAATAAGAGCTCTTCTCCCCAAACTCGAAGCCCGGGCAAAGGCAAACGAGGAAATGCTGGAGACGGAAGAGCTTACAAAGGCCGAAGCCTTCGAGCTCTATGAGGAAGCCGTAGGGCTCTTGCGGGCGGTAATGGAGCTTAAGGATAAACTAGGAGGGAAAGGTAGTGAAGCCTCCGCCGAGGAATTCAAGAGGATGCTCACTGCCCAGAAAGTGGCTGATGAGAAGCGCTGGCAGCAGTTTATCAAGAGCATAAAGTAATGAGTTTGTTTTCTGTTTTTCCTAGTGTTTTTAGCTTCTGAAAAGCCATAATTTTAGGGCAGGTCCTTTTCTACTCTTCCCTGTTATTCTTTCTCTTTTTTGAGAATAGCGGTAAGTTCTTCCGGTTCTGCGGTATATATCCAGACTTTCAGGTCTGAGTGCATAGTTACTTTAAGGACCCGCTGATAAGGCGCTCGAAGTTCGAAGATATAATAAAGCACAAGTAGAAACGAAACTACCAGGAATTTTCCCAGAAATAGGCTGAGTTTTGCGGAGAATGGAGCTGCTTCTTCCACCTGCAAATCCCTGTTTATCCTTTCTATGGTATGAAGCAGGATAATTGAAATGGTAGCAAGGTAGAATAAGCGCATCGGCCAACGCAGGGAATGGTTATCGTTCTTTGGTACCGAGATTTGCTTGATGTCCCCTTTTTCAATCACAAAGGGCTTACGCAGAGGTCTTTTGATTATGATTTTTTCAGGCGTTACCGCGACAGTACTGGAAAAATGGGAAAGTAATGGCACTACGAGAAGTAAATACAGAATCAGCTCTGAAAGGGTAAATAAAAAAGAGTTTTCATGGCTATATATCCATAGTAGAAAGGAGCTTACTGCTGCGAAGAGAATGATAATTACAGCCCCCCACCCAGGAAAAAGGCTAACATGCGCCTTAAGAATTCTACTTTCCTCCAGACCCAAGGGAGAGGAACTCAACTGAATGCTCCTAGTTTCCAACTTAAAGCCAGGGAAACTATCTTCCCGCCTCTCTTCCCGGAGGGAATCTTTCATCGGGCACCAGCCCATCAGTTTTCTGAAGTATCCCGGAAAAACCATTTTATCTTCTCTCCAGTTGCCTTTCAATAAAGGACTTAAGCCTGGCAGCCGAAGCTTCGTCCGTTATTAAGGAATAGTAAGGAGTCCACTCATACCACTTCTTGTGCCTGGTTTTTATGTAAAGCCGCGTATTCAGATCCCGATACCGGCTTTTTTGCTTTGCCAGCAGAAACAGGATGATGGGGAAAATGGATATTATAAGCAGAACAGGTCTCCAGTCCCCTTCCAGAGCCGGATAGGCAAGGGCGATGCAAAGGGCGGTTCCTCCCAGTATGCACAGGATCAGGGAGCTTTTCTTTGAACGTTTTTCGATGTTGTATGCTCCAACGCTTTCAATCTCCTCATAAGGTATTTCAAAATCCTTCAGCCTGAAGCCCCGCAGGTACAGGCTTTTGCTACCTGTCCGGACCACCGTGTTGAAGGTCTTGAGGGCAAGCCAGCAATATATTGCGTTGAGCAGGACGAGGCCGGCAAGAAAGAGGGAAAAGTCTTCGACCCTCAGGAGCACGTTGAAGCCTACTGTAAACAGGAGGACAAAGAGGGAGGTATTTGCAGGAAAGGTTACGTTTGAAGTCAGGATATCCTGAGAGTTTCCCATTTTACCTGAAACTGCGGCCTGGTTTGCAAAAAAGAATGTTTGCTCTTTTTCAGGTTCTATTTTTTGGCAGGCCGGGCACCATCCCATCAGTTTTTTAATCTGCTCAAATGCAGCAGCTTTGGCAGGCATTTATTTTCTCTCCCGAATGATGTATGATTTCTTCCATGTCCCGTAGCTTTTGTTGAAATAGATCGTTTTGTGGTTCTTTTTCTCCCAATATATTAGCTGGAAATAGAAAAGCCACATTCCGACCACGATACCTCCAATAAATGAAAATATTGCTTGCAGGGCAGTTTCCTGGCTTTTAAGATAAAGGCTAAATATCAAAATCAAAAATACATAACAAAGTACATTATACAGTTTTTTCTTATTCGAATAGTCAATTATCGGTTGTTTTATCAGGGAATCGTATCTTTTCATTTGAGTCTTCCAGTAGAATATGACAAAAAACAGAGAGATAAAAGATCCAGTGAGTAAGAAGGTCAGGTTTATACCCAGCTGATTAATCACCGGGATATACACAAGTGTAAGAAAAGTATTAATTAGAAGGGTTTGAATGCTTGTTTTCCGGATCCAGCCCAGATTTTTCAGATCTCCGTTTTCTCCCCTTGCTCTATCTGGGATCTCAGAAGCAAAATTTTCAAGGTTAGACTGCTGTCTGGCTTCAGATGCTCTGGCATTCGGACACCAGCCCATAAACTTCTTGATCTGGTCAAAAACAAGGATCTTAGCGGGCATTTATTCTCTCTCCAGAATTATGTACGATTTCTTCCATCCGTAGCCTTTGTCGATATAAATTATTTTATGATTTTTCCTTTCCCAGTAAAGTATCTGAAGATATTCAAGCCACATACTGACCAAGAACCCCCCAAAGAATGAAATCATTGCTTGTCCCCTATAATTAGCATCTAGGTAAGACATTACAAAATAAACTGCAAATATGGTCGCAAGTAGATTCATTTTTCTTTTATTTGAACACTCAGTAACTGGTTTTTTAATCAATTCGTCATATTTTTGCATTTGATTCTTCCAGAAAAATATGCTGAGAAATAGAGAACTGAAAGATCCGGCAAGTAAAAAGACCAGGCTTATGCCTTTTTGACTAAATATCAGGAGATAGATGAGAGTAAAAAAAGTGTAAATGAGAAGGGGTCGCGTACTTGCTTTCCGGAACCATCCTAAATTTTTCGGATCTCCGTTTTCTTTCCCTGCTCTTTCAGGAATATCAGAAGCAAAATTCTCAAGGCTAATATGCCGTCTGGCTTCATGTGCTCTGGCGTTAGGGCACCAGCCCATCAGCTTTTTAATGTATTCGGTATTCAGGTTCACAGTTTCCCCTCCTTTTCTCCAAGGGCATACATCTTCTGGAACCCCTTTTCACTTTTTATATAAATTTTCATATGGTTTTTTATTTCCCAATAAATTAGCTGAAGATAAGTTCCCCACATCAGAACCCAAATCCCTGCAACGAAAGAATACAGTGACCGGGCGTTAAGAGAAAGGGTTGTATGAGACAGGATATAAGGCAGGAAAACCATGAGCAAAATCAAACTCAAAATTATGGATGAGAAAACCCAGAAGAATGTTTTTTTAAAGGAAGAGACAACAGCAGGTTTTTTGGTTAGGGTATTGTACTTATTCATCTGCTTTTTCCAGCCGAGCAAATAGGTAAGTAAAGAAAGTGAAAGGCCTAGAAGGAAAGCCTCTGCATTTACACCCTTTTGGAACAGCAAAATTATGAGATAAAAAGTAAAGAAAAGTGTTGGTAGGAGAATTCTGACGTCAAACCTGGAAAAGAGCCTGGAGAATTGGCTCTGAACCCCCTGATTCCTGGCTTTTTCTCCTCCGGATTGAGCATATGCTTCAAAATTGGCAGGGCTAATTCGAGATCCGGTTTCGAGTGTTTTTGCATTCGGGCACCACCCCATCAGTTTCCTTATACTTTTTATGAATACATGCATCTTTATCTATCCCCATTAACTGTTTGTTCCTCCGCCGGGATTTCCAACAAAATACATTTCAAATAGCTTACCCCTGGGCTCTCTTCCTAATGATTGGAACGGTTGAATAAATAGCCTTAGCGGCTCCATATATGCCAAACAAAACAAACAATTTTGCCGTTACAATACTTCCAGACGATTTGAAATAAAAATGCAGTCCAAAACACATAGCACTCCAAAAAACAACACTGCAAATTGACATCAATTTTGATGATTTTGCATTGGTTTCAGACTTAGAAAGCGTGTCTAAAAGAAGTCCGAACCCCATCAGCACAAAAACGAAATTCATAAATGATTCCATTATGGTTGATGCAGTACCGGATATAATGATACATATAGAAACGAAAAATGAAATGAGAAATTGTTTCGAATTTCTCTTTATCAAGGGCTTTTCTCTTCCTGGCCGATCCCCTTTTTCTCCTCCAGATCGATCATTTGCTTCAAAATTATCAGGACTAAGCCGGGGTCCTACTCCAGTGGTTTTTGCATAGGGACACCATCCCATCAGCTTTTTAATGTATTCGGTATTCAGGTTCACAGTTTCCCACCCTTTTCCCCAAGGGCATACAGTTTTTGCTGTCCCTTTTCTCTTTTCATATACATTTTCATATGGTTTTTTCTCTCCCAGTAAATTAGCTGGAAATAGAAGCCCCACATCGGAATCAGAGTTCCTGAAGCAAAAGAATTCAGTGTCCGATCGTTAAGAAGATGGGCCGCATGAGATGAAATATAAGGCAAGGAAGCTATGAGCAAAGTAAAACCCAAAAACAGGAATAAGATAACACAGAATAATGATTTTCTAAAGGAAGGAGAAACAACAGGTTTTTTTTTCGCGGCATTGTACTGATGCATCTGCTTTTTCCAGCCGAGCAGATATATTGGTAAAGAAAGTGAAAGGCCGAGAAGGAAAGCCTCTGTATTTATGCCTTTTTGAAATAGGTTTATGTAAACAGGAGTAAAGAAAATTGGTAGCAGGAGGAGTTGGGTATCAAGCCTGGAATGCTGGCTCGGAACCGTCGGACTTCTTGCTTTTTCTTCTCCCGATCGATCATATGCTTCAAAATTCACAGAGCTAATCCGGGGTCCTGCTTCAGCAGTTTTTGCATTTGGGCACCAGCCCATCAGCTTTTTGATCTGCTCAAAAGCAACAAGTTTCACAGGCATTTATCATTTCTCCCTGACCGCATACGAGGTATTCCAAGTCCCGCAACTTTTGAAGTAAAGTTTTTTATGGTTTTTCCGCTCCCAGTAAATCATTTGCAGGTAACTGAACCAGAGGAAAACTAGAGTGCCTGCAACGAAAGAATAGAGATCCATCAGGACAAACGCCTTGATTTCAGACCACAGGTAAAAAATCAGGAGCAAAAATATGCACCCCGGAATTCCGTGCCATTTTTTAAACAGCTTTACCTTGCCGGAGTAATCAAGCACAGGTTCTTTTTCCAGAGCATCATATATTTTCATTTGCTTCTTCCAGTCGAAAATACCTATCAACATGGAAATGCCAAGTCCGGCAAGGAAAGCCCCCCGGTTCAGGCCTATTATGGCAAGCACCACGGGGTGCAGGAAAGTAAAACTCGCGTTCATTCGGAGGAGTCGGGTGCTTGCTTTTCTGTACCCGTAAAGGGTTTTCGGTGTACCTGCTTTTTCTCTTCCTTCCCAGGCATTTGCTTCAAAATTCTCAAAGGGGATTTGGTACCCGTTTTCAGGTGTTTTTGCATAAGGGCACCAGCCCATCAGTTTCCTTATGTACTGTTCCATACCCGGAATCATATTTTTCCCACCGTAATCATTCCGACTCTGTCATCTCCTTCAATTTCCCGAAAAACTCATCCGCAAGCTTGTGGGGTCCTCGGAGCTCTTGAATTTTACCTGCATCTCCTCTGCAAAGTCCTTGCTGCTCAGGATCTAATGTAGAGGAGAGTGCCAATTAAAAATAAGAGCGTCCCTACTCCTACCATCAGTGATGATACGTTACCTTTTAAATCCAGAGCAAGTGACAACGCCGCAGCAAAAGTACCTATACTTGTAATTAACAATCCAATTCCTTTCATACGGCTAAGATTGCTTCCGGTTTTTTCTCCTCTGGACCGATCAGCTTTTTCTCCTCCGGATCTATCATATGTTTCAAAATTATCAGGGTTGATCCAGGGGTCGTTTTCAAGTGTTTTTGCATTTGGACACCACCCCATCAGTTTCCTTATACTTTTTGCAAATACATTCATCGTTTCCCCTTCCTTATTTTATCTGCCTTAAGTCAGGCCTCTTCTGTCATCTCCTTCAATCTTCCAAACAATTCGTCCGCAATTTTTGTGGGGTCCTCGGAGCTCTTGAGTTTTATCTGCATCTCCTCCGCAAAGTCCCAGAGCAGTTCGATGCATTCCCTGTACCGCTCACAGGACCCGCAGTCTCCCTCATGTTCGTACCAGACCTGCATCCCGTGTTTGGCCGAGATAAAGATGATTGCACTGGCTTTGAAGGGAACCGAATGCCCGAAGAGTACCCCCTTTTTCGGATTGACTCTTTCCACCTCTATCCGATTTGCCTTTGCCATTTCAAGCAGGGTCTCTTCGATGCGTTTGTCCATGCTGAGAAGGGCCCTGGAGACGGCCTGCCTGGAGACCCCGAACTGTTTAGCGATATTGATGTTCGGGAGTCCGTTTCGGCGCAGGACCCAGAACTTGAACTGTTTTTCTCCTGCCGGAAGGAACATGTGTAAACATACGAACGTTGACTATTTATGCTTTGCTGTCTTTTTATATTTCTTTAGTTCATATCCGCAAAAGTTCCAGACAATGACGGTATTTATCCCAGATTCATTAATTGTTCCTAAAACAGTTTGATGATTTGGCCATAAAAGGTATATGTAAAAGAAATCAATTTTCATTGGTCTTATTTAAAAAATTAAAAATATACGCTCCGAATTGAATGGCCGCACAGACCGCCTAAATTGTCCGGAACCGCAGGGAAAACTTAGTATGGTTCCCCGATAAGAGGAATATTCAGAGAAAAGGTTGTAAAGTACAGGACGAATGTATGGTGCTGTTTGTTGTCGTCATATTAACAATTTTTATATTCTGGGCCGCAATGCTGGCTGACTGTCTCCGGCGCCCTGTAGAGTACTTTCCCTCCGGAAGCGAGTTTGAAAAACTGACCTGGTGCCTGGTGGTGTTTTTCTGGCATCCTGTAGGCGCATTTCTGTATTATCTCCTGATACTGAGAAACGACCGGTTCTATGCTTTTTTGAAAGGATTGATGGACAACAGTGCCATTCCCGGAGCTCGAAGGGACTGAAAGAAAAGAGGATCAGGGATGCAAAGATCAGATATGCAAGCACAAGCTTCCGAAGAAAAGCTGCGGATACTGTCCCTTTCGAATGATTCCAGAAAAATCATACAGACCCTATCCAACGAAACTTCGATAAGAATCCTGCAGCTACTGGAATCCGGTAATATGTCGGCAAGCGAGCTTGCAGGCGGGCTTGACCTGCGGCTAAACACCCTCCAGTACAACCTTGATGCTTTGCTCGATTCCGGCCTGATCCGGGTCACGGAGGTCAGGTGGAGCCAGAAAGGCCGAAAAATCAAGGTATATGAAGCTGTTGAAAAAATGATAGTCTTGATCCCCCCGGGTAGGGCTCACAGCATTTCCGGGGAAGAGGGCTTTTTGGCAAATTTCAACAAATTTCACTAATTAAGTCCGGGTGTATCCATATGAGAAGTTTTCGAAGAAATCTGATGATTGTCATTTCTTCTCTTGTATTGCTGTTCCTGCTGCTGTTCATAGCCATTCCATATTTCATTGCCGGGCCGCCGACCCCGCTTTTCACTGCCAGGAACCATGACAGCGAAGGGCATGAACTCAGGGTGGAGGTTTTTGATTCGGGGAATAATTCCGTGCTTGATGAAACATACGAACTGGCACCTGATGAAAGAATCAGTCATCCCAAATCCTTCAGGTTCCGGGTGCCGGGGTTTGAAATCGTGGACTATACGTTCAAATTCACACTGGACGGCAGGTTTACGGAAACTTACAGTACGAGCGTCCGGCCCTGGAATACTGTTGAAGTCGAACTCTATGCCGATTATGCGGAAGGCAGGCCCCTTTCCGTAGGTGAGATCACTGTTTGAAATGAGGGATTTGAAGGGACAATAAATCGTTTTAGATTCAGGAGGTTTAATATTGGACAAAAGAGACCGTACTTATTTTATCGCCGCTTCTGCGGTTCTGGCTGTACTTATCCTGTGTATCCTTATTTATTCCTTTTTTAAAGCCCAGCTCCTCTGGGGAATCATAGCTGCGGGAATGATTGTTCTACTGGCGGTTTCTCTTCTTTTTTGTCTCGTTTTTACGGATTCCCTGGGCTTTCCCCGGAAAAGTGAGGGTGGGAAATTCGGGGTTCAGGGAACCAAATCAGAGGGAATTAAGTCAGGGGAAGTTGAATCGGAGGGGGTTGAATCAGAGGCTTTGAGCGACTCCAAAGTTTATGAAAGGCCGTCATTCTTCTTTGGCATACCCTTCGGCTTTGTGTTCGGAGGGGTTTTTAGCAGGTATGAGAGCCTGTTTTCCATAGGATATGCCGGAGGGTCGGCGGTTGTGCTGTATCGCGGGGTCTGTCTGGTTTCGAAAGGAGACAGGCTTAGCACTACCGGGAAATGGTACTCTGGGAAAAAAATCGGAGTAAGAGGAAATGTAATTGTTGCGGACAGGGTCGAAAATCTCAGTACAGGGTTAATTTTCAGCAAAGAATGAATCCTATGTGTTTTTACACGGGCTCCCTTTAATTCGTCTAATATTTTTCTTTTTGTCTGTCCTACTGGTGATTTTTTTTCTAGTGGTCTTTTGGTGGTCTGGTTATTTTTTTGTTTCAGGGAGCCCGTGCAATAACATGGAAAGTAATTTCTTTGCATTGAAGGAGTTGCCTGAAAGCAAACGGCCAGGTGTACTGTGGGGGTTTTGGGCGTTTTATGGCTTCAGGGGCCGGGAAATTGCAAGCAAGCACTAACCTTATTCCTACTTTATATTACTTATAATTTTCTCTTGTCTTGGTCTGGACATAAAGTCCCTTGCTTTTGAGTCAAATGACTGACTTTGTAATTCTCGTCAATGCCCCTAATTCCTTCCCCAATTTCAATTGCAAGTTTAACCACAGAAAGCACGAAAAACACTAAATAAAGGAAATTGGAAACAATCCTTCAGTGATTTCCATGTCTTCCGTGGTTATTTTTTAAAATAGTGAAACAGGTCACCAAAATTGCATTTTATTCATGGAGCTGCCGGAAAATAAAATTGGAATCAGTCTTCCTCATCATAAACCACATTTTTTGACTGGAAAACATTTGTATCAAATCCTGGATTAAGGTCTTTGATTTTTCCTGCTACTGTTTTTCCTGCAACCATAATTACTGCAGCGGCAATTCCTATCATACCAAAGTATCCGATTGTGTCGCCAAGAGATATGCCGCTCCCGATTAAGGGCTGCATGAGCATGGAGGATGCGAACTGCCCGAGGAACAGTATCGAAGTTAACCCACCAAATATCCTTCCGCGCAGGTGCTGGGGTGAAAGCAGGCCAATCCAGCTGATCAGGGTTGGCTGTACGACACCAGTCCCTATTCCGACAATGGCCGCACCTGCAGCTATGGCAGGCATACTATTGATTGATAGCAGGAATAAACCAAGACCTGTAAGGCCAATGCCCAGAGCGCAGCGCTCCATTTCACCCAGGTAATCGGAAAGGCGTACCTGGAGAAGAGCAGCTCCTGTATTTGCCACTCCCATTACTCCAAGGATCAGACCTGCTACGAGACTGGAAGTAATTCCTCTTTCAGCAAAGAGGAAGGGGCCTTTTGATGGTACAATGAACATAAGCGTCATTGCTAGAAACATTGCAAAATAAACAAATGCTATGGATCCGATCTTCAATTCATTTTTAGAAGTGGAGAGTTTGCTTTCGTTTTTTGGTATACTGTTTTTTGCAGGTTCTTGCAGGGAAAATGCTCCGAGCATTATAGGCAAAGCCAGAAGATATATGAAGAATGGATAACGCCAGCTAAACTCGGCAAGTCCACCTCCCCCGCCTTCAAGTACAAGGCATCCTATGCCCATGGCTGCTGACTGCATCCCGTATATCTTATGGCGTTTTGCAGGGTCAGTGTAATAATCGGTAATCAGGGATGTTGCACAGATCGTCATGCCGCCAATCGCTATCCCGAGAATGAACCTTCCTGCTAGAATTATTTCAAGGGATTCAAGATAAGCCCCGCTGACCCCTGAAAAACTGAACAGGGCAAGTGAAATTATTAACAATTTATTTTTTCCGTATTTGTCTGCTAAAATGCCCATGAAAGGGGAACTCAAAGCAATTGCAAGGGAAGGCAGGGTTACCATGAAGGATAAAAGGTATTCTGCATTCTCCATATTGCTGAAATACTGTGCCATTTTCGGAAGGGCAGGTGCCACCGCAGCTCCTCCCATAAGGGTCAGCATGGAAGCTGCAAGCAAAACAGGCAGGGCGAATTTGTTACCGGAAATGGGTGATTTATTTGTAGATTTTTCCGCAAGTTTTTCATTCATTTTTTTCCGTCTCCTTCCGGTAGAGTTCCAGGCTGTTGAGCGCTACCTGTTTAAAAATTTTCATGAAAATTTCTTTTTCCTCTTTTTTTATCCCATGAAAAAGGAAGTTTTCCCATTTCTTGTCAGCGCTTATGACTTCCGGAACCGTTTTTTCTCCTTTTTCTGTCAAAGAGATCTTAACCGAACTCTGGTTTTCAGGATTGCGTATTTTTTTTACGAACCCTTCCTTTTCCAGTATTTTTACATTTGTAGAGATCGTGCCTTTGCTCATATGATAGTGCATAACCATCGATTTTTCATCCGTTTCCTGGTTTCTTGAGAGAAATGCTAATGTAAAAAATTGCCCTGCCGAAAGACCATAATTTTGCATTTTTTTGCTCATCGTTGCATAATGCATACGATGAAGGAGGGAAATGAGTACTCCCAGGGGTTCTTGAATCCTGTCTTCAGCCATAGTTTGCCTCCACGGGGTGTTTGTCTTTCAATATATTGGTTCCAAGCCAAACAGTTTGGTATAGAACTGTTTTGTATAAAACCGTTTGGGTTGAAACTCTATTCTATAAATGCATTACTGTACTTCGCAGGCTTCCGGTATCTTACTTTATAGCCAGGTTTCATCAGTCGTGAGTTTTCCGGAAGAAAATGAACGGAACAAAAAGGGTGGGGTAAAAATAGTTTAATTTGAAATCGCTGTTTGTCTCCCGTTACATGGCTGGCATTTTTGAGTAAAAAGAGAATAATGGCCAGCTGGCCGGCTAGAAATCTTGATTTCTATCCCCATGTAACCGGAATTAGGCATCTTCCGTCTTTATTGTCCCGGACGCCGAAGGCGACCGGCCTTTCCAGAATTAAAAAGAAAAAGCAGAAAGTAAAAGTGATCAAAAAGCCGGCAAAGACGAATAAATAATACAAATTAACCACGGAAGAAACAGAATGCACGGAAGGATTGCGACTCTATTCCTTCTATTCCGTATTTGTCACACTCCGTGCTTTCTGTGGTTAAACCTTCACTTGAAATTGGTGAAAGAATTTTGGTCCCTGACTATATACAAAATCAGAATATTGACGTGAAGTGAGTCGAATAAAAGTAATAGCTAATAATGGCAATTTATTTTGCAAAAACTTCTTTTCAGAAATTTCGGGAAGGGCCGCTTGCTTACGCAAGCGGTGAGGGCCCCTGTTCTCGATATGATGAAGGAAATGCCCTAAATTGGAATCAATATTTTACATGACCACAAAAAACAGGGACCTTTTCAAGTAAAATGACAGGAAGCTTAACCCAAAGGACTCTGGCCTTTGATAAATTCGGAGTAAAAAAGTTCCTGTATCGGGCCTGGATGGTATTTCAGGGCCCGAAACGGTTTATTTCTTTGAAGTTACTGCTTTAAAGTGAAGTTGTTGTTTGTAAGTGAAGCTGATATTTTAAGCTTAACTTTTTTTTAAAGCCCCAGGACGTCGTCCATGGAATAGATGCCGGGGTTCTGTGCGCAGACCCAGGCGGCTGCACGAACTGCACCTTTGGCAAAGATCTGGCGAGAGTGGGCCTTGTGGCTGATCTCAATTCTTTCAGAGTTTTCGACAAAGAGGACGGTGTGGTCTCCGGTGATGTCTCCACCGCGGACGGCGTGGATCCCGATTTCCTTGTCCCGGGGAGCTATTCCTTCCCTGCCGTAGACGTATTCCTTGCCGCCGACAGCTTCGCTGATGACGTCGGCTGCCCGAAGGGCGGTGCCGCTGGGGGCATCCTTCTTCTGGTTGTGGTGGGCTTCGATGATCTCGATATCGTAGTCTGCAAGGTACTTGGCAGCTTCCTTTATTACCTTGAAAAAGACGTTTACTCCGACCGAGAAGTTCGGGGCGATCACAGCGCTGATCCTGTTTTCCTGAATTGCGCCGTCGACAACGACCCTCTGTTCAGGGGTCAGGCCTGTTGTCCCTATGATCAGGTTGACTCCACATTTAGCGGCGGTGGGGGCGTTTACCACGGTTGCCCCGGCTATTGTAAAGTCGATCAGGACGTCGGCTTCGGTCTTTTGAAGGACCGTTTCCATGTTTTTTACGTCCGAGACTTCGATTCCGAGCGTCCCGACCCTGGCCATTTCCCCGGCGTCTTTTCCGACATTGCCTACGTCAAAGGCGGCAACGAGCTGCATGTCCGGAGAGCTCGTGATATTTTCGATAATAAGAGAGCCCATCCTGCCGCAGGCTCCGACCACTGCTGCGTTGATCATTTCAGTACCCCCAGTTTCCTGAGTTCTTCTGCAAGTTTATCAGTATTGGCATCTGCAAGAGGAGCTAGAGGGAGCCTTACATGCCCGCTGGCAAGCCCTGCCAGATCAGCGGCCTTCTTTACAGGTATCGGGTTTGTCTCCAGGAAAAGCGCACGAATCAGGGGAGCCATTTCGTAATGGAACTTCCTGGCTGTTTCGTAGTCTCCCCTGAAAGCCGCGTCCACCATCCCGGACATTTTCTCGGGCACAATGTTAGCTGTAACCGAGATGACCCCGCTGCCTCCTATGGACATGAGCGGAAGGGTCAGGCCGTCGTCCCCGGAGAGCACTATAAAGTCCTCGTCCACGGTACCTTCAAGGATCCTGGTTGCCTTGTCGAGGCTCCCGCTGGCTTCCTTGATCCCTACGATGTTTCCCAACTTTGCAAGTTCGGTGATGACTTCGACGGGCATGTCCTGCCCTGTCCTGGAAGGGACGTTGTACAGAACTATGGGTATGTCCACGGCCCCTGCTATTTTCGTGAAGTGCGCAATTAGCCCTGCAGGGTTGGGCTTGTTATAGTAAGGTGAAATTAAAAGAGCGCCGTCCACACCCGCATCTGCGGCGTGTTTTGTAAACTGGAGGGCTTCTCCGGTATTATTCGACCCTGTTCCTGCAAGCACCGGGACTTTTGCACAGTCCACGGCGATGTCGATCACTTCTTCATGCTCGGTTGCGGAAAGAGTTGCTGATTCCCCGGTGGTGCCGCAGGGTACTATACCTGTGACTCCTCCTGCTTCCACAAACGCGATATTTCTTCTCAGGCCTTCCCCGTCAATCCTGTCATCCTTGGTGAAAGGAGTGATCAGGGCAGGCATTGCTCCTTCAAACATACAGATCCCCAACTTCTTCCCGGTATCCCGGGGTGGCGCTCAGAGTATTTTTGCGCGTGCAACTTTCCTTGTGACGTAGCCTGCGACCCGGTTCCTGATAACCTTGCTTTCGATGGTCGTGTACTTGGCCACAAGAAGTTTGTTTGTGTCGAAATCTTTTGTAAAGACTTCTCCGTAGTTTTCAATTAATTTGAATGCGGTTCTCTTGATGTTGGTCTGTCTAATATTTCCCATGATATCTTCTCCTCTATGTTTTTCGCCGTTTTTTTCCAGGCGTCAAGATTTTCGGTTTATTTGATTTACGGTTTATTCGTTTAATTCAGTTATTCGATATAGCTCACAATGTTTCCTGTGAACCTGGTTAACGTAAAGCAAGAAATGCGCTGAACCGTTACCTGAGTTAAGTGTTGAGTTAAGTAAGTGCTAAGTTAAGTCTTGAGATAAGTAAGTGCTAAGTTAAGTCTTGAGATAAGTTAAATGTTGAGTTGTTAAGTGTTACTCGATTCCGGGGAAGGTTTCTCCGAAGACCGGATGTAAAAATTTGGATTAATTACTGATTTTGTCGACTAATAGGTAACTTCCGATTTATAACTTTTGGGGTAAAAAAGATTTTCGGATAATGCCCTTTCCTTTTTCCCTCAGGCTTTCCTCTGAGCTTACCTTACTTTTTCAGGTAATCCGTTTTTCCAAGGAAGCGGTCAAGAGTTCCTGCGCTGGTAAAGACTTTTTCCCTGGTCCCTTTGCGGTTGACAAAGAGGCCAGCCAGGACAATCAGGAGCCCGAGTTCGGGTTTTACCTCCACGGCAATGGCCCCTATCAGAATCAGGGAAGAGGCTGCAAGCCCCTTGAGGGCACCTTTCCGGTAGGAGAGGTAGCCTGTCCTCTTGAAAATCCGGATGTCCCGGAGGGTGAGGAAGAGCACCACAAAATAGGCAAACATTGCAATTTCAAGATACATTCCGTTCTCCACTGTTCTTTTTTCGCAGCCGGCTGACCCATGAGATTTGTCCGGGTGCCTGGATACATCTAAAAATCAAGTGTAAGATATGTTAGGGGCATGGATTATATATAAAACCAGTCGTTTTGCGGCACTTCCGCTAGCATCCCTGCGGCTTTATATTCCTTTGGCTCTGGTGGTTCAAGGAGATATGAACCCGAAAAGTATCAGGTACACTACAATTCCGAGAAGAAGGGCTCCTGTCCAGAACAATATGCCAATATCCATGTATTTTTTACCTTTCCATTTCCACTGGTTTGTGACAAAAATAAACCCCAGGATAAGGGTAAGGAAGCCGAGAAGCCTGTGAAGGGTAAGCAGCCACCCGTAAGCAGGAAGGGCAAGGCCCAGGCTTGCGGAGTATAACATGTAGCCCACCGAAGGCAGGGCCACGATAAAGGCAACAGTTGCAACTTTTCCGTGCAGCCGGATATTTTCCTTTTTCTTTGCAAGGGCATAGCCTAGAATTAAAAAAGCTATGAGCTGTACGAGCAGTGAAATATCTGATAGTGTTAATGGTCTTGAAAACAGAGTGATACCCCCGAATTTTCGGATTATTTTCCGTTGTTTCCGGTTATTTTTTCCTGCCGGGTTTTTCCGATTTTCCCCAAAAATAAGTGGTCTGGAGATTATTTATACATAATTCTAAAATTTTTATAACATGTTTGGGTCAAGAAACCCGGCAGCCCAGAGGAGGGTCAGGAAGAGGGGCTGGTGGATGAAATATATGGGAAGTGAGTGTTTACCAAGCCAGGAAAAGCCTTTCACGGGCCCGGCGTTTTCGAGAGCCGGGACTTTAAACTGCCTGCTGCCCCCGGCGTACAGGGAGTTTCCAAGGTAGATTCCAAGGAGGACCATCCCGAACCAGGGGAAGACCGGGAAATAGTCCAGGGCCTGGAAGTGCTCGGGCCGGAAACCCAACCAGATCAGGCTTGAAAACCCGAAAGTCCTTGTCCCGAGCCAGTAACCGGGAATAAGGAATAGTAAAGCCATAAGCAGGTTTGCCTCTTTCAGCTTGAGGTATGGGTAAGCGAGTATGGCCGAGACCCCGAAAAAGTGCAGGATTCCGAAAAGAATGTACCTTTCGGGAAGAAAAATCCAGGTTACGGCTGTGAGCACAAGCCCCAGAATGAAGAGTTTAAGCCCCCTTCGGAGATATTTCCGGAAAAGTTTTGAGGTTAGGGCTGAGGATGAGGATGAGGATGAATGTGAGGATGAATGTGAGGATGAATGTGAGGATAAAGTCCCAGACCCGTTTGCCCTGGAATAGCTTATTGAAAGGGCTGCCCCGGAAACCAGGATAAACATTTCTGCCGAACCCCTGCCTATGTAGGAGAGAAGCCCCGAATTAAGTTCAAACTCTGCCAGCCTGAAAAAGTCGAGGTCGTAGAGAAAATGATAGCCCAGCATCAGCACGACGGCTATCCCACGCAAAAAGTCGATTTCCCAAAAGCGGCTCTGAGCTCTGTACATTGGAACAGTCCCCGGGAAAACATAGGATTGTCTTTATATAAATATGCAATGAAGCCGGAGTGTTATCATTAAACTCACGGTTTCTTTTAACTACCTATTTCCTGGAACTGACCTTTTCCCTTAAGCTAACTTTTTCCCTGAGCTTACATTTTCTTTGAATATGCAAAAAGAAATACTACTCCGGCTCCGATTCCTCCGAGCATGTATATTCCATCTCCGATTATTCCGGTATCCTCAAGGTTATCGATTATTCCGTTTATCTCAAATTTTTCAATCATTCCGGGAGTCTCAGGGTTTTCGCTTCCCCGACTATCCGAAGTTTGCTCCGGGACGGGTCCGGGGGCTTTTTCCTGCAGAAGTGTGCTTTTTGCCTGGGCTGTTCCTATAACTGAAGCGCTTTCACTGATAGGTTCCGCTTCAGGCCTGACGGTGGTTCTCGAACCCTGAATCTTCTGAGCGGTCCCGGTGCAAGACGGGCCGGAGACTAGACTTCCTTCAGGCTGCAGGGTGACAGTTATTGCATAGTTCCCCCCGGTGATTTCGTATTTTCCGGAGGGTACGGAGCCCGTGTTGTACGTATAGCTGAATTTCCCTTCCGAATCAGCCTTTACCACCTGCAGGGCCGTAACTTTCAGCTTCACCCGTGTCTCCCCATTTTTTGCATTTCCGTCAAGCTTGAGCTGGTAAGTCCCGGGAGGGACCCTTTCTGCGGAAAGGACGGCAATACCTTCGTTTGCCTTTGTACTTTTCTGCCTCCAGAGGACAAGTTTGCCTCTTACGTACAGGTCCTCCACGCCTTCTGCCCGGACGGTAAAGCAGTTGTTGAAGTCAGGGACTTCCACGTTTTGCAATTCGTAAGTGTAAGTGCCTCCGATCACCGGGACATCTTTTTCAAAATAGACGAGAAAACCTACTTCCTCCTTCGGAGAGGCACTCCCGGTGATCAGGATGGTGTCTCCTACTACAGGGTTTGCAGGGCTTATTTCCCAGCTGCTGACTTCCCCGCTGGCAGGAAAAACGGCCATTGTGATAAACATGAACAATGAAAAAAGAAAGACCAATGTCTTTTTTCCAAAAACTCCGTTGAATGCCCTAAATTTCATAAAAGCACCTCTCCCGCAATCGTGCGTGGGTTCCGTCCTCTTCCCCTTTATCCAGACCCCGAATCTTAAACTCCCTGTCAATACTTTTCAGGTTCAAAGTACTTATACTTATCATTTTTTGTCAAACACTTATCATTTTTTGTCAGACTTTCCGACTTCAAATATTCTAAAAAAGGGACAGAATTAAAAAATAGTAATTGAAAAGCAGAAAAAATGTACCCTCTGCTTTTCAGGGATTTTCAGGGCATTTAAGGGTTTTTCCAGGTTTAATGCTTCTTTTTCTCCAACACGGCCATGCCTATCAGGAGTACTACCATGAAACCGATAATGAAACTAAAGGTTTTTGACATGAGACTCTTCGAGATTCCGGTCTTTTCCTTTTCTCCGGGGCTTTCCTCAGTTACCGGAGTTTCGGGTTCCTTCATCTGATCTGTTTCCGTGGGGGTCTGAGCTTCCTCTTCTCTTTCCTCAATCACGAGCCTGGGTTTCTCGGCTGTGACTGCAAACGGGGAGAAGCCCGGGGTGCTGGCTTCGAAGTAGATGAATCCTTCATCTTCCCCGATCTTCCGGGTCTGGAGGACGTTCCATTTGTCTTCGGAATACCTGTTCAGGGTGATCGTGGATTCGATGATTTCGTTTTCGGCTATCCACGTCTTGTTGACCCTGAAGCCTACTGCGGGATTGCCAATGTTTTGCGTATTTGAAAAACCTCCGTTTCCTACCCAGATGTTAATATGCTTGTAGACTTCCCCGTCAGGCTCAGCCGGGGTCAGGACGGAGATCTCTTTCAGTTCCTCGATAATGGTTGTGGTTTTTCCGAAGCTCCTTTTAGCGTCGAATTCCACGTAGTCGACAAAGGTGGCTTTCCGTATGAACTCAAACCTGATGCGGTTCCCGTTAGTAACGAACTGCTGGGCAAGTTCCTTGATCCGGACGTTGCTTGCAGGCTCGGGAGATCCTCCCCCTCCCCCGCCACCGCCACCGCCGCCACCGCCGCCGCCTGAGGGCTTTTCGTCATCGTCTTCTTCGTCGTCTTTTTTATCTACGGTGACTTCTTTCTGGTCAAAGGCAACTAACCCTTCCCCGGATTTCCAGACTCCGGTGAACAGGATATAGTCTTTGGGGACGTCTACGTCGTCCAGATCGAAATTAAAAGTCGTACTGTTTCCATTTCCGTCTTTTTTAAGGAACTGGGTGTTTTCCCCGAAAACGTCGGCTGCAAAGGAGTTTAAGTTACTCACATCCTCAGTGTTGATTCCTATGAAGTCCAGCAAATCGGTTTCGGAGCTGAATTCAGCGGGAAGGTCGAAGTCCTCCATAACTTTCCTGCCGTTAATGGAAAGGTTGGTCCCTGTCCTCGTCCCGTTGGATTCCATTTCCAGTTCGGATTTGTAATTGCTGGCTTCGATGAGAACCGCCGTATAGTTGTAGCTAGTGTCCGGTCCGTCGAGGTCTACGTTGACGTCCAGGTCGTAACTTGAGTCGGAATTCTCGTTGACGCTTGTGTCAACTGTCATCCCGTAGGGCAGGACCTTAAAGGCTGTTGCAGAGAGAATTACAAGTTCATCGGGGCTGTCGAGCAAAACGACTATCACGTAATCCCCGGTCTCCTTGGCTCCCAGGTCAAGGTCCAGGAGGTCTCCGTTTGAGTCAAGGGTTTCGGGAAACCTCTCTATATCTGATTCCTCAAAGTTCCGGTGGACAAGGTCCTCGAAATCGTCAGTGTTTGCTGCCCGGACATCGGCAAACATGTCAAAGAAGGAAGCAAGCTCCGCCTTTACCAGGTAGACCCTGACCCCCTTGTCCGCAAAGAGGGGGGCACCCTTGAAGTCCAGGGATACTTCGTTTTTGCCTGTAACATTGCTGTATACCGCGTGGGTCGTGTAAGGATAGACAATTTCCTTATAATAGTCTCCTTCCCCGGACATTTCCAGGTAAAAGTCCATTGTAAGATCCAGGCTTTCACTGTGGTATTCAGTATGGTTTACCCCACGATAGGTGAAACTAAGCGGATCGGGCAATCGAACCGGGTCTCCCCCACTTAACTGGACCCAGTTGCCGTCCGCTGTGTCGTCATAATGGTCAGCAAATAAGAGTGTGCTGTCGTTCATCACAACTTGTGCAATATATCCCGAACTAGAGCCTCCGGAAGCTTCAGCCGAGACTGTGGACATGGTGAATAGCAGCAGGATTATGGCAATTATGGTTTTTTTCAATTCTCATAACCTCGTCCATATTTCTCTTTTTGTTTACTCAACAGGTCTATTTAAAGAAATGGTTATTATTCCCCTGATTTCCGTATTAAGTATACTAATGAGTTGTATTAATTATCAGGCTCGAAAAAAAATCTCGGGATCCTGTATCATTCAAAAGTGACTTCTGCCTTGAGTTCTTTGCCCCTATCACAAAAATAAATCCTACCCTTGACGCCAGAGCCCGAAATATAATAAAGATATATGAATAAATAAGGATTATTATATTATACAGTGTAATATGTATTGCTGTAGACTTTATATTAATATTTCTCAGTAGTTCTCGACCGAATTATGATAACCGTCACATGTAAACACGCCTTTTGTCCTGTTTCTTCTTACCCCTGTTCATAAGTACGTAGCGTTCACTTATTTAGATATTAAATACCCTTATTTAGAAGAGAATTTAAGAACATATTGATCCAAACAGGGCCGCAAATTTTATATAGTTACAACATTTATTATTATCTGATACTGTATAGAAGATTGTAAAAGACGTAGGAAAAATCCGGACGCTAATAAATCAGAAGTTTTTTATAGTATCTAGGGAGTGTATAAGCGTTATTTTACAATGTACCATTTCAATATATCATTTACAATATACTAATATTCCACAAGTGGAAGTAATTTGCAGGAGGAATAATTTATACTACTAAGCATCATCTCATCAGCGATCTCTTCAAGCGCTATTTCCTCAAGTGCCATTTCAATGGTCACAAGCCCGGGACTCCCACAATACGGAGCTGCAGTGACAGTTGGGCTCATAGCATTCCTTTCTTTAAAAGAGGTTCTTTCGGCGTCGGACAAATGGAACAAATCCCTTGACAGTTCCTTTAATCTGGCAATACTGCCGCTGCTTGTCTGCTTTGCGGCGATTGTCCTCTTCAAGGTAGTTGCGATCCTTTAATTCCTGAAATTCTTCTTTTCGTTCCCTTTCCTTCTCCGCTTTTTTCATTCTTTTTCTTCCCCACTTTTCCTTATTTTCGTCATCTTTTTACCCTGATTAACGTCAGGCGGGAAGCTCCCATCCTCAACAGCCGAAGTTTGGCATGGAGGTTAGTGCACGAAGCAGGAATGTGAAAATAAAGGAAAGTAGAATTGAGGGAGAAATTGGGGGGAGAAAAAATTTTTTTTAAAAAGAGATTGAAAACAGAAGACTCGGAGCCTTCTGTTTCTCGCGTAATTTTGCTTCCGGTTTAGTGATTATATTTTTTAGATTTTCTTTCGGGTTTACGGCTCTTCTTTCTTCTTCAGGGCCAATCCTATCATAACTACCATCATAACCCCTACTAAGAAACTGGCGATTTTCGAAAAGCCTGCTGGGAACTTTCCTCCCAGGGTTTCAGTTTCCAGGTCTGTTTCCTTTTCCTGCGGTTTTGTTCCCACGGAAAGCGGTTCCTTTTCCCCACCTTTCTGCTCAAGCATTATTAGTTTCTTGCCGCTCGTGGTGATTGCAAACGGGGAAAACCCCGGAGTTTCAGCTTCGAAGTAGATGTATTCTTCGTCTTCCCCTATTCTTGTAGTCGGAAGGAGATTCCACCGGTTCTCACTGAAATGCTGAAGAATTATTGAGTCTGCATCAACGTTGTTTTCAATGATCCAGGCCCTGTTAACCCTGAAACCCACAACTGCGCCGTCAATGTTTTCCGGGGTTGCAAAGCCTCCGTTTCCGACCCAGATATTCAGGTACCTGTAGACTTCTCCTTCGGGTTCGGTGGGGGTCAGGGCTGACCTGCTTTTCAGTCCCTCGATAATGGTTGTGGTTTTCCCTACACTCTTTTTGGCGTCGAATTCCACGTACCCTACAGAGGTGGCTCTCTGCGTGAACTCGAATCTGATACGGTTCCCGTTAGTAACGAACTGCTGGGCAAGTTCCTTTTTACGGACGTTACTTGCGGGTTCGGGAGACCCTCCACCTCCGCCGCCTGCGCTGCCGCCTTTACTTTTTTTCCCCGGTACCTTTATCTCCAGTTCTTCCTGGCCAAGGGCAACGAGCCCCTTGCCTGGCTGGTATACGGCTGCAAGCAGGACGTAGTCTCCTACCGGAAGGTCAAAGGCGGTAAGTGAAAGGGTTTTCTTCCCCTCTACCCCCAGTGATATCGCACCTTTCCCTTCTCCCATCATGGTCTGGAGTTCGGTCTGGAGTTCGCTTTTGCTCAGCTTTGACCTGTAGTTTGAAGAATTTATGTCAAATTCCTCGATCACGTCTATTTCGTTTACTATGACGGAAGTCCCTGCCCGGGTGCCGTCGGAATCGATCTCGATGTTGGCTTTGTATGCCTGGTCCCTGATCAGCACTGCCCCGTAGCTGCAGTCGTCGGTTTCGGATACGCCGACCAGGTCAAGGCTTATGCCCAGGTTATTGCCTTTCACGATGCTATCCGGGGCTGTGATATCCAGCTCGTATTCCACAACCACAAAAGCAGTTGCCGAAAAGACTGTAAGGCTGCTGTCCCCGTTATCCTGAAGCAGCACTATGCAGTACTGCCCGGCTTCCATGGGGCCGAAATCGTAGTTAAGGAGGTCTCCGTTTCCGTCCAGGGAAGCGGGGTATGTTTCATAACACCCGTCCATGTTCTCGTGGAAAAGGTCACTCAGGCAGTCTACGTTCTCACCTGCCAGGAGGGTATCAAGGACTCCGCGTACGGAACCCGAACTTGGCTTGAAGAGATAGATGACCACGTCCCCTGCCAATCCCGGCTCCCCCCGGAAACTCATGGTCACGTTTTCATCAGGCAGGTATACGGGGTGGGTGGTATAGGGGTAGCTTACCGTATACTCTTCTTCTACATCTTTATGCAGGGTTGCGGAAACCCCTCCGTAGTCCCTGGATTTGGGGCCGTCATATGTGATTTTTATAGGGCTGGGGAGCAGGATCTCGCTGACCCCGGAAGGGCCTCCTAGGCTTATCCAGTTCCCGTCCTCCGGGTCTCCTGTATGGTCCAGAAAGTATACTTCCATGTCGCCAAATGTCAGGTTGGCAATGGGTTCTGCCTCAAATGCCACTGCTGTTGCAGAACTTAATATGAAGATGGTTAGTGCTAATAATGTCAACAAACTCTTTCTCAAACTTCATTCCTCCGTTTCACTCCCTTAACTCCCTTTTTCACTCCCCCTTACTTTTCCGGCCCGTCAGTTTCCGGCTGTATCTGCTCCTTCGGGGACGCCTTTTGTGACCCTTTTTTCCCGTTTCTTTTTGAAATTATGATCAGTGCAAGGGCTGATACCCCGATTCCTCCCAGTAAATAGGTTTTGTCAAGCAGGAACCCGGTTTTCGGTGGGGCTGCAGGTTTCGGGGCTTCATATCCCGGGACCTGGGTTTCTGGGCGCCCTACTTCTCCGCTTTCTCCCGGGGTTATTTCCTGCCCCAGGGGCTCTTCCCGGGTTTCGGGAAGTTCTTCTTGTTCCTGTACCTGTTCTGCTGCAGGCGTTGCCTGTATTGCCGGAGGGATAGGGGTTAGCACCCTGGCAGGTTCAGAGTCTAGAGAGATTGTTTTTGTGCTGCCTCCCACCTTTATTTCAAAGTCCCCCGGCGGGACGGCTTTTGTGTTATAGGAATAGCTAAAGTCCCCTTCAGAATCGGCTTTTATCCGCTGGCGGGCCGTGATCTTCAGGTCCGTTTTCGAAACCCCGCTTTCGGCATTCCCGTCAATTCTTATCATGTAGGTCCCCGGAGGGACTCCTGACTGGGAAACGGTTGCTTCACCTTCCGTTGCCTCCGAGCTTATCGTAATCCAGATCAGGATTTTCACCCTTACGTTCAGGTCCTCTACCCCGCTTGCCCGGACCGTAAAGGTGTTATCGAACCCGTCAGGGATCTCCACGTCTTCCAGGATGTACTCGTACTTCCCCCCGGAAACCGGGGCTTTTTGTTCGAAGGTTACGGTTACATCGATTTCCTCTCCCGGGGACGCAGTTCCTTTTATCTGGAGGGTGTCGCCCACAACCGGGTTTTCGGGAGAGATTTCCCAGGCACTGACGGCTGCCCCCACAGGAGAAACGGTGAGCAAGGCCAGGACAAAGATGGAAAAGATGGAAAGGAGGGCTATAAGGGCAGACGGACTGATTCGCAATTTGCGGGGGCCTGGATTATATTTCATGGAATGACTCTCTTTTTTCTGGACCTGATCTGAAATATTATATATACCGGTGCCAAAATCCTTAAGCAGGTTTCCGATAAATAATTTATAAATTTGTGAGCTCTTTATGAGTTTTTTACGAATACTCTACTCCCCACTCGATATTAAGTTTTGTTAATAGTCAACGAATTATAGTACTATTGTTATATATAATTTTATTTGTTCCAAGGTTTAATCGTAGAATAAAACGTCCAATTATGTGTATTTAAAAGTTCCTTATTAATTTAAGAAGATTTCTATTAATGCCTATTATTTCCTGAGATTCTTTCTTTTTGCCTTACTTACTCTATTAATTTCATATATCAATGATATAATTGACGTCAAAAGTTTTTTATATGATTTGGCCTTCTTATGTAACATAACAAATTTGCTTGCTTTAGAACTATTTGCAGGAGGAATAATTTATACTACTAAGCATAATTTCAAGTGCAATCTCATCGAGCGCTATTTCCTCAAGTGCCATTTCAATGGTCACAAGCCCCGGACTCCCCCAGTACGGAGCTGCAGTGACGGTCGGGCTCATAGCGTTCCTCTCTTTAAAAGAGGTCCTTTCGGCGTCGGACAAATGGAATAAATCCCTTGACAGTTCCTTTAATCTGGCAATCATGCCGCTGCTTGTCTGTTTTGCGGCGATTGTCCTCTTCAAGGTAGCTGCGATCATTTAACCCCCTAAGCCCAGCTACTTTTCTCCCCACTTTTTCTTTCCCCACTTCTTTCTCCTCCATTTTCCTTTTTTATCTCATTTAGCCAGATAGGGGATTTCCCCCCCCCGGATTTTTAGCTTGAAGGTTCAGGTTTTTAGGCTTTCCCCCTGCCCCCGGCTCAAAGGTTCGTAAGGAAGGGAGAAGGACTGGGAAAAAGGAAGGAGGATAGGAAAGAAATGAAGGGGGGACAGAAAGGAAAGAAGATATGAGAAAAGAAAAGAAGGCCGGAAGAAAAGAGGGGAATGCTTCCTTTTCTGTCAGACCTGTCCTTTTTTATTGTTTTTCCGGCAAGCTGCTTATTATCTAAAAGCAGTTTACCGATTTTGATTCAATTTTTATTTTTAGAATTTCCGGATGAGGGATATTACCAGCAGGCTTCCCAGGATTCCCCAGACCATGAAGCTCCCGTCTGCGGAGGGTTCCTCTTCTTCAGGGGTTTCGGATTCATTTTCAGATTCAAGGTCTTCTTTTTCGGATTCATTTCCGGTGACTTCTCCGAATTCGTCCTCAGAACCTTCTCCATCTTCCCGGGCTTCTTCTATCGTTATTACTTTGGTTCCATTTTCTTCTTCAGGGGTAGACTCTTTGGGTTCAACCGACCTTATAGTTGCAGAGCCTGTGCCCGAACCTCCTCCGGATGAGCTCTTTGCTTTGAGGGTTATGGTTTTTGTGACCCCATCGATGGTTATATCGTATTCACCTGCAGGCAGGCCGTCGGTATCATACTCGAACCTCAGGTTCCCTTCGGAGTCGGTGTTTATTGTCTGGGCCGCAGTGATCGTGAGGCTTACGCGGGACTGGCCGTCCTGGGCATTTCCGTCCATCTTGACTCCATAAGTCAGGGGAGGTACGTGGGACTGGGATATTGTTGCTACGCCGCCTTCGGCATCTTCACTTAGGGTGATCCAGATGAGTTTCTTTACTCTCACGTTCAGGTCATCCACGCCTTCAGCACGCACGGTGAAGCGATTGTTGTCCCCATCAGGGATTTTCACTTCGTCGATAACGTACTCATATTCCCCTCCGGATACGGCTACGCTTCTTTCAAAGCTGACTTCGGCATCAAGTACCTGATCCGGGTTGGAAGTGCCGGTTACGACCAGGGTGTTTCCAACGTAGGGGCTTGAGGGGGCTACTTCCCACTCCGTGACAGCATCGGCGGATGCCAGGGGGGATGCGAGCAGTAAGGCAAGAAGCAGTACTGACAGGCAGGCGGTGGAACTCAGAATTCCTTTCCTCCTGCATTTATTTCCTGTGTCTTTTTTCACAATAATAACTCCTTTTTAGCAGATTTCTTAATTATAATATTAATAATGAAACTTCCGGTTTTATGCGATAATCTTGAGTTTATTTTTACTTTTACTTTTACTTTTACTTTTATTAGTTGGGTTACCGGACTCTTTCCGGCTGTCCGGCCTGAGGGAGGGCAAAAGTCCGTATTCCACAGTTTATCACGTTTTCCGTAAGGTTTCTTTGCGGTTTCTTTGTACATTCCCTACGTTTCTTTGTACATTCCCTACTATAGTCCCGGACGTAAATATTTACACTTAATTTATAATCACGGAAGACACGGAAAGCACGGAAGGATTGTTCCCCTAGTTCCTTTATTCCGTGTTTGCAGTGCTTTCTGTGGTTAAACTTTAATTTGAGATTGGGGAAGGAATTTGGGTACTTAACTATAGTTTACTATAAGTATTTTAATACAGACTATTAAACTTTTAGACTTCCCTTGGTCCTTAACTTTATTAATATGTTACTGTGAGTGCCTTTGAGTGCCTTTGAGTGCCTTTGAGTGCCTTTGAGTTTTTCACCCATTCCCCGGATATTTCAAAAGAGCCCGTAGGCTTCGTGCAGGTGCGGGATGATCCCGAAGAGGAAGACGTTTACGAAACCGTGGAGAACCGCGATGAAAGGAAGGCTTCGGGTCCTGAGGAAGGCAACGCCCATGATGAACCCGACAAAACCCGTATAGAGGATTTCGTAGGGGGTTCCGTAGCCCGAGTGCATGAGCCCGAAAAGGATGCTCGTTATGATCAGGGCTTCTTTTATGCCCAGCACTTTTTCAAGCCGGGTCTGGAGGATGGACCTGAAAATGACTTCCTCGACAAGCCCCACGAAGAAAACCATTACTATGGTGAGCAGGAGCAGGTTATTGAAGGAGAGGTCAGGGATCAGGTACCCGGTCCGGATGGTCGTGTATTCTCCAAGGCCCAGCAAAAAGCCCAGGGGAACCGAGAGAAGCATGTAATGCCCGAATTTATCGATTGTGATTCCGAGCTCTTCCAGGCCCGGCCGCTGGTGCCAGGCCACGATTGCCACAGGGATTGCCAGGGGGCCGTAGATGAAGATGAAGGTATAAAGGGTGGTATCGAAGAAGACCGGCATGGACAGGTTGACCAGGCGCAGGATCGGGAGCAGCATAAGGGCCTGGTGAACCCGGATGATTTCCTGCTCCCGGATGAACATCGAGGACAGGACAAGGGAAGTTATGATCCCGATGTGCAGCCAGACCGAAGCCCCCATGTTTCCCGAGAAGATCAGGGACTCGGCAAGGGCGATTGCAAGGACCGGAAGGCCTACGGGGAGTGCATATTTTTGAAGTTTCCCGGCCGCGGGCGTCCTGCCGGATTTTACCGTCCTTCCCACCGGCTTTACCCCTGATTTCATCCCCTGTCTCCCTCCTTGATTTACTCCGGTCTTTACTCCAGGACTTCTGCCGCCCCCTTTACTCGTTTCCTTCACCTTTTCCAAGAGGGTTGGGGTTTCCAGGCTCACTTCGCAGCCTCCTCTTTTTCGGTCCGTTTTTCGTTATATTCTACGCCCTCTTTTTCGCTCTCTTCTGCCGTTGCGTTTACGTCGATCCAGAGGTGGAGATCACGGTAGGGGACTTCCTGTTCAGTATCGTTGAAGAGCAGGAACTCGAGCTTCATGTCTTTCCCTTCGCCGGGCGGGGTGATGGTAAGCGGCCTTTCCCAGGTGACGTTGTGGGCAAGCCGGACGTGGCTTACTTCCTCGGGGACTGGCAGGGTTTTGTTATCCAGCCGGACTTCCAGGCTGTAGTTCACGGTCCTGTATTCGTGGTTTACGACCCCGAAGATGACTGTCCCGCTTTCCCCGAGCACGTAGTCCGTGGGGTAGTTGTCAGCCACCCCTTCCGCCCCCAGGATGTAGAACTCGGTGAAGTGCTCCCCTTCCTTCGGGGTCACGATAACATAGCCCAGGGTTACGACCGAGGCGAGGATGGAGAGAATAAGGATGATTGTGAGAATTCTGTCGGTTCTGGACTCTGGCTTTTCCAGGACCTCAGCCCGAAGCGCCTCTGCCCCTTCCCTGAAAGGGACCCCGAACCTTTCTTCAGGGGAAAGCTGTTCCCTCCGGTAATAGGCAAGCCCGCACATGAGGAGCGTAAAAACCGAGATGCTTATCAGGACCGGCACAAGCCTGATCCCCCAGGAGGTATAATTCAAACCAAGCCCTATCAGGGGCACGACCGCAATGCTCAACCCGAAGGAAAGCGCAACCCTCTCGATCCCGTCCAGATCGGATTTTGCAGGAAAGAGCGCTGCTATCAGCGCATACCCCGGCAGGAAGAGCACCAGGGGAAGCCCCAGCACTGTCCGCAGGAAGGTTTCATTGAGCCCCGGCATAAGCACGAAAAAGTCAGTCAGGAGTACGAGGACGGTTACGATTAAGAGGTCAGAGGGTACTTTTTTACCATTCATTCGGTTCATGGGGCTCATTCGGCTCATCTTTTTTTAAGAAAAAAAAATCTCATCAACAATTATCTTTAAGGATTGTATAATATTTTTTTATCCTTTTTTATTCTTTTGCTCTGTTTCCCCATATGCGCGGGGCATACCTTTAGATTTATTTTTTACCTGTTTTGGCATATCTCATTCCCTACTTCAACTATGTAAATTTACCGATTTTATTTCGGCCATTCACTCCTCTCCCGAGGGGTGGGCAACTCCCTCTTCCAGCCCGAGCCACGTCAAAGCTCCCTGACCTGTCCGAAGAGAACTGTCAAACTGAGGCAAGTTTTTTAGAGTGGAAATGGAATTGTTTTGTGCTCTCCTGATGGTCATTTTCTTTTGAAACTTCTTTTCTATTGAATCATTATTATATATTACATAGTGTTAATAAATATGACACCAAACTACAGTTAGTTAGATCATATAACTTTATACACATCTCCCCACTGGCTCACCCAATACTGTTATATTTTTGATTATATTTTTTAAAGTAGTTGGAATCAATAAATATAAATACTGAACCACAGTATGCTTTCTCAGAAACACGTTGCTAAGTCTCATCTTACAATAATGACCTGATTAAAATGGTTCAAAAAAATGAAATTTACCTTATTATAATTTTAAAAAAGTTGGATGCGCTTTAAATGGAAAAAAGAGTGTATCGTTATAGAATATTTCAAGGAAGTTCCCATTCAGTTAAGTTCCCTATTCGGTTCTCAATTTCAACCCTGTTTAGAGGTGTTAATTTATGACCCTGACAATTGTTGCAATGCCTGCATATAACGAAGCCCACGCAATTGCAAACGTAATCCTGGGCTGCAAGAAATACGTAGATAAAGTGGTGGTAGTAGACGACGGAAGCTCCGACAACACCGTCGAAGTCGCAGAATCCCTCGGCGCATACGTGGTCCGCCACGTAACTAACAAAGGCTACGGCGCAGCCCTCAAGAACTGCTTCGAAACAGCCCGTAAACTCGGCGCAGAAGCAATGGTCATAATCGACTCCGACGGCCAGCACAACCCGGAAGAGATCCCCAAACTGCTAGAACCCCTCAAACACGGCATTGACCTTGTAATCGGTTCAAGGTTCGTCGGCGGCAACGGCAAAAACGTCCCACCTTACAGGAAAATGGGCATGAAAGTCCTTGATGTGGCAACCTACATCGCAGGCGGCCTCAACGTAACGGACTCACAGAGCGGTTTTCGGGCCTATGGACGGAAAGCCATTGAAAGCATAAGGTTAAACGGAAGCGATATGTCCGCAGGCTCTGAAGTTTTGCTGCAGGCCAGGGACCACAAGCTGAAATACACTGAAGTGGAAATCCACTGCCGGTATGACCTTGAGGACTGTTCCAGTGAACACCCCCTTATACATGGGCCAAAGGTTCTGCTACGGATTTTAAAGGATATGGAATACAGGCGGCCCCTGTATTATTTTACCGTACCCGGGATGTTGATAGGAGCTGCAGGATTTGTCATGGGATTGAATTTTTTGCGTGATTATCTCTACGGTGGGAGCTTGAGTTTTGGCCCAACTCTCCTGATGATGTTGCTTGTGCAGGTTGGTATGTTTATGGCGTTTACAGGGATCATACTGCATGCAGTGTCAAGGATGATCTCTCAAATTGGGATCAAAAATTCAGGACAGTAAGAGGTCTTTTATGAACTATCCTTTTGTTTCAATAATAGTTGGGATTCGTAATGAAGAAAAATACATTACCGAATGCATCGAATCGCTTCTGTGTCAAGACTATCCCAAAGAATCTTATGAAATAATTATTGTCGACGGCATGTCAACTGATAATACGAGAGATATTGTTAAAAAATTTCCCGTAAAGCTTCTTTTAAATGAGAAGAAAAATGTTGCTGCAGCAAGAAATATAGGTGTTAAACTCTCTAAAGGATCACTTGTTGCGTTTACAGATGGCGATTGCAAAGCCGATAAATCGTGGTTAAAAACCCTTGTATCTGAAATGTCCCACTCCCCCGATTACGTAGCATGCGTAGGAGGACCAAATTTAGTTTTTGATACTGATCCTGTTTTTGGGAGAGTTGTTGGTTATGCTCAGGAAACATTTTTAGGTTCTGGAGGTTCTGCTCAATCCAGTAATCATACAAAAAAACATTATGTTCAATCTCTCCCAAATTGCAACGCTATGTATAAGAAATATGTTATCGAGGAGGTTGGATATTTTGATGAACACTTTGTAGTGGGTCAAGATGGTGATTTAAATCATCGAATTGGTAAAATTGGATATAAATTCTTATATGTCCCAGAATCCATTGTTTGGCACCATAGAAGGGCAACTATAAAATCTTTTTCAGTTAGAATGTTTAAGTATGGTGCATGGATGGCAGAGCTTTTCAAGAAACATGGTGATTTAATCAGATGGTATGCACTTTTGCCTCCTTTTGCAATAATTTTTACAATGGTTTTAATAGTTGGTTCTTTAAAATTACCAGTTTTAATCCACTCTTTTGGGGCACTCTTATCTATTTATTTGAGTCTGTTGTGTTTCGCATCGGTGGAAGTTATCAAAAAAATGAAGTCATTAAGTGGATTGCTTACTTTTTTATTGCTTCCGATTCAGCACGTAGCTTATGGGTTTGGAATGCTTTTTAAATTTGCAGGATGGGTTTAAAAGATGTATCCCCTCGTTCTTAAGAAATGTATCTATCCATTAATGGAATTGTAGGATCACTCATATTAGGGATCCGGGGCAAAATTAAAAAAGGCTGCAATTGACATAAGTACTCAAAACATACCTAAGTATGTCGTACGCAACAAACCACGCGTATTACGGCTCATGATATTGATTATAGGACAGCTGAATAGTTATAAATGATTTAGGTTTGTGATGCTATGAACATACTTTATGTAATTTCTGTGTTTTCTCCAAAACAAGCAGGCCATTCAAATATATGTGCAAATCTTGCAAAATTCATGGCGAAACGTGGTCATAATGTTACCATCATTACAACAGATTTCAAGTTTGACAACGAATATGCAGAATCTATGAGGTCTGTTGAGATTATTCCATTTAAAATTCTTGTAGATTTCCAATCCTTTTTTTATACACCGTCTATGAACCAATGGCTGCATCATAATATTAAAAATTATGACATAATACATTGCCATGATGTTCGCTCATTTCAAAACATTTTGGTATTTAAATATGCGAAAAAATTTCAGATCCCATACATTTTACAAGCACATGGGACGGTTTCTAATATTGTGGGGAAAAAAAGGTTGAAAGAGTTGTATGATCTTTTATGTGGTAACAAATTTATAAATAACAGCTCTAAATGTGTAGCGGTTTCCCCTCTTGAGGTTGAGCAATATAAACAGGTAGTACCCAATAAAAATATTGAATTAATTCCAAATGCATTGGATCTTTCTGAATTTTCGGACCTTCCTAATGTTGGTACATTCCGACAACAACTAAATATTAATGAAAAAACAAACTTGATATTATTTTTGGGAAGAGTTCACAAAATGAAATGCATTGATTTTTTAATAAAATCTTTTTTTCTTCTTACTAGGGAATTCTCTAATAGTATCTTAGTTATCGTGGGTCCAGATAGAGGTTACAAAGAAAAATTAGAAAATCTTGTACTAGAATTAGGCATCCAAAGCAGAGTTAAATTTGTAGGATTCATTGAAGATAAAAAAAGGGCATATGTTGATGCAGACGTAGTAGTCTACCCCAGTATTTATGAAATCTTCGGATTGGTTCCTTTTGAAGCAATACTTTGTGATACTCCAGTTATTGTTTCTGAAGGAAGTGGATGTGGGGAATTAATTGAAAATGCGAAATGTGGTTGTTTAGTAAAATTCCCAGATACAGTAGATCTTTGTAGTAAAATAAAGTACCTTCTTGAAAATCCAAATGAAGGGGATAAAATGACCTCCAATGGCCAAAATTATATTAAAAGTAATTTGACGTGGGATGGAACCATTAAAAAATTTGAGGAACTTTATTTAAAAGTATTAATTAAACCTTAATTAGTACCTATTAATATATAATCTAAAACCGTTTTTGTTACAAAGTTAACCAGGATCACCTCGTATATATTACAAGAGTTTTATAAAAATATTTGAGGAATTGATATGAATGTATTAACTATTGCAACTAGTTATGGATTTTCGAAACCGATTAGTGGAGGTCAAAATAGATTTTCAAATTTAGTCGAATCTCTTAAAAAAAGAGGCAATAATATATTTATATTAGAGTCGTCCCAAAACTTTGCTCAATCAGATTGTAATGTTGCTGAAATTTTTACATATAAAGACATAAAATTGTTTTCGAGAACTCTGGTTCCTTTTAGAGAATTTAATGTTAGTTTTTTCATGGCAGTTTATAAGATAATCAAATATAATCAGATTGATATAATTCAAATAACGCACCCAAGTGGAGTATTATCAACTAAAATATTATCTAAATTACTTATGAAGAGAACCCCCATTGTATATGATGCTCATAATGTTGAATCTGATTTTACTAAAAATATTTTTTGCAATAATCCAAAGTATTCATTATTCGAACGTTTTATCTTACCTTGGTACATTGAATTTTTAGAAAAATTAGTCTGTAAATACTTTGCAGATCATATAACTTCAGTGAGTGATAGGGACATGAATATTTTCATTGAAAAATATAATATCCCTCCTCAAAAAATCAGTACAATCCCTTCGGGGTCCTGTATTTTTGATGTTAATCCGAGTTGTAAAAACGACATAAAACATAATATGAATATTGATTCTAATAAAATCGTAGTTTTTTTTCACGGATTGTATACTCACCCTCCAAATAAAGAGGCATTTGAAATTATTATTAATATCATAGCTCCAAAATTTGAGAAGATGGCTAAAAATGTTTTATTTGTGTTAGGTGGCAACAAACTTCCAAAATTTGAAAAAGAAAATATAAAATCATTGGGCTTCGTAGACGATTTACATAGTGTATTGTCCATAGTAGATGTCGCAATTGTTCCTTTAATACATGGCGAAGGAACTAAACTTAAAATATTTGATTATATGATGGCTGGCTTGCCAATTGTATCGACAAAAAAAGGATTGGATGGAATTGATACTGAAAATTATGTAGATGTTATTGCTGTTGATAATGTTAATGATGAATTTATCAATAAGATAAAATATTTAATAGATAATGAACAAGAACGCAAAGAAATAGGTGCAAATGCAAGACTACTGGCAAAGGATAGATATAATTGGGATAACATTGGCAAAGATTTGGATGTCTTATTTAAGAAAATAATGAAGGAATATTCTAATGAAAATCATTAATCCTTTTCAAATAAATGATTGGCCAATTAAAAAATTTCTGATCATTATTATTTCGTTCCAGTTGTTATTCTGGGGCTCAATTGGTTTAGATTTAATTGGGTTAGGCATACCCATCTTAAGACAACTTATTTGCTTTGTATATCTATGTTTTATTCCTGGGTCCCTTGTTCTTAGGATTCTTAATTTACATAAGCTTGAAAATGTTGAATGTTTATTATATACAATTGGGTTGAGTATATTTATTCTAATTTTCGCAGGCTTATTTACTAACCTAGTCTATCCTAGCATGGGCATTCTAAAACCAATTTCTATTATACCATTAACCTTTACATTAAGTTTTATTGTATTGATACTATGTATTTTCTGCTATGTACTGGACAATAATTTTTCAGAACCAAGTTATATTGTTCTTAAGGAAGTATTTTCGGTTCCTTCTTTGTTTTTATATTTAATTCCTTTTTTAACAATAATTGGCACTTATCTTGCAAATTATCATGGAAATAGTTCGCTCCTTATGGTCGTAATCCTTTTGATTTCGTCAATTACAATCCTTGTATGTTCAAATATTATCCCAAGTTCTCTATATCCTTTAGCTATTTTTGTCATTTCAATTTCCATGTTATTTCATAACTCTTTAATTTCGAAGTATTTAGTTGGATGGGACATCCAAATTGAGTACAAAATGGCAAATTATGTAATTAGTAACTCTTTGTGGGATTCAAGTATATATTCAAATGTAAACTCCATGTTAAGTGTTGTAATGCTTGCTCCAATTTATTCGATTTTATTAAACTTAAGTTTGACATGGGTTTTTAAGATAGTTTATCCTATGATATTTTCTCTATTACCTCTTGGACTATATCGAATTTTCCAAAAACAGACATCCGAAAAAATTGCTTTTATGTCTGTTTTCTTTTTTATGTCATTTTTTGTATATTATACAGAAATGTTACAACTAGCAAGACAACAAATCGCAGAATATTTTTTTGTGTTGTTAATACTTTTAATTATTAATGATAAACTTCCTAATGTACCTCGTCACATTTTGTTGATATTGTTTGGTTTTTCAATTATCGTGTCACATTATGGCATTTCATATATAATTGCAGGGTCGTTTATTTGCAGCCTAGTTCTTCTACACGCAGCTTCAAGATATGTTAAAGAGTCCTTGAAGAATAATACAATTACTTTTACATTTACATTATTGTTCTTTACATTTCTTATTGCTTGGTATATATATACCTCAGAATCTTCTGCAATACGAACGATCGTTGCCCTAACAAATAATATATTAAATAACTTAATTTCTGATTTTTTTAATCCAGATAAGGTACAGGCTCTACATTTAATCTCAAAAAAAGCAGTATCTCCGATTCATGAATTCTCCAAATATATGCAGATATTTACCCAAGTTTGCATATCCATTGGCCTGTTATATATTATAAAATATAGAAAACTATCTAATTATTACAAATTTAATAATGAATATCTCTCTCTGTGTATTGTATTTTATATGATATTACTTGTTGCAATTTCAGTTCCGAATTTTTCAAGTGCTTTAAATACTTCAAGGTTATATCAAATCACTCTTATTTTGTTATCACCATTTTGTGTAATTGGTGGAATTATAGCACTTCAAACATTATACCTCAAAGTTTTTCAATTGGATGTAAATAAAAAAGATTCACCTGCACTAAATATTCTATCTATATTTTTTGCTGTATTTTTGTTGTTTAACACTGGTTGGATTTATGAGATAACAGGCGATATCCCCACATCAATTTCATTTAATAATACAGTAGATTATCCTAAATTCAATGAGCAGGATGTTTCAGGAAAGGAATGGATGTATAAGGTCAATGATCTTAAAGAAGGCAATGGATATTTTTATGCAGATTACTACAGGTGGTTACTATTATTAAATAGTTTTGAAAGAAATCTTATTAGGATTTTCCCGAAAAGTGACGGCCAAATACCGAAAAATTCCTATCTTTATTTTTCGACATATAACATACATGAAAATGAAATTTTGATTCGGCAGCAGGTGGGTGTAAATGATCTTTTTGAATATGTTAATATATATCTATACATTTCTTCAAAAAATCAAATTTATAATAATGGAGGGGCTAAAATATACTATCAGTAACCCCTAATTCCATCCATAATCCCTTTTAAAAAAGACCTATATACTTTTATGTTCTTATGATATAGAATATGAATAAAACTTATAAACCAAAATCTGAATCCAAAAAAGTATAATATGAATGCAAAATACTGCCTTATAGTAGCGTGTGTTTTCATAAACCAAAACATATTTCGTGTCATATGATATTCGTAAAAACCACTTGTTTTTTTGGTTGTAGAGCCTCCCTTGTGCCAGATCTTTCCCGCGGAAACATGAACAATTCTGTAACCAGCTTTCTTAGAACGCACACACCACTCAGTTTCTTCCCAGTATGCAAAATAATCTTTGTTTAAATAGCCTATTTTTTTGAATAGCTCGCATTTTGCAAGCAGTGCGCAGCCCATTATGTAATCAACATCTTTTATTTCATTGAGGTTTATGTCTCTTTTATTTGTAAAATGTGGCGTACTTCCTTTATACCAACATATTTTGCCGCCAGCTGATTGGATGCGGTCTTTTTCGTTGTAATAGTATACAGTAGGGCCAACTATACCTATACGAGAATTATTTTCTAATATTTCCACTAATTCAGATAAAAACTCTGAATCAACAATAGTGTCATTATTTAGCATCAGGACATAATCTATTTCTCTTTCAACTACTCTTCTAATTGCAACGTTATTTCCCTCGGCAAACCCCAGATTCTCTTTATTTTCAATAATTTCTATTTCTGGGTACAGTTTGTTAAAGCATTCTACTGATCCATCAGTTGAACCGTTATCAACAAGTATTACCTCGTAGTTTGGGTAAGTTATCTTTTTTAGGGAATCAAGACATTCAACCGTATCGTTTTTCCCATTCCAGTTTAGGATTATGATGCTGACCTTTGGATTATCCATTTTTACTTCTCCATGCTTGATTTTAATATATTTAAGTCGTCTTTTCCAACTCCACGTACCATGAACAAGCTAATAAAATAGAGAATAGAGGCGAGAGGAATTAATAGTAACAATGTATAATTTTTAAATACCAACAAGAATAGTCCCATAGCAATCGCTGAAGCTAATGACCTTAAAATTACATCCAAAAGTAGAGCCAGCAGATTTTGTGTTTTTTGTATATGGGATAGCATCAGTAACCCCACTACAAATTCTGTAATGACGGTTGCAATGCCTGCTCCTTTATAGCTCATCGAAGGTATCAGGAGATAATTCAATACCATATTCAAAATTGCTCCAATACTGGTAAAAATCATAAGGGTTCTTTGCTTATTTGCAGAATTTAATAATGTAGCAGGAGTCCAATTAATAAAACTTAAAACACTGGCCCAGATAAGAATTTTTAAAGCTATTGCAGAAGGTGCATACTCATTTCCGTAAAAAAGCATAATAATGTCATCAGCAAGTATTGTTGTTCCAATCCCAATTGGAATAGCAATTATTATTAAAAATTTCAACGATTTTTTAAATGCTAGTTCTAGTGAATTATTTGAATCTACGTAGCATTTTGAAAAGACTGGGAACATTACGCTCATAAAAACGGCTGGAATTACTGCAAGACCATCCAGCAATCGATATGATGCAGCATACCACCCAACTACCTCATCTCCTTTCATCATTGAGAGCATAATCATGTCCATTCTGAAATATATTATTACAAAAACACTTGTCATCCAGAATGGTATCGATTCTTTAAGCAAGTTTTTCCAGAACTGAAAATCCAGTTCTATTTTTGGAATAACGAATTTACTAATACATACGTAGATACTGTAACCCAAAGCAAATAGACTAACAAAAAAATAAACTAATGAAATGGACACAATATCTAGATTTTCGTATATAGTAATCAAAATTCCAGAAAACATTAATACACTGTACAATATCCTGCCTGCTGATATATATTCCATTTTCTGGAAAGCCTGAAATATGGAGTTAAACGTATTAGTAAAACTAGTAAATATTGTTGAGAAAGTAATCAAATATACAACCATAATTGTTCTGGCTGGGAATCCAAAAATATTTATCACGGTTGCAGTAAAAACTATAGTAATGATAGTTAGAATCGTTTTAATTGCAAGAACGTTTCCAACATATTTGCCTGCAAGCAAATTATTACGTGATACTTCTCTTGTAGTCAATACGCTAAGGCCTAAATCTGCAAGAAGGCAGGATATTCCGGTGAATGCGATTGCAAAACTTAGGATTCCAAATCCTTCAGCTCCTAGATACCTTGCAGTATAAATTGTGTAAAAATAGGTTAAAACAACGGTTATGACCTGCCCAGCCAGTAAAACCAGTGTGTTTTTTGCTATTGTTTTTATAACACTCAAAAAATAGCTCCACTTTTATCTGATTAAAATAGTGCCAATTTTACATTTTATTATTAAATTCATTCAGGTTCATAATGTTCTTTTTTACTCTCTGGAACTCTTTATCTGATGCTGTTGCACTAATATTCCGGCTCTTAGTAAACTCTCAAAAGTCCCCGCGTCACTCCAGAACCCTTCAAGCACCTGGTACTCCATGGCCCCTTTGCTTATGTAATAATTATTTACGTCCGTTATCTCAAGTTCCCCTCTTCCGGAAGGCTTGAGCGTTTTTACTGCATCAAAAACATCAGAGTCATACATATAAAGCCCTGTAACTGCAAAATTGGATTTTGGCACTTTTGGTTTTTCCTCAATCCCTATTACTTTCTCACCTTTCAATTCGGCTACTCCAAATCTGTGAGCATCAGTGACTTCTTTTAGAAAAATCCTGGCACCGCCATTGAATTTTGCGACATCCTCTTTGATGTTGTCCTGGAAGATGTTATCTCCGAGAATAACAGTTACACTGTCCCCATCAACAAAATCTTCAGCTAATGCCAGTGCCTGGGCAATGCCTCCGGCTTCTTCTTGAATCTCGTAGGTAAAATGCACTCCATAATCCACCCCAGACCCTAAGAGTTCAAGAAAATGCCCTGCATGTCCTCTGCCGGATACGATCATTATGTCTTTTATTCCGGCGTTTATTAGAGTCTCCATTGGGTAGTAGATCATCGGTTTGTCGTAAACTGGTAAAAGGTGTTTGTTTGTAACTTTGGTAAGAGGGTAAAGTCGGCTTCCGGTTCCGCCTGCAAGTATTACGCCTTTCATGTGTTTCTCTCCTTCAAATAGGCTTTAAGTGCTCCTTTCCAGTGTCTCATGGGTTCGGTTTTAGTATTCACAAGAACTGAGTACTCCGGACGTTTTGCTTTCCTTTGGAATTCTTCACTGGTACAGGGAGTTACATTATCGATAATAGAAAAAGCAAATTCATACCAGGAACAGACCTCATCGTTTGTAATATGATAAATTCCTGGATCAAGTTCAATTATTTCTTTTACTTTGGTGGCCAAGTCCATTGTATAGGTGGGTTTGCCGAACTGGTCATTTACCACTTTTACAGTATCCATTTCTCCGGATAACTTCAGCATGGTTTCAACAAAGTGTTTCCCATGGATTCCAAAAAGCCAGGAAATTCTTACAATCCTGTAATCATTCATATTCTCGATGATTTTCTGTTCCCCGAGAAGTTTTGAGTGCCCGTATACATTAATCGGATTTGGGATATCAGATTCTACATATTCTTTTTTGGAGCCGTCAAAAACGTAGTCCGTGCTGAAATGAACGAGTTTAGCTCCAATAATAGAACAGGCTTCTGCAATGTATCCAGGGCCGTATCCATTAACCTGAAAGGCAAGCTCCTGGGAATCTTCACAGCCATCCACATTTGTGTAGGCAGCTGCATTTATGACAAGCTCAGGTTTTATTTTTTGAATAGATTCGATAACCTGCTCTCTGTCTGTGATATCAAGATCTTTATGTGTCAGTTTCACAGCATCAGGAAAGACTTTGCAGAGGTCTGAACCCAGCATCCCGGTGGAGCCGATGATCAGCGTTTTAATGGCTCCCACCACCATCTGTTTTCAACGTACCAGCTGACTGTCTGTTCCAGAGCAGTGTCAAAATCATATTGGGGTTTCCAGCCCATTTTTACCAGTTTGCTGCCGTCAAGGGAATACCGAAAATCATGGCCTTTTCTGTCTTCAACGTACTCGATTGAGGATTCGTCCTTGCCAAGCATTTTAAGAAGGCGGTGAGTGATTTCAAGGTTTGTGAGTTCGTTTCCACCGTCTATGTTGTAGACTTCCCCGCTGCTGCCGGAATGGAGGACAAAGTCTACTGCAGAACAGTGGTCTTCAACATGGATCCAGTCCCGGATGTTCAGGCCTGTGCCGTAGACGGGGACTTTCTTTCCTTCCATTAATCGGCTGATGAAAAAAGGAATTAATTTTTCGGGGTACTGGTAGGGCCCGAAATTGTTTGTGCATCGGGTTATGCAGACCGGAAGGCCGTAGGTTGTATAGTAGGACATTGCAAGGAGGTCGGAGCCTGCTTTGCTTGAGGAATAGGGGCTTGAAGGAGCCAGGTTGTCTTTTTCGGAAAAAGAACCTTCCATGGTGCTTCCGTAAACCTCATCAGTCGAAACATGAATGAACTTTTTGATGTCGTTTGCAAGGGCGCTCTGGAGCAGGGTGTTTGTGCCAAGCACATTTGTCCGGACGAAAACCGAACCGTCTTCAATTGAGCGGTCAACGTGGCTTTCGGCTGCGAAATGGACAACCTGGTCTGCGGTTTTCATAACTTCATTGACAATTACAGGGTCGCAGATGTCGCCTTTTACGAAGGAATAATTGGGGTTATCTTTGATATCTTTCAGGTTTTCAGGATTTCCTGCATAGGTTAGTTTGTCAAGGTTTACGATTTCATAATCAGGATATTTTTCCAGCATGTAATGGATGAAGTTGCTGCCTATGAATCCACAGCCGCCAGTTACCAGCAGTTTCATTTAATCACCTTTGACGTTGAGTATAGATACTTCTTTCATAACTGAGATTTCAGGAGACCAAAAATTCATTTCGGCGTTTTCCATTTTAGGAAGGAGTTTGTCCTTTTCCGAGAGGATTATTTCTTCTTCCGGTATTTTCCAGTCAATGTCGAGGGTAGGGTCGTTGTAGATTATCCCGCTTTCGGCTTCAGGGTAATAGTACTCGTCGCACTTGTAAGTGAAAATCGCAGTTTTACTCATGACGGAAAAGCCGTGGGCAAAACCTTTTGGAATCAAGAACTGTTTCTTGTTTTCGGCGGAAAGTTCGACTCCTACCCATTCTCCGAAAGTCGGTGAATCTTTCCTCAGGTCAACAGCAACATCATACACATTTCCCTGTAACACCCTCACAAGTTTTGCCTGGCTGTACGGAGCTAACTGGTAATGGAGCCCCCGGACCACGCCATAGGATGATTTTGATTCGTTGTCCTGGACAAAGTTGTATTCCTTTCCGATCAAATCGTCCAGCGTCTTTTTGTTATAACTTTCAAAAAAGTATCCCCGGTCGTCAGCGAAAACTCTGGGCTCCAGAATAAAAAGGTCCTCTATTTTTGTTTTTATCAGGTTCATAGGTTTTGCCTCACTCGATTTTTATGATCTCGGGTCGGGTGCCGAGGATGATAGCAACTTTCATGAGTTTCACTTAATTTATTTATAAATATGATTAATACAAATATTCAAATATTTAGCATGATACACTTTATAATTATTTAAGTGATTTGGTTAATCCGGATAGCTCCTCCTTTAAGGTTTCAATCCGTAAAAAGAGATTCGTGCAGGGGAAAGGGTGTGTGAGGATTGGCTACGGTTGCTTGGGGAGTGTACCCAGATGCCGCCTACTGAATAAAAATAAAAAATAAGTTTTGGAAAAATCATTTATACATTGTGAAGTAATAACTAATTACAGTTTTTTCATTCATTAAAACCTACTCCCGGGTGATGTATTTATGGAACATGTAAAAAAAATCTGCCCCGTTTGCGGCAGAGAGTTCTTTGTTCTGGAAAACGTGGAAGAAAAGGCGGTTTATTGTACGCTTGAGTGCCTGGCAAAGGCTCAGGAAACTTCGGGAATTCACGAAGGCTTTTTAGAGACAGGGCAGTAATTTCCGGGAAGGTTTCGCAATTTGATGTGCTTCCGGAGAGGTTGCCGGGGAGAGTTCTCTGAGCTGCCCGTCTACCGGCAAAATATAAAAATTGAGTTTTGAAAATAGGCGGTTGTGAGGGTTTTGGGATCGCATTTTGGGGTTGATGGGATCTAAGTGGCTCTTTCCGGAAAAACCCTTTTTCGGACTGCTTTTTGCGTACCGGGGCTCTCACCGGGTGCCAAAGGCAGCCGGCCTTTCCCTGAAAATTTGTAGATGATGGCTGGAGTCTAAAATTCAAAAGTAGTTTTTGTTTTCTTGTTTTTGACCCCGGTTGTTCCGGGAGAGTTCTCGGAACTGCCCGTCTACCGGCAAAATATAAAAATTAAGTTTTGAAAATAGGCGGTTGTGAGGGTTTTGGGATCGCAGTTTGGGGTGGAGGAGAGCTAACGGGTTCTTTCCGGAAAAACCGTTTTTCGGAATGCTTTTTGGGTACCGGGACTCTCACCGGGTTCCGAAGGCAGCCGGCTTTTCCCTGAAAACTGGGAAATGATTGCTGTATTCTAAATTTCAACGACAGTACTGAGCTTCCTAAATTTTCACAGGGGATTTTTCCCTCTTTTTCCCTTCAACTTCCGGTTTTTTCGGTTTTGCTTTTCATTCCTGGCGGTTTTTTCAGACAGGCCGTTCGCAAGCGAACGGGAAAATAGCCACAGGACACGGTATTAAAAGCTACTCTGTTTTTCAGCCCGCTTGAGGACAATTCGATCAGGGTTTTTCTGGTTTAGTATTCGCTGGAGCCCGCCAACCGGCTAAATATAAAAATTGAGTTTTGGGAAACAGGCATCTACCGTCGTGCACCACTTTTTTTGAATAGAAAATATTTAGTTTGTTTGAAGAACAGGAAGAGAACAACATATATATTCCTTTAAAAAAACATATTTCATATGGAGAAACGGGCAGAGCTCATAATCTTCGGGCAAGTCCAAAAAGCAAGTTTCAGGTATTTTATTGATGAGCTTGCATTCGATCTGAACCTTAGGGGATATGTTAAAAACCTTGATGACGGGACGGTACAGGTTGTCTGTGAGGGTGAAGAAGGTGCCATTAGTGAATTGCTTGACAAAATTAACATCAATCGATATCCTGTTCGTGTGGAAAACATTGCTGTAATCTATAAAAAACTGACAGGTGAGTATAAGACCTTTGAAATTCTCTGGAGCGAAGACCCGGTCCTCGAAGCTTATGAAAGGGCAGATGCATTTGCAGAATGCTTGAGGACAATTGTTCGAAGTCCCTTCGGACCTTTCAGGAAAGAAGCTTAATTTTAATCCAAATCCCGAAAAAAAGTATGAAAATCAAAATACCTGCCATGGGTTTCCTCTTAAAATCCGTAAATACGGATGCTGATATAGTAAACGCCGAATTCGGGCCCAACTGCATAGATCAAGATAAAGTTCGGAAATTTTCTTCCCTCAGTCAGGGGAATCTAAGGCTTTCTAGTGGCAGGTACTATACTTCCTCCGGATATGAAGCAAGAAAGAAAAAGATTCTTTGTAAAAAATTACCCTGATTTTTTGTCCTTCTGTCTTTGCAAGTAGTCTATATCCTATCTTTTTTAGCAGCCAGAAACTAAGTTTTGCGGGAGGAATCTGCGGTTTGCCAGGCAAAGAGTTGGCAAAGGAGTTTGAAGTGTCCCGGGGGAATGCACAGAACTGCCATTCAGATCAAAATTCGGCCTGTCGAAGGTTAGTGTGAACTTTTCCAAAAGTCCTTTTTTCGGACTGCCTGGTGGGTACCGGGGCCCTCACCGGGTGCCGAAGGCAGCCGGCTTTTCCCTGAAAATTGATAGAAAACTGCTGCAACAAAATTTCAAAGCAGTTTCAAAGGCGTTTTTTAGTGAATATTAAATCCCTTTTATATCAGTCCGCTTGAGCGTAGCGAAACGGACCGCGTACTGCAGAGACGCAACTCTGCTGGCGCAACTCTGCTGGCGCAACTCTGCTGGCAAAACAAATATATGATATGCGACAAATAATATGATTCAGGTAACTCATTATAGTACTTTTAAATTAGCGGGATGTGTATGAAACTAAAAATACCGGCTATGGGATCCCTCTTAAAAGATGTAGATATAGTTGACTCCGAATTCGGGCCCAACAGCATAAATGAAGATAAAGTTCGGAAATTTTCTCCCCTTAGTCGTGGCAGTGTAAGGATTTCCAGCGACAGGTACTATACGGCTTCCAGATACGAAGCAAGGAAGAAAAAGGTCCTTAGTAGAAAATTGCCCTGATCTTTCTAAGTTTATTTGAAAATTTTTTTGTGAAAAGTAATTTTTTGATCGTTATGCCCTCCATTTCATTTGATTCCGGGGAATCCAAACAAATACAGGAAATGCTTGATGTCTATTTCTTTGTAAAAGAGTTACTTCTCTATAATGAAGTGATAGACCCTGAAGGGTACACATTCCACAGATCTTAAATGAGTTGAGAAACGCCTACGATCACATTAATAGAGCCTTCAGGAAAAAACTTTGCCCGAATAATCCGAGCAGCGCAAAACCTGATGAAGAATACGTATCTCAGAACCTGGATAAAGCAATAGGACATGTTTACCGGGCCTGTTACGATGCTCTTGACTGGCTAAGTTTGAACGTAAGAGGGGAGATCCAGGAAAGCCTTGCTCCATACTCGCATGAAACGATTAATACTGTCATTCCAAATTATTATTCAGAACTGAGAAAAGAAATTATAAATTACGAGGAAAAAATATCTCAGTTAAGGGCAAGCAAGGATGTAGCTTCATTAGACCAGAATTCCCTGATAGAATACACAGAGATCGTTAAAAATTTGCAGAGCATTAGAAAACAAATCAATGACAGCATGGAAAGTCTTTCGGAATACGAAGAAAAAAGGAACTGTGAAATCCATAAGATGAACCGTGTCATCACAATGAGAGATCTTGGAGTTGCACTTCTTACCCTTTTACTTGGTGCTGCAATAAATCACTTTTTTAACATTGTTTAATATAATCTTGACTTTTCTGAACGCTTTTTCAGGTACCAGGCCTCTCACCAGCCGACGCAGGAGGCTGGCTTTTCCCTGAAAAACTGTAGATGATTGCTGTATTCTAAATTTCAACGGCAGTGTTGAGCGTTCTAAATTTTCACAGGGGTTTTTCCCTCTTTTCCCCTTCAGCTTCCGGTTTTTTTGGTTTTGCTTTTCATTCCTGGCGGCTTTTTCGGGCAGGCCGTTCGCAGGCGAACGGGAAAAGAACGACGGGAATACGGTAATACTGTTGTCCCGGTTTTCAGTTTGCCTGGAGTAGTTCAGATATGGTTTCCCGGGTTGAGTTCCTGGAGCTGTCCGCCGCCTCACAAATATAAAAAACGAGTTTTGAAAATCAACCCTTGCCCGGGGTTTCAGATAATTATCCTGCGGAGAGGCAGGAGCGTTCTTTCCGAAAATTTCCGATATCCTGTGCTCCCGCTTTCAGTCCCCAAGCTGGAATTTCCTTACAATCCATTCCCTGAATATCGGATCGATCAGCCCGTATCGACCAGGCTCTTTTTTCCTTACGATTCCCAGGTTAATGAGGTACGACATGTAATAGGGAAGAGACGTTGCCGCAAGACCTGCGTCTTTTGCGATTCTGGAGGGCCGGTCGTACTTTGCGGTTGAAATAAGGATGTCCGAATAGGTCTTTGAGTTCTCGCTAAGTTTTGCAAAGACCAGGTTGAAGGTGGGGTCAAGAGTTACGAAGATTTCTTCGTAGGCATTGAGTACATCCGGCTCCTTGATTGTGTCGCTTTTTGCGGTGTCGAGGAGGGAGTCACCCAGGCGCTGGATGTAATCCGGAAGCGAGTTGCTTTTTTCGATCATTGTGTCAAGAGCCCTTTCCTCTATGGAATAACCCGCAAGGGCCAGCCTTTCTTTTACAAAACGCCTGGCATGCTCTTCAGGAAGAGGACCTATGAAAACAGGTTTGAGCTGCCTGTAGAAGGGGCTTTTGCTGCCGTATACAAGCTCGTTCATATAGGTCATGGCAGAACTTGAAAAAACGTACATGGTTCTCGTTTGCTGCTGGATGACTGTCCTGAAGAGTTTTATGAAATCCTCTCCTCCTTTTTCGGCAAGTTCGGCAAATTCGTCCAGGAAGACAACAAAATAGACGTCCTTGCTTTTCGCAAGTTCCTCAAGGTAGTCCAGGGCCTTTTCAAAGATGAGGGCTTCATCGCTCCCCGGGTCTTCCAGGCTGATTTTTATCGAGAGGTATGAGGCGATAGAAAGGTCCAGCCGGGATATTTTTAAAAGCAGTTCAGCAGCACTTTTTTTAAGGTAGCTCTCGAGCTTTCTTAGATAGGCCCTATCCCCTGTTTTTTCAACATACTCTTTTTTTGCGTTTTCCAGCAACACCCCCGAAAAGCGGCGCACTGAGGGCATTGAGAGGCAGTCAATGAAAAGCGGGATAATTCTTTTTTCGGATTCGAGGTCCAGGACCACGTTCTTGAGAAGGGAGGTCTTGCCCACTCTTCTCGGGCCGAGGACTGCAAGGTTTATGGCCGTTTCCGAGGGCAGGTTTTCTATTTCAGCTCGCAACATCCGGGATTCTTCTTCCCGGTCCGTGAAATAGGGGTCTGTAACAGGTTTTCCGTATATGAAGGGCCGGCTCATATATCCAGATATTATAGGCCAGACTATATATAGTTTTCACACAAAGATTTCCTTATAGTCTTTGCTATATATAGGCTAGCCTATAATCAGAAGGCAGGCTCACCCCCAAGCGCTGGGGACTTATGCTAAGCTCTGTTCACAATTTGTGCAGGCTCTACAGTAAAAGCCCCATCTCTCTGAAAACTCAGCACTCTATTGTTAAGCAAAAAGATTCAAGAGATCTGTGAAAACCCCTTTCACTACAAACCTTTAAGAAACGAGCTTCATGGACTGCGCAGAGTGCATATTCTGAAAAGTTTTGTCTTTGTCTTCAAAGTAGACAAGAACGAAAAGTCCGTGACCCTGGTTAGTTTTTCACACCACAACACTGCGTACTTACGCTAAATCCTTATTCATGGAAGTTTTCCTTCCAGATCTTGCATTCTCCGGAAGAACCACTTTTTCCTACTTTTTTCCGGAAAAACCGTTTTTCAGACTGCTTTTCAGGTACCGGGGCTCTCACCGGGTGCCGGAGGCAGCCGGCTTTTCCCTGAAAACGGGCAGATGACTGCTGGATTGTAAATTTCAAAAGTATTTTTTGTTTTCTTATTTTTGATCCCTGGTGTTCCGGGAGAGTTCCTGGAGCTGCCCGTCTACCGGCAAAATATAAAAATTAAGTTTTGTAATTCCTTTTTTTCACCGGGGTTTTGCTTTAATCTATCTGACTCCCGGTTTTCTCTTTCTTGCTGTTTCTTCTTCTCAGTCTTTTTGGGCAGGCCGTTTGCAAGCAAACGGAGCATTAACGACGGGAATACGGTATTAAACGCTGCTCTGTTTTTCAGTCGAATTGATATGATTTGACCAGGGTTGTTCCGGGAAAGTTTGCGGAACTACCCGCCGGCTGGCTACATATAAAAAAGGAGTCTTATTTTTTATATCCAAATATTTTATTGTATTTTTGATGGTCGATTATGTCAAGGACCAGTACGACAATTTCAACACCCGAACTTCCTGCTGTAAGCGTATAAAGCATTCTCCAAAAATTAGGGAGTTCAACTCTAAAAAGATTTGTTATTCCATATTTGCTTTTGTATTCCGCAGGAATCAGTTTTTTGGCAATTGGCTGGCCATAGTGGACATTTCCCTTTAACAGTTCCACCTTCTGAAGGAAAGAATTAAGGATTGCCTCTTCTTGCTTTGAGCCTGAGGCTTTGCTCATGAAATTCTGATATGCATCTGCAGCCTCCGGGGCAAGGATTACCCGGACAGATTTCATAGTTCAAGTCCCTGAACAACCGCCTTTCTCAAGTTTTCATTCCTGCTGTGAATCCAGGTTATTCCCCTTAGCCCTACAGCAATTTTATTACTTTGTTCCAGGTAGTCCAGAATGACCACCAGAGTATTGTGGTTAACCTGCCTTGGCAGCATTTTCTTGAGTTCTGCAACTGTTACAACGCTGTGAGGGCTGTTTTTTAGCGTATCTTCTACCATAAGAATAGTGTTAAGAGTCGGGGATGGTTTTGCCTTTCCGGAATTTAATGCTTCTGCCATTTCTTTGCCTCCAGGAGATTTGCAATAGACTTTGAGGTTCTATATTTCAGGTATTTTTGCATAATAAAAAGTTATTAATTAATAACTGATTGATATCTATAGATATTTACTTTTTGTCGTATAGGGTTATCAAATAGTTTTTAATAAATCTGCAGAGTCTTGACTCTCGTTTTTTCGAATTGTAGTTAGGCTGGATGAGCTGGACGGGCTGGAAAGGCTGTAATGGTTGGACAAGAGCTAATGTTTTCTTTCGAAAAAACCTTTTTTGACTGCTTTTTGCTTACCGGGGCTTTCCCCGGGTGCCGAAGGCAGCCGGCTTTTCCCTAGAAATTGTTAAAAGATTACAGAAAGAGGATTGCTGAAAGAGGATTACTGAAAGAGGTAGGAGTTACGCAGTTGGGCCTCAGCACATCGTTTTTAACAATCCCCCACCTATATGAATTAATTTAATGTGTATAGAGGGTC
>CBFCWE010000002.1:0-101168 GCA_965601435.1 uncultured Methanosarcina sp.
TACCACTCCTACCACTCCTACCACTCCTACCACTCCTACCACTCCTACCACTCCTACCACTCCTGCCACTCCTACCACTCCTGCCACTCCAAAATCCACTTCTGAAGCCGCCCCAAAAGAAATCACCCTCCGGGTTTCGGGCATGACCTGCGCCGCCTGTGCGGCAAATATCGAGAGGGTTCTGAGAAAGAAGGAAGGAGTAGAATCCGCAGCCGTAAACCTTCCACTCGAAAAAGCCAGTGTGAGTTTTGAGCCCTCCCGGATTTCTCCGAAAGAAATCGAAGAAGCCATCGAATCAATCGGGTACGGGGTGGAAAAGGATACCGTTACTCTGGACCTGCAGGGAATGAGCTGTTCGGCCTGCGCTGCAAACATCGAAAGGGTCCTGAACAAAACCGAAGGGGTAATTTCGGCTTCGGCAAATTTCCCGCTGGAAAAAGCTGTTGTGGAATTTGATTCTTCCCGGGTCTCGGTCCGGGAAATGATTGCGGCTGTTGAGAGCATTGGCTACAGGGCTTCCGTAAAGGTCGAAACTGCGGAATATGAGGATAGGGAACGGGAGTTTCGGGAAGCTGAGATCCGTAAGCAAAGGAATAACCTGCTCATTGCCCTGGCCCTGGGGATACCCATCTTTTTTGGAAACATGCGGATGATGTTTCCTTTTTTTTCCTTCGTTCCCGCCTTTCTTTCTGACCCGATTGTGTTATTCGTGCTGGCAACCCTGGTCCTCCTCTTTCCAGGGAGGCAGTTTTTCGTCGGGACTTTCAAAGGTTTCAAGCACGGCGTAACCGATATGAACCTCCTGATCGCCGCCGGAACAGGATCAGCATATCTGATAAGCGTGGCCGCAACTTTCCTTGACCTGGGGCCCGGATATGACAGTACCTACTACGATACGGTTTCTTTCCTGATCATTTTCATTGTCCTCGGCCGCTACCTGGAAGCCAGGGCAAGAGGAAGAACCTCGGAAGCCATCCGGAAACTGATGGGGCTCAGGGCAAAAACTTCCCGAATCCTGGTTGACGGGGAAGAAAAAGAGGTCCCTGTGGAAGAAGTGGGCGTAGGGGACATTGTTGTAGTCCGCCCCGGCGAAAAGATCCCTGTGGACGGGGTTGTGGTGGAAGGAAACTCGTCTGTGGACGAATCCATGCTGACCGGGGAGAGCATTCCCGTGGAGAAGGGAACAGACGATACGGTTATCGGGGCTACCCTGAACAAGACCGGGGCTTTTAAGTTCAGGGCCACAAAAGTCGGGGCAGACACTGCCCTTGCCCAGATCATCAAGCTCGTTGAAAGCGCCCAGACCATGAAAGCGCCCATCCAGCGGGTTGCCGATGTCTTTGCCGGGAATTTTATAGTAGCCGTGCACATAATTGCCCTGCTTGCATTTTTCTTCTGGTTCTTCATAGGATACTGGCGCTACGGCGTGGGAGAGTCCGGTTCCCTCCAGGGAATAAGCCCCTTCCTCTTTTCCCTGCTGATAGCAATCACCGTCCTTGTGATCTCCTGCCCCTGTGCTGTGGGCCTGGCAACCCCGGCAGCTATCATGGTAGGCACAGGCAAAGGCGCAGAAAATGGGATCCTGATCAAAGGAGGGGAAGCCCTTGAGAGGGCACACAAACTTGACGCGATCGTTTTTGACAAGACCGGGACCCTTACCGAAGGTACCCCGAAACTTACGGACGTGCTGGCAGCTCCAGGCAGGGAAGAAAATGAGGTGCTTTTCATTGCAGCCACGACTGAAAAAGGTTCGGAACACCCTCTGGGAGAAGCGGTGGTCAAAGGGGCTGAATCCCGGGGTATAAAGCCCGGAAATGCAACGGATTTCAAATCGATTCCTGGCAAAGGGGTGGAAGCCTACTTCGAAGGAAAAAGGGTTCTCCTGGGCACCCGGAAGCTGATGGAAGAAAACGGGATTTCTTTCAGGGAACTTGAAGCCGATATGCGTAACCTTGAAGAAAACGGAAAGACGGCAATGCTCATCGCCCTTGAAGCCGAAGCCTTGGGACTGGTTGCCGTAGCTGATACCCTTAAAGAGAGTTCGAAAGACGCGGTTCAAACTCTCCGGAAAATGGAAATCGAAGTTGTGATGATAACCGGAGACAATGCCTCAACTGCAAATGCCATTGCATCTCAGGTCGGGATTGAGAGGGTGTTTGCCGAAGTGCTGCCCGAAGCCAAGGCGGGAGAAGTCAAGAAACTTCAGGAAGAAGGTAAACTCGTAGGAATGGTGGGCGACGGGATCAATGACGCCCCTGCCCTGATCCAGGCCGACGTGGGGATCGCCATGGGCGCGGGAACTGACGTGGCTATGGAATCTGCCGAAATCGTGCTGATCAAAAACGACATCATGGACGTTGTCGCCGCCCTTCGTCTGAGCCGGCTGACCATCCGCAAGATCAAGCAGAACCTGCTCTGGGCTTTCGGGTACAATGCCCTTGGCATCCCCATAGCTGCGGGAATCCTCTATCCTTTCGTTGAGCGCATCCTGATCTCCCCGGAACTTGCAGCAGCGTTCATGGCTCTTAGTTCGGTTTCAGTGACAACAAATTCGTTGCTCATGAAAAGAAGTAAGATTAAATAATTTCAGGGTGGATATTCCTGTGGTTCAATAATTTAAGAAAGAAATCCGGAACGATTATGTCTTTAACAATTTTTTGACAGCCAATCTTTAAAGCGAAAATGTGATCCCCATGGTGAAATTCGGACCGAAGGACAAAAGGACAAGGCTTGTACTCCTTGCAAGCTTTGCAACCTCGATAGTGATCTTGAACCTGTTTTTGTTCGGAGCGATCCTGACCAACATGATTCGGGGGGACATGTCCTACACCCACGTGGATATGGTGGCAGGTGCCGTTTTCGTCTTTGTTATTACCATGATAATTTCACTGTCCCTCTGGCCGAAAATCATTGACAGACTTGAGAGCAGGGAAGAAAGCAAAAAAGCCTCCTGATCATTGGGACTTACCCATTACCATGCAAATAATTATACCAAGATTAATAATTCCAATCCAGGTGTTAATATGAAAAACTCCATCAAAAAACTGGGGCTCATAGGGGCCGGCCTCTGTGCAATGACCGAAGAAAAGATCGATGTACTCGTAAAGGATCTGGTCGATAAAGGGGACATAAATAAGGAAGAAGGCAAAAAACTGGTTATGGATATGCTCGAAGAGAGCAAAAAACAGAAAACCGATCTTGAGAAGAAAATTTCCGAGAAAATCCAGGAAACCATCTCAAAAGCCGATTTCATTTCCAGAAAAGATATACAGGAACTTGAAGCCAGAATCGAGACCCTGGAAGAAGAAGTCAGGAAAATGAAAAATAAAGAAAAGATGTTTTTCAAGTGAAAATGATCTTTTTTGGTTGAGTTTTTATCCCTTATATCCCTTTTTGTCCGTTTTGTTTTTCGGGTTCTGTTTTTCAAGAGGGATATATTTTTTACAGTTCTTCAATCACTATGTCTTCCTCAAGACTCGCATTTTCAAGAAGAGCCACGAGTTCTGCGATCTCCGCTTCAAGTTCCTGAATTTCAGTTTCATTAATCTCCAGTTCCCCGGAAGAATTCCCGGAAGAATTCCCGGCTTCTTCCCCCGCTTCAACAGCTTTTGAGTCTTGTTCGGATTCCTCTACTTCAGAGGCATCATCCCCAACGCATCCAGACCCCACAACGAAGGTCATTAATGCAGAGAGGATAAGCAGATGAGTTAACTTGGCCATTGAATGCCTCCTTAATTCTCGAATTCCTCATTTTCGTTATTAATCATTTCGTGATCTATCACCTGGGCCTTACTCTGGATTTGATCCTGATCCTGTATTTGGTCCTTATCTTGTTGCTTCACCTGGTCTTGATCCCGGTCCTGGTCTTGATCCTTATCTTGTTGCTTCACCGGGTCTTGATCTCCAATCCCATACTGCTTCAGTTCGTTGAAGATATCTTTAAGGACCTGATTCGCTTCGTTAACGTTGTCCAGGGAGTCGTGCAGGAGGTCATTTGCATAATCCAGGTCTTCTTCGGTTGCCTTTTCGTTCTGGTATATGACATTGGCCTCTGTGTGTTTTTCCCGGGCATATCCTATCAGTCCGTTGTACAGGATGAGTTTGTCCTCAAGTTCTGTGGTGTCTACACCGTTTTCGTTCAATTGATGGACTCTGCCATCAAGCCGGCCTGAAAGAGCTTCGGATTTGTCAATGGATTTGTCTAACCTTTCACTGACTGTCTGCCCTGCGCCGAAAGCTGCATCTTTCCTGGCATTATTCCAGGTTCCGTGCACGGATTTGGCCACGATGGAGAAATCTTCAATGTCTTCGGCATCTTCAATGTTTTCCTGTTCCGCCTTCAGTTGGATTATCCGGTTTTCAATCCCGGGAATTCTTTCGTCCTTGCCGGAGCCATTGGAGTTATTCAGGTTATACTGCACATATTCAAGCTGGGCGATCATATAGCAGACGCTTGCGTTAAGATATAGCCTGGTAGTTTCCCTCTCATGGTCCCCGAATTGTTCGGTTCGGATCCGATCCCTGATCCTGAGGAAGTCTCCTTTTGCATCCTGGTAATCGCTTTTGCAAATCTGAAGCTGTTCCCTCATCAGTTCTCTTTGATGCTCCATTTCCTGGGTTCTGGTTCTTTCCTGCTCCCCAGACTGTATGGTGGCTCCATTTCCATTTCCATTTCCACCATCACTGCCCCTTGACTGCGCGTTGTCACTTCCTTTCTGGGCATTATCGGTCCCGCCTCCCTGCTGGCCATTGTCGGTCCCGCCTCCCTGCTGGGCATTATCGGTCCCGCCACCCTGCTGGGCATTATCAGTTCCGCCACCCTGCTGGCCATTGTCACTGCCTCCACTTCCGGCTCCATTCCCTGCAAAGGCAGTTGCTGGCAGGGTACTAAAAATGAGAAGTACGACAGTTAAATAAGATAAATATCGTATTGCTTTTCTTGATTTCGTCTAACTCCCCCACTTAATATTTTGTGAATGCTATTTTATTGGGGAGGGGAAAATATAAACATACTTTCCTGATAACGCTTGATGAAACGAATCAGGCGGATTTTAAAGCTTGATAGTTTTTTAATTTCCTTGGTAAAACTTGAATATACATTTAATGTTATATCTCCCCTGTAGTTTCCCCAATTTTTTCATAAAAATTTATTCCATACCTTTAACTCTCGTCTTCAGACCCCTACTCCGGGCGACGCCCGAAGGAAAAGTCAGTGAAACCATAAAGAACCCGGTAGAGGTGGGCATCTCAGGAAAGAAAACAAAAATCGGTTTCTGGAAATGCTTGAGGTGGGTAAGAAAATAAGGGGCAACAAAATGAAATTTCCGAGGAAATCCGGAAAATCGTTGCGATTTCCGGAAAAAAAGTTCTAAAACCTGAAAACAGAAAGAAAATCCAGAAAAATATGTCAGAAAAATTAAAAATAAAGAAAAGATCGTTTTACTTGAAAAAAATCTTTTCTTTTTTGGTTTAGGTTTTGTCACTATATATTTCTGTATTTAAGATTCTATTTTTGAGGTTCTGTTTTTGCAGGTGGGATATAATAACATATTACAGTTCTTCAATCACTATGTCTTCCTCAAGGCTCACATTTTCAAGCAGTGCCTCGAGTTCTGCCATATCTGCGTCAAGTTCCAGGATTTCTGCTTCGTTTAGCTCCAGGTCCCCTGAATCCTGGGCTTCTTCTACTGCTTCAGCAGCATCTAAGTCAATTTTCGATTCTTCAACTTCAGAAGCATCATTCCCAACGCAGCCTGACCCTACAAGCCAGACCATTAAAGCTGAGAGGACGAGCAGGTGAGTGAATTTTACCATTTTAAGCCTCCTTAACTCTCAGTTTCTTCGTTATCCGACTCTTTTTCCTGCCCTTCTTCACCACTCATTTCTTGGTCTTGTTCTTGCTGCTGAGTCTGTAACTGTTCTTGCTCCTGTTCCTGGGTCTGTAACTGTTCCTTTTCTTGCTCTTCTTCAGGTTCAATTCCATATTCTTTCAGTTCGTTGAAGATATCCTTAACGATCTCGTTAGCCTCATTGAGATTATCCAGAGCGGTGCGCAGGTAGTCATTCGCATTATCCAGGTCCTCAGCTGTGGCACTTTCATTATCATAGATATTGACTGCAATTGTGTGGTTGTCCCGGGAATATTCTATCAGTTCTTTGTACAGGGTAAGGTTGTCCTCAAGTCCCGTGGTGTCCACGCCGGTTTCGTTTAATTCCTGGATTTTGTCGTCAAACCTATCTGAAAGGGCTTCTGATCTGTCAAGGAAATCGTCCATCTTTTCACTGACAGTCTGTCCTGCCCCGAGAGCTGCGTCCTTCTGGGCATTATTCCAGACCCCGCTTACGGATTTGACTACTATTACGAAATCTTCATAGTCTTCGGCATTTTCAATATCTTCCTGTTCCTCTTTCAGCTGGTTTATCCTCTCTTGAAGAGCCGCGGCTCTAGCATCCGTGCCGTTTCCGTTTGAGTTATCCAGGTTGTACTGCACGCCTTCCAGATGGGCTATCATATAACAGATACTTGAGTTAAGGTATAGCCTGGTGCCGTTCATAGCCATATCCGAATTGGGGTCAAGCTGCCCGGCCCGGATCTGGTTCCTGAGTTTGATGAAAGACCCTTTTGCATCCTGGTATTCTCTTTTCTGGTTCTGGATTTCTGTTCTCAACTGTTTCTTTTCCTGAACCCTTTGCTTGATCAATTCTTTTTTCTGGAGAGGTTCGGAATCTGCATCCTCTTCAGTATATGAACCTTCTTCAGTGTTTGAACCTTCGGAATCTGCTACTTTCCATGACTTCCCGTTCTCAGCTCCATTTCCCACACCCTGTCCATTTCCGGCAAGGGCGGTCGCAGGTAAGATGCTGAAGAGGAGAAGTGTGATAGTAAAACAGGATAAATAGCGTATTACTTTTCCTGATTTTTCCATTTGACTGCCTCCATTTAATCTTTTATAATTTTGTAACTGCTGCTCTATTAGAAAAGAGAAAATATAAGCATTCTTTCCGGAAAATCCTTAATGGATTGAAGTACGAGGATATTAAAGCTTGATAACACCTTTTTTTTCATTTTAAAACTTTATTATACCTTTAAATATAGGAGTCTTCTGGAAGAAAGTAAAAGATTTATGTTAAAACCCCCTTTACCACTGCGTGAATTTTAAAAAGCTCTTAACGTTCACCTGCATTTTATGTTCCCTCCTTTTTGTCCAGGGAACAGCCCTTGCTGCAACCGTGCACGGGAACGTCTATGAGTGGTACAGTTTCGAGCCGCTTAATAACGCCGTGATTGAAGTAAATTCGACCCCCGAGCAGTACTTTGTTGCAGTGGATGCTGTATATTCCTTCAACCTGCCGCCTGGAAATTATCTTGTAAAAGCCAGCTATTTTGAAGGAAATACCATAGTGTATGCGGCTGAAGAGACGGTTAAGATAACTGAAAACGGAGATTATGTAGTTGACCTTCTCCTCTTTCCTGCATACGAGGAAGAGCTTCTGGATCAGAGTGAATTTGAAGAATTCGATAAGGATTTTGAAGAAGCGGAACTTGTGAGCGAGGACAGTTTCGGGAATACCGTGTATGCGGTTCTGTTAATCGGCCTCTGCATTCTTCTTTTTGCCGGTTATTTCTGGAATAAAAGAAAGGGGAAGCCCCCGGAAATTCCCGATGATCCCCCGAAGGAAAACAAAGTTTCAGGTGCAAAGTTCCCCGAAAACACTGAGACAGGTTCGGAGAGTTTTGAGCAATCCGAAGAAAATGCCGGGGATTCGAAAGAAGAAAGACCAGAGGATAAAAGCTCAGAAACTGATAATGAATTTTCAGTAGCTGAAGCAGCTTCAGAAGTCGAACCAGAGGAAGTCCGCAGTGAATCGGAGTTTGCTCTGTCCACTTCCCTCCCCCAGGAGCCGGAAGAGCCAGGCGTAGAAGAACCAGGTTCAAAAGAACTGATCTCGGAAGAACCTGATTCAGAAGTGCCTGATAATCCCGAAGTTCATCTTCCGGATGACCTTAAGGAGATTTTGGAACTTATCCGCGCGAGCGGGAACCGGATTACCCAGCTGGAGCTCAGAAAGAAATCCCGCTATTCCGAGTCCAAGGTAAGCCTGATGCTCTCGGACCTGGAAGAGCGAGGGATGATTGAAAAGTTCAAGAAAGGAAGGGGAAATATTATAAGGATCACGGATGAGCATGTCTTAAAAAGGGATAATGAAAATAAAAAAGATAAGGAAGGGGAAAGTCCCTAAAATAGTAGAATGTCACTTAAATGATTGAAGATCCCTGAATTTAATACTTCCTCTCCAGGAATGAGACGTCTTCTGAAAAACCGAAAATAGCAAATTATATAACTGAATTCACCTACTAACAGCAGGAAGTATGGGAATACATTTGAAAGAGAATACATTTGAAATGAAATGAAGCTGAAATATTTTGAAATTTGATGATTTTAGTTAATACCCTTTTTGCGTCTCATATCTTGAAGATTCATAACTGAAATTAAACCGAGGGAAAATATGCGAGTTTCCATGGACATTGAATTAAAGGACGTGCCCGGGCAGATGCTTTTAGCCCTTCAGCCTCTGTCGGAATGCAGGGCTAACCTGATAACTGTTCTGCACCACCACCAGAAGCTTACCCCCCGAAAAACGGTTCCTGTGCAGCTCGTACTCGAAACCAGACCCGAAAATATCGCAGCCATCAAGGCAAGGCTCGAAGAGAACGGAATCAAAGTCGTAAGGGTCGGTGAGCACCGTTTCAGGGAAAGTATTAACGTGGTCCTGATAGGGCACGTGGTCCATACCGGGATTCAGGATACCATTGATGAAATAGACAAGACCGGGTTTGCCGAGGTCGCGGACCTTACCCTTTCCATGCCAGGTATTGATATGCTTTCTTCAGCTCTCATAAAAATCAATGCCCTGGGGAAAGAAGAAATCCAGAAGTCGCTTAACATCCTGAAAGAAGTATCAGCAAAGAAAGACCTGCTGATGGTCCTGCCAATAGACGTCCAGGCTTGAAAAAAAGATCTTAGGAGAATTATAAGATGAAAACAGTACGCTGCTCAATTATCGGGTTCGGTGCGATCGGACAGGGCGTAGCCGAAGTACTCCTGATGAAGAAAGAGTACCTGGAAAATATGGGCCTTGACGTCCGCGTGATTGCGGTAGTGGACTCAAAAGGTGCGACCCTCTCTCCCGAGGGGGTGGACCTTGCTGACTGCCTTGCCCGCAAAAGGGAAAAAGGAACAGTCGCTCTGGAGAAAATCACGGGCCTTGAAGTCATCAAGTCCATAGACCATGAACTGGTAATCGAAACCACTCCTACTAATATTGAAACCGGGGGAGCCGGGCTCCAGAACATGCTTGCAGCTTTCGAAAAAGGGCTGGACGTGGTTACTTCTAACAAGGGTCCTCTTACCCTGAACTACCGGAAACTCGTGGAAACCGCAAAGACAGCAGGTTCGAAGTTCAGGTTTGAGGCAACCGTTGGCGGTTCAATGCCAGTCATCAACTTTACAAAAGAAGTCCTGGCCGGAAACAATATCAGGAGCGTTAAAGGCATCCTAAACGGGACCTGTAACTACATCCTGACAAGGATGCTGGAAGAAAGGGCAAGTTACACCGACATCCTTGCCGAGTCCATGGAACTCGGGATTGCGGAGACAGATCCGACTTACGATGTGGAAGGAATCGATACCGCCTGCAAACTTGTAATCCTTAGAAACGCCATATTCGGGCTGGACACCACCTATGGGGATGTCGACGTCACGGGAATCACGAAGATCACTCCCGAAGCCCTGGAAATGGCTTACGAGAACGGACACGTGATCAAACTCATAGGGGAGGTCAGCAGGGACCGGATCCATGTGGCTCCCAGGCTTGTTCCCATCAACCATCCCCTGGCTGTTGGAGGGACCCTTAACGTGGCTTCCCTGGACACCGAACTTGCTGGAGAAATCACTGTTACAGGCAAGGGTGCCGGCTCTGTGGAAACCGCAAGTGCAATTCTCAGTGACCTTGTCTCGATTTACAGGGAGCAGTGAAAGGAAACAGGAAGGTTGCGGATCAAAATCCGGATGCCCGAAGAGCTAAAATAGCTAACACATCGCCAAACCAAAAAAATAAAAGCTGCTGGGACCATGACGAGCTTCAGGGAATTTGCAGAGACCTGCCAGGCCATCGAGAAGATATCGAGTACCATAGAAACCACGAATAAGGTTGCGGAATTTCTACAGAAAGTGGAAGTTGAAGAACTGCCCCTGGCAACCCACTTCATCATGAGTGAAGTGTTCCCTGCCTGGACAGGGAAACAGCTGGGGATCGGGACCAGCCTCCTTTATATGGCTCTCTCGAAAGCGTCGGGGATGTCGGTAAAGAGTATTGAAGCCCTGATCCGGACCACAGGGGACATAGGAGAGACTGCCCTCCTGATCCTGAAGGAAAAGAAGAAAAACCAGGTCACTTTTACTTCTTTTATGGAAGAGGAGTCCGAATTTTCCATCTCCGAAGTCTACCAGCGTTTCATTACCGCTTCCGAAGCCACGGGAAAAGGCTCCCAGAACTTAAAAATCAAAAATCTCCAGTTCCTTTTCAACTCTTCCAACCCCAGGGAAGCAAAGTTCATTGCCCGTCTAGCCCTTGAAGAGCTACGCATAGGAGTTGGGGAAGGCGTCGTCAGGGATGCTATTGCAAAGGCTTTCAACGTGCCGGCAGATGTTGTGGAACAAGCTTTTATGGTCACGAACGACCTCGGGGATGTGGCTGCCGCAGCCAAGGCCGAGGGGGTTGAGGGCCTGAAAAAGCTTGGGATCGAAATAAACCGCCCCATCAAGATGATGCTCTCCCAGATCAGCCCGGACATCGAGGCTGATATCAGGGACATGAAGGAAGCGGCAATCGAATGGAAGTTCGATGGGGCCAGGGTCCAGATCCACAAGGACAGAAATTCGGTAACCATTTTCTCAAGGAAACTCGAAAACGTCACGAACTCCCTCCCTGACCTTGTGGACATCGTCCGGAAGCATGTGAAAGCTGAATCCGCAATCCTGGACGGGGAAGCCGTAGCTGTGGCAGAAGACGGCAAACCGAGGGCTTTCCAGGAGATCCTGAAGCGTTTCCGGCGCAAGTATGACGTGGCTGAGAAAGCCGCCTCTATTCCGATTCAGCTCAACCTCTTTGACATCATGTACCTGAACGGGGAGACTCTTATATACCTCCCCCTCCGCGAGCGGCGAAAAGCCCTCCGGTCCTGCATGGAAAGTTCAGTTGAGGATTCCAGGTCCATTTCCGTAGACGAGCAGGTCATCACAGACGATCTCGAACTCGTGGAAAAGATATATCAGGAAGCCCTGGATGCCGGGCACGAAGGCATAATGGTCAAAAATCCGGATTCCATTTATTCCCCGGGAAAACGAGGTAAGAACTGGCTCAAGAAAAAACCACTCATGGAAACCCTTGACCTGGTGATCATCGGTGCAGAATGGGGTTTCGGGAGACGTGTCAACCTTATAGGCTCATACACAGTCAGCTGCTACGACCCTGATACAACCCGCTTCCTGCAGATCGGCAAGGTAGGCACCGGCCTGAGTGACGAACAGCTCAAAGAGCTCACCGAAATGCTCTCCGGGCTCATGGGCGGGGAAGCCGGAGGAGTCTTTGCCGTCCGGCCAAAAGTCGTGGTCGAAATCGCTTTCGAAGAAATCCAGAAGAGCCCCAACTACGACTCAGGTTTTGCCCTGCGCTTCCCCCGTTTCATCCGCATCCGAAACGATAAAGCCCCTGATGAAGCCGACAGCATCCAGCGGATCGAAAGGGTCTATTCCCAGCAGCGGAAGAAGCTTTGAACTTGGGCCAGCGATTCTGTTTAATTTTCGTCAGGAGTGCCAAACTGTGTTTAATTTCTGAGTTTTGAATCCTGATATTTCAAATATACTCGAACAGGTCACCCCTCAAATATACTTGAACAGGTCATCCCGCTTCATTTCGTGCAGCCTGTCCCGCAGGAGGCTCTTGAGGGCTTTTAAGTCCCCTTTCTTGGCGCTGGTCGGGGCAATCAGGTTTTTCCAGTTTTCCCATGGGGGCTCAAGCCCCAGGCGGACTGCGATTTCATCCAGAAGGGGGGCGTACTCGTTTTCTTTGATTTTGTCCATCTTGTTTGCAGCTATCAGGGTATCAATTCCGACTTCCCTCAGGAAATCGAACATCTCAATGTCGATGGGGATCTGGTTCCGTTCGTCCCAGCGGTCGACGACGTCCGGAAAGGAGGGACCATCTATTACAAGGACTCCGACTTTGATCCTTTCGGCATTGTTCTCGATGTAGTGTACAATCTTGTCTTTTACGATGTCCTGCTTCCTGTCTTTGACCCCGCTCATGAAACCAAAGCCCGCCATGTCGGTGACGAGCATGTCCGAGAGCTGGACGTGGAAGGGACGCAGTGTAACTCCGGGGCGTCTTCCGACCCTTACTTTTGCTCCGAAAAGTTCCTTTATGAGAGAGGATTTGCCCACGTTGGAGCGCCCGACGAAGAGGATTTCAAGGTTTGTACCGTTTTTTTCCACGGTTTTGCTTGCTTTCATTTTTTCTTTACCTCATTTCTGCTTCTCCAATCCCGGCATCGAAGGCGTGGAGAAAAGCCTCAAAAGATTCTTCGGGGATACGTGCCCCTCCCGCGTGAGGATGCCCTCCACCGCTTCCTCCGAACCGGGGAGCAATGCTGCGCAGGAGCCGGTTAACGTCTGCCTGACCTCTGGAACGGATGCTCAGGTCGTATATCCCTTTTTTCGGACGGTTTTCGGCTGCAATGCCAACTTCCCTCCGTCCGTATGAGGCTGCGTAGATAGCTGCTTTTGAAATGGAGTTATTCGTATTTACAATATACGCGCTGTTTTTCAGGACTTTCACGTTTTGTTTGACAAAGACCCGGATCTTTTCTTCGTTCAGGGCCGCATCCCGGGCAAGTTCCAGGAGGTCCGGAATCCTTGAAGGAATCCTGTCCCTTGAGAGAGGGTTCAGGAGAGTCCTCTTGAATTCGTAGTCCTTGCCTTTCTGGAGCACCGCCTGGATCAGGGTCCCTGCCTGGAAGTAGAGGCTTCGCTTGTCCCAGTCCTTTACCCAATTCTTTACATGGGGCGTGTTGTCGCAAAAGTCTCCTATAGCCCCGTAGATAGCAACCCTCCTCATGTCCCGGCTCAGAAGGTCTTCAAAGACACGGAAAGTTAGTTCAGAACTGCAGGGTCCTGTGCAGTCATTGTAAAACCATTCTTCTCCCCCTTTTTCATCCTCCATACAGCTTTCCGGGAGAGGGTGGTGGTCGATGTAGTAGAGGTTACACTTTTTAGCAAGGTCCTGGAGCCTGGAATAAAGTTCGAAGCAGTGCCTTTCATTAATTGCGATGTCACAGATGATGAGGTTTTTAACGTCTCTGATCCCGTTCAGCTTATCCAGAAGGCTAACCGGATTTGTGAAGTATACGGACGCATCCGGGTAGGCACTCTTTGCAATGGCACCCGAGCATATCCCGTCCGAATCTCCGTGGGTCAGGATCAGGGTTTTTGCTGTTAGCAGGTCATGGGGTTCTTTCATTCTGGGCTTCCTTTTTTCTTTTAATGGAGAGTAAAGAAGTTTCCTTTCTTATTTTTAAGCTTTTACTTATTTTCCGACAGATAGGGTATTCACCGGAAAGAGACCATGAAAAATCAGGCTCTTTTGATAAATAGAGAAACTGGGTGAAAAAAGTAGAGCTCAATGAAATGAAATGAATAAAAGAAGAATGAGCAAATAGAGAGGTCAAAGTGAAATATGCAAAAAAAGGAATGAAAAAATAGAGAGTTTAAAGAGAAAATTTTGAGGAATAAATGGGGGAAAAGTTATGCTCCCCGGAAATCCGGAAGAGCAGCTCAAAAAGAGTGTTTGAAAAAAAGGAAATCTCAGAGTTTCTGAAAAAGGAAATCTCAAAAAGAGCGCTTAAAAACACTCTTCCGAGTAATTTTCAGACAAGCCCTTTTTTCCTGAGCCCTGCAACTCCCAGCAGCCCGAGGACTGCAAGCAGGGAAGCAAAGCCAGGGGTGTCCTCGTACTCCTCTTCGGTCTCATCGGTTTTCACAGGGGTATCATCGGATTCTTCATTCTTTTCCTGGTTGGATTCCGTTGACCCTGTGGACTGTTGCTGTTCGCTGCTCGCTTCCAGGGTCAAGACCCCCACATTCACGACAGCTGGGGTGTTGGAATCGACATCTCCCTTGTAGCTTTCAAGGTCAAGGAAAGTTGCTTTGCACGGGGGCAGCTGGACTTCCCCTTCGCTATGCATCTGCAGGATGTATTTAATGGTCTTTGCCCCGCCGCCGCTCTGGAGGACTCCTTTGTAGCTTGTTTCCCCGCTTATGAATTTTGCTTCGGGGGGAACGGTATCAGTTACCGTCACGCTTGAGTCAACGTTGCCTGAGTTCTTTACGGTAACCGTGACCGTCAGTTCGTCCCCTTCTTCAAGTTGCTGTGTGCTAAGGGATTTGGTAAGTATTATGTTCGGACCGTAGATTTTGGTCTTATCGGAATTGTCAGATTTTACATTTTTACTCTCCCCGTTGGCCAGGGTGAAAGTGGAAACCGCTTTGGGGAATGTGAAATCCCCGGGTTTTTCCGGGATCAGGGTGTACTTGAAGACATCCGCAGCAACTTCCCCTGCTTTCAGGGAAAGGGTTGTGCCAAGCTCCATATTTTCTTCAAGCCGCATACCTGAGACCAGCGTATCCGTAAGTTCGATATCGTTAATGTCGCAGAGGCCGCCGTTACGGACTGTTATCGAAACGTATACGGGTTCTCCCATATGGCGCTCTTTTGTGCTGCTCTTCGAAACTATGAGATCCCATTTCCGCTTGATCTCTATGGTCTTGGACCCCTCGGCTTCGTACTCCTCATCCTTAAAGTCCTCGAACTCGGTCTTTGCGATAATTTTGTAATCGGTATCTTCCCAGGGGGCAGGGGTCTTCAATGTGAGGGTAATCGGCTCCAATGTTTCGTCTTTCAGGACCTTTGTGTAAGTGTACTTTGTTTTTCCAGTAATTACCTCAAGTCCTGCAGTGTCGATTGTCAGCACAACGTTTTCGGCTTTTGCGTCTCCGTCGTTTTTAACATTTATCGTTACGTCGATCCTGCTATCTGAAGCAGCTTTCGGGTCATAGCTGCCCATGTCGGTGTCAACGTCGATATCGAAGCCAGGTTTTCCTCTGAGGAGAATATCCAGCTGGGCGTAAGGGTTCCAGTTATCAGTTTTGAACTCTACCCCGTTCTTTTTAATGACTTCGTAATTGGGATCTACTTTTTGGGCATAGACCTTTATTTCATCGTCGTATTCGAGTTCCAGCCCCGCAACAAGAGGGCCGCTTTTTAGTTCTTCCCCATCTTTAGAGATGGTGACAAACACCGTCCCTTCTTCGTGAAAGTCTTCTGCTTTAACCACATAGCCATCGACTGTGACGGAATCTCCCCAGTAAAGTTTTTTGTCGTTAAGCTTCTCCACCCACTCCACTTCATCTGCAGCAAGAGCAGCAGTAGAAAGGCAGGAGAGGATAAAAACGACGAGTAATGCCAGAAGTAAGGTTTTTTTAACCATAGTTATCCCTCCTTAAATTGACACTGGTAATACAGTGCCCTCATGCTCCGGAAACATTTACAAATTTTGATATTATTTATATTGAGTTAGTTCATTGAATTCATTTATTGAGTTCATTTATTGAATTAGTTTATTGAATACTTTTATGCATTTTTTGTTATGATAAACATTGTAGATAGGCAGATTGATCACGTAAAGTGACTAAATTATTTTATCAGTTTATTTTAATATTGCAGCTTTATTCTCATATTATTGTATAAATTTGACCTTTATTCCTGTAATTAGACAGATGTCTTTGTAAATATCTTTTTTCAACATATTTTAAGTTTTGTGGATATTTATAATAAATTTTTTGAATTTGTTGATTGGTGAATGTTTATGAATTTTTCCCTTTCACTTCCTGAGCCCTGCTGTGCGAAATTAAAGAAAAGTATAAATAGGGGTCAACCTCGCCGAAAATTGGGCTTTAAAAAAAAGGGCTCTTCGCCATTTTCCGTGGGTAAGATGATTTTCAATCCAAGACCATGTTGGTTTTTGTGATGAATACACATGCAAAACAACTAAGAGCCTAAAAAAGTTCAGTGTTTAAGCGCACAGGATGTTTACACTAACGACCACTAAACTAAAGACCTGGGGGATTTCCTGCTGAGGCATTATGAAGGAGATGCAATAGGAAAGAGAACATGATCACAGGAAGGAGATATTTAAATATCCATGGCAACTTAGTACGTTACATATTCTGAAATAGTGAAATTTACATCCATTAGAGGGGCTTTTCCATGGAACTTGCAAAAATAGTAGAAATTCTTGAAGAAATCGCACCTCCTGAACTTGCGGAGGATTTTGACGAAGGCAGGATAGGGCTAATCCTGGACCTGGAAAATGACGTTCAAAAAATTGCAGTTGCCCTGGACGCGAACGCTTACATCCTTGAAAAAGCTTCTGAAATCAAGGCGGACCTGCTAATTACCCACCATACCCTGATTTTCAGGCCGGTAAGCATAATTTCAAAACCTCTTGCAACCTCTCTCAGGCTTGCCCTTGAGAACGGCGTATCCCTCTACAGCATGCATACCAATTACGACCGGGCTAAGGGAGGAATAAATGACGTTCTTGCGGCACGCCTGGGGCTCCGAAATATCGAAGAAGCCGGAATGGGAAGGATCGGAGAAATCGAGCCCTGCTCTTCCGCTGAACTGGCTGCCCGAGTCTCAGAGAGCCTGAAAACCCCTATTATGTATGCCGGGGAAAAAGAGGAAGTCAGGCGTGTAATGGTTTACGGGGGCTGTGGTTTTCGGAACGAGTACCTCCAGATTGCCCGAGAAAGAGGCGCTGAAGCTTTTGTGTCCTCCGAACTGAAGCACGACGTCCTCAGATCTAACGGAGACCTCTGCCTAATAGATGCCACCCACTACGCCACGGAAAATCCCGGAATGGAAGCCCTCTGCCCCAGGCTTCGGGAACTGCTAGGCTTAGATGTTGAATTTATCGAACAGCCTTCAGGGCTCAAAACAATAGAATGGGGCTGAATTACTTTTTACCAAATTACTTTTTACCAAATTACTTTTTACCAAATTACTTTTTAACCGAATTTCGAGGTGCCGAAAATATGGATATGGGAAAAGACATCAAGGAAAAAGAAAAGGAAAATGAAGAAAAACTGGATGATAAAAACCTGGAAGCTCTGCTTTGCGAACAGTGCGAAAAACAGATCCGCTCCGATTACAGACGAAGCCTCGGAAATGAATCTGGCAGGCGATATAAGGAGTGAAATGTAAAGAGTGAAACTGTACTTCAGGTCATGCTTTTTACGACTCTTATTTTTTATAAACTCTTAGTTCTGATGAACCTTGAACTCTTGTTTCTTTCTACTAAGAACTCTTATTTTCTCATTTTTAAAAGTGTAAAGAGTCCACTGTCATCTCTATGGAACCTGAATTGCCAATTTGACGTTCCAATAAGAAAGCTGTCGCCTGCTTATCAATTCTTTTCCATTCGCCGGTTTTCTATTGCCTTTGTAGCTGGAATTTCAATTCCCAATATTTTTTTTGCCGTTTCTGATTGCAGCATTGCGCCTGAAATTAAAATAACCCATCCGAAAGGAAACAGGGCCAATAAGATGCAATATGCTGAAATCGCAAATATAATCGACTTTCCTGCAAACTCTCTTGTGCTCACCTTAGCCACCCCCGTGTGCTTTTGAAAGGCTTTATGCTTTTGAAAGGCTTTATAGAATGCTTTATAGAATATATGTACAGGATGTTATATTAACACTTTCTTTAGCTTATATTATAAGCAGCTCACAACTAACAGCTTACACTCGATATGCCGATAAAACCATAGTCAGCTTTTAACAAGGATGCTTTTAACAAGAATGCTTTTAACAAGGATGAATTTAAAAAGGCTGCTTCTTCAAGAGCTGTTTTTCGAGATAGGCTTCAAGGTGCCTTATAACCTTTCGGATTTCTTCGGTTTCGGGTAATGAGGACATGATTATTTCCAGGTAGCGTGTTTCTTTGAGGAGGGCAAAGGTCTCGGGAAAATTGATGTCAAAGACCCAACTCAAACGAAGGAGTTTTACGTCGTTACGGTTGCAGACATCCTTTATTTTTGCCATCCTGTTGTTCATTATGTCTTCTATTACGGCTTCCGAGCATTCCGGGGTATCGGGCAAATAAAGTTCAAGGGCCGGATTCTGGCATTCTTCTCCTTCTTCATAGTTCTCGCATATGATCCGGAAGATGTCAAGTTTGTCGGCATCCCTGATCAGCTTTGAGTAGAAGAGCAGTTTTGGGGAATTTGAGGCGATTTCAGGGACCTCCATGAGGTTGTGGTATTCCACGGCTTTTAGAATGATATCACTCTCCTCTCGGGGTAGGCGGAAAAGTATCCCGGCTTTATTCAGGATTTTTACTCCCAGAACAGCATGGTTTTCAGATTCAGAATCTTTGAAGGTTTTGTATTTCAAGAACTGTTCAAAACGGCCAAGATCATGGAAAAGAGCTACGGTTTCGGCAAGAAGGGATTCATTTCCCCCAAGTTTTTCAGCTTTTGCGAGCAAAAGGATATTTTCGCAGACTTTTTTTGTATGTTTGGCTTTGAGTTCTATATTTTCCAGGACAAAAGGATCAGAGGAATAGAAATCTGTTACATAGTCCGAGAACCATTTTCGGAAAAAAGCCAGGTCTTCTTTTTGCATGCTTTTGGAAAGGAAATTTCATTGTATATATTTTGTGCGAATCTGCCCCTAAGATTTATTTTGTTCGAGCTTTTTTTTGCTCGGGATTTTTTGCTTATTAAACACATTTTAAAATGTGCATACTTTGATATTGTTTAATCTGTAATATAGGAAAAAAACTTGAATGATAAGTAATGAATAATTGAACACTTAATAAATATCGCTTCAATTAATAAGCATAAGTAACTGGATACTAAATAAGGAGAACTTAGATTAATTAGTAAAGAAAACTTGAATTGACTGCAATGTATGAGTAATTTACATTGGGGTCAACAGAAATTTATTTTATTTCCCAGATCTCGGTATAGCAACCATTTTCATGGTCCTGGAATGTTATCTTTATGTTTTATAGCTACATTGTATATTAAGGATATTAGTGTATAATTACAGATATTAAGGATATTAGTGTATAATTACAGATATTAAGGATATTAGCGTATAATTACAGATATTAAGGATATTAGTGTATAATTGCAGATATTAAGGATATTAGTGTATAATTGCAGATATTAAGGATATTAGTGTATAATTAACAGATATTAAGGATGTTTGGGTATAATTACAGATAAAAAATGTACTTGTTGGATTGTATAAAGTACTGATAGTCATATCATGCTGAATCCTATGCTAAGTGTCTAACTTATTCAAAGGGAACTCATCGGGAAAAGCCGGGGTATTTAATGAGCTCAGTTAAAAAAGTTCGGTCGGTTATTAATTCATTAGTTATCTTGAGTGCTTGTTTGCTCTTCATTTCAGCGGGAGCTTTCTTCCCTACTGCTGAAGCCATTACATTTAAAGGACTGGTTGCAAGTGCCGGAGGAACTGAAAATACTTCTCCTCTCGAGGAGGTAATTGCACAGAATCCATCTTCTGTGGAAGGGTTACTTGACAAAGGTAATGCACTTTATTCTTTTGGGGAATACGGGCTTTCGATAGAGTGCTATGATAAAGCTCTTGAACTAGAGCCTGATTTTTCAGTTGCCTTGTATGGCAAAGCCTGTGCCCTTGACGAACTTGGTATGTATGAAGACGCAATCGAAAGTTATAACAGGGCTTTTGAAACCTCTCCTAACTCCTTTGAAAGCTGGTATGAAAGAGGTGACGAGTTTTACAGAATTAAAAGCTATGCTGAGGCCGCCGATTGTTATGAGAACGCTCTGGCTTTTGACTCTTACCATGCCAGAATCCTTTATCGTGAAGGCCTGGCATTTGAAAAACTGGATCTGGACCAGCATGCCTTTGTTTCCTATGATAAATCGATTGAGTACAATGCAAACTGTTCCAGGGCCCTTTACATGCAGGGAATGGCCTATGCGGGTTTTGAAAGGTATGACGATGCAACGGGATGTTTTAATGAAGCCCTGAATATTACCCCTGGCAATTCCGAACTCTGGTACCAGAAGGGAGTAGTTTTCGACAGTCTTGAAGATTACGAGGCTGCCGTGGAATGTTATGATGTGGCTCTTTCTCTCGACCCTGTTTCGGTTGAAGCCTGGTACAACAGAGGAATGGATTTTGACAGGATGGGTATGGAACTTGAAAACCTGACTAAGGACTTTGAAAACCAGGAAGAACCACAGGAAGCTGCAAAGTATAATCAGGAAGCGAGAGCACATTACCAGGAAGCTTTAACCTGTTACGACTCTGTCCTCGTTTCGGACCCCGATAATCTCGATGCTCTTCAGAGAAAAGGCGCAGACCTGGAAAAGCTTGAAAGATACTCCGAAGCTATCCAGTGCTACGATAAAATCCTTACATACGACCCTGACAGCTCCGATGCCTGGTATAGCAAAGGTGCCGCACTTTATGCAATGGGACAATACAATGCCGCAATAGCATGTTATGAGATGGCCCTCAATCCGGATACTGGAGTTGAGGTTGAAGAAGCCGGAGACGCGCTTATTCAGAAACTGAGAGCTTATGATTCTTCCCTGGTGTGTTACCCGGCTGCCCCGGACTTCGGTTCGGAAGCTGTCAGGATCCTGTACGATAAGGGTCTGGCTTTCGATAAACTTGAAAATTATGAAGCTGCGATAGATTGTTACACCCAGGCCCTTGAAGAAGAGCCCGGACATCCTGTAGTCTGGTACCGGAAAGCCCGGAACCTTGACAGTCTTGGCAGGTACGGGGAAGCTGTGGAATGCTACGGCAAAGCCCTGAAAATAGACCCTGACTATCCTAAGGCCTGGTACGAGAGAGGTTTTGATTACTCCAGGCTCGGGAAGCATAAGGATGCCGTGAAATCCTATGATAAGGCTCTGGCCCTGGATGAAAATTATACTCTTGTCTGGTACAACAAAGCCTCTGCCCTGACTCAACTGGGGGAACACAAAGAGGCGCTTGAATGTTATGACAGGGTTCTTGCTTTTGCCCCGTACAGCTTTGAGATCTGGTATGACAAGGCCCTTGCTTTTGACCAGCTTGGCAGGTACGAGGAAGCCGTAGAATGCTACAATGAAGCTCTCAGGATCAACCCCTCATATGCCCCTGCCCGCTTCAAGCTGAATGAGAACCTTGAGTTGCTCTCGAATGTCGATACCTTCGAACCGGCTTCAGGAAACATTACAGGTGCCAGCACCCTTGACGGGCTTCTTGAAAGCGGGTTCTGGTCTTATCTCCTGGGTTACCAGAATCTGGATTCAGGAGAGTATTCTCAGAACTTTGACTCCAGGAGTGTTGAGTTCCTGGACCCAGGATTTGGCTATGATGCATCCTGGTATGGGAAAGCTTCAGCCAGCAGGAAACTGGAAATGTACCAGGATGCCCTTACATGTTATGACATGGCTTTGATGATCAACCCCGAACATGTTGACGCCTGGTACGAGCAAGCCCTGATCCTGGGAAAGTTAGGAAGATATGAGAATGCTTTTGAAGCCTACAAAAAAACCGCAACCCTGAACCCGCAGTCCGGGAAAGCCTGGTACGGTATGGCTTCGGCTGTCAACAAGCTTGGGAGGTACGATGAGGCACTAACTTACTACGATAGGGTACTTGTGCTCGAACCCGAGAATACCGAAGCCCTGGCTGAGAAAGCTTCGGTCCTTATCGGCCTCGGGAGGTACGAGAAATCCGTTCCGTGTTACAACACGCTCCTGGAGCTTGAGCCTGATAACCTTGAGGCCATTAGCGGCAGGGCTTCGGCTCTGGTAAAGCTCGGCAGGCATGAGGAAGCGGTATCCGATTACGACCGGATCCTGAAGCTTGAGCCTGTAAATATTCAGGCAGAAATTGGGAAAGCTTCGGTTCTTGAAGAAATTGGGAAGTACAAAGAGGCGGTTGTAAGCTATGACCGGATCCTTGAACTCCAGCCCGGCAGTACGGATGTGCTATTCAGGAAAGCCGCCGCCCTGGAAATGCTCGGAAATTTCGAGGCAGCAATTGGCTGTTATGACAGGGTCCTTGAGCTGAACTCCGTGAGCGTCGAGGCGTACAACAGAAAAGGCTTTGACCTTCATCGGATGGAAAGATACCAGGAAGCTATCGCCTGCTATAATAAGGCCCTGGAGTACGCCCCCAATAACGCTGCAGCCTGGTATTTCAAAGGGCTTGCCCAATATTCGGCAAGCAGCCATACCGCAGCCCTGGCAAGTTTCGATAAAACTGTCCAGTTAAAGCCTAACTGCATCACAGCCTGGTACAACAAGGGTTACATCTACAACGTGCTGGGAGATGTTGAAGAAGCCATAATTAACTATGACAGAGCTCTTGCAATCGACCCCAACTCGCCTTCAGCCCTTTATAACAAGCGTTTTGCCCTCTATCGCATAAAGAGATACACCGAAGCTTCGGATTGCAAGACTAAACTCGATGCTCTTGACCCGGGCTTTGTGGGAGCCCTGCAGGACAGGGGAACGAAGTACTTCTTCCCCGAGACCTACAGTGAGACCCTGGACTACACCCTGCCCACCAGGTGGTATGAAGATTTGGGAAACGTCTCGGAAAGTTGAGTGGAAATGGGTCTGCAGGTTCCCAGCCTCCAGACTCATCCCCCACGTGAAGAACTCTGACTGAATCGGGATCTTACTGGGCCAATATGCCGAACCGATGTACTGAACCTAAAAAATGCTTATATTTTCCCCGATACACTGAACCGGTATACTGGGCCAGGACATGACTGAACTTGCATAAACTGATGCGGGAGCAAAAGGGCTCAGAAACACCGGTTGATTGGTTTTTCATGCCTCCTCTTAAGGCTTTTGCAAGGAAAACTTTCTCGCCGACTTTTGATCGATTTTCGGATTCTTTTTGCTTACGGCTTCTTTTTTGGTGCAGGTTTTTCCTTTTCTGCATCTTTTTCTGTTTCGGACTTTTTGTATGTCCAATTTTTTACTACGTCCAACTTCTTTCTGTATTGGACTTCTGTTATTTGTTTGATTTTTTTATTTGTTTGACTTTTTTGTGTATTCGGTTTGAATTATACGTTTTCCGTACTAAAATGCCAGGAGAAAAAGACCCTTTTGTACATAAACTGCATTAACTATTTGAGTATCGGGCAATAAGAATTTATGTAGTCGGGATTTATATCTTGATATCTCAATTTACGTGGTTCAGTATATTACATTTGATGAACTTGATTAATCTGATACTGACATGCTGTCGAAAACTATTCAGGATACTGCATTATGATGCTGTTCCCGAATGCATTATAATGCCGATACTGATTGCATTATGATCCAGATCCCAAATGAGTTGTGATCCCAATGCTGAATCTCAGCAAGGGAATGTGTTCCGGTATATGCTGGAAGATATTCACAAGGAACTCATTAGAAAAAATAGGGGTATTTAATGAACCCAATTAAAAAAGTTAATTCTATTGTTAATTTCTTTGTTCTCCTGGTTTTCACTTTATTCATCGTCTCTTCCGCAGGTTCTTTACCTGTTGAAGGAGCTGTTTCAACCCAGGGATTGGTTGCAGAAGACGCCCTTGGGGCCGGAGATATCCCCTCCCTTGAAGAAGTACTTGCGCAGAACCCGACTTCCGTTGAAGGCCTGATTGCTAAAGGCAATGCTCTGTATTCTCTGGGAGAATACGAAATTTCCGTTGACTTCTATAAGAAAGCACTTTCTTCAGACCCTGATTCTTCGGCAGCATGGTATGCCATGGGGCTTTCCCTGGAAGACTCCGGGTTGTATGAGGATTCGCTTGATTGTTACGATAAAGCCCTTGAAACTTCCCCTGATTCTTCTCAGGACTGGTATAAGATGGGGGAGGAGCTTTTCGGTGGAATGAATTACCAGGAGTCCATAAATTGTTACAAGAAAGGTCTCGATGCGGACTTATTTCTTGCCGGAGTCTGGTTCCGAAAAGGCCTGGCATTTGAAAAGCTGGGAGATAGCGAGCAAGCCCTCATCTCTTATGAAAAGTCCCTTGAGTACGGTTCCAGCTCTTCCAGAGCCCTGTATATGCAGGGACTGGCTTACGCCGGACTCGACAGACATGAAAAAGCAATGAGCTGTTTCGACAGGGCCCTGAAGATTACCCCGGATGACCCCGAACTCTGGTATCAGAAGGGAATGCTTTTTGACAAACTTGGAAACTACGAGGCTGCTGTGGGGTGCTATGAGCAGGGCCTTTCCATCAATCCCGACTCGGCTGAAGCCTGGTACCATAAAGGTCTGGGGCTTGAAAATCTGGGCAGGGAACTTGACAGTGCAGAGACGCATCAGGAAGCTTTAAGCTATTATCAGGAAGCTTTAAGGTGCTATGATTCTGTCCTTCTCTCTGAGCCCGATTCTATCGAGGCCTTGCAGGGAAAAGGTTTTTGTCTCGAACAGCTTGGCAGACCTTCCGAAGCGATCCAGTGCTACGACGAAATCATTTCTTACGAGCCTTACAACTACGAAGCCTGGCACAGCAAAGGTTCCCTGCTTGACGCAATGGGGCAGTATGATGAAGCTGTAGCCTCCTATTCCATGGCTCAAATGGCCCTTGACCCGGCTTCCGGAGTTCAGACGGAAGAAATCGAGACTGCTCTACTTGAAAAAATGAACGCTTACGATGCTTCACTTGCAAGTTATCCCGACGCCCCGAAGTTCGGGTCCAAACCTGTTAAGATCCTGTACGACAAGGGCCTGTCTCTGGATAAACTTGGAAACTACGAGAGTGCCGTGGAATGTTACGAGCAGGTCCTGGAAAAAGAACCGGGGCACGCCGTGGTCTGGTACAGGAAAGCCCTGGATCTTGACAGGCTTGGCATGTACGAAGAAGCAGTCGTAGCTTACGAAAAAGCCTTAAAGCTGGATTCCGGCTATGCCAAGGTATGGTATCGGAAGGGCTTCGATTCCGCAAGGCTTGGAGAACATAGGCAAGCCCTGAAAAGCTACGACAAAGCCCTGGAACTGGACGAAAACTATTACCTTGCCTGGTATGGCAAAGCATCTTCCCTTGTCCAGCTTGAGGAATACGATGCTTCTATCGAGTCTTATAACCGAATCCTGACCTTTGCCCCGGAAAGTACTGAAATCCGGTATAACAAAGGCCTGGCTCTGGACCAGGTTGGCAAACACGAGGAGGCTAAAGACTGTTACAACCAGACCCTCCAGCTCGACCCGGAGTATGCCCCTTCCCTTTTCAAACTTAAAGCGGGTGCGGAGCTTTCGGGTCCCGAAGTTTCCCGTTCCCTGAAGGAAGAAAGCAGGGATGTTAACCTTGAAGGAGCCCTTGCCGGAGGGTTCTGGGCTTATCTCCTGATCTCTGAAAAACCGGATTCGGGAGAGTACGGAACGGAGTCAACCCATAAAAATGTCGAGCTCCTGGATCCTCTCTTCAGTTTCGACTCTGTGTGGTACGGTAAAGCTTCCGTCTGCAGGGAACTGGGGCAGTATGAAGATGCACTGAGTTCTTACGAACTGGTTCTTATGATCAACCCGGAGCGCACCGAGGCCTGGTATGAAGAAGGTTCAGTCCTTGACATGCTTGGCAGGAACGAGGAAGCCATAGAATGTTATAAGAAAGCCGTAGATCTGGACCCTCAATCCGGCGTTGCCTGGTACGGGATGGCATCGACTGTTAACAGCCTGGGAAGGTCCGAGGAGGCAATAACTTACTTTGACCGGGTGCTTGAAATTGATCCCCACAATGCCATGGCCCTCCAGGAGAAAGGTCGGGTCCTTGCCAGCCTTGGAAAATATGAGGAGGCGGTTTCCTGTTACGATACACTTCTTGAGTCTGAGCCGAATAATGTTGGGGCTCTGGAAGGCAGGGCTTCAGTACTTGTGAAGCTGGAGAGGTCTGAAGAAGCACTGGATGATTACGATAAAATCCTGGAGTTCGAACCTGCTAATTCCGGAGCCCTGGCCGAGAAAGCTTCGGCTTTCGAAGGGCTTGGCAGGTACGAGGAAGCTGTTGAGTGTTATGGGAAGATCCTTGATACCTCCCCGGGTAACAGGGAAATAATGTACAGGCAGGCTAAGGCCCTGGAAGAACTCGGGGACTTCGAGACAGCAATTGGCTCTTATGACAGGATTCTCGAACTTGACCCGACAAATGCCGATGCTCACAACAGCAAGGGCTTTGCCTTCTACAAGCTAGAGATGTATCAGGAAGCCATCGATTGTTATGACAAAACCCTGGAGTATGACCCCGACAATGCTGCTGCCTGGTATTACAAAGGATGCACTTACTATTCAAGAAGCAGCCATACCGCTGCCCTGAGATCTTTTGATAAAGCAGCTCAGTTAAAGCCCGACTGCATCACGGCCTGGTACAATAAAGGTTACATTTACAACGTGCAGGGAGACGTCGAAGAAGCCATTGTGTCCTATGACAGGGCTCTTGCAATCAACCCGAACTCGGCTCCAGCTCTTTACAACAAACGCTTTGCCCTTTACCGCATAAAAAAATATGATGAAGCTTCAGCATCTAAGAGCAGGCTGGATAGCCTTGACCCTGGCTTTGTGGGAGCCCTTGAAGACAGGGGAACAAAGCTCTTCCTTCCTGATACTTACAGAGGAGACCTTGACTTTGCCCTGCCAAACAGGTGGTATGGAGGCTCAGAGAACTTCTCGGAATATGCGACCGAAAACATGACCGCAAATCCCCTACCTGCAGACTATGTCCCCGAAACGGATGAATACGACAATTTCTATATCCCCGAAGCCGGTGAAGTGATTGACAAAAAAACGAATGAAGTGACTGATGAAAATGATAGTTTCTACATCCCGGAAGCTGGTGAAGTAATTGACGAAGAAACGGATGAAGTGATTGACGAAGAAACGAATGAAGTGACTGATGAAAATGACAGTTTCTACATCCCGGAAGCTGGTGAAGTGATTGACGAAGAACCGGATGAAGTAACTGATGAAAAACAGGATAATGAGTCGGATAAAGATTCCGATGAATCTAACCGGACCGGTTACTATATTCCCGAAGCCGGTGAATAAACCTGAGAGAAAGGGTATAGTCTCGAGGAACCAGGGCAAATAATTGGCAAAGAAAAAATGGTTTTGTCGGTATCAGGCCTTTTCCGAATGCAACTCCCTATATGTACTCTGTAATTTAGTGAATGCCGGGGGTAAATTCCCAGGTGTTCCTAAGATGATTTTTTAGGATGACCCGAAGATCCGTGTCCGGGCCAGGGAAATCCTTTGTGACACCAGAAAGTTGAAGTTTTGCATAAATGCGCTCTTATAATGGATAGTGTCCAAAATAAATAAACATTTATGATTAATTATCGAAAAAAATACCAAAACAAATAAGTACATAAATCAAAATTGAATAATTAATTATATAAGTAAAAGAGTTGGAGTAAAACAAAATAAATAAAAATCAAATAAATAAGGGTAAAATAAAAATTAATACAAATAAAAAAATATAATAATAAAAAAAAGTGGGTTGTCCGAATGTTTCCTGGAAACTGCGGCCCTTCATTGATTTCGGAATCCCTCCGGAACTGCCTCTAATTCCGTGAGTTGCCGAATATGGCTTGAAGCTACCATTTCCTTGTTTACTTCTGACACCCGCTTGAAACCAATTTGCAGATTACAAGAGGGTGGTGCGAATGTTTACCAGAGAACCCCTGCGGGTTTCCTTGTTTATTTCGACACCGGTGCTGAGCGACGAGAATGTTGTCTAGATTCCCTTTCGGGCTTCCTTGTTATGTTTCTGACACCCATGCCCTTGTCTCGGGTTTCAGACATCAATGTCTGCCCCAAGGATTCTCGCTTCTACAGATCTTTTATCGGTGCTCGGCCTCCGAACGGCAGTTCCGAGCAAAACGATCCAGCCTACAGGAAACAGAACAAGCAACAGGCTGTAAAATGCAACAGCTGTTACTATCGATTTCCCTGCAAGCCCTTTCAGAGTATCCATTGGTACTCCACCCCTGGCGTGGTTGTTTTCTCTTTGCTTGCGTCGTTCCGATAGTGGGCAATGTTCTCAGTCTAACCCAATGTCTATGATATTATGCATGTTACACAATACCATACATTAATATGCACTTACTAACTTATATAGATTTTCCAAAAATAATATTGCAGTTTGTATATTTATAATACGGAATAATTGTACACCGCTCATGCACCCGTTTTTTATAATCCTCCCGTTGTTAATAAATCGAGAAACAGCAGTATAATTAAGTATTCGGGTCTCCTAAATTTTATTCTTTTGAGAGTAATTGGGTCAATTTTTGAAGTTCCCCGCACTATTTCCCCCTTTAGTTATCCAATTTTAGTTATTTTTTCCTATAATTTCTCCAATTTTATTTCTGTGTCCCTCTAATTCCTCAAATTTTCGTTCTGCTTTCTTTTTGAGTTTCCCTCTCTACCAGAAAAAATTCTTTTTTCCTGAAAGCTTTAAACCCCATGTCGTCCTTACTCGTTAGTATCTATGAAAGACCGTTCTAGTGACACCGAAAATATTCTTGAAACCGGTTCTGCCAGCGGGCCCGGAAACAAGAGCAAAAGTAAGGTTATTGCTTCCGGAGTAACCTGTGGTGATTCCGGTTCCATCTCAGGTCCCCGAAAAATTGGGGTTCCTGTTGACGTCATCATTGTCCGGTATGGAGAACTTGCTCTGAAAAGCACGGGAGTCCGGAACTGGTATGAGAAAGTCCTTGTGAAGAACATAGCAGCGATGCTGGCTTCCAGGGACATTGAGTTTACTCAGATCAGACGGGAATGGGGCAGGATCTTCATTGAAACTGCCGATCACCGTGCAGCAAAGGCAGCGGCAGATGTTTTTGGGGTTGTCTCGGCTTCCCCTGCAGTAACCACAGAGCCTGACCTTGAGAGTGCCGCCGGGATCTGTGCTGCCCTTGGGTCGGGGCTTATCCTGGAAGGGGAGTCCTTTGCCATCCGGGCCAGGAGAAGTGGAAATCATCCATTCTCCTCAGCAGATGTTGGAAAAACATGCGGGGACGCTGTATGGGAAGCTCTGGAAATGGAAGGAAAGACTCCCAGGGTGGACCTGACCTCTCCGAACAAAGAGATCTTTGTAGAAGTGCGGCAGAAACTTGCTTATATTTACCTGGAAACATTCCCTGGCGTAGGTGGCCTTCCCCTTGGGACCCAGGGAAGCATGGTGGTGCTCATGTCCGGAGGTATCGACTCCCCTGTTGCGGCATGGCTTCTAATGAAACGCGGGGTCATGATCATCCCCGTCTACTGCAACGGTTCCCCCTACGCCGAGGACGCCGCAAGGGAGCGTGCCTTTGAATGCATCCTTCAGCTTCAGGCCTGGGCTCCAGGACACCAGTTCACGACTTATGAGCTTCCTCACGGCCCTAACCTCCGTGCCTTTATTGATACCTGCGACCGGAAAAATACCTGCCTCATCTGCAAGCGCATGATGTACCGGGAGGCTTATGAAGTAATGAAAAAGGAAGGAGCAAGCGGCGTTATTACCGGTTCTTCCCTGGGACAGGTTGCGTCCCAGACAGCTGCCAACATGTACGCTGAGATCTACCAGCTTGCGGTTCCTGTCTACCACCCCCTGATCGCCTTTGACAAAAGTGAAATAGTGGATATTGCCCGCAGGATAGGAACCTATGATATCTCCACCAAGCCTGCAGGGGGTTGCACCGCGGTTCCCGAACACCCCGAGGTTAAGGCAGGATATGACCTCATTGTTCTTGAGGAAAAAAAGCTTGATATTGAAGCAATGGTTCAGAACGCTCTCAGCGCGGCAAAAGTTTATAAACTTTGAGACTTCCGAGAAGTTCCCGTTTTCTTCAGGACACACGAAAACATGGACTTCCGTCCTTTTTTTCAATAATTGTTCCGGAAAAAATACGGACCTGAGCCTGTACCATAAACTCAATGAAGTAGCAACATAAATAATATATATATGCCTGTTATAATATTATTTATATAGAAATTGGATGTATTCTTTGATAAATATATAAAACTGAAATACTTTATATAACATCTATTCCGTGTAAATGATTAGGGCGTTATCTTTTTGGAGATTATCAACCAACCTCCAGTTCAATCCACAAGTTCAATCCACAGGTTCAATCCACAACCTCGTTTTATTACGAACAGTTAACGCCCGCCTTTTCAGGTGTATTTTAGCTTTTCGTTTGGTACTTTAGCATGTTTAGTTACATACAAGCTTTCACGCTGTTGACCGTCGGAAAATTTAAAAAATTATTTATTTCCTCATGATAATGTTAACTTATGAATGGATTTTCCCGCCCCGATCCAAAGGCATCCGGAGCAAGGTTTGTATTCCTTTTTTTTACAATAGGGAGCTTTCTGGTTATGACTGCCGGGTCCCTGTATATTGAAATGAATCCTGAAAATCCCGCTACTGGTGAGTTCTTGATAAGTACTGCCGGCCCTATTTTCTGGGTCTGCTGCGGGGCGTGGATTTTATTCAGTATCTATTCTTATGCAAACTCAAAACGTTGATTTTTTCACAGGGAATTGTTTCCGGAATCTCCTTCCAAATTTTTATGCCTGGCAAGTATTAAACGACCTTTTATAGAGAGGTACTTGGGGGAAATTCCAGAAACAAGTGAACATGATCCTCGACAATTTTCATAGAATGAATTATGTAACCTTGTTCAATGCAAATATTGTTGAGGATCAACTCACAATCCATTTCAAGCTGCTTATAGTAGAAGATCCTGTATCGATACTTAGGCACCAGCAAGATGTGGTAGGTGATTTGAATATAGCCCTGGCTAAAACTGTGCAATTCCAACGCTTATCACATCCCAGCCATGGGTGGATGTCGCCACCTGTGGCTAAGGTGCCAAAAACAACCTCATTTTAAAAAGAAGTAATGTTTTATCGATTCAAAAGAGTACAAAAAAAGTGCGAGGGTTCACTTCATCCCCGACCTGAAGTCAGGGTATTCGTGACCCTTCACGCTCCCGATGTAATAAATTATCAATAGTTTAAGCAAACAAACCTCTGGATGTTTGCCCTCCAAATTCTTGGAAAAGAAGATCATTCACATTGTGTTGTCCAAAATGAAGAGTTGTCTCCGCTTTTAAATATATATAGATACAGGTAACATTTTTCGGAAACATTGTTTCCAAAATTATTTATTTTTACAAATAGTATTTTGCAATTAGTTATATAAATTTGAGAACGAGATAAGTGAGCAGACATATTTTTAACCGAAATTTGCGGAAATAAATGGGGGATTTATTGCCTGCAAATTCGAAGTTATGTCCAGACTTATCTTCCTAAAAATAAAATTTTTTCAGTGTTTAATAGAGCTAGAACTTAAGTCCCTGGTGTCTGGGAGGGGCATGAATTTAACTAAGACGCCTAACGAGGTTGTGGGGAGACTTTATCCTCTTTTAAAGGGAGAGATCGCCATAGGGACAGTTGCACAACTCTCAAAGCAGTAAGTAATCACATGGTCATCGTAGATTTACCTATAAGAAAGATTATTAAAAAAAGATTATTAGAAGAACTCAAACCATGTAAACAGCAGGTTGCAGTCACCAGATAGTGAACAGTATTGTCAATGGATCTGTCGAGAAGGTTCAGAAGCAAGGGTGCACCCATAACAAGAAACTGATGATAAAATAATTCCTTCCAGATGGAACCTTAAGACCTTCAAGAAAAAAGGAAAGTGTGGGAAAGGGATGACCAATAATAAACATTGCAAACATCATATGCTGGGTTGAGTAATACATTGTCGGCTATATTCTGCATTGAAGACTGGCACCATATCCCACCGGTTTCCGATTATGCCTTTTCGAGCTACAAAAATGTAAATGAATTTTTTGAAAATTCCATATCTTGAGGACTCACTTCCACAACCTGCTCAATAAAAAATCTCCAGATATTCCAGTAGCTGAAAAGATGAAGACTAAAAACTTGACAGTCCCCACTCATCCAGGCATGAACAAAAAAGATCGGATAAGAGAATCGATCTAATAAATAACCGGACAAATTTATAAAATTTAAAGAGAGAACGTAATTAGTGGACAAATTTAGAAAATTAATAATGGGGATTGAGTTATGCAAATTCTGGTTGATATTGGTCATCCTGCTCATGTGCATTTTTTTAAAAATTTTATTTGGGAGATGCAAAAACATGATCATAAAGTGGTTATAAACACTGTTGATAAGGAGGTTTCCTTAGACCTTTTGAATAAATATAATTTTAAGTATGAAGTTTATGGAAAAAGCGCCAATGGCCTATTTGGGCATGCAAAGCTTCTAAGCCAGGGAGATTTGAAAACTTACAAAACACAAAAAAAGTACGATATAGATATTATTGTTGGTATTGGGAATATATTTGGCGCACACGTCTCAAAAATCACAAAAGCAAAATCAATTAGTTTCACGGATACAGAACATGCAAAACTTATCAACTATGCATCTTTTCCCTTTGTATCGTGTATTTGCACTCCCGAATGTTATACTAAAAATCTGGGCAAAAAACAGGTTCTATACAATGGTTACCATGAACTTGCATACTTGCATCCGGATTATTTCACCCCAGATCCGGAAGTTCTCAAAGAAGTTGGACTAAATGAGGATGACACTTTTATAATTTTGAGATTTGTATCCTGGGGTGCAAGCCATGATATTGGTCAGCATGGAATACAGAACAAGATGGAATTCGTAAAAGAGCTCGAAAAATATGGGCGTGTATTGATCACTTCAGAAGCAAAACTGGATCCTGAGTTAGAAAAATATAAAATGAAAATTTCTCCGGAAAAATTGCATGACCTGTTGTATTATGCCACATTGTACATAGGGGAAGGGGCAACGACAGCTTCTGAATGTGCTATCCTGGGCACGCATGCGATTTATATTAATACTCTGAGATTGGGATACATGGATGAGGAAGAGGAAAAATATGGCCTGGTTTATAATTGCACAAATCCAGAATCAATGGAGAGAGAGGCATTTAATAAGGCAATTGAACTATTGAAAGATCCTAATTTGAGGCAAGAAGGAAAAACTAAACGGGAGAAGTTGCTGGCAGATAAGATTGATGTTACAAAGTTTATGGTTGATCTCGTGTTTGATCTCGTAGGACAACATAACTAAGAATGAAGTATTTTTTTCATGAGTGGGGGGAATGCCATGAAAGAACTAATTACAAAAATCGAAGATAGAACGGCAAATATCGGTGTGATTGGCCTCGGTTATGTAGGTCTTCCACTTGCGATCTCGTTTTCTGAAAAGTTCAATGTAGTAGGGTATGAAGTAAATGACTTATTGGTTAACCATTTACTGAAGGGAACCTCCCATATACAGGACGTATCTGATGAAGTTTTAAACGTTCATTTGAATAAGTCATTTTATCCAACAAATAAATGTGAAGATCTCAAAAAATGTGATTTTATAATAATATGTGTCCCGACACCTCTAGCACATGAGAATGAACCTGATTTGAGTTACATTAAGAGTTCATGCAGCACAATAGCTAATGTTCTGAAGAAAGGACAATTTGTGATTTTAGAGAGTACAACCTATCCCGGAACTACCGAAGAGGTTGTTCTTCCAATATTAGAAAATTCCGGACTTAAAGCCATAGTTGATTTTGGTCTTGCTTATTCTCCGGAAAGGATCGACCCTGGGAACAAGGAATATACTGTTAGCAATACTCCAAAAGTAGTTGGGGGTATTAATGAAGAATGTACGAAAATTGCATCTTTGCTTTATGGAAGCATTATCAACAAGGTTGTGAATGTAAAAGATGCTCGAACAGCTGAATCAGTAAAAATTGTAGAGAACATCTTCAGAAATGTCAATATTGCCCTCGTGAATGAATTAGCTTTAATCTTTGAAAAAATGGGTGTAGACACATGGGAGGTTGTTGATGCTGCATCGACAAAACCGTATGGTTTTATGCCATTTTACCCGGGCCCTGGTATTGGAGGCCATTGCATTCCCCTGGACCCTTTCTATATGTCATATAAGGCAAAAAAATATGGTTTTATACCGAGATTTATTGAAACTTCCGGTGAGATCAATAATTACATGAAAATACACGCTGTGAATCTAGTTGAAAGTGGTCTGAAAAAGGTAAATAAGAGAATATACGGCTCGACAGTCGCGGTGATGGGAATAGCATATAAGAAAAATATAGCTGACACAAGAGAATCACCTGCGAAAAAAATAATAGAAGAACTTGTAAATCTCGGTTCCCACGTTAAGGTCTATGACCCGTATGCGAAATCGATAAAGGTTAATGGCGGGGAGCTCTATTCTGAAAAGAATATGGAAGATGCATTGAAAGGTGCAGACTGTGTAATATTTATTGTTGACCATGATCAATTCAATAAAATAAACACCAGTGATTTCACCAAACTAATGGAGTCTCCTGTAGTAGTTGATTGTAAAAATATTTTTTCAAGTATCGCCAATATTGAATATTTAGGCCTTGGGAAGGGGCACTAACAGCTTTCAAGAGCACAGTTATCCCTGAACATCAAAATTGGAGATAAAAAATTAACTTAATGTCGATGTGTGATCATGAACACCAGAGTTTCCATCGTGCATTGCTCCGATTATTCAGACGTAAAAAATGCGATTAAAGAAGCTATTGACCTGATCGGCGGCCTTGAGAATCTAATATTTCCGGGCTCCCGTGTGCTGCTTAAACCCAATGTACTTGCCATTCGACCCCCGGAAGATGCAGTCACCACTCACCCTGCAGTGGTATCGGCGATGTGTGAACTGGTTTCAGAGGCAGGGGGTATTCCGTTTGTAGGGGATGGAGCCGGAGTTACAAGGCCTGATTCCACTACCACTGCGGAAGCGTTCAGGGTAGCGGGTATTGAAGCTGCTGCCTTGAGTTTCGGTGCGGAACTCATCAATTTTGAAACCAGGGGGTTTGCCGAGGTTGATGTACCCGGAGCCAGGCAGTTTTCACGTCTGTATATATCAAAGGCAGTGCTTGAGGCTGATGTGATAATATCTCTTCCAAAGCTCAAGACCCATGAGCTTACACTCTATACAGGAGCAGTCAAAAACTTTTTCGGCACTGTGCCCCGGAAAATCCGAAAACAGGCGCATTTCCTGGAAGACCGTGAACTTTTCGGGGAGGCGGTTGTAGATATCTACTCTATTGTTAAACCTCATCTTGCGGTTATGGACGGTGTGGTAGGAATGGAGGGGGATGGCCCAGCTGGAGGCACTCCTGCATATGTAGGAGTGGTCATGGCAAGTTATGACTGTGCGGCCCTGGATATGGTGGCATCGGAACTAATCGGTTTTGACCCAATGCAGGTCCCGACAAACAAAGCCGCACTTAAGAGGGGATTCGGTGCCAGGCATCCGGAGCTTTTAGGAACTCCGCTGGAGGAGGTAAAGGTTAGTTTCAAAAAGCCAACAGGTGGAATCACCGCCTTAATACCGCCGTTTCTCCGAAAGACTCTCAGGAGACATCTCACAGTAAAGCCCTTCATCAACACTTCAAAATGCATACTTTGCGAAGCATGTGTTTTGAACTGTTCAGCAAATGCTATTGAGGAAGTTAGAGATGCACTCAGAATCAACGATGAAAAATGTATCCAGTGTTATTGTTGCCGTGAACTGTGTCCTAACGATGCGGTAGAAATCAAAAAATCACTACTCGTAAAGATTGTAAACAGGGGGTAAAAACCAGTAGAAAGTTTGTCCCAAAATAAATGGTGCTATCACTTTTATAGACTTGATAAGAAGGGTACAGGAAATATGTATTTATTAGTGGAAGAGCAATTGTAAGTGGGACAGGTGATTTTCACCGCAAGATGGGGGCACTACCGTGATATCTAACAGGGATAAAGTAACTTATCGTGAAGTAGCTGATTATTACCAGAGTAATAAAATCCTGTTTGGGATGAAATATTTCAAGAATTGGGTTTTGGAAAGGCTTGCCTCAATTATTCCAGTTCCTTCCTGGAGAGCAAGATTTCATAAAATGAGGGGGGTAAATATCGGAAATAATGTATACATCGGTTATGATGTAATTTTTGATAGGCTTCACCCTGAATTAATCACAATAGGAGATTATGCTGAAATCGGGGACCGTTGTATACTATCTGCCCACACAAGAGGCAGTTTAACCACACGAAATGCATATCCCAGAAGCATGGATCCCATAAAAATAGGAAGTGGGGTTTCTGTAAATCCGGGATGTATAATTACTCAAGGGGTCGAGATCGGGGAAAATTCTATAATTGGAATCGGATCCGTAGTTAGCCGTGATATTTCCCCAAATAGTCTGGCTCTGGGCTTTCCAGCCCGAGTTGTCAAAAAGCTTGACGCTGAATCTTCGGATTTGGATACTGAAAACTATAAGTTAGAGGATGAGCCCCAAACCCATCAGAATAAATCGAATGGGGCTATTTCTCAAGATCAGGTCAACGACTCACTCCCAGGACCGGATGTAACTGGTGAGGTTAAGACTCGTCTTTGACAGTTATCACCCTTTTTATCCTCCAGGATAGCGGCAGATAACCAATTGATTAATAGTAACTTTAGATTAATATTCCGAACTTTTTCATAAATTTGGGCATTCTCTTTTGATACAATATCCTCCGGCTTTTGCCAGGCAAACCCAGTTTACAGTTTTCAAAAATATTTTTGGATTTTCATACAATTATCCCAATCCGGCTTTACAAAAGGAATGAATTATTTAATGTCGGAATTCGTCTTCTTTTTCTTCTTCTGCTAAATGATTTTATCCACCAGAATTATTTGGCCACATTTTGTGCCCGCCGGAAAAATATAAAGTTTCAAATTATGTGAAACTCGAGATCTTGGTCACTTTTCGAATCTATATCTGAACTCAAAACCAAAACGATTCAATGCAAGCAATGTTATCATAATTATAAAGCAAATAAAGAAAACTGATACAAAAGATGCTATCAAGTAATGGAAGAAATTAACTTTTAAAAAACCCACATTCATATACGAGAACACACTGATTGGTTGATTGTATATCGGATAAAAATAAACCATACCGCCTTCATCAATATCGTCAAGCAACAGGTGTGAAAGAAATGCAGCCTCGGCAAAAAGGCTCATATATGCGGCCTTCCCGAAATCCCGATATACTACATATCCGATAAAAGCTCCAAATAGGATTGCAGAAAAACTGAATAATAATGAATGTGTCGGGATCGGGCCGATCCAGCAGTGTTCAAAAGTACCATTTATGAGGAAGTTATAAACGACTATGCTGTCCGGGAACAGGGAACATAAACCACCCACAAATAGTAGTAATAGGATCTGTTTGATGCCCCTCGGAGAAAGTTCCTTGCGGAAGAGTTCCCCCACAGTAACATAGACTGCTACTGCGCAGATGCAGAACACAAAGAATAGAACATGTGCCACTGGATAAGGCATAATTAGAATATTTTATTAAAGGTATATAGGGATGTCTGGTCCTCTTTAAAAAATTATATTAGAATATTGGATGAAATTTGAAAGCCATCTGAAGCAGGGAACAGCATAAATTCCTTCGTGGTGCTACATCTTTGAGGTGCATTAGAGATTTTAAGTTTTGCCCTATCAAGTTCTTTTACAATGACAGGGGAAATTAAGAAAGGCCATAATACTCTATAGCTCAATGAATAACGTTTCTGTTTCTGATGAACTTGATTCTCGTAAAGTTTCAAGAAGCGTTTATGATCATAGGAATCCATACGAGTTATTAAGCTTTTAAGTCAAAATTCTGATTTTAGATCCTCAAACTATTATATGGTAGAATGTGAAAGTATCACTACTTATCTTTTAGATTTCAAAGGTCAATCCATGTTCAATCTAAAATTCAGCAAAACGATGAAAGATGTCCAGTGGTCGTTCATCAGTCTTGCGACAGCCTCTTTTGCACACCTGCTGCTTAGAATAGTACTGGGGAAGGAACTGGGACCCTCAGGACTCGGCTTATACACCCTGGTCTTTACGATATACATGTTCGGCATGCAGTATGCCGCATTCGGAATTAGTACAGCTTTGATTAAATATGTTGCCGAATATAATGATGATCTGCCCCAGATCACGGGTTTTGTTTCCTCTGGAATAGTTGGGTCTATTGTAACCGGATCTTTTATGAGTGTGCTGATGTACCTGCTATCAGGATTTATTTCGATTCAGTTCTTCCACAACCCTGAAATGGTTGATCTTTTGAAGATCACGGCATTATGTTTTCCCTTTATAGCTATGCAGAAAGCAGTTCTGGGTGCTCTAAATGGTTTACGTAAGATGAAATGGTATGCCATTGTGAACATCGTCCAACATGGATCAGTGATGATTGTGTCAGTTGCTCTTGTGATGCTTCTGAACATGGGTGTTAAAGGGGCAGTAATCGGTTTGGTTGCACCGACAATTGTGGTAGGACCATTATCATTGATCCTTATCAGAGAGTACTTTGCTTCTGAACAGGCGATCCTGCACACAGTCTTAAAAAAGGTCTTATGGTTTGGCTTCTATATCGTCCTCGCAGATTCCATAGGGATGCTCAATGTACAGATTGACAGCCTTATGGTAGGTCATTTCATGAATGAAATTGAGGTTGGGTACTATGCGGTTGCGATACTTTTTGTAGAAGGATTAAGGATAATTCCCGACTCTGTTCAAAAAATAATAACACCTGCTATAGCAAATTACTATGGGAAAAATGATTATAGAAATATAACCAAACTAATAAAAAATAGTGTACTAAGAGTTTTTTTGATTATCTTATTTGCTTCGATTTCAATATTACTGTTTGGTCAATTTTTGATAGAGAGGTTATTTAGAGAAGATTTTCTATCGGCATACGAACCTCTATTAATTCTATTAGTTGGTAGCTTGATATATGGTCCCATTTCTTCTATTAATGGCACCTTGCCAGGTATAGGAAAAGTGAATGTCATGTTTAAAATATCGATAATATGTGCACTGATGAACGTGGTGCTTAATATATTTCTGATACCTAAATACGGAATAACAGGAGCTGCAATTGCCACATCCACCTCTTTAATATTCACAGCGTTAGTAAGAGTATACTTCATAAAACTATATATACCAAAACTTCCATACATTGCATGATGTAATAGTCCAAAACAGGACCTGTTACACCTGAAAGATCGTGTTTCCTTTATTGGGGGAAGGAAAAAATTATCATTGAGAGGTTAAACATTCTTGAGAGTAATTACACGAAGTGATGGCTTTCTAATGCGGAAATAATTGAAGTTACAAATAATAAGTTGCATCGGTCATTTCGTTGCGGGCACTTAAGATCTCATATTTCCTTTGTGGGGGAGGAAAAAACATAGAGATTAGACATTCTCGAAGGTCTCAGCTCTTTTATAAAAAATGATGAGTTGGAGCTGAAGATGCTTTATTTCATCAAATACCATTAGTTGGGCGATTCCGGTATTGAAGCTACCTGGAAAATAAGTGTTACCTAGAAAACTGGTTTTAACTCACCGGGTTTTGAAACTGAGTTGGTCAATTAACTAAAATTGAAATTGTGACTATGATTCAGATGTGAACTGTATGACCAGATTGAATAACTTCACACTAATCAGTAAAATTTTCCTCTACCTGCTACCTATTTTAGGAGTTGCAGGAGTAACGATTCCGTTGATTCTTGGACAGAGTAATCTTTCTCTTTTGGGAACCTATCTTGCAGTCCCTATGATTCTGGCACCAATAATCCACATTAAACTAAGAGGAAACGAAATCAGCTTTGAGACATTTAATCCTAAATTATTTTCCTCTTTTGTCAGTATTTATTTTATTTTCTTTTTTATTTCAATAAGCCTGCTCCAGGTATTTGATGTTAGACCATTTGCCTATTATCTGGTCATTGCAATCATGTATGGTTTAGTATTGCTGGAAATACTAATGTTTGAAGTGTCAGAAAAAAAAGTGCCCATTATCCTGCTTCAAATGGTGATCCTAACTGCAAATATAATTTGGGGAGTGACTCTAAATTATGATTTCTTCATAGGAAGAACAGATCCGATTGGCCATTTAAAACTTATTGAAAGTATAATAAATGTCGCATTTGTAACTGAAATATTCGATGTATACAAACCGTTTCCTCTGTGGCATATTTTATGCGCATTTATGCAAAATGTCCTTGGGATATCATTATCTGCTCAAAAAATAATGTTCATAACAAATGGAGTAATCTATTCTTTTGTACCCGTAGTCTCATACCTTGTTTCAATAAAAATATTTAAAGATAGTAAAATCGCATTGTTATCAGCACTATTTGTTTCTATTTACCCTGAAGTTATACTTTATGGGATGCAATCGATTCCAAGGAGCGTTGTGTCATTTTTAGAGATTATGCTAATATTAGTCTTACTGGACCCTCACAATCCGGCAAAAGTATTCGCAGCTATCATCTTTGTCTTTTCGTTGATTGCATTTCACACGGCTTCAATGCCATTTGTATTATCGATTCTGTTTGCGATTTATATTCTGGAAAAAATTTATAATAAGGAAAGTGACGAATCTCTTCTATCGTTCAAGTTTATAATTTTAGCAATATGTATGACATTAGTTTACTGGTTATATTACGGAATAATATTGTTTGAGACTTTAGTGTACAACATCACGAGGTCTGCACCTTCCGGAGTACTAACAGAATCTGTATTTTATACACCATTAAGTGAGTTGTTTAATTATTTACAATATACTCCGCTGTTACTTTTTGTAATAATTGGTTTCTTTTCAACGTTGCAATCAAAAAGAATATCTAATTTTGGAAAAATTTTCTGTATGATAGGACTCTTTACAGTGGCTATCACCTTCCCTGGCCCGACTTTGCTTTTTAACAAGCTTGCCAGTAATTTTAATCTTGCAAGATTTGGAGAATATAGTTTTTTATTTATCGGATTAACCGGTTCAATTGGATTTTATGAAATGTACTCGAAATCAAAAAAATATTTAAAAATATTTGTATTAATACTGTTTATATCAATGACATTCCTAACCGTATCAAATGACTTTACTGCTTCAGATAATCCTTTAGTTAAAAGACCATTTTATACGTATTATTTAACCAATGAAGAAGAGACAAGTTTCGAACATATCGCTTCTGTCACTGACGGATATGTGATGGCTGACTATGTGACTTCTCGTTATTATTCCTTTTCCGAATACAAAGATAAAAGCCATATTATAGAGGTAGGCAGTACAAACAAGAAAATATTAAGGGATGAACCGGATGACGTCTTTTTGATTAGAGAATCCGAGTTAGAAAAAAGACCTTTGAAATTATATTCAGCACCTGGCGAAGAATTTGTATCTGGATCTACATGGGAAGGTAATTTAGTTTATCATTACAAAGAAGGTACATTATGGGACGATTTAATAATGTATAACAAAATTTACGATTCAAAAAGTGTTACAGGATTTAACCATGGTCCTTGAGTAATTGGATTTTCCGGAACCTGCAGGGCATACCTCCTGTCCCTTGATTGTAACTTACGTATCCCATCCTCTGCAGAGCATTGCATCATTAAAGAATCTATAAAATTCAAAAGTGTGCTTATTGGATGGAAGTTTCTGGGATCTGTGAATTTACGTGATATTTTGCTTCAGCCGAATAGCCGAACCTTTCTGCAGGGATGGGTAATTACTCTAAAATAGTTAAATCCCACTTTCCACAGCTGCTTTTTCAATTTCCACAATTTTTTCTGCGATCGTTTTTCTGGAAACTTCCCTGGTCATTCAAACATGTGTTTTCAAAATGTCCCACATATTTCGACCTCATGCCTTCATTGAAAGCTTCCAACTTCAATTTCCCGAAGACTCAGTTTAGGTAATAATTATGAATTTTTGAGCAATTACCCAAAAACAACAGCAAGAAAAAAATATTTTTAAAAGAACGAAATCGCTACTCTAAGTCCTGAAGCAAAAACCATGACAGCATTATAACACTGTTGTGACCCACAATCACATCATCTGGCAGCCATCGATCACAATGACTTCTCCGCTGACATACCCGCCGAGGTCCGAGCTCAAAAACAATATCACCTTTGCAACATCTTCGGGCGTACCGATTCTTCCGAGAGCGATATTGGAAATCATTTTTTCCCTGAGGTCAGGTTTTAGATCTTTGATAAGGTCAGTTTCAATGAAACCGGGTGCAATGGCATTGACAGTTATGCCATACCTGCCCAATTCCTTTGCCGCGGATTTTGAGAATCCAACAACAGCAGCCTTACTTGCAGAATATACTGTCTGCCCGGCATTTCCGTAAATTCCTATGGTTGAAGATAGATTGATAATCCTGCCTGACCCCTGCTTCTTCATCAGGTTCGATGCATATCTGGTACACAGGAACGTTCCCTTCAGGTTAGTCGCGATGGTACGGTCGAAAAGTTCAGTATTGCTCAGCATCAAAAGGTTATTTTGCATGATTCCCGCATTGTTAACCAGCACATCGAGCCTGGAATATTTTTCCCGGATAGCCTGAAACATGTCCCTGACCTCGGCTTCTGATGAGACATCAGCCCTGACCAGCGAAGCCTGGAGCCCTGCCCCACGAATCAGGTCCGCAAGTTCAACTGCATTTTCCTCACTCCGGTTGTAGTTTATGATCACATGTGCATGATTCTCTGCTGCCAGTAAGGCTGTAGCTCTTCCAATCCCCCGACTTGCGCCTGTTACCAGCACCAATTTGCCTGTAAGCATTTTTCCTCCTGTACCTACCTCGTGCACTTAACCCTCCAGAAGCGACCCATGAGAAGCAACCATCCGGAGAAAGGCCGGGGTTAACTATCCAGAGAGTAGATAGGGGCGGCTACCCGCACATATTCAGTAGTATTTTTAATTCTAGCAATGTGCCTTTGAGCTTTGAGTATGGTCTCTTCGGACAGTCCGGTGTTCTTCTCAATTACTTCTACAGGCATTTGATGTTCCTGGCCATACAGTAATTGATCCATTACATGGATGGGCATGCGCCAGTAGAAGTCCTCATCAGAGGTGTAGTGGCTCCAGGTGTCAGCACTTGGCGGCCTCCGTATAATCTCTTCGTTGACATTGAGATGTTTTGCCAGAGCATAGACCTGGGTTTTATAGCAATCCGCAAGGGGTTCAATATCCACACCCCCGTCCCCGTATTTCACAAACTGGCCGAGGACCATTTCGGTCTTGTTGGTCGTGCCACAAACGAGATAGTTCATCTTCTCTGCGTACATATACTGGACTATCATTCTGGACCGCTGCTTGACGTTCTGCAGTCCGATAAGTTCCAGATAATCGCTTGCCTTCAACCTGTATTTTCCAACTGTTTTCCCGTCTTTGATCAACTGTATATACGGAACGTTCAACAGTCCCTGGTTCAGGAAATCAGGCAGTACCAGGGAAGTTTTGTGGACCCGAGGGTCATATTCCGGGCAGGTCTTCTTTATGATCCGATCCTTCTTCTCATAGATATCAAGGGATTCCAGTATAGGGGAGATGGGAACCTCTTCATAAGCCACACCCAGGCTTTCACAGATTTCTGCCCCAAGAGTTCTACTCGAAGGAGCCGATTCCTTTTCAGGAAGAAGCAGACAGTAAACGTTCTTCTTTCCAAGTTCCCGGATGGAAAGCGTAAGAGCTACGGCGGAATCGACTCCTCCCGAAACTCCTATTACCACACCCTTTTTCTTAAAACCGGCAACCTGGTCTTTGATAAAGCCCCTAAGCTCCATTGCAAGCTTTTCAATGTCTCCGTTAAGTTTGTCCATTATTTGTATGTCCATTAATTGCGAATCTATCATTTGCATGATATTGCCCCCCATAATGGTCAGATGATTGACATTTGATCGTTAACGTATAATTGACATTATATTACAAACTTTGACGCAACATTACGAATTAAGAAATATTACATGTCGGGATTGAGGAAATAGTTACCACTGATTTTGAGGAAACAGCATTAATGTTGGAATGCTCTTAACTCAACCGGAGGAGCTGTATTTTAAGCAACGCGTACCCGGATCTTGAACAGCAGCGGATAGATACAGGATACCGGATACCAGATATCAAATATCAAATATCAATATCAGGTATCGGAGATCTGGTACTGGATATCAAATATCAGGCATCATATACCAAATATCAGGTATCATATACCAAATATCAGGTAACAGGTTTCGAGAACCATTCACCCGTAATTTAGTTTCTTTGCAGCTTCCTCTATCAGTGGTTTTGATAGCTCCTGGTGAAGTTTTTCCAGGCCTTCCTCCCTTGACATATCCCCACTTCGGACAATTCCTGCGATATCAAAAGCATAAGGGTGAATCCCGTATTTTTCCAGATGGTTATAACAGGCAAAAGAATTCAATGTGCAGTTGGTTGAATTGCTGTCATTGAGGTCCGGAGGGTTCCACCCGATCTCCACCAGGAACTCCAGTATCTTACCTTCGTTATAATCCCATAGACACAGAGGATGAAGCATCCTCGGCCCCTCCGTGCCCATATTTTCAATGACCTCGTTTTTAATCAGGAACCTCTCATCCCTATCATCGACACCAATTTTGTGAAGTTGTTTTTCAAAAATGTTCCTGGACCACTGTATAAAATTAGCCTTCAGGGGGATTATGGGATTAGGAGACTGCCCCGGTGTGAAGGCAAACATGATAAAAGGTGCATCCTGAACAATAGCCTCTTCTATCAGCTTCTGCTTGATGATACTGATACAGGTGTTGCATATGTCGCTGGCCCTGTATTTGGCTAACCTGGGGAATGCATCGCAGGATTCCGCAGCTTTCCGGAAAGTTTCGTACAGGACCTCATCTTCCATCGTCAGTTTAAAATAATCAGATCCTGTAAGCTCACACATCTTTTTCGCGTTTTCTACCGAGTTGTCAGATATGAACCCATTATCGAACTGGACAGCAAGGACTTTCAGAAAAGGATATTCTTTTTTGAGTTTGTGAAGCGTGTATGAAGAGTCCTTGCCCCCGGAAAGTGCAAAGACCACATCGTACTTACCCCTGCCCCCGTATTCCTTGAAGAGTTCTTCCATTTTTGCCAGATACTCCCTCTTGTCCTGCGCAGAAAGAGGGACATACGTCTCACAAAAATGACAGAGTCCACTTTCCTCATTGATATCTATGCCTGGCATATCCGAGTCCAGAACACACTTTTTACACACTATTCTTGACATTTTGGTACTCCCCTATAATTGACCGATTAGATATCTTCCCATTCTCGCTTAACGGGAGATGGTCGATGAAAAGTATTTCCCTGGGACACAGGTAACCGGGCAAATTTTTCCGGCAGAATGAAAAAAGAGCATCAACTTCTGTCCCTTCCCTCGGGATGACCATGAGGCTGATCGCAGTCCCCATAAGCTCGTGGGAAACCGGTACGACAAAAACCCTGGAAACCTCAGTGTTATTCTCTATGTGTTTTTCAATTTCCCTCGGATTCACGCGGTGATCGCCTATTTTAATGAGGTCGTCCTTGCGGCCAAGCAGCCTGAAATAACCGTTGGGCAATTTCTGTGCCAGGTCCCCAGTGTGCATCCACCCATTTATGAGCTTCTTTTCAGTGGCAAGCTCGTCGTCCAGGTAACCTAGTAGAATATTCTCGCCCCTGGCAACCAGTTCACCTCTTATGTTCGGCCCTACTGACCTGCTTTCATCGTCGAATACGTCAAGCATAACGCCGGGAATCGGCTTGCCTATAGAATCAACGAACTCGGCCACGTCCTCTGGTGGCAGGTAGGCCAGACGTGCTGTGGCTTCAGTCTGGCCATACATCGGTAGAATCACCGTACAGGGACTCAACTCGTTTATCTCTTTCACGGTTAATGCGTCCATTCCTCCACCTGCGGATGCGGCAGTCCTGACATTTTCAAATGCCTTTTTGAACCTCTCTGGATAGCGGAGAAGGATCCGATAAGTACTTGGCACTCCGTAGAATACGGATACCCCCGATTCAATCAGGCTGAATGTAGATTCCATAAAATTCATGCTTCCGATTCTGACAGCCCCCCCGGCCATCAGGTGGGAATCTATTATGGAATTACCAAAAGCGTGGTGTGGAGATATTACCAGTGCGCCCTTATCACCGGAACTTATGCCGAGAACCTCGATAATCGATTCTGCATTTGCTACCAGGTTTCGATCACTTAACATAACTCCTTTTGGAGTGCCTGTCGTGCCGGACGTGTACAACACCAGCCTCAGTTCCGGATTGTTGACCTCATTTACTATATTTTTACGCAGGGTCTTTACTGAAGTGTCATTTGAAACAACAACAACCGTTCCAAAACGCCCAAAAAAGTCCTCACCATATCTTGAGTACTGTGCCTCTGTTGCAATTATATTATTGACGTGGGCATTATCAAGAATTTGCTCCAGACTGAATTTTGGGAATTCGATCGGAAGAGGTATTGCGATGTTGGCTGACCGGTATACTGCCATGAGAATCTTTATATATTGTATGCCTGACTCTGCCAGGATTGCAAACCTGCAATGCCCAAAGTCCCCCATAGACGAAGCAATAGTATCTATATCTTCATCGAGACAGCTGTAGGAGATGGATTTTTTGCCTTCTTCGAGAGCGATTTGCTGAGGAGTTTTTCTAGCATATGCCGCGATATAAGCATCGATTCTCATATATCTCACTTCACCAGTTTGACAATCAGGTTAGTGATCCCCTGCAGTGAGTCAAAATTTTCCGGCGTCAGCATATCTTCGGGAACTTCTATGGCATATTTTTCACAGATATAGTCCATCAATTCAAGCAGCCCAATCGAATCCATGATGCCGTTTTGGGTGAGAGAATCGGCATCATTCAAGCCAATGTTCGCGTCCATAAAAGAATTATCTATCAGATAATCAAGTATGTCATTCTTTATATGTTCCATTCGACCTTAACCCCCCTAATATCATATAGTGGATAAAACAACATGAGTAGTATACATTTCAGTATATCATCGTGCTAATATCCCCGTAAATATTTGAGTAATCCCCATTAGTATTTACGTATTTTCAATTATTTATATTGATTCTCATATAAATTATTCATATTGTCCCCCATATCATTTGTGATATTGTTCCCCGTGTCAATTATCCCAATTTATGCAGATGTCTTTTCAATATTCACAATTGTTTCTAATATCGTTTTCTCTGAAAAACTGCCCTGGTTTTCAAACGTGTGTTTTTGAAATGCCCCACACATTCCACCCTCGTGACTTCATCAAAAGCTTCCAACTTTCATTTCCCGAAGGTTCTTGAGATAATAATTGCGGATTTTAGGGCAATAATCCAAAAACGATAGCTAAAAAAGGTTATTTTCTAGAAAACATGTCAGGTAAGTCAGAATTATATATATTATCCCTCATTTATTAGCCACGTCACCTATTATATTGTTCCCCGTATCTTAAGCCATGTCACTAATTATATTGTTCACCAGGTCTTAACCGTGCCACTTATTTTATTGTCCCCCCATGGCATATGACCATGTTAATTATTAAATTGTTCACCTTTTTCATTTAGCAACAGTCTCTACTACAACTTATTATCAAAAGCTAGAAGGATAAACAGCAACCCCGGTGAGACTTCTAGTTATAAACTTATACCCCTATCCCCCAAATATCGAATATGTCATGTTTCAATAATCTCAAACATGAAAAACTGCACCCCAGAACAGTTCGCCATGACAGTAGAATTTTCATCAATTATTTGAGATGCTAAATTCCAACTATTTTTTTGATGATTTTTGTCTGTGTGGAAAAGCATCTATAGCCAGATATCGGCAAGTGCTAAATAACCCCATAAAATAAAAGGACATTGAAATAAAATTTCTTAAAAGGAGTGAGAAACAATGTTTCTTGAAAAGTTTAAAGACATCCCTTTATAAAAGGTTCTGCGCAGACCCTCCGCAAAACTCAGGGAATAAGAAAGAAACTTGCTTTCGGCAGGTAGCTTTCATATTCTGAATAATTATTTCCGATGCCGTTTTTCGCCTTATCTCAGAAATTACATTCAATATCTGAAAATTCCATACACATGCTCTTACTTATATATGAACCGAGATACCAAGTATATGTAAACGTTATCAAATGGTTTCATTTAGAGATTGTTAATTCAAAAACGGCATCTGGAAAAATTTTTAAAGTATTATGTCGACCTGCCGAATATAAGAAGAAAAAGATTACTCCAGGAATTCAATAAGTATTGTTTTCTCATGTAATTTGAACACACCATTATCAACATGAATAGGGTACGAACATGAATAGGTCAGAAAGGAGGCTCCAAAAATTGCAGTTCTAAGGTTAGAACCAATTCTCATAGAGAGGTTAAGTTCCTATAGAGAAGTTAAGTTCTCATAGAGAGGTTAAGTTCTCATAGAGAGGTTAAGTTTCATGGACTATTTTCTCGAGGAGGCTTATATTGATCGTATGCCAGCCTTCAGAAGTAATGAGAGAAAGTATGTATTCGTTGTATATAATATAGCTTGAATGACTGACGTTATTAAGATCCAATTCCCTGTAAAAAGTAGAAAAAATACTTTTATTCGAAAACTTGCAATGCGCTTCTTTCAGGGTCCAGGTCGTTAAAAGATCAAGACAATTTACGGATTTGTCGGTTTGCAAAGTTGTTTTATTCAGGTATTTAGAAATATTCGTAAGAGACCGCTTTTTTATAACCTCAATATCAACCCCAAGCTCAAACGTTGATACTGCAAGGGCGACAATATTTTCAGTATATGAGATGCAGACATGTAATTCTTCATGGTTGCGTACACGGACTTTTCCGCATTTGTCCTTATAAGTAGCCATATCGGAGACGGACTGTCCTTTAAGAATGTTGCACAGAATATATTTAAGGACCATTCTGGAAATAATGTACCTTTTCCTGAAATACCCGGTTTTTAATCTCCCAAGACTTTCCATTTCCATATCGTCAAGGTGTTCAGTACACAACGTGCTGTAATCGTCCAGGTCAACCAGGAAGATAAGTATATCATTCTGCCCCCATAAATCGGGAATGTTCTCCGGGAGAGTGTGTTCCGGATTAATGAAAGAGGTTGTCTTTAAATATTCAGTTTGCATGCTTGTTCACGAGATATCCGCGATAAAATATCTGTTAAGACTCCTATAAACGCAAGTACCTGCAAATCAATGAGTTAACCTGTGCCTTAGATAAATTCCAGATATGATTACCGCTATGATGAATCCGATAAATTCGGAAATGAAACAGGGGCAAAGAGAAGGGACATAACCGATCCTGGCCAGGTTCAGAAAATAATCCAGCACCCCGCCGTAATAGCAGCCCACAGGGAATTCCCAACCAAAAGCCGGCCAGAAAAAGGTATAGGGAGCATTCCACATGCGGTCTTCAAGCAGGTGGAAAAAACAGGCTCCCGATATAAGGAACACACCTGTATCCCTGCTCCTTTCGTAGTGGTAATAACCCAGCAATGCAATAAAAAGACAGAACACGAGAGTATGCCCGACAAGCCGTCCATTTGCGAGGTCCTCGGCAAAGATTACCCTGCCGACCAGTTTATCCAGAATGTCCGGCAGCAGGGCTCCGAAAGCTATGTAACGGCAATCAAGCCTGCCCCTGAGTGGCGGAAGAATACGCTCAAGCATGAAGAAAATTCCAATCGTAAAAATGATATGCCCGAAAATTAACATTGCAGACCCACTAACCCCATATGTATAAACAAAGTTTCTCCCACAAAAGCTTATACCCAGCCGAACTTATTAATTATTGAGCGGCGCCTGCACCTTAAAAACGGTCAATTAGACCCAACCGGGGAAATAATTCAGGAAACTGCTCAGAAGAGTCTGACTCCATGAAAAACTGTAATGTACCAAATTTGCGTTTTCACACTTTAATAATAAGTAATGGTTAAAAATAAGTAAATAGTTTTGGAAACCGAGTTCCTGAAAAACGTTTCTGAAAAAGTCATGACGACCGGGTATAATAACGGAAATAAGAAAGCTTATTTAAAGAAATAGAATTGACGTAAAAAGGAACGGAAAAGAAAACGACTTGCTGAATTTTGATTTTGCAGGGGACCTGTTTAAAATATAGAATAACATTTTTACCAATCATGCTGCCGGGTGAAAAAAATAAGAACGGAATTAATGCTTTTTTAGATTTTAAATTACTTTATGACCATTAGAGTTCTTGAGAGAAAAATATCAAAATTAACCTGTACCCCGGATGCCCTATAACCTGCTAAAATCTGGAACGTCCTTATTTTTAATTTTGACAACATGGACCAATATTATACTTTAATGTAACCAATCCTCAAAAAGTAATCCTAAAATATATAAACGATAAGGATATAGGATATTCGATTCTCATTGCCCTGAAAAGCAGGTCGCATACCTTTATACCTAAGAATCAAATAGTAACATATAATATAATCCAGTACCAATAATAATTCTAATTTATCATTAACTGAGGTGTCAGAAACTGCAGACTACGGAAGAAAGGGTAAGAGCGAGATTGATTAAGTATCTCGGCAGGGACGAGAGCGGGATACGCAAGGTTGTGCTCAATCTCTTCCTGACCGGAGACAAGTTCACCACCGGTGAAGTTTATGAGTTCCTTGACAGCGGGGAATTTGAGGTAAGCTACCGGGGGGTGTCGGCCATGGTCGGGCTAATGAACACGAGATTAGGAATCCTGAGCATTAATGTTACAGGAGACCACAACGTTTACTCCCTGAAAAATACTTATAAAACTATCGTCGGCTCCGTGCTTGAAAACTACTGAACCAAACTTGATTACTTTCCTTTTACCGGGGTTTATTGCCCCTTATTTTCATTCTTTTTTGTATAAATTTCTTTGAGCTTCTTATTTTATTCTGCCGGAGTTCTGCTCGGCTTCAAAAAGGTCATAATTAGTTTGTCTTTAGAATGAAAAAATTTAAAAGAGAAGTTAAAAGGGAGTTTAAAAGAAAAGATTAAAAGAGATAGAACAGGAATTAAAAAAGTAATTCAAATAAAGTGTTTCGAATTTCGATGCAGAATTTAGGATAATGGCACTTTATTTTTGTAGAGAAACCCTACCAAAAGAAATGTTAAATACATTGAATGAAAAAGGGTAGTGGAGTACATAAAGGGATAATAAACTATACAGATTTTCCGGCTTTATATATTAGGGGGAAAACACATAAGAAACTTAAAAATGAGATCAATACGCTCCGGCTTCAGGGTGGGGCTCAGATTTTTGAAAAACCGGACTTTCAGTGTATTTTACCGGGAATACGAGCGGAGGCTCGCAAAAGAAATCCATCACTCGGAGATCCCCGCACATATCGCGGTGATCATGGATGGGAACCGCAGGTTTGCGGGAAAGTTCGGGAAGGCAAAAAGTTACGGGCACTCCATAGGGGCGGAGACCACCGAGAAGGTGATAGAGTGGTGCCATGAAATAGGAGTGCTTCAGCTTACACTTTATGCTTTTTCCACAGAGAATTTCCACCGTTCCGGGGAGGAGGTGGACGGACTCTTTAACCTCATAGATAGGAAGTTCTGGAAGCTTTATAAAGACCCCCGGACCCATGAAAAGGAAATGCGGGTCAGGGTTATAGGAGACAGGAGCAAATTGCCTGATTTCCTGAACGAGACAATTGACAGGATCGAAAAGGCGACCGAACACTACGACAGGTTTTACCTCAACGTAGCCATTGCGTACGGCGGGAGACAGGACATTATCCAGGCCGTGCGGGAAATCGCATGTCGGGTTTCAAGGGGAGAGCTCTCCCTTGAGGACGTGAGCGAAAACCTGATCTCAAACCACCTTTATCCGTCCCCCGGGCTGGCAGTCCCGAATGTAGACCTTATCATCAGGACGGGAGGGGACGAACGGGTTTCAAACTTCCTGCCCTGGCAGGCTAACGGAAGCGAATGTGCGGCTTATTTCTGCGCCCCGTACTGGCCCGAGTTCCGGAAAATCGACCTCCTTCGTTCTATCCGGATCTACCAGGTGAGGAGAGCCGAAAAGAAGCGGGAAAATTCGGTCCGGGCTTCAAAAATCGTAAAGATGTTCGAAGCCGGAAAATACGACGAAAAATTAGAAGAACTCGGACACCTCAGGCCGATAAAAAGACAGGGATTTTCCTGAAGAATCCCCGGAAGGACTTCCCGGGGATTAACTGAAGAACCATCATTACAATAAATCAAAAATTTCGAAGAATTTACAGGGAGGGGGAGCTGAAAGCGAAGGTTCATATCTTTCCGGCACATAATTCTCCTTATATATATCATATTTATTTCGGGGGGTCGAAGGATATGAAATACAGGGATTTAATCCGTTTCCTCTTAGGGCCTTTTTCAAAAGTGCCTCCACTCCCGTTTAAAGAGCACGCCGAGAAGGGGGTACTTGTAGCCGGGAAATTGAAAGAGGGGGTGGGGGCATACTGTTCAGGGAACATGGAACTTGTGGAACTTAAAAGTTCTGAGGCTGACCTGATAGAGACAGAAGCCGATGCGATAAAGCATGAGATCCGGAAAAACCTTCCGTCTTCCCTGCTACTACCGGTAGACGCAAAAGACCTTCTCTTTTTTTTAAACCAGCAGGACGAAATCCTGAACAGTGCTCAGAGTGCCGCTTACTGGCTGACTCTCCGAACCGATTCCCTCCCTGAAGACATGAAAACGGGATTCCTCAGGCTTTCAGGGGCTACACTTGAGACTGTCAGGGTCTACGAAAAGCTTGTTTCAAGTTTCTACGAAATTTTCAACAATCCGGATAAAGATAAAATCAGGCAAGCCCTGGCTCTTGTCCCCCAGGTAGAAAAACTGGAACATGAGGTGGACCTTATAGAGAGCGAACTTTTGAAAAAGATATTCGCGAACGAAAAGATCTTTGGAGGATCCGGGATCTGCCACCTGACTTTTCTCGTAGAAAAAATCGGTGATGTTGCGGACAGAGCCGCAATAGCCGCTGACAGCCTGAGGACAATGCTTTTCAGACGGTGAAACTCCAAAAGCCAGGAATAAGAAGTCTGAACCCTAAAAATACCTTTGAATCCATTGAAATATCGCTAAACCCCCTGAAATACCGATATATTGATATTCAGGGGATCACTATATAAAAGGGGGATTTTATAGCCGAATTTTTTTCAGGCATTAATTGATATCTTAGGCTTTGGGACAGAGAGCAATCGGACCAGAGGTCAACATAATTAACAAAATAATTTCATTAAATATGTGATCTCATTTAACAAAACAAGTCCATTTAAAAATGATTTCAGCTGACAACAGAATTTCATTAAAAATATGATTTCAGCTGACAACAGAATTTCATTAGTGACTGGCATTTATGAAACTATCCGGAGTCAGTACTCATAATTATTCATAACATTATCCAAAAACCTGATAGTGGAAGCCTTGAGAATCCGGAAATAGAAAACTGGATCGAATCATCTGTGTGAAATTGGGGGAGTTGGAACGGATATTATATTTGAACAGTTGGATCCCCATTCCTGCAAGATCCACCTGCAGGGGATCAGGGAATCGGAAAATGAAGCGCTTTTGGATCCGGGGAGGGAGCACTTTCAGGATTATGTGAAACTGCCAGGTAAAAAGGAGCTAAGAATGGCTCCCCTGATCCTTACCGGGAGAGGTATTAGGAAATTAAAAGTCCTGAAAAGCAGGATACTTGCCCGAAGGGGAATAGGAACCCAATAAAAAGGGGGAATTGCAATGGGAAAAGAAAAGAAAGAACATCCAAACCGCCTTATCCATGAAAAGAGTCCTTATCTCCTTCAGCATGCCTATAACCCTGTGGACTGGTATCCCTGGGGAGAAGAGGCTTTTGAAAAGGCAAGGAAGGAAAACAAACCTATCTTCCTTTCGATCGGTTACTCCACCTGCCACTGGTGCCATGTGATGGCTCACGAGTCTTTCGAGGACGAGGAAATTGCAAAGCTCATGAACGAGGCCTTTGTCTCCATAAAAGTAGACAGGGAAGAGCGGCCTGACATTGATAACACCTATATGACAGTCTGCCAGATCATTCTCGGGAGAGGCGGCTGGCCCCTGAACATCATCATGACCCCGGAAAAAAAACCCTTTTTCGCAGGCACTTATATCCCGAATAAAACCCGCTTCAGCCAGACAGGGATGCTGGAACTGATGCCACGGATCAGGGAAATCTGGGAACGCCAGCACGAAGAGGTGCTGGACTCGGCAGAAAAAATAACCTCAACCATTCAGGACATGATCACGGACTCGGCAGGTGAAGACCTGGGGGAAATGATACTGCAGGAAGCCTACGAAGAACTCCTGGGATCTTTTGATAGGGAGTTCGGAGGATTCGAAAAGGCACCGAAGTTTCCTGCCCCCCACAAGATTTCCTTCCTGCTCCGCCACTGGCGGCGCAGCGGGGACCCGGAAGCTCTCCACATGGTAGAACACACCCTCCACTACATGCAGAAGGGAGGGATCCACGATCACCTGGGGTCGGGCTTTCACCGCTACTCCACGGATAACATGTGGATGGTGCCGCATTTTGAAAAGATGCTCTACGACCAGGCCCTCCTGGCGACTGCTTATACGGAAACCTACCAGGTTACCGGAAAAGAGCTGTACAGGGAAACGGCCGAAGGCATCCTTGACTACGTACTCAGAGACCTGACCTCTCCTGAAGGCGGCTTTTACTGCGGGGAAGATGCAGACGTGGACGGGGAGGAAGGGAAGTACTACCTCTGGACCCTGGAAGAAATCCGGGAAGTCCTTGACCCTGAGGAAGCCAACCTGATTATAAAGATGTTCAACCTGAAAGAGGAGGGCAACTTCGAAGAAGAAATCCGGAGCAGGAAAACCGGGACTAATATCTTTTACCTTGTCCAGTCCACTGACACCCTGGCAAGCAGACTAGAGGTCCCGAAGCCGGACATCGAAGCCCGGGTCAAAAAGGCTAAAGAAAAGCTCTATGCCGCCCGCAGCAAACGCAAGAGTCCGGGTCTGGACGACAAGATCCTGACCGACTGGAACGGGCTGATGATCGCGGCTCTTGCAAAAGGTTTCCAGACATTCGGAGAAAAAAAGTACCTGGAAGCTGCCGAAAAAGCCGCGGACTTCATTCTGAATACATTCTATAGCCCCAGCCAGAGGCTGCTTCACAGGTACAGGGATGGGGGTGCCGGGATTTCCGGGACAACCGACGATTATGCATTCCTCATCCATGGCCTTCTGGAACTCTACGAAGCCGGTTTTAAGCTCAGGTACCTCAAAGCCGCAATCTCCCTGAACAGAGAACTTCTGGAACACTTCTGGGACCCGACCCAGGGAGGTCTTTTCTTCACAGCAGACGACAGCGAAGCCCTGATCTTCAGAAAAAAGGAGTTCATGGACGCGGCGATCCCGTCCGGGAATTCCGTGGAGATGCTAAACCTCCTGCGCCTTGCCCGCATTACTGCAGATCCTGAACTTGAGGACATGGCAGATAACCTGGAACGGGCCTTTTCAAACCAGATCCGGAAGGTCCCTTCAGGCTATACCCAGTTCCTTTCCGCCCTTGAATTTGAGGCCGGCCCCACATACGAGGTAATAATCGCCGGAAAACCGGAAGCATCAGACACAAAAAACATGCTTGAAGAAGTCCGGAACTACTTTATCCCGAACAAAGTGCTGGTCTTCAGGCCCGAAGAAGAAGGAAAAGAACCTGAGATAATAAAACTGGCTGCATATACTAAAGTCCAGGTCCCGATCCGGGGAAAAGCCACGGCATATGTCTGCAAGAACCACGAATGCCAGCTCCCGACAACAGAGATCAATGAGATGCTGAAACTGCTGAATGTATAATAATAATAATAATAATACAATTGAAACCACGAGTAAAACTACGGCTAAAACTACAATTACAAATATAACTAAGAATAGAGCTACAACCAGTTATGTAACAACCAGTTATGTAACAAGCAATTCTGTATGCAAAAATAAATAGGGGGATATGGAAAATGAAAGAATTTACACCCGAAGAGCTTTCCGAATACAATGGAAAAGACGGGAAAATGTACGTTGCCTACGAGGGGAAGGTCTACGACGTTTCAGATAGTTACCTCTGGGAAGACGGAAACCACCAGGGTCTCCACGATGCCGGACAGGACCTCTCGGAGAGCATGAACGACGAAGCACCCCACGGCCCGGAAGTCTTTGAAGACTATCCGGTTGTGGGAACCTTGAAGAATTAAACGGGATTCCGGAAAGAGAGAAGAGACCTGCAGCAATTACAGGCAAAGCTTGAGAAAAGGAATCCAGAAAAAGAAAAAAACAGTGCGGAAGAAAGAAACAATTCAGAAGTAACAATGCAAAGTAACAATGCAAAGTAACAATGCAAAGTAACAATGAAAAGTAACGATGCAAAGTAACGATGCAGAAGTAATAGCGCAGGAAAGAGAATTGAAAGGTAGCGATAAGGAAAAGAGTGTTGATTATGAATGATGAAATTGCATCCCTTCTTCCCCATGAACTGGAAGTTCAGGAAGGGGAAGTTCCGGTAGAGAGTAAAGGGCTTGAAAGAACAAAGCTCCTCGAGGAACTGAGGAAGCTCTTTGAATCCCAGCCCCTTTCAGTCCTTGCAACCCAGGGGGAAGGAACACCCTACGTCAGCCTTGTAGCCTTTGCTTCGGATGAGAAGCTGAAATACCTGCTCTTTTCAACCACGAAAGCAACCCGGAAATACGCAAACCTTTCGGCAACCCCTTCGGTGTCCCTGCTTATTGACAACCGTAAAAACATACTTGAGGACTTCCGGGACGCTATGGCTGTGACCGTTCTTGGGAAGGTTGAGCCGATAGAGGAATTCGAACTCAATATTATGGAAAATATTTACCTCATGAAACACCCGCACATGGTGGATTTCCTGCACTCGCCCACGAACGCATTCCTGAAAGTCAATGTCGAAAAATACATCGTGGTAAACCATTTCCAGCACGTTGTGGAAGTTAAGGCATAAGTTATTCAGGAATGCATCCTGGATACATTTTTTAATCGGTGGCAGGGAATCATTTCGAATTTATCGTTTCGAATTTATCGAAAAGTTCCCGACGAATCCGAATAAAGGGGGGTTAAACTACGGGAAAGTGGCTTATTCCTATCGAGGAGATCCGGGAAATCCGGGAAACGACAGGAAAAAATGCCGAAAAAAAACAAGTTGAAAAGACCGGAAACCTTTGCGGGGGAAAAGCTTCAGCCCTCGGGTTTCTGAAGAAAGAAGGGAGCAAAGGAAGTATAAATGTTCCCCGGGGAGCCTGCATAGGCACTGCAGCTTACAACGAGTACGTTGACAGGACAGGCATTCGGGGCAGGACCCTCCTTGAACTGGACCGAAAACCTTTCGAGGAAATGCGCTGGGAGGAACTCTGGGACCTCTCGGAAAAAATCAAGCACATGTTTGCCCGAACTCCTTTTCCTCCAGGGATGGAAAAGGAACTTGAAGAAGAAATATCCGGGTACTTCGGAAAAAAAGCGGTTGCTGTCCGCTCCTCGGCACCGGGGGAAGATTCCGCAAAAACCTCTTTTGCAGGAGTCCATGCCTCATACGTAAACGTGCGGGGGGCAGAGGCCGTACTCCGACATCTGCGCCTGGTCTGGGCCTCCCTCTGGTCGGATTCAGCCCTGCTTTACAGGAAAGAGATGGGGCTGGACATTTTTAAAAGCGCAATGGCAGTGCTAATCCAGGAAATCGTGGAAGGCAGGGTTTCCGGCGTGGCTTTTGGAATGAACCCGGAAGACGCATCTGAAGCTCTTGTTGAAGCCGTTTACGGGCTGAACAAAGGCCTTGTGGATGGCACGGTTGAGCCGGACCACTGGGTCCTCGAAAGGAAATCCGGAAACATAAAAAAACACTACCATGTAGAGAGGGACCAGGGGGTTTTCGGAACCGAAGAGGGCACCGAGCTCCGGGAACTCCCCGAAAACCTGAAAGAAACCTCCCCCCTTACCCAGGAAGAAGTCACGCAAGTCTTCAACCTGACCCTCAAAGCGGAAACTCTATTCGGAAGCCGAGAAGGTAAAAGAAAACCTCAAGACGTGGAATGGACCATTCGCAACAATACCCTTTATACACTCCAATCCAGGCCCATCACCACCCTCGTGGGGGAAGACAGGGACGAAAAAAGGCTCTGGTACCTGAGTCTGCGGCGCAGTTTCGGGAACCTGAAAGAACTTCGGGAAACCATCGAGGGAAAGCATATCCCTGCAATGCAGGCCGAAGCCCGGGAACTGGAAAAAGAAGAGCTGTCATTGCTAACGGAAAGCACCCTTGCAGACGAAATCGAAAGAAGGGCAGGAATTTACCGGAAATGGCATGACATCTACTGGAATGAGTTTATCCCCTTTGCTCACGGGGCCCGGCTCTTCGGGCAGGTCTACAATGAAACTGTGGACCCGAAAGACCCCTATGAATTTGCAGACCTCCTCTCAGGCACCGGCATGTTGAGCCTTGAGCGCAACCGGAAACTCGAAAAAATGGCAGGGAAGTTGAGAAACGCCCCGGCTCTTCTCCAAAAAGCAAAAAATTTCACCCCGGACCCCGAGCTCGGGAAAGAACTTGATGCCTTTATTTCAGAGTACGGAGGAAGCTATTCAGAAAGTTCCGCCGCGAGAGAAGGCCTTGTCAGGCTGCTGGTTGAAATGGCTTCCAGACCTCCATTGTCTCAACCTCCTGCATCTCCTGTAAAAGCAAAAGAACCGGACCGAATCCGGAAGCTGAAAGAGAACTTTTTTTCCCGGTTCGAAAGCGAAAAAAAACAGTTTGCTGCCGAACTCCTGGACCTGGGACGTGCAAGTTACCGCCTGCGGGACGATGACAATATTTACCTCGGAAAAATTGAAGCCGAACTTAAAAGGGTCCTCCTTGAAGGGAAAAAAAGGCTTAAAAGAAGAGGATTGAAAGAAGCAGATCTCCCGGAAATTGAGAAACTTCCAAATCTGGAACCCATAATAGAAGAAATAACAGAAAAAATGATAAAAACCCTCAAAAACCCCAAATACCCCTTCGAATGGAAAAAATCTCCGGGAAAACCCGAAAAAACTGAAAAAACCGAAGAAAAACTGAAGCCAAGGCAGCTCCTTGGAAATCCCTCGGGCCCCGGGACAGCACAGGGCTCTGCCCGGGTCATCCTGCAAGAGTCCGACCTCTATGACATCAAGGCAGGAGAAGTTCTTGTCTGCGATGCCGTGGACCCCAACATGACCTTTATCGTCCCCCTCTGCTCCGCAATCGTGGAGCGGAGAGGAGGGATGCTGATCCACGGGGCAATAATTGCCCGGGAGTACGGCATCCCCTGCGTAACAGGCGTCCCGGATGCAACAAAACTCATAAAAAACGGGGACTACCTGGCAGTTGACGGGTACCTGGGGATAGTCACGGTGCTGGAGAGGAGGGGCTGGTAAAAAGGGAAAAATTAACAGACTGATGAACAAAAAATGAATAAAAAACTAACAAATGATAGGATGAACAAAAGGAGGGAGTGAGGAAGAAAAGCCCATCCAGAATCCGGAACAACCTGAATGACAAATTCAGCCTGGATTTCCTTCAGAGCCTCTACCTCCGGGACTCCTGGCAACCGGATCCTTCACGGCCGGCATTAAGTATAACTGACATAAGTTCCATTTCCTCCTCCATGCTCATAGGACTTACAGGCACTCCGGGCACGGGAAAAACTTCCGTTGGCAAATTTCTGGAAAAACGCAGGGGATGGAAAGTCATCTACCTCAATGACCTGATTAAAGAAGAAAAACTCTATTCAGAAGTCGATGAAAAAAGGGACGCCGTTATTGCGGATATGGAACTTGTCAGGGTGCGCCTGAAAGAAATCCTTGAAACTGAAAAAAACGAAAAGGATGAAGGCCACAAAAAGGATGAAAGCCACAATAACGAAGAAATCTTCATCCTTGAAAGCCACCTCTCCCACCATATAGCAGACACCGTTATCGTGCTGAGGACATATCCTCCAGAGCTGAAAAAAAGGCTTGAAAAGCGCGGCTATTCAGAAGAGAAAATAAATGAGAATGCAGAAGCCGAAGCTATTGACCTGATCCTTGTTGAAGCCGACGAATGGTGTGAAAAGGTTTTTGAAGTGAACACCACGGGCAGGACGGCGGAAGAAACCGCAGGGGATGTGGAAAAAATCATAGATTGCCTGGCGAGCGGAAAAGAAAAAGAAGAAGAAGAGATGGAAAAATTCAGGCCCGGATCCCTTGACTGGATAGACTCGGTTCCCTGAAAAGAAAATACCGGGCAAAAACCTGAAAAAGGGAGTTATAGAGAAGAAAAACAATTACAAAGAAGAGTTATCATCGCTTTTCGCCACATTCCGAAGACGGGTTACCCCATCGATTTCCTCGATGACTTCAGAAACGGGTTTCGGGACCAGGTGTTTCCACTCATCTCCGGAAATCATTAGTTTCCGGATCTCGGTGCCTGAAAATGTTTCCCGGACGTAAAGAGGGGACTCCTTGACGCAAAAACCGGCTTCCCTGAAAAGCTGAATTACAAGAGGGTTGTTCGAGTACACCACGTCAAAGCGGGGGGTTCTGGCCGCAACGTGGTGGACCCAGATTGAATTATACCTTACATCTTCGATGGGGAGAATGTAATGCCGGATGCTGAGGTCTTCCAGGGCATTGTGGAGCATAAGCACCCGCTCCCCTGCTGTGAAAGGGTCGTTGGGATCATGGCTTTTCTGAGCACTTCCGATCCCTATGACCAGTTCGTCCACTTCCTCTGCTATCCGCGTGATCACTTTATGGTGCCCGAAATGATACGGCTGAAATCGTCCGATGTAAAAGGCTCGCATCATCCCGGATCTCCTTTCTGAATTTGTATGGATTTTTTGTTCTGCCCAGCCTGTTTCCCGGTCTGTCTCTACATTCAGCGTAAAAATTTTCAGTGTCAGACCGTTTCGTTGCGGATGCCGGTCTCGAAACTGAATTTTTCGCAGACTTCCAGGAAATGTTCGGTATTGCCCTTGCGCTTCATGCCAATAAGCTTTTCGACAAGATCCAGGCCAGGCTTCGGGTCTTCGTTGATTTCAAATTCATCGCGGACCATGTTGAAGTACTTCTCACCTGTTTCACTCCGGATGAAGACCGAGTTCCAACCGTCAGGAGCACCAACCGAACCTACGGAAATGTCGGCAAAGACCGAGGTGTAGTCACAGCAGTTGTGACAGGGGTTCCTGGCAAACTTTGCAATTTCCTTGATGGCCACGGAATGGACTTCTTCATCTTTTGTGTAGACCCAGAACTTACCTTTGGTGAATTCCATCTTTACGATGTCTTCGGTTTTGACCTGCAGGATCTCGGGGACGATCTTATCGAGCATCACATCATGGTGGAAACTTTCCATACAGAGCAGCCCGATGATGAGCACGATCTTTTCGTTAACATTTTCCCGGATCAAACTTGCCGCATGGGTCTGGCAGGGCACGCCTACTATTGCAATCCGGTCGTATTTCTCAAAAGCTTCCCTGAGAACCGTAAGTACGGGATCCGAGGTATACTTGGTCCCTCTGGTCTTGTCCACGTCTTCAGCACTTGTAATCAGGACCACTTCAGGTTCCCAGTTCTCATTTCTGGCAATCCCGACAGCACAGTCGATTTCACCTTTCCTGAAGAGAGCCTTCAGCAAGGCAGTGGATACTCCACCGTCCTGGCTTCCTACGGAATCTTTGGCCTTTGCGCCAAAGAAACTACGCACGTTTGCAAGTTCATCATCGATGAAACCGTCAACTACGGGACAGACCCTGCCGCATGTAAAGCAGCCTTCACAAACCTGGTATCCAGCCCCTTTTTCATACAGGGACAGGTCGTTCGGATCTCGAATTTCTGCCGCCTTCTTCACGGTAACAGCCCCGATAGGGCATACGGCCTCGCATGCCCCACAGGCTGCGCAAACGTCATTTTCAATGACTTCTGCAATTTTTGGTGGCAATTAGTTACCTCCAATGCCTTGATATTCCTGCCCTTATGGGCAGGAGGTTTTTCAAAGTGATATAAAACGTTTTTCAAAATGTTATTAAAAGATGTAATGGAAAAAATTACATCTTTGCAATGATTTCTTTCCCTATAAGCTTTATTGCCTTTTCCTTGTTAGGACCTATCGGGGAACCGGCAACGACCTGGGTTACGCCAATGGCTTCAAGGTCCCGGATCCTCTGCATGCAATCCTCGGGAGTTCCGCAGATAGCAAAAGCTTCGACCATCTGGTCGGTAACAAGGCCGCCCATAAGGGCTCCGAAGTCTCCCTTAGCAATGGCTTCACCAATCTGGCCCTTAGCTTCGACAGGGATGCCGTGGCGTTCAAGGACAAGGTCAGGGGAACCTGCAACGATAAATGCAACTACTACTTTTGCGGCGCTGACAGCCTTTGCAGGGTCCTTGTCAATGGAGAAACAAGCGTATGCGGTCACATCAACTTCAGCGGGGTCGCGGCCTGTCTTTGCGGCACCCTTCTTGATTTGCTCAACGGCAACTTCAAAGTCCTTGGGGTGGGAAGCGTTGATCAGGACACCGTCAGCCACTTCACCGGCAAGCTCGAGCATCTTGGGACCCTGGGCACCCATGTAGATGGGGATGTTTCCGGTCTTGAATGCAAGCTTTGCGCCGCCGAACTTGACTACATCTCCGTCCATGGAGACCTTCTCACCTGCGAAGAAACCCCTGAGGGCCTGAATGGCTTCCCTGGTGGTTGCGAGGGGCTTAACCCACTCGACACCCATTGCGTCGAAGGTTGCCTTGTCTCCAGGACCCAGACCCAGGATAGCCCTGCCGCCGGAAATTTCGTTAACTGCACCGATGCTGGATGCTGTGATTGCGGGGTTCCTGGTGTAGGAGTTGGTAACTCCGGAACCGATCTTGATGCTGTTGGTGTTCAGAGCAAGCACGGCAAGAGTGGTATAAACATCACGGTTGTTATAGTGGTCAGTGATCCAGACGTTGTCGAATCCCTGTTCTTCTGCAAGCTTTGCGTAAGTTGCGATCTTTAAAACTGGATCGCTCGGTACAAATTCAATTCCGAACTTCATATTTGATAACTCCTTAATTGTTGTTAATTAGCTAAAATGACTGCGTTTCCATTTAACCGAATATAAAATATCTTTAAAATTATAATTAATGCCTAGTATAATAGATATTAATTATAATTCTTTGGGCTAGAATTCACATAACTGTATTTAAGAATCTATATATATTTAACTGTATTAAAGGGATAATATACAAAGTTGGTTATAAAAATTATATCACTTAACAATTTCCCTTAGCGAAAACTCTTCAACAGCCCCTGCTTAAAAAAAAGATTGACGGCCTTTAAAAACCTTTGCCAGAGCAGAACTTTTCGATAAACGGAAGGGTAAATACCCTCAGGGTAAAGCCTTAAAAACATCAAAATTCCAAAAAAAAGATTATTCCCGACGGGAAAAACTTATATCTGAGAATAAAAAGGAACAAGGAATTTGACGTTAAAATTCCTGAAAAGAAAATAACTGGTAAGAAGACTTCTCCCCACAACTTCCAAAAAAATCCTTACAATTAAATACGAAGACGGATTAATTATATATGGATTATTTGCCTGTTAACGGGCACAGGGGGCAGGAAACTGGGCAAGGGGAAAAACCTGCTGGAATGCCTCCGGAAAATATAAACTCAGGGGAAATAAAAGATGAAGGGGGTGAAAGGACCATGGCTGTTTCGGCTGTAGGGGAAAAATACCGCTGTGAAATCTGCGGTAACGAAGTGGTCGTAACAAAAGCCGGAGGCGGAACTCTCGTCTGCTGCGGGCAGGACATGACCCGTGTAGAAGAAGAGTGAACTTTCCGTAAGCGATTAAATCTGTCCGGAAAATTAGAGGTATGAGAGCCCGCATAGAGTAGTGTCTCCATAAGAATCATTCACTACAGGAATCATTCACTACAGGAATCATTCACTACAGGAATCATTCACTACAGGAATTATCTTGAAGTAAAAAATATTTTGAGACACTCTTGACACTATTATGTGGAAAATTGCTCTTAAATCGTTCACAAAGATAAATTACCTTTAAAGTACGGGTCTAGTTGGAAACAGATCCATCTAAAGATTGATTGGATTGAAAAACAGATCTATCTAAAGATTGGTATGATTGAAAACATATTCAGTAGACCATTTAAATCTGTAAGTGTCTGAAATTGGAAAGAACTTTTTAATCAGGGGAAAAGCGATGAGATGCTATGAATGCGCCAAAGAAGGCAAGGTCACGGATGCCGTCGGGGTTTGTATCGCATGCGGGAGAGGGGTTTGCAAGGACCATCTGATCTATGAGGAAACCCCGGTATGGGAAGGGGACTATCCGATGGAGCTGAAGCCAGACATCGAACACATCAAAAGGATTGTCTGTGTTCCCTGCCATGAAGCGCTGAAGGAAAACTGCCTGTTTGACGAGGTTTGTTAAGACAGGAAGTCCTTAGAGGTGATTTGATGCTGAAGTGTTATGACTGTGACGAGGAAGGGAAAGATACTGAAGCTGTGAGTATCTGCATCGTATGCGGAAAAGGCGTATGTATGGACCACGTCAAGGAAATTGATGTGCCTTTGAAGGGAGGAGGTTATCCGCTGGCCCACAAGACGCTAAAGAAACCTCTGCCCAGGATGCTGTGTAAGGAATGTGTCGATACTATTCTCGAAGAAGGTTTCTGTGTATAATTGGAAAGGAGACGACCTCCGGAGAGGGGACCTGAAGAAGAATAGAACACCCGGGGGGCATACCACCGGAGAACCTATATATTGATTAAATAAATAGTAATTAATAATTTTGCATTTAATACTTAAAATCGAGTGGAGGTAAGTATAATGCCAGAAGAAGCAGAAAAGTTACTCGAAGAGATGGGAGGAAAGATTGGGTTTACCCCGGGGATCCTGGAAACCCTGAAAGAGATTGATCCCAGGTTCGTGCACAAATACGGAGTTTGTAACAAGAAACTCCTGTCTGACGGTGCTCTCCCGGCAAAGGTGAAGAGCCTGATGGCTCTTGCTGTTGTGGCTTCTAAACAGTGCGAAGCCTGTACCATGTCCCAGATGAAAAATGCTCTCAATAACGGAGCCACCAAAGAAGAGATCATGGAAACCATGGACGTCATCTTCATAACTTCGGGAGCTCCCGCAATCTCAGCATGCAGGGAAGCTCTGAAGCTGTTAAAATAAAGGAAAAAGCTCGATAGAAGTAAACGTGGTGATAGGAGAGACCCCACACCCGATGGAAAAAAGGCACTACATCGAGTGAGTCAGGCTCTACCTCCAGGGCAAACAGGCAGGAAGAGCAGAACTATCCCCGTCCCAGGAAAAAGTCGAATCCACCTTTAAAGTGGATATCGACAGCGACTTCGCAGTCAAGGAAGCAGAATTGAGAGCTGTAGAACGCTGCAACACCCACGGGATTCGGGAGAAGTATATTACCTTAAAAGTAAGCTGAAGAATAAGAAACGTGGAAATAAACACGGATCTGAATGCGGACATTAATTTGGATATAAATGGGGAAATAATGGGAAGATTGGTCCGCAGAAATTGAAAAGTAGCACTCTTTGCGAGAGCAGGCCGGAAAAGCAAGAAGCAAGCAGTTCCTGTAATGCTTCCACTGTTGGTCACGGCAAGTTTTCCAGCTGGGGCCTGCTTCAGGGGACATTTGCTTACAGGGCGCAGATAAAAAAAGCCCTGGAAAAACGGAGGTATGGGATATACTATGGGATAGTGGAAACTGTCCCCACCCTGACCTTCCGGACTTTTCATCAACCCATGGATTCCAGACCACGTTTACGAACCCAGGCTTGCTTTACATCCCGGATCTTCAGGACTTTGCGTCCACCCATGGATTCCCCCGGTTACACTCCGAAAAATAACAAAAGATAAAAGTGAAAACTGAAACTGTAGCATGAAAAAGTAGAATTCTCAAGATAAAAAATAGAAAATAAAAAATAAAAAATAAAATGGAGAAAAAACCATGGCCGAAATTGCAGCTGAAGAAAAAGTAAACAAACCGGTTGACCCTGAAAACCTGACCGAAGGCGAAAAGAAACACGTACCTATTATCGAAGCTCCCGAAACCGTGATTGCAGGAGAGCCCTTCGAGGTCACTATTACCGTGGGCAGCATCCCCCATGTGATGGAGGAAAAACACTACATCGAATGGGTTGAGCTCTACCTGCGCAACAAGCTAGTCGGGCGCAAAGAACTGTCGCCTTCCGATGAGAATGCCCGGACCACTTTCAGGGTAGAAGCTGATGAGGCCCTGGTAGCCATCAAAGAAATTGAAACCTGCACTGTACACGGAGTGAACATCTGCGGAGAGTGCGGAGAAAAGTCCGTGATCACGACCCTGTACGCCCGGGAACACTGCAACATCCACGGGCTCTGGGAGGCAGACAGGAAAATAGAGGTCATGTCCGGAGAGGAAGGCGAAGGCAGGAAGTGTTCCTGGGAAGCCTGAAAAACCTGAAAAACTATACAGGAAACCATGCAGGGGGAATGACGGTGGAAAAGCCGGGACTTCTAATTACCATTTTACTTACCTTTTTTTTTATTGCAGGACTCGCAGGGACATTCCCCGCGGCTGCGGAGCAGAGCGAGCCCGGAGATTTTGAGGCGGACCAGTTTTCTAAGTCAGGACTCTGTTCCAATTGTCATGGAAACTCTTTCGGGGAATGGGACGGGTCCATGCACTCGAACTCCGATGAAGATTTCTTTTATCAGGCAATGCTGCAGGAATACGGCAATGCTGCAGAAGCGGAAGGGCTCCCTGCAGGATTTTGTTCCCGCTGCCACACTCCCATAGGGATTGTCTCTGAAGAAATCCCGCCCCTTGACGGTGCGGGCCTGAGTGAGGTCGCAAAAGAAGGAGTCCAGTGCGATTTCTGCCACGCTGTCACTGAAAGCGAAGGGATAGGAAACGCCCCCTATGTGCTTGACCCCGGAGATGTGAAGTGGGGCCGCAGGACAGACGCCGAGCCTCCTTCCCATGAAGTCGAAGCCCACGAATTCTATACACAATCCGAATACTGCGGGATGTGCCACAATATCTACCACCCTGCCAACAACCTGACCCTTGCCGCCACCTACACGGAGTGGAAAGAAAGCCCGTACTCGGAAGAAGGAGTCCAGTGCCAGGACTGCCACATGACCCCCGGGATTGTCGAATATGAAGCAAATCCGGGAAAAGCTGCCTCAAACGGCCCGGAAAGGGAGCATGTTTATACCCACTACTTTGTGGGGGGGAACGCCTTCGTAACAGATGCCCTCGGAGAAGGCAGGCATGAAAAACGGGCAATAGAATACCTGCAGCATGCCGCAGCCCTGGACGTAAAAGCCCCGGAATCAGCCGAAGCCGGGGAAACCGTGGATATTGAAGTGGAGATAAAAAACACCGGAGCCGGACATAAAATCCCAAGTGGAGTCACTGAAGACAGAGAAATCTGGCTGGAGCTTACCGCAACGGACGCAGACGGAAAGGAACTTTACCGTTCCGGAGCCCTGGACGAAGCAGGAGAAATAGACCCGGAAGCAACAGTCTACAATACGGTCTTTGCGAATTCCGAAGGGCAACCTACCTTAAAAGCATGGGAAGCAGAAAGTATCCTTTACGATAACAGGATTCCCCCGAAAGCTTCGGTGCTGGAAAACCATTCCTTTGTGATGCCCGAAGGAGCCACACCTCCAATCACCATAAAATCGGTCCTGCACTACCGCTCGGCCCCCCAGGAACATATCGACGAGCTCTTCGGGGAAGGCACCTATACCGTACCGGTAATAGATATGGCAACTTACCCTGAAACCGAGGCCTCAAGTCCTGGAATTCCGGAAATAGGGGCAGCAGGAATGCTGGCAATCGTTTTCCTGGCAGTAGTTTACAGGAAATTAAAAGAGTGAATGGAAAAGAGAAGCAGGATATAAAAAAGAACCCGGATATGTAAGAAAACGGAAGAGAAGAGAGAAAAGAGAAAAAACTCAGAGCATACCCTAATATGTATTACAATGTATATAATTATTAGTAGAAAATGCAGGTGAGGGACATGGCCGAAACTGAATCTGAAAGCATAAAAATTCTGGGGATCTCCGGGAGTCCCAGAAAAATGGCGACTGATTATGTGGTCCAGGAAGCCTTGCGGATTGCAAGGGAGAAATACAACGCGGAAACCGATTATTTTTCTGCGAAAGGAAAAAAGCTGAATTTTTGCATTCACTGCGATTATTGCGTCAAGAAAAGAGAGGGCTGTGTCCACAAGGATGACATCTCGGCCGAACTGTACGAGAAGATGATGTGGGCGGATGCCTGGATCATCGGGACCCCCGTATACCAGGGGACCATCAGTGCCCAGACAAAGACAATCATGGACCGGGTAAGGGCCGTGGTCGCAAAAGACCCGAAAGCCTTCCTGAATAAGGTAGGAATGGGGATTGCCGATGGGGGGGACCGGGTAGGAGGGCAGGAGCCTGCACTCCAGACTATCCACAACTTCTACATAATAAACGAAATGATTCCGGTAGGGGGAGGTTCTTTCGGAGCCAATCTAGGGGCTACGTTCTGGTCTCAGGATGAAGGGGCAGAGGGAGTTTCCGAAGATTCCGAGGGGATGCGGAGCCTTCGGAAAACCATGAAAAAATTCATCCAAACTGCGCAGCTGGTGAAAAAGGCCGGACCCTCAGAAAAGCCCAAACCACCTGAAAAAGAAAGAAAATAAAAGGAATAAAAAAAGGTAATGTAAAAGGGGTAAAAGGGGAAAAAAGGCAAAAGGGGAAAAAAGGCAAAAGGGGAAGAAAAGGGGAGACCGGATAAAAGCCAGAAATCCTGATCCGGATATACCTGGAAACAGGTGCCCCTTTAACAATAAATATTTTGTTTTGACTTTAAATTCAAGCTGATCAAAAATATAACGTAATTAGCCAATCAAAAATGTAACATAATTAGCCGATCAAAAATACAATCGGAATTAAAGAAACTATATTTGAGGAGTGATTTGTTTGGTGGAATCGTCAGCTAAAAAGATCAAGAGAATCGCATGGGCCATCACGGGCTCGGGTGACCAGATGATAGAGACCTACAACACGATGGTAGATCTCAAAAAGCGGACAGGGGTCGAAACAATGGTTTTCCTTTCCAAGGAAGGAGAGACCGTGATGAAATGGTATCACCTCTGGGACAAGATCCAGAAGGACTTCCCCAATTTCAAGACGGATGCGGGACCCAACTCACCATTCATTGCAGGCCCGCTCCAGATGGGGTATTACGATTTCCTCCTGGTAGCTCCGGCAACTGCCAACACGGTTGCAAAGATCGTCCACGGGATTGCTGATACCCTGGTAACGAATGCGGTGTCTCAGACGGCAAAAGGTTCGACTCCAATCTATATTCTGCCAGTTGACCAGAAAAGAGGCACAGTAAAGACTTCCGCACCCACAGGCCGGACTTTTGAACTCACAATGAGAGAAATAGATGTTACCAACTCGGAAAAACTGGCCCGGATGGAAAACATCACCCTGCTCAAAAGTCCTTATGACATCTATGACCTTCTGGGGATGGAAAAACCAGAAGTTTAAAGAAACCGACAGGGGATCGGAATCCGGAAGAAAAGTTGAACCAAAAACACCGTATAAAGGGGGAAAAATAACTGTGAAATACGCATTCCAGGAAGTCATTGATGAAGTAAGCAAACTCAAAGACCTTGATGAAGCCATAGCCCTTGCAGCAGAAAGGGAAAAAGAAGCCAGAACATTTTACCTGGAGAAAGCCACCAACACGGATAGTATCCAGTTAAAGGACCTCTATACGTATCTGGCAGATGAAGAAGCAAAACACCTGCATTACCTGGAAGAATACAGGGATACAAAAAAACTCCCTGAAATCGAGATCCAAATTCCGAGCGGTCAGTCCTTTACCCCGGAGTTCGTGGAAAGTGAAACCAGTTACGGACATATGGAACTGGGAGCAAGCGGAGTCCTCATCGCAGCCATGAGGCACGAGAGGAAAAGCGAGTACTTCTATATGGAACTGGCAAAAAAGTCAGAGGACGAAGCTCAGGAAAAGTTCTTCGAGATGCTGGCAGAGTACGAACGCATCCATTATGACATGCTTGACAATTACCTGGAATCTATTACGCAATTCAGGATGCAGACCTGAAAAAATAAAGCAAAATCAGAAAATAAGAAGAATGGGAAAATAAGAAGAATCAGGAACAAGCAAAATAAGGAACAACTAGAATCAAAAAACAGGTAAAATCAGAAAACGGGCAGAATAGGAAAAATGGGAGTTTTTCCGGGGGATATGGCATGGAAAGTGGAGAAAGAGGCGGAGCCGTGGAGCTTGCCAGAGGAGTTTACTGGGTTGGGGCAATTGACTGGAACGGGAGGGACTTTCACGGTTTTACCACACCGGAAGGAACCACTTACAACGCTTATCTGGTAGTGGGGGAGAAAAACGCTCTTATTGATACCGTAAAGGCCGATTTTGCAGGAGAGATGCTGGAACGCATCCGGGAGATCATTGACCCTGCAAAAATTGATTATATCGTGGTAAACCACATGGAAATGGACCATGCAGGAGCCCTTGCGGAACTGAAGAAGCACACGGATGCAAGCATCTTCATAACAAGGCGGGGCAGGGACATTCTGGACGGTTATTTCAAGCCCTTTGGCTGTGACGATTGGGACTTTCAAATTGTCAGGACCGGGGACCAGCTGATTCTGGGCAGCAAAACCCTGGTCTTCCTGGAAGCAACCATGCTCCACTGGCCTGACAGCATGGAGACTTTTCTGATAGAAAACAGTATCCTCTTTTCAAATGATGCCTTCGGGCAGCACATTGCCACTTCCAGACGTTATGATTATGAAGTCGGAGACCTGATCCCCGCCGCTGCCGAGTACTACGCCAACATCCTCATGCCCTTCGGGGTGCCCCTTCTCCGCTACCTGGGAAGGCTTAAAGAGTATGGGGTTTCCCCAAAACAGATCGCTCCATCTCACGGCGTGGTCTGGAAACGGGACCTCGACGAAATCATGAGAGCCTATGCCGCCTGGGCAAACGGAAAAGGAAGGGAAAAGGTCCTCGTGATCTATGACAGCATGTGGGGCAGCACCGAAATAATGGCTAAGGAAATTGCAGAAACCGCCCGGAAAGCCGGAGTCGAGGTAAAACTCCTGCACCTCCGGAAAAATACCCGGAACCATATCATGAAAGAGATGCTGGATTCGGCAGCCTTTGCTATCGGCTCCCCCACCCTGAACAACGGGATCTTTCCTTCCGTCGGGGACTTCCTTGCCTACCTGAAAGGCCTGCGCCCCCCGAAGAAAAAAGCCGCAGCCTTCGGCTCCTACGGCTGGGGAGGAGGTGCCGTAAAAACCATAGAACAGGAACTGAAAAACTCAGGAGTGGAGCTCCTCGAACCGGGAATCCAGGTAAGGTACAGGCCAGACGAATCGGACCTGGAGATGTGCAGGGAACTCGGAAAGCAACTTGCGGAGATTGCAAAAGAATAAAATAATACAGTCAAGAACTTTACAATAAAAAATTACCCACATTCTGTTTTTCAGCATCATTAGACTACTCAGTAGACTATTCAGTGGACATGTCAATAGACTATTCAGTGGACACGTCAACAGATGTATCAACAGGCGTCAATACCCTCTTAAATCCAACCTCAAAGATCCCCGGATAATACTTTCACCCAGCTTGGCTGAGCTTAATAAGTACTGAAGTAATTTAGTTATTGAGGTTAAAACAATGGAAGAGTTATTCAACGGATTGGTCGAACGCGCCCTGTACTACGAACAGTTTGAAAGCTTCAGAAACACCCATGTTTCCAGGCAGTTTCAGGACATGCCGGTAACAGAGCCGGAACTCAAATATCCTGCCTGAGCTTTAAAATCAGGACCTGATTGGAAATCAGGGGTAAAAGCATCAGAGAGCATTCAGAGGAAAAGAGGGGAAACTGGAAAAAATAAAAGAGAGGAAAATAAAAAGAAAAAGTTTGGGGGATAAAAAGCCGAAAAGCTTCAATAAAGCATACACTTACTTTTCAACCCATTCTAAATCAGACTGAAGGTCCTGTCCCAGTTCCACTTCATAAAAGTCACCGCTGGTAGGAAGTTCCATGAAGAAAGCCCTGGTGATGTCAACTGCAGCATCCCCTCCTTCAAGCTCAAAGTCAAGGACATGCCCTCCTGCCCTCCTGTCCGTGGTAATAAAGTGAATATGGTAGCCCGGCACATTGACTCCTTTCACATAGTCGGGAGCCCTGAACCCTACCAGTGTGCCGCTTATATTTTCAAATTCAAAGACTGCCTGAGTGGAGACAACGTCCACAAGCCTGGGGTACGGTTTTTCCTGCTTTGGAACACTTCGCGCCTTCATGAAGGAAAAGTTCCCCTCAACCCGGACTGCATAGAAGAGGTTTTCCGAAGGGAGCTTTGAGTCCAGGAAGGTTTCAAGTTCCGTGAGGTTCATTGGCCCCTCCAGCCCAAAACTCTCGTCTGTTTCAAAGAAGGTTACCGTGGCAAAAGGAGTGGTCATTCCCCCGGAAACAGGGTAGGCAAGCCCATCGGTTTTTATCTGGTAATAATCCCCGTCAAGGGCAAGCATTTCCCCTTCAAGCCCGTCGAAAGTCCCGATTCCGAAATTTCCGTGAGTTTCAAGCTCTTCGATAGGAAGAACGCCGTCGTAGACGCTCTGGAGCAGAGCATCAAGGGTGGAAACCTGATAGAGGACGTCATTTCCCAAACCGGTTGATTCCGGAGGGACCTCATCAACACCCGAAAGGTCGACCCCCACATCATCCCCGGTATCGCCATCAAATTCAGCACATCCGGAGAGGAGAAGAGATACGAAAACTATTGTTAAAATTAAAAAACTGTGTTTTTTCATGTACAAACCTCATGATAAGATAAAGTGTAGATATGATAGAGTGACAGAGTGAGAGATATGACAGAGTGGAATATTGGAAGATTGAAAGAGGTTTCTTCTTAAATAATTTCACTCTTGATGCATTAAAAACATGAATATGATTTATACTTACTGAGGCCAAATATTTATTAAGTATAAGATACTATATTTCTATGGGTATAAAAGGGGGATTAACCTATGGATGAATATTTTAAAGGAATTATTCAAAGAACTCATTACTACGAACAGTTTGAAAGCTTCAGAACCAGCCAGGAAGTCTGCTTTGCAGAACTGATGCCAGAAATTGAAGAAAGAGGAAGAAAAAAAGAAGTTTTGCAGACGGGAGAAAATATCTGACTCACCGGAGCAAACGGACCAATCGGAACGAAGAACCGCTGATCAGAGCTTCTTCAGGCAATCAAAGCTTATTCAGGCTATCAAAGCTTATTCAGGCTATCAAAGCTTATTCAGGCAATCAAAGCTTATTCAGGCTATTAAAGCTTCTTCAGGCTATTAAAGCTTCTTCAGGCAATCAGAACTTATTCAGGTATTCTGCAACCGCATGCCCGATCTCCGCCGTGGTGGAATTGCCACCCAGATCGGGAGGTATAATTTTCTTTTGAAGCACGTAGCCAATAGCCTCGTCAATGAGTGAAGCCTTTTTTTCTCCCATCCATTCAAGCAGCATCTTTACGCAGAGAATTGCCGCGAGTGGGTTTGCAATGCCCTTTCCTGCAATGTCAGGTGCACTTCCGTGTACGGGCTCGAAAAAGGCGTACTTTGAACCTATGTTTGCGCTTGGTAGTAGCCCCAGGCTTCCCACCAGAGCCCCGGACATGTCGCTCAGGATGTCCCCGAAGAGGTTCGTTGTGACAACGACATCGTAATTCTCGGGGCGCATCATGAGGCTGTAAGCCATGGCATCCACTAACATGTCATTGGACTCGACGCCGTGGGCACTGGCAGTCTCCCGGCAAACGTCCAGGAAAAGTTTGTCGGATTTAAGGACGTTTGACTTGTGGACAATGGTCACCCTGTTCTTCCTCTCTTTTGCAAGTTTGCAGGCGTATTCCGCAATCCTTTCGGAACCTTTCCGGGTGACAAGCCTCTGGGTGGTGGAAAAATCCTCGTGGAACTCCTCAATTCCGGAATAGAGCCCTTCCGTATTTTCCCGGACAATCACAAAATCAAAATCACTCCTGCCGGTCACACCCGTAACTCCGGGCAGGGGCTTTATAGGCCGGACATTGGCATAGAGGTCCAGTTCTTTCCGGATAGTCAGCAGGATGCTCTTATAGTTCGGGTCAGGCACTGTGGTGATAGCCCCGAACAGGACCGCATCGCAGCCCTTTATGGTCTCGATGTCCTCCTCCGACATCGCAGTCCCGGTCCGCTCCCACCGGGCATATCCGAGTTCCAGGGGCACTTTATCAATTTCAAGCCCGAAAGCATCCAGGACTTCCAGGGCTGCAGGGATCACTTCCCTTCCTATTCCGTCACCTTCGATTACCGCAAGTTTCGTCATCCTCACCTCACAGATTGTGACTGCGAGAGAGTATATGAACCTGACGAACCCGAATCATATCCAGAGCAGGTGTTCGGCAAGGATTTTCACGCCAAGCGCAATCAGGATAAGACCCCCCAGGATTTCAACTTCGCTTTCAAAGAAATGCCCTATCCTGTGCCCCAGGATAGCCCCGCAAAAGGACATGAAAAAGGTCACACAGCCTATAATGATAACGGGCTCGAGAAGAGGAGTGTTCAAAAAAGCAAAGCTGATCCCGACCGCAAGGGCATCAATGCTTGTAGCAACGGCAAGCAGGAAAAGCACGGAATAACTGAGGGAACTTACCTTCCCGTCCGGGTTTCCGTAAAGGGCTTCATATATCATTTTGCCTCCGATAAAAGCCAGAAGCGCAAAAGCGATCCAGGGAGCATACTCCGAGAGAAAGCCACTTACCGCACTTCCCCCGACCCAACCCAGCACCGGCATGAAGGCCTGGAAACCCCCGAAAAAAAACGCCATTTTCAGGGCATCATTTAGCCGAAAAGGCCGTATAGTAGAGCCGCTGGACACTGATACTGCAAATGCGTCCATGGAAAGCCCAAGAGCCAGAAGGAAGTTTGTAAGAAAAGACATTGAATATACTCCATATCGTTTTCAAATGAAATTTTGCCCGGATACTGAGCCAGACATTTCATCAGGAGCCTGGACTCAATCAGGAGCCATGCTCCTGAAAAAAGCATTTCCAGAAGATAGTTTGTTTAAAGCTCTTTTTCCCTGAACCTGTTTACGAGCTTCCTGATAGCTTCCGAAACCTGGTATTCCGAAGCTCCCCAGTGCACAACCACCCCTTCAATGCCGTTAATGTTGACAAGCCCCGATTTTTCGGACCTGCAGCAGCGGGTAATGAAGAGCTTTGTGGGCACTACTATTTCGGACTTGAAGGGACAGATATTCACGAAGGAATACTCAAGCTCCGGAAAGCGCATCTCGAAAAGAGACTTCGAAATCTCACAGCCCACAAGCAGGTGCCCGTTTTCGCAGAGCACGTCCGAGTCGAGGCATTTTCCTTCAAGCCCCGAGGAACTGCAGGGAAAAACCGTATTTTCCCCTTCGAACTGCCGCAAGTCGACCGTGTTTTCCGTGAAACGGATCTGCAGGTCCCCGAAAATCCCGCTGGCTTCAAGCCTCCGTACAACCTGGGAGAGCCAGGAAGGGGTTGGGGGAGCAACATCCAGGATCTCGATTTCAAGGATGACTGAGGGATCAGGATCATGGACAATTGTTACGTGCCTGTCCACACCGGTAAAAATGACGGCATTTACCTTTCCGGTGCAGAGTTTCGCGGCGGTTTCGATCAGGAGGGAACGGTCCTTTATGTTCAGTTCCTTTTCGTACCTGACCACCTCTTCTTCAGAGGCTATCAGCTCAAGGGATTCAACCTTTCTGAGCAGCTCATTTCCGCTTTTCTTCACGTAGTAGACAGAATATTCAGTACTTCCGGACTCGAGGTCCTCTTTTTCAACTATCAGGTACTCTGTCAGGAAATAAATGGGCTCTTCCGTGCCCTCGGGAAGGGCTTTTGATACACCCACGCATTTGTACTCGTCGGGAAAGATCATAGAGATCGCTTCAAATTCAGGCTATTAACCCGTTTTTGTTTCGGTTATCTTCAATACTTCAGGTTACTTCAGTTTTCCTTCTTCAGTTCCTGGCTTTGGAGCTTCTTCCTGTGCGCAACAAGCCCTCCGTCAGTCAGGATTTCGAGCAGGAAATCAGGGAGTTTATTCCCTTCGAATGTGCCCCTGCCCGGAACGGAGACCTCGCCTTTAAGCAGGTCAACCTCGATCTCATCTCCTTCCTGGCACTCGACATCCGCTTCCATCAGGGGCAGCCCCACATTGATGGCGTTCCTGAAAAAGATCCTTGCAAAGGACTTTGCAACAATGCAGGCCACACCGGCATATTTCAGGGCAAGAGGAGCCTGTTCCCGTGACGAGCCACAGCCAAAGTTGTTTCCGGCAACAATTATGTCTCCAGACTTCACATTTTTAGCGAATTCGGGGGCAATACCTTCCATGGCATGGGCCGCAAAGACCTGCATGTCCTTGGTCCGCAGGTATTTCCCGGGGATGATAACATCGGTATCGACATCGGCCCCGAAAATCCAGACTCGGCCTTTGATAGGGTTTTCCATAGTTTTCACCTGGCATGTAGGTTTTTTTAATGGTATATGTAGATAGCGGAAAATGAGGGTAAAAGGGAAAAAAAGAAAAGTGAAGGAGAAAGAGAAGAAAAAGAGAGAGAAGAGAAGTGAAAAAAAGCAGGAAAAAGAAAAGAGAGGTAAACGCACAAGAAAGTGCGCTCAAACCTTAATCTCTTCCCCATTCAACACAGCTTCTTCACTGACCCCTACTTCTTTTGTCGTACTTCCGTAACTGACAAAATAAGGCCTGATGGGAGCCGTGTCAAATTGGGTCTCCCCGGAAATCGGGCCTTCTGTTGAGTAAGGCACTGTGAACTCGTACCTGCCTTCCGCATCCGCAGTTGTGGACTGGGAGTATTCAAAGTCCCTGCCCTGCCCCGTCGTAATGGTTGTGTCTATCATGACCTTCTCATTCGGGGAAGCAGTTCCACTTATTTTTGCACCTTTTACGTATTCGAAAATCTTCACGTAGCCGGTGTCCTCTTCGGCAAGTTTGCCCCTGGGATCATCCGCAGCAAGCTGAGTGAGATAAAGATAATTGAACACCTGTTTGTATCCTAATTCAGCTGTCTGCCCTGCCCAGGTCTCGTGAACCAGGCGGTACTGCTCAAGTCCGGTCCCGTCAAAGAGGTGGAGCCTGGCTTCCATGGAGTTGTAGTAGCGCAGAGCAGGCAGGGTCTGGTACCCATTTCCTGTAAAGGTCGATTCGTAGTAGCCCTCGGAGTCCAGGGTCCAGGCGGTCATTGCATAGAACTTGCCTGTGGCCATCTCCACGTCTGAGACGACGTAACGAGCGCCTGCTTTATCGGGGTCAGGGTGGACAGCTTCCAGAACTGCTGTTGCTTCTTCTTCGGACTGGGCGGTGAAGAAAGTGGAGGCCCCGGGTTTGTTTTCTTCATCAAGGCTGTTCCTGCGGCCTCCGACCCCCTGCTGGAAGGGATTTGCATTAGGAATCCGGTGCCCGATTACTTCGATCCAGTGGCCGTAGTCCCACCAGGACATTACACCGTAGGCAGAGTCAGGGTAGGAATAGAGTTCCCCGTCAGCGGGAATTTCATAGTTTTCATAGTAGTCAAGGCCCGGGTCAGGAGTGTTGGAGTTTAGCCAGAGGGTTGCTTCGATCCAGGGGCCATTGGGACCGCCTGTTCCCCTGGTGTATTCCATGGCAAGGCCGTAGCTCGGGACGATGAGGACAAGCGCAGAAACCAGAAGCAGAACTATTGAAAAAACTTTTTTAGCGTCCAGATTTTTCCTGAGAAAGTCAGGGATTTCTGCAGCGGTTTTTACTTTTGCTCCGAAATCCTCGGAAAGGGATTTCAAACCGACCGAGTCCGCAATCCAGATTGCAAAATAGGCAGAAAGGATGGCAACATTCACCGAAAAGTAGTACGCAAAACGGTTCTGCTGAAGCATTGCCCAGAAAATCATCAGAGTCCAGACAAGCAGGAAGCTTTTCTCCTGCCCGTTTCTTTTGTAGATTTCATAGACAAGCAGCGCAAGTCCCAGGAACACAACGTATCCTGCATATGCAAACTGCACATAGAGCTGTTCCAACCCGCCTCTGCTAAAGAACGGAGAGGCTTCGGCAATCGTAAGTGCACCGCCGGTCCTCAGGAAATAACTGAAGACAGACATGATCAGTGCAAAAATAGAAGGGGATATAATTTTGGCCAGCCCGATTCCGGCAACAAATAGCACTCCAAGCGTGAAGGGATAGTAGAATTTCGGAAGCTTCTTATTATTCATAAAAACGGAGATGGCTGTGAGAATAGGAAAAGCAAAAATTCCAGCCAGCAGCCCTTTCATGTACATCGACTTGGTGCCCCCAAGATAAGGGGTCAGCATTATCATAAAAAAGGCAACTGCGAAAATGACCATCCCGGAAATCGCCACATAATCAGTAGGTTTACCCTTAATATGGTCAAGGACGTGTTGAATTGCTATGTATACACCCAGGATAAAGGCAAAGAAAAGGGCACCTTTCCAGGCAAGAGCATAGGCTCCAAGAAAAATTCCGGTTAGCAAAAGGTAGGGGAGAATGCCCTTTAAGGAAGCAAAGTCCTTGTTCTTAATTTTTTCAAAAGAAACATCATATTTGCCTGCTTTATTCAGTGCCATTATGAAAAACATCGCAGTAACCGTACTCAGGAGAGTTTCTGCAATATGATGGTCATTGAAACCTATCATTGAACGGGACAGGAACTGTCCCGGAAGGACCGCAAGAATGAATACGGAAAGAAGACCCACTCTTCTGTCATTGAATATCCATTTTGCCGCATAGTATGTGGGAACCAGCACCAGAGCTCCGAGGAATGCGGGATAGTATGCGGACACATTATAGATCAGGTCCTGATCCGGATTTCCTCCACCGAGAACCCATATAACCGAAGCCAGAAACATGTCGAATAAGGGAGCAAATACCTGGTTCGTCCCGAAAGGATAATGTGTATAAGCATCGAACCAGAGCATATTCGGGAAATGGTGGAGAATGGACTCAACATTTCGAAGATGGTACCAGGGGTCATTTCCTCCAAACCTCACAAATCCGTTCGAAAGAAAAACACCAGCCTTCGGGAGGGTTCTGATGTGGAGAGCAACAAGAAATGAAATAATGACCCCCACAAAAAACGGAAGGCTTTCAAGCAACTTTTTTGGACTCTTGCTTTCAGCAGTCATGTAATACACTCTTAAGTTCTAATAAATATTTAAGTTCTAATAAACGTTTAAGTTCTAATAAACGTTTAAGTTTTAATAAACGTTTAAGTTTTAATAAACGTTTAAGTTCTAATTAAGATATCAGAAATTTGGACCTTTAAGCGATAACTTGTAAAGAGAATTCAATTTTATGAAAGGAATTAATTCTACATAAAGGTAATTTTTTGCCTGTATTAATTCTGTGGATAGTATCAGTGATTGATAGAATAAAGTAATGAATATAGAATTAAGTGATGGACAGATCGTTATACAGAGTTAAATTCTCAAAGAAAGAATTGATTTATCAATCTAATCCAGAACTATGTAATGAATGCCAATTAGAATTAAATCTATAAAAACATTCATTTTATTGGGTTTTTATGCATGAAAATAATACATTCAGATTCAGAAACAAGGTTATTTATAAACTTTGTGCCACAAGGTTAAAAAATATATATTATTGATGCATTGAAGTGGACGATATGAACTCGCTTTTAACGCTCGCTCTTTTCACAAGTTTGATACCCATAATAGTTTATTCGATTTACATAGTTGCGGTTTTGATTACAAAAGAACCTGAACCGGTAAAAGTTAAAAATTACCCGCGAATCACCGTTTCAATTCCCACATATAACGAGAGTGAAGTAATTGAAAACAGAATAAAAAACCTGAGAGATATAAATTACCCCTCAGAACTTATCCACGCTATCGTGGTAGATGACCAGTCAACAGATGATACTGTAAAACTGGCTAAAAAAGCATTTAAGGAATACGAGATCTCAGGAGAAGTTATAGTAAAAGAAAAACGTACAGGCACAAACGCATCTGTAAACCTGGGGGTCTCCAGAGCAAAGACCGAGATAGTGGTTACAACCGATGCCGACGTAGTATTTGAAAAGAATGCCCTTGACTATGCTATCGGAAGGCTGTTAAGTGACGAAAAAATCGGGGCGGTTTGCGGCGAACTCGAACCTGTAATTAAAAAGAGTTCATTCACCACAAGTTCGGAAAAAGCCTATCGTTCGGTTTACGGCAAAATGTGCACATGGGAAAGTGGGATCGATTCCACTTACTGTTTTAACGGCCCCCTCATAGCACTTAAGAAAAAAGCCTTTTCTCCAATCCCCGAAACCCACGGGGCATCGGATGCCGGGATGGCACTACGGATAATTCGGAACGGATACAGGTGCCTGTACGAACCGGCCGCGAAGTTTTATGAATATATTACGGAAGACCTCGGGCAGCAGAGAAGACAGAAACTGAGAAGATCGGCAAGACTGCTGGAGGCTACATTTTACAATCTTGATCTCGCATTTTCGAATTCAAGGAGATTCGGGTTTATCGTATTTCCCTTAAGGATTCTGATGTTTTTCATAGCTCCGGCTGCATTTTTTGCGAGCGTTATATTATGGGCGTACCTGGCTGCAAAAATAAGTCTGATATACGGAGTTGGGATCCTGGCTCTATTTACGCTCGCACTCATATCCGGGATCAGCAGTTCGAATCTCGTATCTTCCTTTATCTGGCACCAGATATACCTTCTGTTCAGTTTGAGATATATGTTTAAAGGGGTGCATATCTGGAAGGCGATAGATAGGGAGAACGTATAAAAAGAAGTTTAGATAGAAAGGTTGAAAGGCAAAAATGGAAAAAAGCATTTATTCAGTTTGTACCTTTATATTTTTCATAAAAATGCCCAACAGGCTTTACAGCCTTGTTTGCAAGGTCAATTAAAACAAAAGCAGTCTTCATTGGAATTGAAGCAGAGTCCCAGATATCATTCCCTTTTCCAAAAGTAAACAGTTTCCAGGAACTGCCTGATTTATTCATAGGATTTGCGTTTCTGTACATATTTCGGTGGAGTTCTGGATAAAATTTTGACAACTGGTAAAAGCCCCTCCCCACTCGGAAAGACTTTTTAATCAATTGCCTGAAAGAAGTTCGAGCAGGATGTTTCATTATTATGGATGGATCATAGTACAATTTTCTACCCGAGGAATATACCCTGTTCCCGAATTCATAATCCCCGCTGGAAATTAATTTAGGATCAAAAAAACCAACTTCGTCAAAAACATTTCTCCGGACCACAAGGCAACAGGTAGGAGCGAAATGGCGTTTGTCAACGTATTCTTCAACAGGAAAACCTGCCATTTTGTTATAAAGCGCACAGATAGATTCACTCTCAGAATAAATTTCCACATTGCAGCCCAGGTAATCGACCTGGTTTTTGTGCATTGAGGCGTTGATTCTCGATAGCCAGTCCCTCTCTACGGTCATGTCGGCATCTACGAAAGCTATGAGAGATCCTTTAGCGATTTGTATGCCTTTGTTTCGGGCAGCATAGGAACTTTGTATTGTGTTTTCGACTACTAGTTTTACAGTTTCAGGGCATTTTTCCATAAATTCCCTGGCAACATCACAGGTGCTATCGCTGGAACCATTATCAGCAACTATTATTTCAAATTGATTTGAAGGATACTTTTGAGCGATTAAACTCTCCAAAGTGTCTTTTAGCCCTGAAAGATCATTGTATACAGGAATGATCACTGAAATACAATTCAATAGTTCAGAAGTTTCTTTGAAACCACCTTCAAAAGTTATATCATTCATTACAATCACTAAAGTAGGGATATCACATATTTATATTTAACAGGCATATCTTCATTTGAAGGAATACATCAATTGTAAATAAAAAAATTGTGTATAAGGCAATGAAACCTTAGAAGAAACAACTTTTTAACTTCAGGTATTGAAAGTTGATGGAAAAAAGAAGTCCATCTGTGTAAAACTACACTGAGTTAAGTGGTATTTGAAATGGCAAAAAAAAAGAAAGTTCTATTCGTGCATGGTGGAAATCATTCATTTATTCGACAGGACATAGAAATTCTTAAAAATAACTTTGAAATTAGATGTGTAGATGTAGGGACAAGAAAAACAAATTTCCATCAAAAAATAAAATTAGTAACCAGGATCGCCAGGGAGCTCTTATGGGCTGATGCAGCTTTTGCATGGTTTGCTAATAATCATGCTTATGCAATGGTAAAACTGGCAAAGTTGCTTGGGAAAAAATCCATCGTAGTTATTGGAGGATTTGAAGTTGCTCATGAACCAGAGATAGGGTATGGAGCCTTGTTAGACCCCTCAATGACCAAAAAAGTTACATATGTACTTAATAACGCAGATAAAATCATTTCAGTATCAAAATTCAGTGAAAATGATATTTTGAAGATTACAAAACCTTCTAAGCTTGAGTTGATATACAATAGCGTAGACTCAGAAAAATTTAAACCCGGATCCGATAAAGAGAATATTGTAACCACTGTTGGCATTCTTGACAAACCACACATTGTAAGAAAAGGAATTGAGACATTTGTCAAAACTGCTTCAGGGTTTCCAGAAACTCGCTTCGTCGTTATTGGGAAATGGCTAGACAGTTACGTTGAAGAACTTAAAGCTGTGGCACCAGAAAATGTGGAGTTTACAGGGTTTGTTTCCAATGAAGAACTAGTAAAATGGTATCAAAAATCCAAAGTATATTGTCAACTTTCATATTATGAATCCTTTGGTGTCGCACTTCTTGAAGCCATGTCCTGTGAATGTGTACCTGTTATTACAGAACGTGGGGCAATGTCAGAAGTTGCAGGAGATACCGGATTTGTGGTACCATACGGAGATCCTGAAGCAACAGGAGAAGCAATTAAAAAAGCGATTTCGTCTAAAAATGGACCTGCTGCAAGGCAGAGGGTTCTGGAACTATTTAAAACAGAAGAGAGAGAAAGAAAGTTGGTAAATGTAATTTATGAAATTCTGGAATAATTCTTTTTTAGAAGGTCTCATCGATTAGATATTCAGGACCTTAAATCTTTACATACCTGCAATGCCCTTGATTTCCACGTATTCATAGACAATATTTTAGAAATCTGATTCTTTTTTTCAATCAAAATTTCCGGATTGTTTTTGATCTCAGATAATAACCTTTCTAAAGCTTTTTCATCATAAGGAATTACCCAGCCTACACCATTAGCTTCTACAAAATCCCCTGCTGCTGTGCCTTCAGTTGCAATGATTGGTTTTTGATAGAACAAATATTCAAAAAGTTTTACAGGCATTGCAAAATTTCTATATACTGTTTTTTCCATAAAGAGACTTACCACATCAGCATTTTCATAAAGAGGAATTAGATCATCACCACTTAGATGTACAACACTAATGTTTGGTTTTAAAAGATGCTCATAACTGTTATGATTCTCCTGCCAATCTTTTTCTCTACAGCAAATAGTTAAAGAAACTTCAGGAACATCCCCCACAACTTTGAGTAATTTATGGATTCCATAGTGACTGTTTGTACCACCTACGTAAAACACATTATTAAAACCTTGATTTGTTTTACTTGACCCTTCAAGATAATTTTTTGAAACGCCTGGAGGTAGCGGTTTAAGAACTGGAAAATCAAAACCTAAATATTTTGACATTTTTTCGGAGGGCAGATACAGAACAGCGATGTATTTTTGATAGACATATAAATCAAATTGATACATGATGTTAAGAACCCATTTTTTTGCAAGAGGTTTATTGAAAAGTTCCGGAAATCGCCAATATATATCCCTGTAAAATAAACCAATTGGTATACTATTTTTATTACAAAAGGCAAAGAACCTGAAATCCATCAGGGGATATTTCAAAGCATCTTTTACTCCGCAAGCCAGCATAGTAGGATAGGTAGAGCTTTCAGAGTAAACAAAATCATATTTTTTCCCATTTTTTATCTTTTGTTTAATCTGTTTTATTTGTTTACATCTTTCTACTCCTAATCCCATGACTAAGTCAACTTCACATCCCAATGCCTTAAAAGCTTCTAACATCTTCATAGGGCGTATCTGGCTTCCTGATGGATGTGAAGTAATAATTTTCCATGGGATATGAAAAATGATACTGAATTTATTACTATCCATACAATTCATGATTTAGTTTCCTGTTCAGCATAACTATAGATTAATATATGGCAGTTGATTTAGATAGTTTTTAAATATAGAGTTATCCTAAAACCAATTTTTATTCATTAGCTGTAAGTTTTTTGAGATTATTTTTCATGATCCGAACCAGATTACTTATTTGAAATAAGAGATTCAAAGGAACAAATATTGAGTTTTGGGATATGCTCAGTAACTAATTTAATTTTGGTTTGAAAATAAAAGCAATATGCATTATTAGAAAGGGCACAACAACTTTCACTTTCTTGATATTATACGGCTCTTCGCTGTTTTGTATGGGTTGAAAATAATTGCTTAATTATAAAGTAGCCAGACCAAAGATAGAAACATCAAGCTTGGATGTGGTTTTCAACAGCAAACGTTTCTAAATCTTATACATGTTACTTCGATATTCAGGAAATGAACGTAAGTTACCACTCGAAACAGCGAAGAGCCTTTTATAATTCGTTCAGCATTAAAGCAAACCTGGTAAAATTGTCCTCTGCATTATAATTACTACTCCAGTTCGTTTTACTTTGCAATTTTTTATTATGAATTATCTCTGGATTATCCAAGAATGTACAGATAGCGTCTGAAATCTCTTTTGATGTAGGATTTTTATCAAGAAGTATTCCTACATCATTGGAAACGATTTCTGGAGTCCCTCCAACTGCAGTAGCAATAACAGGAACTCCATAACTCTGGGCTTCCATTATTGATACTGGTATACCTTCAGATTTGCTTACATTAATAAAAACATCGATAGAATTTTCTTCATAATATTTTAGAACATCCTCTTTTGGAAAATAACCAAATAAATTGTAATTGACATTTTTCGGAAGGATTGATCTAGCAATTTTTTCCATATCTGAAAAAAGGGGCCCGTAGCCAATGTGTGCCCACTCAAAGTATTGTTCTGGTCTTGAGTTCCCCAATTCTTTAAGTCCCTGAATCAATAATTCTAAGCGTTTGACTGGGACGATATAAGAACATGATAGAATCCTGAATACTTTATCACTAGATGGCACAGCTGTGAATTTTGGATCAAAAACTCCCAATCTTGACACATCATATATTGAACTATATTTGGGATAGTGATTAGAGAGGTATCTCCTACCGTGTTCGGATATTAGATATAATTTATTAATATATCTAAAAACTGCTGGGCGAAATGGAATATATGGGGGATTATGTCGATCTTCGTAAAGATCAAGACCATGTGCCCTTGAGATAAGTTTCATATTTGGATGATTTGTTTTAGCCAAACCGATGCCTAAAGTAGTTGAATTCAACCAATAAGTATAAAATACGGTTTGTGACAAATTTATATTTTTATTATTTACAAAGTTTAAAGTCCATTTTTTTGTTTCATTAGCCAAAGATATGTAACCGATGACTTTTTTAAAAATTGAGAGTTTATATAAAAGTTGTGGTTTCTTTAGAATTTCATAATACAAATCAATTGATTTTATAGCATTTACAAGTGAAGATAATTTATTGGTTGTTCTGTTATTCCTTTTTTTTAGAAATGAAGTATCTACAGTAACATGACTGGGAAGTTCTCTTTGAACTTTTTCGATAGACGAAGGTAGACGCCGTGGGACTATAATTATTTTGTCAAAATACTCATTTAAAATTGGCAACTCCGGATCCAGAAAGGATTCACCAACTGCACTATAGGGGTATGTATCTGTAAATATAATCAAAGTATCATTTTTTTGTTTATTTATCATAAACATCACCGTAATTTTTCAACAATATAGCCTCCTCTTCAAAATCAGCGGCAAATTTTCCAACTAGGCAAATACTTGAACATTGAATTTGTTAAGTTTACGAATTAAATGGGTCGTATGGATGTGACACCCCAGCTTATAGAATTAATTCAATTTCACTCAACTCAGTGGAATTCACGCTGATACCCCTAAATTTGAAGAGGATACACAATATGTTGTATATTACTTAATGAAGTATTTTCGTCTGGAATGTGATTTTAAGCCTTCTTACTAATTTGAGTGGTTTTATAATAATATTCAATAAGCAATAAAATTTTTCACAAAAACTCAATCTATAAAATTGAGTAAAAACAATCAAACACAGATTTTATATTATATTTGATTAAAGAATTTCATTCATAATTATTTCTTCCATTTTTTCCTTAAACTTTTTGTTTTCCATAGTAGATGGCACTTCAAAAATATAATTTGTAGATCTGCTAAAAATTTGAAGATAAACTGATTTCCAATTTTTAAAAACTGTATCTAAATCAAACAAAGGAGACTCATTTCTCAAATATGAATTGTATTTATGCCATTGATAATGATTATTTATAACCCAATATTCAGATTTCATAATCTCTAATGTAACATCTGCCATTTTCTCACAATCTACATTTTTATATGTTATATCTCGGAAATCACCCCTTGATATAATTATATATGTATCCAATTTATATCGATCTTTTTTCGGAATATTGTAAAGAATATTAGGTGAAATTCTTCTTCTTACATTTGAAGGATTTCTTCTTTTTTTAATTACCCATTGCAATTTTCCTACAATGCCATCATTTTTTAATAATAACTTTTCTAATTTCGGATTCCCAATTGTATTGTAAGCATAAATTTTTGGGTAAGCAAAATTAGGATAAGAAAAACCATCCTTAGATATAATTGTGATATCATCAGCAAAAAATGATACTTCTTTTTTGCTCCCAATTTCAATTAGAGTGGATGTTTTTCCTGTACCTCCTGTACCACCTACAAAAAATGATTTGTTATTTGAAATAAATGAACTACAATGGACAGGAGCAATATCTTCAAAAATATATGTAAGCGGTACTAGGACAAGTTCATGCAAAATTTGTCCTGCTTCTTGAGGTAATAATGTATATTGAATACTAAAAAATCTTTTTATTAAAGCTTTCAATGGATTAAAATTGTCTTCGGGGAGATCTATATATATTATAGGAATATCACCGCTAAAATTCCAAGTAATTAGAATTGCATTAAATTGAAAAGCATAACCATTTTTAAATTCAAAATGTATTTTGGGATTGTTTAAAATAGTATCCATTTTTAACTTTTTATTAATATATATTTTTACATCAGGTTCAGCATTTGTATCTTCATAAAACAAAAGTTCACATTTTAATATTTTCGAAAATTCTGATTGGTCAAATTCAAAAAGAATGCTCTTGCTAAAAATATTCTTTTTCACTAGTTATTCCCCTCATATTTATATAAAGTACTTAATACTGCCTTTTTTACAACTAATAAACCTGTTTGAAACAATTGTAAATCATCGGCATTCGGTAAAATAGGTTTCCACCAAGGATTTTTACTAATATTTGAATAAAACCATAATTTTACAACCGCATTCACTGTGTAAGCAATAGTAGTAGCTAGAGCCGCACCTTTAATTCCAAAAATGGGAATGAGAATTACATTGGCAACCACATTGACAGAAACTACTAAAAACGCTACATAAAGATTAAGTTCCGGTTTGCCTCTGGCAGCAATATCATTTGCCAATACTCTTGCCATGCTCCCCATAAGTATTCCTGGCAATAGCCATAGAAGTGCACCAATAGCTGGAATAAACTCTTCACCATATAATAATCGAATAAAAGGAGAAGCTAAAGCTGCCATCATCACAGTTCCTATTGCTGAAACTAGCAAAACCCAGCGAACAATCAATGGAGTTAATTGTTGGCGTTTTCTTTCATCTTTATTCAATTCAGAAAGACGGGGTAAGAGAACTGTACTAACTGATGTGGATAACATCCATATTCTTTCAGCAATACCTACTGCAATTACATAAATACCTGTAGCTGCAGGACTAAGAAAAAAATTCACTAAAAATATATCAGCTCTGTAATTAACAAAAGTTAAGATGTTACTCATGTGTGCCTTCCAACCATATTTCAGGCATTGGAGGGTGTAATTATCCGATATACTATTGATTTCATATTCATTATTTCGATGAAGAACTGGTCGCAAAACAATTAGGGTCATTAGTAATCCAATAAATTGTCCACCAATGAATGCAATTAAAGCACCAAATACCCCCAGTTCTATTACTCCTATCAAAATTGCTGCCAAAAAAAATGTTGCACCTGGAGTAACCAATAAAGCATAATTATATCTCTTGAAATCTTGCAGACCTTGAAGAATGCTTGCTAAAAATGACTGCAAAAGACTAATGGGAAATGCAAAGATGCCTACCCAAAGCAAAGATTTAGGTATGCTTGGAAACCATACACTACTGTATCTTAGGACAACAATGACGCCTAATATAACTCCTATTACACTCAAAAGAGACCAAACCCAAAGATTGGATTTAAGAGCAGAAAGTGGCGTAGTTCTCCTAGATGCAATAAAATAAACATTTGCAGGTGCAACTCCAAGGTTCAGAAAAGATGCAAGCATAGTTGGTAAAAGTATAGTCATTGCGTATTGGCCGTTACCTGTAGGACCTAAAATTCGAGCTATGAGGATGGAAAGTCCTAGTCCAATTAAGATACCTACGCCCTGGCGTAAAATGGTTCCAGTAATATTGTGACCTAACTTTTTAAGATCAAGCCCATCAGAATTCGAGTTCATCATTGTCACTTTTTTAGTTGTCTTATTAATAAACCACGCTTTTCATAGTTTGCCTTACATTTTCCTTCGAAGTTTAGGGTTCTCACCTCACTCCCTTCAGCTTATCCAAATCAAGCTGCATCATCGGCACAGATCCTTTCTAGCCACGTGAGAAAAACTATGTATGAAAATTTCACACCTTGAGCCCTCATCTCTTCAAATACGATTTCTCCTATATATAGCACAATAACAATTTAAGGTATATATGACTTGAACTATTGCTGTCATCATAGTTACTAGGAGGGGAGGAGAGAATTCTAAATCCTCTTAATTTCACTTCATTTCAATCCTATGGCTGTTCTTATCTCCTCGCACGATTCCTTTGTACACAAATCCTACCTCAATAAACTTATCGGAATCCTCAACGTCCCTTCAATCTACGATAGTTCTGACCTGTACGTTGCTGCAATCCTGCAGGATCAATCTCGAAGTAGTTCTTGTATCCTGTGAAGACGATTGCCACATCCACATCTTTAACAACTTTGGAAACCTCTGGAGATGTCTCGACACCAAGATGGTTAAGTACATTTGGGTCATGCACCATCACTTCAGCTCCATCCTCAAGCAACAGATTCCTATAAGGCTCAGAGGAAGGATTCCTAGCATCATCGGAATTATTAATGAAAGCCCAGCCTAACAAAGCAACCTTTGAGCCTTTGATTTCCTTTCAAGCTTCTGGAAGTGCATCTTTTGTGAGTTTGAACATATGGTTTGGTATGAAATCATAGGATGTAAGGTAGAGTCGGCGTCTTAGGGATAGTCGAGGTCTCTGGGTCCTAGTTTCCCGCTGCGTTCCAAGTGGCAGATATCCTTTTTCAGGCAGTACCCTACGACTCCGGTTCCGGACCAGAGAATGGTTTTCGTGATCCCTCACCCTTTAAATTTGTCCACAAAAGTCCTTGCATCATATACGTTGATACCCATGACCTCAAAGTAAAGGAACTTATCCCAAAAGCCATTTTACTTTTACTCATTAACAATTTCCATAATTGATTTCAGGATACGGAAGTTGATTGATTATTAGGGATATAAGGTTCGAGAAGCAAATTCTGAGTATTAGGATGAACTCAAAGTATAATCTGAAAAAGAGGTTAATCTGACAATGTCAAGTTACCCAAATCCTGAAATTACTCACTCCCTCCCATACACATCATCAAACCTCACAATATCCCCTTCATCCACAAGCTCTCCGAGCTGCACCTCAATAATCTCCAGCGGAACCTTCCCCGGATTCGAAAGCCTGTGCTTTTCTCCAGCACGAATAAACGTACTCTCCCCTGGCCTTAAAAAGAATTTCTCCCCATTAACCTCGACGCAGGCCATTCCCTTTACAACTACCCAGTGCTCACTTCTATGGTAGTGCATCTGGAGACTTAACTTATGCTCAGGAAGTACAGCAATATTCTTTATCTTGTGCCCTGGTGAGCTTTCGAGCAGAGAATATGAACCCCAGGGCCGGTATACTTTTTGCCCGATATACGCCCTTTCATCATCCCTGTTTTTGAGCTCAGTAACGATTTCTTTCACTTTCTGGCTGCTCTCTTTGGGGCAGACAAGCAGGGCATCGGAGGTGTCAACGACAACGAAGTCACTTACATCGATAAGGGAAACAATCTTCCCGGTCTTTGAGTGAATTAAGTTTCCGGTAGAATTCAAAAGGAAGGGGTCACACCCATGGACCACATTTTCATCCCTGTCCTTTTCAAACTCATCGTAAATTGCAGAAAAATTCCCGAGATCACTCCACTTATGGTCCAGCCTTACAACAGCTACTCGATCGGATTTCTCCATAATGCCGTAGTCAACTGAGATTTTTTCCACGTTTTCGTAGATCCCGGCAATGTCCTCGAACTGCTCAAAACAGGCAAGGACCCCGGGAGCATGCACCTTAACTTCTTCAAAAAAGAGATCGGTGTCAAACAAAAACATCCCGCTATTCCAGAGACAGCCTTCTTCTATGTACTTTTTTGCGGTTTCTTCGTCCGGTTTTTCCCTGAACCCGGAAACACGGTAGCCGGGACCCAGAGGTTCGGCAGGTTTTACGTAACCATAACCGGTATTCGGGGAGGTTGGCACGACTCCGAAAGTCACCAGTGAATCTGACACCAGTTCTTCTGCAGAGAAGATTGTTTGCATGGCGGCTTTATCGAGGACGTGGTCGGAGGAGAAGATCCCAACTGTGGATTTCCCGAAAATCCTTTCAATCTCCTTCATTCCGTAAAGGATAGCGGGGAGGGTGTTCTTTCCTTCGGGTTCGATCAGGATGTTTTCGGGAGGGATTTCATGCCCAATTTCCTTGATCTGCCCCATCACGAAAAACTTCTGGGCTTCATTGGTTACCACGAAAATTTCTTCAATTATGGAAATTTCGAGGCAGCGGAGCACCGTGTCCTGAAAAAGGGACCTTTCACCGAATTTGAGGAACTGTTTCGGGTACATTTCCCGGCTCAGGGGCCAGAGCCGTGTTCCCGACCCGCCTGCAAGGATGATTGACTTAATGCTTTTCATCTCCTCTATGATAAGTAATTTGTAAATTGATTATTTCAATATCATTCAAGGGTATTAAAAGTGATTAGGGGTGATTCGGATTAACTTAAGATATTTCAAAAACTTTATACGTTTTTTGGATTTTGGAGTATATAGATGTCCCAGCAAATAATAGAATTATAGATATGTCCTGACAATATCCTTATTTTTGGGCGATATATGATAGAAAATTATTAAAAACCTTTGGATGGCCATCCACCTTTTCAAAAATGTTTACTCAAATGGATACATCCGAAACAATATAAACTTGTTTTGTATGGGTCCTATAATTTACAAACTTAATAAAATAATTAGGCAGAAAAGTCTTAAATATTTTTACACCGACTAGAAATTAATTTATTCTGTTGGTGAGGGGGAAATGACAGGTAAAATAAGCAGGGGATCAGAAAATGGCGCATCGAAAAAGAGAGTATCGGACAGGAAAACCCCATCCATTTTACACAATACCGATGCCTACATCCCGTTTGCTGTGATCGGAATCTTCATCGTCCTTGCCGCAACCTTCACTTCCGTCTACCTCGTGAAAATGGACTCTGAAATTGCCGAGACCATCTATACAACCGAAAAAAAAGACCCTAGACAGACTTCAGTCAACCTTGCAGCAGCAGACCTTGCCCGCTGCCTGAACTATGCGGGGATAGAAGCCCTGGAATGGCAGGGGGAACACCCTGTAATCCAGCCCGAGGGGACCCAGGTTGAAAGAAAAATGGAAGACGGCTTTATGGTGGTCCCGCAAAATCAGAACCTGGAAAGGGGAGACATACTTAAGATTTCCATAACCCTGCCCTCGGACGTCTGGGGAAAAATCGAAGCTCTCTGGAAAAACAAAGACGTCGTTTTGATTGTAAAGGACTCGGCAGGAGATGAGATTAAAAACGTGAACTACGGGCAAGCTACGGGGATTCTTCAGAAGGTATACTTTGACGAATACGTCGAGGTACCCGAAACAGCAGAATCCGGCTATGCCTCAATCGAACTCTATTACGGGAATGAAACAAAAGCCTCTGACTGGTTCCGGATAGAGCTCAGCCCTGTAAAAGATATCGCAGTTGACTGCATGAACCGCTTGCTTGCCCAGAACTATCAGGGCAACATGCACAGCTTCAGAGAGTATGCAATAAATGTACAGCCCGACCTCAACCCCGAAAAGCTCGAAATCCGCAAAGTAAACGGGACCCTTGAGCGGGAAATCAACCCTACCGACCAGACCTACACGATCTATTACATCTTTGAAATTCCGGACCTTAACTACACTCTTGTGAACCTGGAATCGGGAGAAACTTTCAACAGAAGTATGAATATCTCCACCCTGATTCCTTCCAGAGAACCTCTTCTGGAAGAACTTGTAAGGGAATACGAAAAAGAACTTGAAAATAAAGGGAGCCTGGACTCCGCGCCTAACATCGTGCTCGGAGCAATGAACCTGAGGACCTTTGCCTATGGTCCCTGGCAATATTACGCAAACGGACCCCTGAACATCCTCACCAATCCTGCCCTTGCAAGCGCTGTCAATGCGGGTACGATCTACACCCAGAAAAGAGTCTTTGATTCGGTAGACCCGCTGGCTCTGACCTACACCACCTACTACAACGGGAAGGTGCTGTACGAAGACGTGAACTCGGCCAGGGAGATAGGAAAGGAGGCTGATTCGGATTCGGATTCAAGCTCGGACTCAAACTTAAATTCCAATACCTCCACCTCTTTCACAGACCTCTATGAGAAAGATAAAGAGGTGAACCTGTCAACAACTTACGATTCCCTTTCAGAAAACAAGTCCTTTAACATTGACATCGAAGAAGGGATCGAAAACTCCTTTACGGATGCAAATACCTCCTACGAGGAAATCGCGGAATATTCGGAAATAAAAGTTGCAGCCTCGGACTACACGGAAGGAGTTATAGACGGCTGGGTCTTCAATGACCGGGAATGGACCCCGGAAAACCCGGACCTTATCCACGACGTTACTGACAGTGTCTACACAGCTCCTGTTCAGGGGCAGGTGCTAAGGGATGGCTTTGATTCCCCTGACCCTCTGGTCTCCACGATTAATGCGGATTTTGACCGGAGTTCGGTTTCATACAGCTCGCACACGGTCAGCTGGGACTCGGACTACCTTGCGGCTGGCACTCACATAGGGTCTCTTGTGCCCACCTATGCCTGGAGCGATTCGATCACGAATTCCTATTCTGAATCCGTTAGCCCTTCAATCGACCCCCCGAAAGGGCATGTGGATAGCTGGTGGATCACGAGCGCTTCAGTGAATTTGAAGTCCGTAGAGATTACCGACGTAAGAGTCGAGCCAAACTACGACTACATCGGGGAAGACCAAATTATTGCAGAGAACCGGGAAGACGGATACCTGAACAGTGAAGACCACATTTTTGACTGGAACGTCCGCTATGATATTTATTACAAAATAAATACCCGCTGGGAAATAGATTACAATTACAAGTACAAGTACGAGTGGAAAACCTTTGAAGGGTACCGGGATGAGGTAAACAAAACTGGCAAGATCTACAAACATCACTCTGACACGTCAAGCGGCTCGGACTCGGAAACAACAAGCAAAACCGATTCCGAAACCCTTTACCACAGCGAAACGGAATCTGAGAACCTGACGATCATCTTCCACAAACTCCCACCGACCGGCGGCTACACCGGCCTTTCCACTTACGCAGACCCGACGGAAAGGGAATACAGGGAAACAACCGTTGCCATAGAAGGCGCTGAAAGATTTGACCCCTGCTGTTCAGACGCCGCCGACAAATATCGGGCAGAGCACGTGGACCTCCTGGCAATAGAGCGTGATTTCTGGGTTTACACCAACGAGAAACCCTTGCCGCCACACGCAGTTTCCTGTGACATTCCCCCCTGGCTCCACAAGCTGATGGCAGAAGAAGTCCTCAGGATGCTTGACTCAATCGAACAGGACAATCCCACCTTCAGCTATTCCCTCCTCGACAACCCTGGCCAGGACCCCACCGACCTGCAGGTCGAAACCGCTGAAAAGCTCGTTTCTGATCTTGAAGCTAAGCGGGAAAGCTACATAGACAGGAGCCAGCACCTCACAGCTTCCGGAAAGATGTACACTTCCAGTGACTCTGCCCGCTACATCGCAAGAAACGAAGCCTACAACAAACTCATCCTGGAAATCGAGCAGAAAAACGAAAACCTAGACGCTGAACTCGACTCCTATGTCATTGACATGCTCGAGAAAAAAGGCCTGGACACCAGCATGCTGGAAAGTGTCAGTTCCGGCCCCCTGACCCTTTTCGACAATCCTGCAATGGAAAGGGCTGCTTCAGCCCTCGGGAAAGATATGGGCATCATCAGTACCATGGCAGTCACCGGCCAGCCCGAAAGCAAGTACAACTGGACCGAAAACATGACCCTGGTCGTAGACCAGAAACCCAACTACCTCTACCACGACCCAGATTTTGATTTAAAGGGGGAGTACGAACTTACAGACCCAAGAGGAAGAACAATCTACCCCCTGGGTGTCCGGAACACCTGTATTTTCACTACTGGCATCTCTGAAGAAATAGCCAACGCCATTGGTTCGAGCACAGAATACGTAAAAACCGAAACAGCTCAGCAGATCAGCCAGAGTATCGCCGTCCTGAACGAAGAAGTCCTCCTCCTTGAAGATAACCTCAGCGAACAGGGGGTAGCTCTGGACAGCACAGCCCTTGATATTGAAATTTACAACCTGAAGCGTACCTACACGACGGATCTGAAAAGAGGGGTTATCGAAGAAATTGGAACCGAAGTGAGTGCAAACCCTGTCATCTCGGACCTGGTCGAAGAAGACAGAGTTAAACTCATCACCTCCCAATACCTCGAAAGCCTCTCCACAGATGAAATAATAGAAAAATCCTCAAACGACGAACTCTCAGCCGAAATCTCAACCCTCATAAAAACCGAAATCAAAAACTCAAATCCCCCAATCGAAGCTGATGAACTGGACGCCGCCCTTAACAGGGTAGACACTGACATCAGAATCGGGGTAGCTAACGGAATCTGCGACATCACAGTCAACAAAGGTGTCTTGATCGACGAGTGCTTCGAGCAGATTGACGACGAACTGAAAGAAATGGCAAATGAAAGTTTAGATGGGCTTAGTGGAGAAGCTGCCGAAAAGGTTTCAAAAAGGTTCCAAACAGCTATGAAAGCAGTACCCTGCGGGCTGCCAGTACTGCCGCCGCACTGGGTGTTCACGATCAATGTGTGGACTTATGAAGTTGTTGGTCAATATGAAGAATTTACAATTACTGATAATGATAATGAAGTGATTCCTGAACCCTATTTTGGGCACAAAGGGCAAAAGTATGTGAGAACACTTACACCTGTGTATCATCCAACTCAGAAAACGATTGACAACAAACCGATGAAATTGGGGCAAAATGAACCAATCCCTTTCAAATTTAATGGTTACGCAACCACAATTGTTGGTCCCGGGCCAAAAGGTGTTGGAGACAAATATGGGAAAAATATCGAAGAATCAATTGCATTCAATAAATTCGCAGAACAGATAGGTGAATAAAAATGAAAATTATTATGATAGGATTGCTATTGTTGTTAATGACAAATGTAGCATGTGCATACGAATCATATGGGGATATATACACTTATGAGGTTTACTTCAATGATAAACTTTTACCAGGCACAGAAGTAGCGAAACCTACATTAAAAATAGGGGAGCCTTTCACTGTCCGTGTAGATATTACAGTATACCAAAAAAGTGATATATATGTCAATTTGGCAGAACTTGATGAAAACAACTTTAAGATAATTGATGGTCCAACTTCTCAAATGGGAAGGTATTCAGATGGGGATGTATGTGAAGCTAATTCAATTAATAAATACGAATGGACTATTTCAGCTACTGAAAAATGGGCAGGAGGTTCTTTGCCACTAAATTTCCATTATACAATATTAGAGCATGGAAACCCCGAACCTCTAGTAAATAGTGGATTCACCATCGCTTATCCTTACATTTCTACTGAATACTACGAAGACAAAAACCTCAAGACACAAGAACCCAAATCTGTAGAACCCGAAGTATCTACAGAATCTTCTCCAGCTTTTACAACTATTGGCTTGCTTTTGGCAATAACTTTAGTTGCATTTCGCCACTAAAACTTCTTAAACCAGCAGACCATCAATAAAGTCACCGTAACCTAAGCACCATATATCTTTGTCCTATACTTCTGAAGTGAACTTGGGCCAACCACATGTATTCGAAGCAATCAATTAAAAAACCCAAGCTGACTATTAAGAACCAATTTTTTTGTGACCTTCACATAAAAAACAAAAACAATTTTTCATTCAGATTAAGGTTTCAAATCATAATTTAACTACAAAGTGAAATCCAAAAAAATAGGCAGTTGACATTTTGATTAATTACTTCTTTTCATTATCATGTTTTTCAACAAGGCTGATAATAAGAAGATACTAATTACAAAAATGAAGTTTATGGGTGTTTGTTTAGTATCTAGCTGATTCCTTAAAGGTATTTTTCCATTGTCTTTTAATGGGAGGAAATCTCTTCCATCATATTCTATATCATATTCTTCATCGCAAATCCCATCATTATTAAAATCTGGAAGCTCATGACTTATTCCATTCCCAGCATCATCCAACCAGCAATTTCCTGCAATATAGGGTCCACCAATTATATTTTCTCCTGGTGTTTTGCTCACGTTCCAGACATTGAAACCATCACCCCATGCAATATTTTTTGGATTTCGGAAGTAATTATTATAAATTAGATTGTAATAAGCACTTGCAAACTCTATTCCATATTGATTATCCATAACTACATTGTTACTGATGTTGTTATACTTTGAATCATAGATATTGATTCCCTGCCCGTTTTCAAGAACAAAATTATTGATGATTACATTATTGTCTGCCCAACTTATGGAAATACCATCATTTTTATTTCCTTGTATCAAGTTGTTGCATACCAAACTATTATCCGAATCATGACTCAAGGTAATCCCATTCCAATTATTGGATAAATTATTCTCACAGTATACATTACCAATATTGCAATAATCTTCCCAAATTGCACCACCAGACTTTACTATCGTGTTTCTTTGAATAAGATTATTTCCTGAAAGATATAGATCGATTCCTTTTCCACCCTTTTGACCTTCTATATAATTATCTTCAATTGTACAATTATGAGATTTTACGACTGAAATCCCTTCATCACATCCAAGAAACATATTACTTTTAATAGTAACATTTTCACTTTCTCTGATGAAGATGCCATAATCTTGACCAAGGCTATAATACGAAGTGACAGTAAACCCATCAAATACAGTATTATTGGCATCAATTTCAACTGCAATAGCATCTGGACGGGGAGCTATTATTTTCACATCTATTGGGTCTCCTGTTTTAGAAACTATAGTCAAAGTTTTGTTTATGAACAGATTTTCATTATATACACCAGGTAGAACAATAACTGTGCTTCCATTTGAAGATCCATCAATTGCAGCTTGTATAGATGTATATTTTCCAGAACCACCAATATCAACAACTGCTTCTTCCGCACACACAATATGTATGCTTGTGGATGTTGCTATTACCAAAGTGGCTAAACAGAGAACTTTAATTTGTAACATTGTTGATTTTCCCATCATGTGTAATAAAACATCGAGAATACTTATAAATATAATGAAGAAAGATGGAATAAAAAGTGTTTATAAACATATATGATATTTGCTTTTGAGACAGAACCACATGAAACAGTAATATCGAAATCAGCAGCGACCCTGTACAGTATCACACTTCTTGTCCAAAGTTTCGATTTCTAAATTCAAAAAAGATGATGTGTTCAATTATAATTTCCAGGTATTAACATTTGGGAAAAGGCCGTCCGCTTCGCTCCGCTCTGCGGCCGTTGAGAACGTCGGTACCTGAAAATCAAATTAAAAAAGGATTCATGGGATAGGAAAAATCCAAAGAAAAATCGGACGCCCGTTTTCTACAAAACTCATTCATCGTCGTCATCAAAATCATGGTCGAGGACTTCCCCCCAGCCCATTACTTTTCTTGTTACGAATACGGCAAGCCAGAGACTGAATATGCCAAATACGAGAAGCGGGAGGGTAATGATGTAATGGGGAGCCTGAACCCGGGTACTGCTGAGGATGAGGGGCATGTGGTCGATGTTGCCTTCTCCAAGGTCATATGAGACATCACAGAGACCGTCGTCGTTTTTGTCATTTCCGATGCAGAGGGCCTTGCTTTCGGCATCTGTCCAGTAGTTGCCACCTGTGTAGGGGCCGCCTGCGATACTGGTCCCCCGTTTCTTTTCTGTGTTCCAGACGTTTTCAAGGTTTATTCCGTCGTAGCCGACGTTCGCGGCGTTCTGGAAGAAATTGTTATAGATGAGGTTCTTGCTGCTGTCCGAGAGCATGAGGCCGAATTCTTCATTTAAAAGCAGAATGTTTCCGGTAAGCCGGTTTTCATCGGATGCCTGCAAAAAGATTCCTTTCCGGACGTTCTCCGTTGCCTTGTTGTTAATGACCCAGTTATCCCGTGAAGCCTGCAGATAAATCCCGATATCATTTCCCGAAATATCGTTAACGTTCAGCATGTTGGTGTTCGATTCACTGAGGTAAATCCCGAGGCGGTTGTCCGAAAGCCTGTTGTTGCTGATCATGGTCCCGCGGATGCTTTCGAGATAAATCCCGGCTTTTTCAGGACCAGAGGCTCCTTTTATGGAAAAGCCGCTGATCGTTACATTATTGGCCTTAACGTGAAAAACATGGTCATCGGGGTCTTTCGCTTTTACGATGAAATTCTCCGGAGTGCCCGAGATCGAACGGATGGTGATTTCTTTTTCAAGGACCAGATTTTCCCTGTAAAGTCCGCTGTAAACATATACAATGTCCCCGGTCTCCGCAGCATCCACAGCCGCCTGAATAGAAGAATAGTCCTTGTAATCGTCATCCCCCACAGTGATCCTCCTTGCAGCCGCAGAACCTGCGCTCAGCATCAAAAATACGGAAGCTACGATAAAACAGATTTTTGCTGTTTGTATACTTATCAGTAATATCACCCTCAAGAAGATCCGGGTCTCCGGACTCCTATTCCCCAAATTCAAAAAGGTCCGGGAATTCAGAGGATTAACCCTTGAATACACGGACCACGAAAAAGAATAATTGAATTGTAATATAAACGGCTTCAAATCCTATATAGTTTACTTCAAGGCCTTTAACTTGAGGCTCTCAACCGGAAGCCCACCATACTGCCTGTCACTTATATCGGAATCTTCTGCCAGGATTTCAACGGCAAAACCGGCTTCTTTCAAAAGCCTGAGATACTCTTCTTTAAGGACCGCTCCTGCCACGCAGCCTACCAGAAATTCTTCATTTTCCTGCACCTCTTTAGGAAGTTCAGCCAGGAGGACCATGTCCGAGATGTACATCCTTCCCCCTGGCTTCAGGACTCGGTAAGCTTCCCTGAAAACCTTTTCTTTTTCAGGGGCGAGGTTGATTACGCAATTGCTGATGATAACATCCACCGAACCGGCTTCAAGAGGAAGGGCTTCGATGTCCCCCAGGCGGAAATCAACGTTCGTATATCCGTATTTCAGGGCATTTGCCCTGGCCTTTACCACCATTTCTTCGGTCATATCAACGCCGATGACCTTTCCGGTATTCCCTACCTTCTGCGCAGCCAGGAAACAGTCAAATCCGGCACCTGAACCCAGGTCCAGGACCAGGTCTCCTTCTTTTAGTTCTGCAAAAGCCGTAGGGTTCCCGCAACCCAGGCCCAGATTGGCCTCCGGGACTGAACCGACTTCTTTTCCGGAATAACCGAGGCTTTTCGAGATATCTTCCTTGCTAGTATTTCCACAGCACTCACTGCTGCAGCAGCAGGACCCACCTGACATTGCAATTTCACCGTATTTCAGCTTAATAATCTGCTTTTTTTCACTGGAATCCATATTTTAATCCCCATTTTCCGTAATCTATTTTTAAGCTCCATTTCTCGTCAGCTATTTTTAATCCCTGTTTCCCGTCAGCTAATTTTAATCCCTGTTTCCTGTCAATCATTCAAACCCTTAAAACATCCCGGAGAACCTTCCCGCCTTTCACAGCAAGGCTCCAGCTCTCCGATTCCAAGGACTAGCAGCAATTCCCTTGTCTCCTCATCCCTGATACTGTAAATGATATTGCGCCCCTGCTTTTCATACTTCAGGACCCCGGCTTCAAGCAGCACTTTAAGGTGTTTTGAAACCGTGGTCTGGGTTTTCCCGGTAAAAGGCGTGAAATCACAGGCGCAGTAGCTGTGTTTCAACAGGTAGGAAAGAATAGTGAGCCTTGTTTCGTCCCCGAGGGCTTTGAAAAGTTTCACTTTATTATTAAGCATGTGTGTATGGAAATATGCGCATATAAGAATATATAAGTTTTGAGAAATACCTGCATTGCTCATTATGAAGAAAGTAAATCAAAATTGAAATCGAAATTGAAATCGAAATTGAAATCGAAATTGAAATCGAAATTGAAATCGAAATTGA
>CBFCWE010000003.1:0-91513 GCA_965601435.1 uncultured Methanosarcina sp.
ATATTTTAAATGACATTAACTTTTCGGCATTTCAACTGCGTAAGTCCTATTCAATATATTCCACCGCATACCTGGCCACGGTTTCCAGGTCAGTGAACTGTTTTGTTTCCAGGGCGTGTAACTTAATATTGTGGTACTGGTCTGTACCGCATAGGGCATTGTGTTTTTACATACATCCCGGCACTCCACATTTTTACACATTTGAACGCTCTAAAATATATATAATCTAATTGAGCGAACTGAAAATAATATTTATGACTGAGTTATATTTCCCCCATAAGTTTTATATTATATTAACCTGTTAAGAAAAAAAGTTTAAAAAATAGAAAAACGGAATTACGCAAAAACGGAATTACGCAAAAACGGAATTACGCAAAAACGAAATTCCTCCCAATATGATCCAACCCCATGGATTGAGAGGAAACTTTTAAAAACGGAAAAACGGATTTTCTCTTACGATGGTCCAAGACCTTGGACTGATAGGGAATTTTAAAAACGGAAAAACGAATGTTCCCAATTTGATTTAACCCCAACGATTGAGAGATAAACCCCTTTATCCTCTCGATCCTTACTTTTCTATAATCTTTTTCTTTCGAATATCTTTTAACAAAAATTTCAAAATTGACTTATGCAATATCCGCATACATTTAAAAATATTTTCATTTTAACACATTAGGAAAAACTTTTATTCTTTTAAATCTATGGCGAAGTACAAGTTTCTAAAACTTGGAAAAACGGGATAAATAAAAAACAGTCGTCCGAAACGATTTAACCCCTCCAGATTGAGAGGAAACCCTTTATCCTCTCAATCCCTGCCCCTGGAAAGCATATACGTAACCAGTTCCTGAGTCAGTTTGTTTTGCTTTAGAACCTTTTGTATCTCCTCAAAGGGTGCACCTTCCAGTTCTAATTTATTTAGATCTTCAATAATGGAAGGCGGGATTTCGTGATATTCGCTAATGTCCCCCCTGTGGCCCCATACATCCCCTTCCATGAGCTGGATTCTCTGGATTTCAAGAAACATTTCGATTGCCCTTGAAACCGTCCGGTGGTAAGAGACAGGAAGCTGAATAACCTCAACTTTCGGGCAGGCCTCAACCAGCGCAAAGATATCTATGTTCGAAGGGCGAAACGCCAGGTGAACCACTCTTTCATTAGGATTAAGCGTAAAAATTTCTTCTTTGGAACTAACTACACGTATCTTCATTTAAGTCCCCACTTGTATATTTTATTCCCATTGTTATAATTCATTTACTTTTTATAAATATTTTTCCCCTGTATATCTCTTATAAAATTCAAAATAAGAATTCTCCCGAACCCCCGGCGTATAAGCTTTAAAACTCTCCTCTCAAAACAGTTTTTTAAGTTTTGGACATAACAATCCCCGCAATGGATCAATCCGCCGGAGTGCTGATACATTGGAATATACAAACAATAAAATATTTATTTGTAATATTGTGTGTTAAATTTTTAGTCAAAAGTATTAAATGGTAGAGGGTCGTAGTACACATTGCGTTCTCATCCCGCCGCCTCCACAACAAGCATTTCCACACATCGAAGAATGAATATTGGGTATTAGGGACAAACATAAAATCAACACAAGCACAACCATACGCCGAATTCAACACCTTGAATCTTTCTTGAAAAACTCCGTTGAACACCGTTCGAGGCCTCCAGGATTTCCTGGGTGAGAACGCAAATATTTTTTTTAGAGCTTCGGCTTTGTGTAAAATATCAGGATAAGATCTATGCATCTCTCATCTTTTAGTAATCAGAGATCTCAATTTTGTCCAAATCAATATGAATCAATTGATTTTGGTAAGCTGAATAGTTACTTTTCGATTTTCCAATATTTTACCTGGTGTCGCGTCAATCCTCAAAGAGTTAACGATTAGGAACAACCCTAACCGATTTAATACGACATTTTACTGTTGACACAGCACTAGAAGCAATCCCAGGATCCAGGTAATGCACAAATTGATCAGTAACTACACATTTCGTTCTAAAATTATAACCCTTGTGACAGTCCCAACACATGTAAACATCTTGATCGATCTCTCGGCCTTCTGGTGCACAATCAGCACAAGCACTATCAAAACAACCTTCACACCCAATAGTGTAGCCACCAGAAAAGGGACAGATTATAGCCACGCTAAAATTCTCAGAGCCACAAAATGGGCATCCCCCATTTTCAAAAGATTTAAAGATATCTTTTTCAGTCAGCAAATGAAATCCCCCATTTTTTATGATTGATCAGTTCATATAGAAAAAATTAGACCAGGTACTAAATAAATTTGCCTATTTGATACTCAATCACAACTTTATCGGTGAATATTAAACGTTTGGACCTGCTAAAATTCCCCCGAACCCCGGCATATAAGCTTTTGATATATTTGAAACAACGAGGCCGTCATAAGGTCAAGTCGTTGGAGATCCACCCTGGGGAGATCAGCTGGAGATCATAGGCGGTCGGGCGGGGAAGGTATTGGAGAAAGTAAAGGGTTCCGGGCCTTATCCTCTTTATCCCCCTCTTCTTCCCCCCAACCCCTTTTTACTCAATTTTTTATTTCAATAATAAAAGAGTTATACGATATCTAATGAGGCAGTTGCCCTTTCAAGGTGAAATGATCCGGTATCGCTAAATGTCGCAAACTTGTCAATATATTCCTCGGCTTTATCGTAATCCTCAATTTCCATTTTATTTACTGCCAAGACAATGGACTGACCAGCCGAGTTGTAGTTTTGCAGACCCAGCCTCCACTCTTTTTGTGCATCTTCAAATGAAGGGGATACAGTATATTTGTCATTATCCTCGATAGCCTCCTGTGTATCAGCTATCAGATACTGAGCGTACATCCCCATAGAAGTGAAATCAGAATTATCTGCCGCATCGCCTATGGAATTAAAGTCGGTTTCAATCAGCGCACCATATTTTTGAACTGAAGTCGTCCATTCCATATCTTGATATTCCTGAACAGGCGTGGGCTCAGGCGCTGGACTTTCCTGTACCGAACTTTCTTCAGCATGGCTTGAAGTTTCTTCATCAGCCGACCCTGTACACCCTACAGCCAACAAAGTCGCAAAGATTACCAAAAGAACAAAAACTTTAGTTACTGATTTCATAAGGTCACCTCTAAATTTTTACATTATGTAAAAAATTAGACGCATTACTTAATAAATTTTCCTGTGGTGTGCTTCAATAACAACTTTTTCTATAGACATTAAACGTTCAGAACCGCCTGAGGCATATCCTCCTAACTCCCATCCTCTTTTTTGGACCCCTTGACATTTTTACTTACATCCTCTGATCTCTTGTCCAAACTTGATATTCATGTATTCCCATATTCTCATATTCTGTGCATGCAAAAATATAAGCTGCCTCCAGGTGGAGGGAAAGTGAAAAATACTTCATACCCATCATGAGAACTATGTTCATTACTTCTTCTCGCAAACCTTCTGCAAAGACCCGGACGCTTTGCAAGTACCTTTCACGCTTCACCGGCGCAAGTTATGTGAACCGCGGCAAGATGAGCATGCAACAGCTTCTGGAGTCTGCAGGAGTCGAACCTCTGATACTCGTGGGAGAGTACCATGGGAATCCTGGAGAACTTAGTTTTTTCGGAAAAACCGGGAAACTTCTTTTTTCTATAAGGTTTTCGGAGTCCTATTCCCCGAAAATTGATTCCCACCGCTTCCGGGAAGTGGAACCTCTCTTCTCTGGCAAAGGCGAAATTGCCAATGCTCTTGCATCTTTTCTCCCCTTCGACAGGGTTAAAGAAGCTTCTCCTGATGCCCCCCTGATGAAGGTCGGTGAAGAAGAACTCGATTGCATGGATGAAGGAAAGTCCCTTTTCAAGCTCAATATCAAAAGCTTTAAAACTTACTGATTTAATATCTATTATTAATTAAAAATTAAGTTGAGGGGTCCAGAAACCTCTCCAAATTAAAAAACAATTTTTCTAAGGAGGAAGTCCTTGAAACTTTCCGCAGAATTTGTGTTTGAATCCGGTGAAGCCGAAAAAATCTACATGTCTGTCCTTCCCGAACTAAACGACGCTTTTTCCGACCGCTCTCTTGTAGGGCTCTCCCTTGAAGACGACGACCGTCTTGTACTTACAGTAAGAGCCGAAGATGCCGTTTCCATGCGCTCGGCCCTGAACACCTGGTTCCGGTTAATCCAGATCGCCCAGGAAGTCTCAGACCTCACTGCTGCTGCGCAATAATAGTCGAGAGTCGTAATTAAGCGTTTTTGAGCTCAAGCTAAGCCTTTAAATTATCGAATCTTCTTCAAACTCCACATCCAGCACCGGGAGTTCCCTGACTTTTCCTTCCCTGTCATAGCAGGTCCAGCTCTCCCTGTCATAGGGGGAACCCACGATGATATGACAGTTCCCTGTCTTTGAAAAGAGGCGCAGGTCAGCCCGGGAAGGCCGGCGTCTGGGACCGGGGTGGCTGTGGACGGAGCCTGCGGATTTGACGTTTGGCATCATGTAGAGCCTGAGGATTGCGCTTTTGTTGCTGGACTCGGTGCCCGGGAGAATCAGGACTTCGGTAATGACGCCGTCCGTCGCCTGCAGGAGACCGGCGAACTCCAGGGGAGCCATGGACTTGCTGGCTTCGAGGACGAAGTCCAGGGTTTCTCGAGCAATTCCCTTAATCTGCATACTGGTAAGTTTTCCCGGAAGGGATATATCTGTTTCTGGAAGATCTGTTTCTGGAATACCTATTCTTGAAGAATTCCGTGAGTTTCCTCCGGTACGGTGCCTTTATTTAATTTCTCGTACCAATTATTATGCAGCAAATTGTATAATTCCATATGTAACAGATTGTATAATTCCATTAGCATATTTTATAATTTCATTAGCAAATTGTATAATTCGGGGGTAAAGGTCCGGGTAAGATAGCCGGTCCGGTACACCGGGTTTTTGATTACGGGGGATCGGGATGAGAGGTACGCGTTTTGCTTCGGAGCCAAAGAAGGCTGCAGATATTCACGCTTCGCTTTTTGAAGAATCGCTTGACATGCACAGGACTCTCCGGGGGGTGCTTGAGACGGCTAGCAAGGTCCGCCTGCGCACGATACATGACCTGAGTGTTGCTTATTCGCCAGGGGTTGCGGAACCTTGCCGGAAAATAAGTGAGAACCCGGATTTTGCCTATTTCTACACACTGAAGAACAACACCGTTGCCGTTGTCACGGACGGGTCTGCCGTGCTGGGCCTGGGGAACATCGGGCCTAAAGCGGCTTTGCCGGTGATGGAAGGAAAAGCCATTATTTTGAAAGAGTTTGCCGGGATTGACGCCTTTCCCATCTGTCTCGATACCCAGGAAACAGAGGAGATTATCAAAGCCGTAAAGTACCTGGCTCCGGTTTTCGGGGGAATCAACCTCGAGGACATAAGCGCTCCCCGCTGTTTTGAGATCGAGACCCGGCTGCGGGAAGAACTGGATATCCCTCTTATCCACGACGACCAGCACGGGACAGCTATCGTTACGTTTGCGGGGCTCCTGAATTCCCTCAAGCTTGTTAGAAAGGATTTGAAAGCCCTGAAGATTGTCATGTCCGGCCTGGGGGCTGCTGGGGTCGGGATCTTCAGGTTCCTGGTCCGGGAAGGGGCAGACCCGGCAAAGATGCTTATCTGCGACAGCCGGGGGATTGTGTACAAGGGCCGGGAAGAGGGCATGAACCCCGTAAAAGAAGAAATCGCCTGGCTGACAAATCCCGGGAAATTGAAAGGCAGCCTTGAAGATGCTTTTCCCGGAGCAGACCTCTTTATCGGGGTCTCGGCCGGAGGGATCGTCAGCGAGGATATGGTCCGGTCCATGGCAAAGGACTCCATTGTCATGGCAATGGCAAACCCGGTCCCTGAGATCATGCCCGAGGCCGCAAAACGGGCAGGAGCCAGGATCGTGGCAACTGGCAGGTCCGACTTTCCGAACCAGCTCAACAACTGCCTGGGCTTCCCCGGAATTTTCAAAGGGGCTCTCAGCACCTGCGCCAGGAAGATCACTCCGGAGATGGAGAGGGCTGCGGCTTATGCTCTTGCAGGCATTGTGAAGGACGAAGAACTTTCCGAAGACTACATAATCCCAGGTCCCCTTGACAAGCACGTGGTCCCGGTAGTCGCAAAAGCCGTTGCAGGGGCATCCGTCGAAAGCTGCTCTGCCAGAAACGCCCTCAATGACAGAGACTGAACCAGCTGTTTCGCCTGCTTGTAACTGGTTTCAAGTGATGTCACAAGCAAAAGTTGAAATGAAAAAAGGCACTTCGCATTTTCAAGTGGATAACGTCAAATCGAGCTTTCCTAATTTTAGATAGATCATTGTGGCAAAATATTGGGGGTTTCGATGTTCAGGGGCTTTTCCCTGGAAAAGAGACCTACCCCGCTGTAGCCCTTCTGCTCGGCGGAAACGAAGTAGTTGTGATAGCCCGGGATGTTCTTAGCTTCCCTCGGCAGCTTGTCCGGGGAGGCTCTGGTTTCCTGGATGCCTATGATGTCGAATTTCTGCTCCAGCAAAAGCTCCAGAAAGCCTTTTTTCATGGCATCCCGAAGCCCGTTTACGTTCCAGGAGATGATGTTGTAGTTGCCTGGCATTTTTGTGTCCTCAAGTTTCCTCAATGTTTGCTATCTCAATGTATCTCAATATATCTGGCAACTCGGTAATATTTGTAATGTCTCACAGGTGAAAAACCGGGACCTCCGCTATGAACTAAGGTTGCAGACCGGAAAAGCAGTATGGACCACCATTGAAAGTTATTTATAATTTTTTGATTGATGCCCCATAATATTTATTTAAAGTGTATTAAATATAATAGTAAGTTATTAGTACAATTTAGATTTTAACTATTAATAGTGAATTTTTGATAATGTATTATTCCTTAGTGGATTGTACATAATCGTATCCCTTGAAACGAAGAAACACGATAGAAATCCCGAAATTACCTGTACGTGCTCAATTTCTAGATAACACCGTCAAATAAAGTTCAAAATCAAAAAAAACTTTGCAGCTAACCATAATCCAGACAGTAGATACAAATTGCCTGATACAAATAATAACTTTTATTGTAGTGTTTGTTATGTGGAAGATAGAAAGAATCGTTATACTCTTTTTTGCATTGATGCTTGCAATCAACCTGACAATCGCAGGCAATGTAGCTGCTTCAACGATTTATGTGGCTGACGACGGAACGGGAGATTTCACGACAATTCAAGAAGCCCTGAATAGCGCAAGTCCCGAAGATGAAGAAATCGTCGTCAAATCAGGCACGTATATGGAAAATGTAGACGTGAATAAAGATGACATAACAATAAGATCCGAATCAGGAAACCCTTTCGACACTATAGTTGAGGCAGACAGCAGCTCAGACGACGTTTTTGATGTTACGACAGACGGAGTAAAAATTAGCGGGTTTAACATAACGGGAGCCAGTGGCACCGGGTGTGCCGGAATCTACCTTGAAGGAGTTGAATATTGCCTTATTGAAAATAACACATTATCGAACAACGATCGTGGCATCTTTCTGGGACTTTCGAGTAGCAACACGCTTGAAAATAACACAGCATCGAACAATGACGACGGTATCTGTCTGGAGGATTCTTGGGACAACACGCTGAACAATAACACAGTATCGGACAACGGTTGGGGCATCTCTCTGGAAGATTCTTGGGACAACACGCTGAACAATAACACAGCATCGAACAACGGCATCTGTCTTGATTCTTCGAGCAGCAACACGCTTTCTAATAACACGGTATCGAACAGCTACTACAGCATCTATCTTTTTTCTTCGAGCAACGATAACACGTTTGAAAATAACACGTTATCGAACAACAACGACGGCATCCATCTCTGTTATTCGAGCAGCAACACGCTTGAAAATAACACCGTGGACTCGAACAACGACTACGGCATCCTGCTGGAATCTTCGAGCAACGATAACACGCTTGAAAATAACACCGCAAACTCGAACAACGACTACGGCATCTTTCTCCATTCTTCGAGCAGCAACACGCTGAAAAATAACACAGCAAACTCGAACAACAACGGCTACGGCATCTATCTCTATTATTCGAGCAACAACACGCTTGAAAATAACACCGCAAACTCGAACAACGATGGCGGCATCTGGCTGGAATCTTCGAGCAACGATAACACGCTTGAAAATAACACCGCAAACTCGAACAACGACGGCGGCATCTTTCTCTATGATTCGAGCAGCAACACGCTTGAAAATAACACCGCATCGGACAACTCCAAAGGCATCTATCTTTCTGATTCGAGCAGCAACACGCTTGAAAATAACACCGCGGACTCGAACATCGATTACGGCATTTATCTATTGGATTCCAGCAACAATTCCATCTACAACAACTACTTCAACAACAATAATAACGCGTATTTTGAAGGCACAAACACAGGCAACGTCTGGAACACGACCAAAACCGCCGGATCAAACATAGTCGGTGGGCCCTACCTCGGAGGCAATTACTGGGCAAAACCCGACGGGAGCGGATGGAGCCAGATCCACGATGACACCGATGGAGATGGCATTTGCGATGTAACTTATGACCTGGGTGGAGGGAACATTGATTATCTGCCTCTTCTCATTCCTTCACCGGAAGAAACTCCAGAACCCCCAAATGACGGTGGTGATGGGCCTGTCATGACGTGTGACAATCTGGAAGGGGATTCTGATGAAACTACTGAAAACATAGTAACTACTGAGACTTCGCAGCAGTATGTACAGGAAGGTACCAGTGTAAACTATGAGTTTCAAAATCCGGAAAACTGTATTGTAGACGTTTCCTTCGTACCTGAAAAGACTGTGGGTTCCGTGATCACTAAAGTAGAGATGCTTAATGACTTCTCCTCTAAGGCTTCAGCCCCGCCTGAGGGTATAGTCTACAAAAGCATGAATATTCAGGTAGGTAATACTGAATTTTCGAGCTCCGAAGATAACTTCAAAAATGCAACAATCAATTTCAGAGTTGAAAAGAGCTGGATTGAAGAAAACAATATTACCAACGGCACGATCACTTTGAACAGGTATTCAGAAGGAAAATGGACCCCTCTTTCCACTTCAAAGGTCAGTGATGATGCTGATTACATCCATTATGAGGCTGAAACTCCGGGTTTCTCTTGTTTTGCTGTAATCTTTGAAAGACTACTGAATCCTCAAGGACAACTGGATGGGGAGGACACTGAAGCAGAAGTACCAGAGGAGATTTGTGAAGAGAGTAAGCCTGATGGTAATATTGGAAACTATCAGAGTCTAGTTACCACTTACCTGGCAGCATTTCTTTTAATAATTTGTCTCGGAAAATTTTTTGTGTCAAGAGAAAAGGATCAAGATGAAAAATAATTAATTTTTATGATTATGCCCATTATCGGCAGAAATACACAAATGAGACATCTATCTGTACAGATGAATCATTTTAGGGGAGGCAACCCCTCTATTTTACATTTTTGGGCATTAATATTATCCTTATTGTGTCCTGGTGCTGAATGTAGGATATATGTTCTATTAATCAAGTTTCATTCATCAATTTTATGAATAACTCGTTCCTCCATAATATTTTAAAATCCTCGTCATTTTTTGCATATTCCTTCCATTCCGGATTAACTTTTATTGCGTGTTTTAGATCATGAAGTGCCTCTTTTTTCTTTCCGTTCGTACAGTAAATACAGGCACGGTCGTAGAGTGCATCTTGGTCGTCAGGGTCTGTTTCCAAAACTGTGTTATAAACTTTTAAGGCGTCCTCAAGCCTGCCTATTATGAACAAAGATTTTCCTTTGTTAATCATTGCGTCTGCATTCTCTTGATTTATTCTTAGAGCCCTGTCATAAGCCTTCAGAGCATCTTCGTGCTTATCAAGACTGGAAAGGGAGGCTCCCAGGCCAATAAATGAGCCTTCGTGGTTTTTGTTGAGGTCGGTGGAATGTTCAAACATTTTTCTGGAACACTCATATTTTTCTCTGTTAAAATAAGCAATTCCAAGGTTGTAAAATAAACTGTAAAGAAGTTGATATTCAGATTCAGCTTTTTTTGCTTCAATACAATTTTTTGCAGAACCTTCAAGGAATTCAAACTGCTGATTTTTTGTGTATCGAGAATACGCTTCAAGAGCTTCTGTATAATACTTTAATCCGGTCCATGTTTTTGCCTGGAGTTCTTCTTTTGAGATGTCATAAACTATCATGAAGGCAAGTTCCCGAATTTTGCTTATAATCTGGTCCCCATCACCATTTTGAATATTTTCACGGCTGGTGTCCCAATAAAAGACCTCGTTACCCTCCATCTGTGCGGTAACACGGATACCTGATTCACATTCCTGCAGATTTCCTGTGATTCGTCTCCCTGGACCTCCCAGAGGCCACAATTGTTTGAGGACAACAGCCAAGTCTCCGACCGGTAGGTTCACCCCTCCGATGCTAAATTCTCCTACACTGGATATTTTAGCTTCAAGACATTCCCTATTCGGGGTCACTTTTGGCAATATGATTTTTTCGGGGTTTATGTTGGGGTAGTCGTTACAGTGAATCTGATCAATTCGGCGCAGCTCCAGAATAAGGGAATCTGAGATTATTTTTTCATTATATTTCTTTTCGGAGATATGGATGTCAAAGGGTGACACGACAATCTTTTCATCTTTTCTGGACATCCATATAATCATTTTGAACATCAAAGTTAAAAGAGTTATAGCTACAAGGAACTTAACAATAGAGAATATTAAGTTATTAGCAGTCTCCAGTAGAACGGAAGAGCCAGTGAGGGTCTGTTGGAATATAGGAATTGCTGATTGTGCGCTTTCAATTAATTTTTTGATCATTACTTCCTCCAGTATGATCCCCCTCACTCGAAGATAAAAATACTGCCTTACATCCAGGTAAATATCACAGATTAAATATGCGTCTTATCCTAATAAAACATACAGTTGAAGGATGAATTGAGGTCCAGATTTTGTAAAGCTTTTGTTCCCTTCTCTTATCTCATTACAGGCATTGAGGCTACTGTATATCCTTCATCAGAGGCAGGATATCAAAAGCTTTTTGATTTCAGTCGAATTTCTGCTCCAGCAAAAGCTCCAGAAAGCCTTTTTTCATGGCAGCCCGAAGCCCGTTTACGTTCCAGAAGATGATGTTGTAGCTGCCTGGCATTTTTGTGTCCTCTTTACCTCTATTTTACCTCTCTTTTGTGAGTATCCTTTTATCTTTATCCCTTTATTTAGTGTCTTAAGTTATTTGGTTACGGGACTATTTAGGATTATTCAGAAAACATTTCAGTAAACTATGACACATCCGGTAAAACAGATTTCACAGGTTTTAAGGAAATAATTTAAATTTTTACAAAGCCTGATATGTATCTTAAGCCAAAAATTAAGTCAAAAATTGGGATTAGAATTAGAACTTAAAATCAGAAATCGAGTCGGAACTTAATTAAAGCTTAAATCAAAATTAATTCAGAACTTAATTCAGAACTTAAGCCAAAACTTAATTCAAAAATTAGTCACGATTCTACATTGAAAGTTTCCGACTCCAGAAACGTTCTGGACCGAAAATTCCACTGTATACACATTGAACTTTAAGCCGAAAAAACAGGGAAACACATGAATCTGATAAAATTTATTTGCGGCATGCTTGCAGTCGCCCTGGTCCTGGGAATTCTTACCAGCGGAAGTCCGGATGATGGAAATCAGGACAACTCTAGCGTCAGCCTGGACGGAAATGGCAGCGAAACCGGAGGAGCTGCCCGGGCAGAAGAAATGGAGTCCGAAGAACCGGAAGATAGTTCTGCTTCCGGGGAGGTCATGGAGGCAGATATTGCTCCGACAGAGCCTGCAGCTCCGGAACCTGAACTGCCGGGAACTCTGATGTTCGGCGAAGGAAAAAGCGAAATGGCAGGCCAGCAGAGGTACATCGAAGCCAGGGTAAAAGCCACAGCCGAGATAATCGAGGAAGAAGGGGAAGAGGTGTTTCCGGATTTCAGGGAGGAAGGGTCTTCCTGGTTCCACCATGACTTTTACGTCTTTGTCTGGGAAACCGACGGGACGGCTGTTGTCTATCCCCCGGACAGCAGCATGGAAGGGGAAGACCTGAAAGGGCTTCAGGACTCCACCGGGAAACCCATAGGAGAACTTTTCATTGAAACCGCCCTTAGCGGAGAGAGGGAAGGCTGGGTTGACTACTACTGGCCAAAACCCGGGAAAGACGAAGCTGTCCTGAAGTATTCCTTTATCAGGAAGGTTAACAGGGACGGACAGGACTACCTTGTGGGAGCGGGTTTTTACGCGGATGACTACCTTATCTCCAGGAACCTCGATGAATGCAAAGTCCTCTCCCACGACGGAGGCATCTACGTTTCCGAGCTCTTACATCCGGAAAACTTTGATAGGGAACTCGACCTGGACTACAGCCTCGCTCATTCCATCATCGAACCCGGGGAAAATAATGCCCCCCACCTGATGAGCAATCCTGAAGTCCACTATATCCTCGAAGGGGAGGGAGTGATCTACATAGATGGGGTCCCGGTCGAACTCCGGCCCGGCCAGCTGGTGTACATTCCTGAAGATTCCATCCAGTGTACTTACAATACCGGGAACATAAGCCTTGAGTTCCTGGCAATAAACCAGCCTGCCTGGAACGAAGATAATGAAGAGATTTTCGACTGAAGGACAGACAAGAAAAGTGAAAAACAAAACCAAAAAGCGGGAATAGCGTCACTCGTAGACGATGCACATCCCCCAGCTGTCCAGGGTGCCGGTGTCCCTCTCTGCCAGGTCCAGGACTTTCAGGGTCCAGGCACCTTTCATTTCTTTGCTGACGGCTGCCTGTAAATCTTCATCCCATTTGGTGCTGCATACTTTTTTGATTTCCCTTCTGCTGTACCCGGTCCTGTTGTGCAGCATCAGTTTCTCCCCTGACGGCATAAGAAGGATTACCCTGAGGTCCCCGATCCAGGAATGGGTGATTCCGAGAGAGACGTCCAGGTTTACAATCTTCCCGGGCCTTTCGATATAGATCTGGCTTTCGATGCCCTTCGGATCGTTATCCGGGATTTCCTGCCACAGGAAAAGTTCTCTCCTGAGCTCTTTCTTTTCGGCTTTCCGGACCAGGAACTTAAGCCCCCAGCCGACAAGGGAACCGGCGTGTTCCCTGGCGTGGTCCGCAACCAGGAGGCGCCATTTCCCGTGGACCCTCTCGCCTATGCAGGTCCTGAGTTTAGGAGCAGAACCCAGGTTGTATGTCCTGGATATGTTTTTCCCCGGGAGTCCTTTCCGGTCATGCAGGACAACCGTTCCCCCGGCAGGAGTTAGCAGGGCAACCCTCAGGTCCCTTGGATAAGGGTGTTCGATGTTCACCTTCACCCGGATGTCTTTTACCAGCCCCTCCTCCTCGACATCAATGGTACTCAGGACCCCTTCCAGGTCCAGGTCAGGGATAGGGACCGGGGTTTCGGGAGATACTTCTCCTTTGACTATGAGCAGGGGTCCTGAAGGCTGCCCGAGCCCTACTGCAGCCCAGGCATTCTTGATTGCGGCGTATTCAGGCCCTTCTTCCCCGTAGAGCTGACGGCAGGCATTTAACTGGGCATACCGGGCTTCCCTGAAAGTCCACCTGCTCAGGGTCGCACTGCAGAGGTATGCGGTCAGGGCGAGATAGTAGATCTGCTCGGCTTTTTTCCGGGCAATTCCCTCGACACTGATTCCATAATGCGTCCCCCCGGCTATGATAAGGTACGCAACCCTGTTGGGAATCCCGCTGTTTATGTGAACGTAACCACTGTCATTTTTGTACTGGTCAGGCAGTTCCCCGGGAGTAAGCCTCATATAGTTATCCATGTGGTCGATCTGCCCGTATTTCGGGGGGTCCGAGAGGTCACGCAGGGCATCACCCTCATGAAAGGGAGTGTAGACCCCTTCCCCGATTTCCCATTCCTCTATTTTTCCCCTGTTTGAGATCAGGACCGCAAAAACATCTGCAAAGGACTCGTCCAGGGCTCCGGCTTCTTCACTGTACACGAACTTTGCAGTATATGCAGCCAGGGCATGAGTCATTTCATGGGCAACGATATCCAGGGCAAAAGCCAGGGGCCGCCACCTGTACCCGTCTCCGTCCCCGAAGACGAGCTGTTTGTAATGGTCGCTCCAAAAAGCGTTATTGAAATTCTTCTGGAAATGGACGGTGGACACAAGGGGCGAGCCCCGGTCATCATAACTGTCCCTTCCAAACCTGTGCTTAAAATACCAGTATACCGTTGCCATATTCTCGTGGGCTGCCCGGGCTACCTCGTCAGGGCCGGCCTGGTTGTCTTCAAGCAGCAGTTCCCCGGGCAGGACTTCCTTATTGTGCCCGGAATACGTTTTTCTCGAAAGGGCAGCCCTGATCTGGGAAAATTTGTACTGCAGTTCCCCGGTATGGGCATCGATAAAATAGAACCTGCCTGCCAGACCTTTTGAAGAAAGGGACTCGACCTGCCAGACCAGATGCACCTGCTCTTCCCTATCCCTGTACAGCATCAGCCTGGTACTGAGGATAACAGTTCCCTTTCCGGGGCCAACGTCTTCAAAAACGGTTTTCACGGCATCGGGCCCCCCTATTTTCGGCTCCAGGGAAACGGAAAACTCCATCAGCCGGAAATCCTTGTATGCAATGACCTCTCCTGCAGGATTTATGTGGACCTGGACAGACCCCTCAAATACGGGGACCCCGCTTAAAAGCTGGAGGAAAACGACATGGAAAAAGCCCATAAAGTCGGTCTCCAGGACTGCAAGTTCCAGTTTTTCATCAAGCTCCTCCTGCCTCTCCAGAAGCTCCAGGGATTCTTCCAGGAAGCTGCGGGCAATAATCTCCGGGCTGTCGGAGGAGGGCCTTGAAAGCGTCCCCTTGATAAACTTTGGAAATTTCCCCCGGGAATCCCAGAAAATTTTACATTCCGGGTCGAGATCCATCAATCTTGCTACAGCCCTTGCCTGCTTTTCACTCAGTTCCAGTACTCCCATACATCCCCCGGAGCCTTTCAAATCCTATGGTCCAGCCTGCTTTATTTCATCCTTCAATTCAGCAGCCCTTCAGTCTACAAGTCCAGCAGTTCGTAGATCCCTCAATCCGTTTGTCCGGAAGTCCTCAGTTAGGTGGCATAATCTCCATTAGTATCGTCCAACACATCGAAAAAAAGACTACGAAATAGAAAACAACCACCAGAAACCTGTCAATTAGTTCAACTCTCTGCACTATTCGAATCCAGAGAAGCGAAAAGAACACGGCTGAGACGTAGACCAGAGGAGAAGTCCACCCGAAAAAGGAAATGACCAGGTAGAGCTGCAAAAGCGCAAAAAAACCCATCCCCGCCGGGAAGCAGAGATAAACGGAAAACATGCCTGCAAAGTCCGCCCCAACCGTATAAAGGAGGTGCGGGACAAGCGATAAAGATAGGAAAACCAGAAACTGCCAGCTCTTCAAAGTCTCCTTTAAGGAGAGCTGCTTTCTCCTCCTGCTTATCATTTTCTCCCCATGGGATTTTATGAGTTCTTCTTATATCTCGGTTACTGTTTATGAGTTATGATGAGTGATGAAAGCAGAAAACCGCCCAAAAAACAAATAAAAAATTGAGTGTTTCTGAAAATTAGGAAAATATTTTGAATTTTTGGAAGAAATTAATTAACCGATGTCAGACAGTTCAAATTCCGCAATCACCGGCGCATGGTCGGATTCCGGAAACTTCGTCTCTGTTGCAAAGGCTATAGATTCGTCATGCAACAGCTCATTGTGCACCTCAGAACCCTTATAGTGCGCCAGAATACTTCTGGAAACCAGCAGGTGGTCAAGCATCCTCCCTCTGCCCCGGTGGTAAAGAGAAAAACGGGCGGATTCGGGGAGACTCATTTCACAGGGAAGCATTACACGCCTTGCCAGCCCTCCGTTGCCCGTATTTTCTACCTGCCCCCGGATGGCTTCCACAGGCACTTCGTCGGAGTCCGCATTGAAATCCCCGCAGACTAAGATCCAGGCAGCTTCGTCTGCATCGAACAGCTTGTCAATAAGCATCCGGGTTTCCAGGGCCTGTCCTACTCTTTTCATGGAAGATAGGAAGAAACCTTCAGCCCAGCCGGAGGCGGTCTTCCAGGTGAATCTGTCCACTTTCTGGCCCTCTATGTCCGTGGGCAGCCTTGACTTTAAATGAAGGTTGATGACGTCAAGGGTCCGGTCCCCAAAGCTGATCCGGGCATGAAGGATCGGTCTCTCCCAGCTTACTTTTTTGGCTTTTTGTTCTTCTCCTCCTGTCGTCTCCGCTGTTACTATCCTGTAATGCGGGGCAGGAGCATAATAGTGCCTGTACTGGTGGTGTTCCTGGATCTCGTAGCGGCTTAAGATTACAAGGTTGCGTTTATCGAGGACCTCGGTCCCGTCCCCGGTCATGGTGGAGACCCTGTGAAAACCGGCGTACCGGGTATCCTGAAGAAGGGCGTCCAGAGCCAGCAGCCGGCGGGGCTGGCCTTCCTCTTCCTGGCCATGGACTTCCTGAAGGCAGAGGATATCGGCATTGAGTCTTTCCAGTTGTGAGCGCATCACGGAAATGCGTTCTTCCAGTGTCGGCTTCTGGCCGGGCTTATCGTCAAGATTTTCCAGGTTAAAGGTTGCTATGCGTAGTTTACTCAAGATAGTACCTCCTGAAGCTTTCTCCAAAAATACTCATGAAAATGAATCGATGAACTTTAAAAGGTACAAAGATGTCACTGGTCACAGGAGCTCTTATTTCCTGCTGCCCACTCCAAAAATACCCCCTGAGGTAATCCCTGAATGTATTTGAATATATAGTTGTCAAATTATATATTTATTCATATGAAATTGCTTTGCAAACCAGATCTGAACAAAAAACATTAATCAAATGCCTTACTCTATCAATTCAAATGTACAGAGCCATCCGTGTTCCGGTCGAAAAAGGGGAAGAAGCCCGCCTGAAGGTTTTAGCCTCAGGGCTTCTCGACCAAACCCGAAAAATCCGTAAAGTCCGGACAGAAAAAGGAACTTTCCTGGAAATCCCGGTAACGGAAGCCGCAGGTGACCGGATTGGAGATTTCCCCGTCATCACTCAGGAAAACCCCGAATTCCTGAAAAAGCCGGCATCCCTGAAAGAATACCTTTCAGACACCTTGACCGAAACAGAGCTGGAACATGTCCCTTCAAGCTGGCATGTCCTCGGAGACATTATCATCGTCAGCATCCCCGAAATCCTTGAAGGCAAAAAAAATTCGATTGCAAAAGCCCTGCTCTCAATGTACCCTAAATGTAAAAGCGTCGTCAGGGACCTTGGGATCGAAGGGCAGTTCCGCCAGCCGAAAAGGGAACTTCTCCTCGGGAGCTCCACGGAAACCATCCACAAAGAACACGGCTGCCTTTTCACGCAGGACGTAACAAAAGTTATGTACTCCAAGGGCAACCTGGATGAGAGGAAGCGGATGAGCAAACTCGGGAAGGGAGAAGTCGTTGTGGACATGTTTGCAGGGATAGGCTACTTTTCAATTCCCATGGCTGTCCATGCGCGGCCGGAAAAAATCTACTCTATCGAAATAAACCCCGAGTCCTTTGCCTACCTTAAGGAAAACATAAGATTGAACCAGGTCGAAGACATCATCGTTCCCCTCAGGGGAGACTGTGCCGAAGTCGCTCCCGAGGGAGAAGCCGACAGGGTGCTCATGGGCTATGTGAGAACCACGCACCGTTACCTGCTCCCGGCCCTAAAGGCTCTCAAGAAAAGCGGCGGGATATTGCATTACCACGAAACAGTACCCGAAAAGCTTGCGGAAGAAAGGCCTGAGGCAAGGATAAGGGAAGCCGCCGATACCCTGGGGAAAAAAGTGGAGATACTGGGGTTCAGGAGAATCAAGAAATATTCTCCCGGAGTGCTGCATGTGGTCGTAGATGCCAGGATATATGAAGTTTAAGTGAATTTTGGTGCTCATTCATTGCTTGGAAGGGAAATATTTCATTTGAACCCGTTAAACCGTTTTTCATAAATAAGATATTAAAGGGTGCCTCCGCCAGCTTGCTTGGCGGCTCTCTCCAAAAAAACAAAAAACTAAATAACCGAATAACAAAGGCATTGGATAGATTATTTACAGGTTGTATTTACTTTTGTTTTATTTCAAATATTGCCGTTTTTCAGGCTACTTTTAATTTTCTTCATTTTTATTCTGGAAAGGCCGGAATCCTTCGGCTTCCGGAAACAAGAACGATGTGAGACGACAAGTTTCGGTTGTTTGGGACCATAATCAAAAACTTAGACCAAAAAGTTATTTTTTATTCAATGATATAAACCGAATAAATTAGGACGACCTGATATTTCATATTGGATTTTCATATTTGGGTGAGAATTGGATATCTTAACGGGAAAAAGAACTCACCTATCCCGGGCTTCGCCTCCAAGGCAGAACCTGTACCTTATGCCCCTGGGTCCTACCGGAGATCCTGTCCTGACATACACGTTCATGTCAATTATTTTGTCGTAAATCCTTCGCCTATGCACAATAGGCCACCATCCGTAGAGGAAAATATGCACGGGTTCCCACATTGCAACCCAGCCTATGATAAGGAGCCCCTCAGAGACAAGGGTATTTAGCAGGCTTTCTTCGAAAGTGGAAAGCAGCCGGATTAAAAGGAGACAGAGGAAAAGGAAGAAGAGGGCAATGAACAGGTTTCTTCTCCCCCGCTTGAGAAGCCTTTTCAGATCGATTTCATTGAGAGTCTTCTTGTAAGCAAAGTGGTTTTTGATCGCTTTTTTGATTGCAAGCTGGACTTCCTCACTGATTTCGGAAGGAGGGAGATAGATCATTATTTCAAGGGGTTTTTTCAGAGGGAATTCATCCACTGCATTGTAAATGTATTCATCTGCACCGGCATCAAGCTCCCTTTCGTGCAACGGAGCAGGATCAAAGGGATCGTAAAGCTCCAGCAGGTTATGGAGTTCAAGCTCAATTACCAGTTTTCCCGCATGCTCCCTGTAAAGGGCTTCCGTACCCTGCGCTGAAAAATTATTTTCCCCGGTTATTTTTTACCCCTTCTTCCGGGTTATTTTTAAAATAAAGCCAGATGTCCCTGTTCAATATTGGGCGGGTAAAGATATAATTCTGTTTATCAGCCTCCGCATACCCGGGCACACCAACTACTCTTCATATTAACCCGAAAAAATTACAAAAAAGATAAAAATTGCAAAAAAGAGAGGGGCTGAGAAAATACCCCTGCAAACTCCTTTTCAATACTGACAATTTTTCAGTGCTGAGTATTCAGTATTATCTCTTCTTCAGTACTGAATCTTTTTCAGTACTGAGCCGCAACCTGTCGAATTGCCCTGCAGAGTTCTTCGGGTTTTCTGGAACTGATAAGCATTCTTTCCCCGGAAATCAGCTTCAGAATTACGACCGGACTGACCTTCTGCTGAGGAGTTTTTGATTTATCGGCTTCTCCTCTTTTGAAGGAGTCATAGGCCTGGATTTTACATTCCTCCACGATATAATAGGGGATTTTTTTAAAGGAGAAGCTGAGGGGAACAAAACGGATGTATATTCCATCCATCCTGACTTCTGTAATGTGCTTTGTGTAGTATAGCATAAAAGGAAAAAACACCCCGAAGACAAACCAGAGAATGTTAAGGTAAAGGTCAGGGATATTCTGGACGCCGGGAGGTTTTACTAAGACAAAGCGCTGGACCTGGATATACCAGAGGAGAAAGGCAGGATAAAGGACAAAAGCCCAAAAGATATTGTTGTGCAGGTTCTGGACCTCGCGAAAGATTACACCTGTTTTCTGCTGCTCCGTAGAAATCCCTCTTAAAATTGTTTATTTTTTTCTATGAAAAAAGGAGTATTATATGCATTCATAAGCATTCCGGAAAAAACGCTAATTAAATAAAAAGGCAGAATCTAAAAATTGGCCGATATTCAGGAAATTCACTGGAATCTTAAAAGAAAGACCTATCAATTTTTATTTAAAATGAAAAAAGGCCTTTCCAGGCCAAAATTCAATTAAAAAGCAATATATCTACTTAAACTAACTAATAAAATATTAAAAAACTCTGAAATACAAAAAAATGCATTAAATAGTTTTAAAAGACTTATATCCCAGAATAACAAATGGAGTAATGTATTAAAAGTAGAATGATCTCTAAAAGGAATAAAAGATTATTAAAAAGGCTTATTTCCTAATTGAAAGCAGGAAATTTCAAGGGAGAAAAAAGAATGTTAACCTCTTTTTCTCCAGATTATGTTTTTCTTTGTAGCAACATGCGCTGCCGTACTGCCGCTGCAAGTTTTTCAGGGATCTGGAAACCGATCATCCCCATGCTGAACATTTGAGCTTTCTGACTGTCACACTTAAATGCCCGTTTAAAAAATTCTGAAAAAAGCCAACATTTCGAAAAAACCAAAAACGCTGAAAAAAAGCAATTTGAACCGGAAAAAGGAATAATTAAGAAAAGCAGGTTATTCAAAACCCAGCCTTTCCATCTCCTTGAGCACAACGGCACTGAAATCCGTAAAGTTCTGGATTCCACCTGTCCAGGCTGCCATCATCATGGCATCCATGATTTCGGCTTTTGTTACTTCAAATTTCTTGAGCCTCGACAGGATCTTGACCGCGCTCTCCGTGTTGTTGTTTGAGCAGGCGACCGTGAAGACCAGGATGTGCTTGTTCTTCAGGGAAAGTCCGCCTTCCCTATCAGCCCAGATGGCTTTGTAAAAACCTGCGAGACCTTCAGCAAAGTCCTCGTTCATGTCTCCAGCGTACTTGATGGCTCTGGGCATGAAACCCTTAAGCGTCTTGATTTCTTCGATATTCTTCCCCATAAGTATCAACCTGTTATTTGTGAAGATAGGATATAACAGTATCCTATTTTAAAAATTAAATCGGTAAATATGAGAACTATTTACACTCAAATTTAAAAATCAATATCAATCGAACTAACTCTTTAACGTAGTATTAATATTGCCTGAAATTGCAGTAACTTCTGAGATATGGTCTCTAAAGTCGAGGCTGAATCAAGTGAAACCTTTATTTGTCGGGCATTACGCCGGTTCAGAAAGCATAAAAACAAAAAAGATACAAATCAGTTTCAGGTGGAGGGCTGAAACTGTAAATTAATGTTCAAAATATTGCTTAACAGCAGTTACAAAGCTCGTCTACATCTAATCGAGTTTGTTACTTCCGGCGTTGGGCGATGAACATCAGACCTAATATGGAAAGGACCGGGAGAGCAACTGAGGGAAACTCCGGGACATCTACCGAGACATCTATTTGAACTACTCTACCCAAACCGTATGCTGTTTTGTGGGTGACAGAAGAACCTGCACTCAAAGTTTCGGGATACCAGTACGCAACAGTAGCGCTGTCCCCATTAAACTCGTCATTTACCACATAATCCCAGGGAGAAGCATAAGCATCGGCCCACCGTCCTAAAATAAAGCGACCTGGAGTGTCCATTGAGGAATTTAGCGTCCCCTGGCTGATTATTGTCGGGTTGACAGGGTTGTCAAAAGCCTGCCAGTAATCAGGCATGTTGGCTATAAAATATTCGGTTTCCGTAGTAACGTCTCCAGTGCCGGGAACTTTGAAAGGAGCAGCATCATTGTTTCCAAGCATAGTGTCAAACATGAACCTCGCACCCACTTCATGGTCCACTGTTCCTGTGTTCCTGCAGGAAACCTGGAAAAGTCCTGCATCTGGATTTCCAGTAGTTGTACTTGCTATTATTTTTATGGTCTGGTTTACTTCTATATCATTTATATTCCAAATTGTGACTATTGAATCCCCACTAACAGTGGGGCCTGAACTGGGTAGTGAAGTGGAAAAATCAGGAAAATGTGTACTTTTCTCAGTTAGAACGTAGACAACATCGTCAATTTTCACAGAGAGGTAAGAACTCCAGGGGTTTGGATATCCACTGAGCAGGAGTGTTCCTTCAGCTGTTCCCATCGTATAGGTACCATCTGGACCAACGACTATGTCTATATAGCTGTTCCCTACGTTAACATCAGTAGACGACAAAGTGGAAGTTGATGATGTACTCATAAAACTCCGTGAGGATGAATCCTTTTTCAAGTACGAAGCTTCTTCGGGTGTCATTGCACCCGCGATTCCAACAATTACTGTTGAAAAAATCAATAAAAAAATGAATATCGCAGTATTTTTAAATTTCACAATAAAACCTCTTCTATACTTAATTGTATACTGATTCTTATGCTGTGGAAATCTGAAAAATTAGAATTACCCTAACACTCGACGCCTGTACTGACCATTGTAAATCAAAATATTGTATTGGGTGAGTAAAGAATAGACAAGGCAAGAAAAGTTTTTAAAGTTACTATTAAAATGGTTATACTTTATATTTCACAAGCAAGTAGAACTATCTTCATAACATATAAACATAATTAATAAATATATTAAGAAACATTTAAAAGACTTCCACCAATTAGGTGGCAATGCGCCGAATTTGCTTCAAATATTCTTATAAATTTTTGTATACTGTTTGCAGTTTGGCTCTTCTGATATAGGACTTACGCACTTGAGATGTGAAATCAAGCACATGCGGAATCTTCAAAATAATTGAGAAATCTACAGTTAAGTGCCTTATGCTTCTGGTTTTCAGCTCAACTGCGTAAGTCCTAATGTAATTATCCTTCCAACAATTTATTGAGATTTGTGATTTTACAGAAAATTCGGGACACTATCAATTAGGTGAAGTTCTAACAAAAAATATCAACATTAACGATGGGAAAAAGTTGAAAAAATAATATGGAAAAATTATAACTGCGCAAAGTCGTGAGCTGAAGTTTTTACTTAGGTCCTCATGACCTTAATATCCAGGTCTGCGTTGATAATGTAGTCAAAAGCAATTACTTCTTCCCATTTCTGCTGCATGAACATTGACTGGAAGCAGACACCTATGGTCTTCCCGTTTTCCTTTCCTTCGAGGATCTTCCCGACCAGCCCGTTTGCTTCTTCCGCCTTAAACCCGATTTTCGGCATGGCAAGCCCGCCTAGAAGGACTACAGTATCGGCTGAAGGATCAGTGAAATCTCCTAACTGCATTCCCTGTTTGGTCATGGAAAGTGTCTTTGCACTTTCAAATTCCAGGTTCGGGATAAAAGCCAGCTGTTTGTTCCTGACCACGAACCCTATGAGTTCGGCAAAGGGGGTGCAGAAGCCCGGAGTCCCGACAAAAGTGATCTTTTCCGCATCTTCCACAAGGCCCCTGAAACTATTCAGGATGCCGCCTACTCCCTGACCTGTATTTATCACATTCATGAAAATAACCTCTTAAAAAACCAAGCTTTATTGAAAGAACCTTACAAGTATATTTTCAGACAAGCATACTTTTTATGAAGAATATAAAGAAATAGGGGCTCAGACCCTTAAATAAGTTCTGTTAACGGCGTTATCGCCCATATACGTGACAAAAAGGGAAGAAAAACAAAAAAAGGGGTTAAAAGGCCTATAAAGAAAAAATGTGACAAAAAAGAAAATCAAGCAATCACCAAGCAATCACCAAGCAATCATCAAGCAATCACCAAGCAATCATCAAGCAATCATCAAGCAATCATCAAGCAATCACCAAGCAATCAATAAAAAAAGAAAAGAAGAAACAAAAAAATTAGGGAAAAGGGCAGTTGCCCTTAGAGCTGCTTGATCCCGAAGGACTCGAGCAGGATGTCGGGGTAGAGCCCACCGCAGGAAACGGTCTTTGTGCTGTTGAGATCGTTTACGGTAAGCCTAGCAGGAGCAAACATGCCTGCGTCGACCTTGAAGAAGTCGAAACCTGCTTCCTTGAAGGTCTTGTAGAAGGGCTTTCCGAAGTCACCGGAGGTTGTGGAGGGAGCTTTCCTTACAAAGTCCTCGAGTTCTGAAAGCTCACCATCGAATTCTACGGTGTAGTTGGTCTCGCCGCAGTAGATCACACAGTCGTTGGTTGAACCCATACACTGGACGTCATTTCCGACGATCGGGGCGATTGGGGCGGTTCCATACCCGCTCTTAATGCAGTTGATATCAAAGCCGATGGATTCGAGTTTGTGGATCCCTGTTTCAACCACACGGGCGGAGATCTGGACCGAGCCTGCGATTGAAGCGGTGGGGGCAACGGCGATCATTACGTTTTCGGGGTCTACACTGCAGTGCTTGGCGATGTATTCCACGACCTTCTCATCGGGGAGTTTGTCGGATTCCAGGACCAGGACTGCAGCTTCGAAGTCGTCTTCGTATCCGATTTCCTCGTAGAGCTCTTTTGGCTTCAGGCCGAGTGCCCGGGCAGGCCCGGAACCCATTGCGAAGTAGTCGCCTACGGAAATTCTCCAGCCTGCATACTGGGAAGCCATGCAGGCAATTACAGGGTTGTCGCTTGCCACCTGAATGGCAGGCCATTTGATCCCGTTCAGGTCAAAGGTGCTGTACCTGAGGTCGGCAAGGTCGGCAAGACAGAGCCTTGACAGGTACATACCTGCCTCGTACCCGCCTTCAGCGTTGACTCCACAGTCAATGATTGTGGCGCCGTTTTCGAGCTTGACAACTTCCGCTTTTATGTCCTCGACCCAGTCGAGCATCTCTTCGATGACGTATGATCCCATTTCGTTGACGCTTATCAAATTATCACCTTTACATTTACCGGCCTGTAACCGGAAGCTTAGAATATAATTTTGACTCCGTGAAAGGTTGATTCGTCCGGGTAAGGACAAAACATCCGATCAGAGGATTGTTAAACCAGATTAGATTTTTTTGAATAAACCCTGCAATTTGCTACCGTGATAAGGGAGAATCCAATATATAGATACTGTTATATTATTTTTTTCACATAATATATATTCGGTCGTTTCCCCGGACTATCCCTTCCACGGAAAGCCCCACTTCATCTCCTTTTTCAGCCCTGTCCAGAGGCAGGCCTTCTTTCCTCATGGACCTGACCTGCTGCTTGAGATAGGTAGTGTTCCCTTCTATAAGGATTTCATCCCCCACAGCAAGTCCCTCTTCGAGAAGCCTGACAGCCGCGGCCCCGGCTTTCGGGTAATAGTTTGTAACGATTCCCGCAGCCCTGCGCTTATTTTCCGAGGCGTTCATGCCTTTTTCCGGGGAAAAGCCTTCCAGCCCGGGAACCCCGAAGTAAAAGCCCGTGGAAAAGCCCCTGTTGTAGACCGAAGCGAGGTCTCGTGTCCAGGCTTCGACCTTTTCAGGGGTATAACTGCCATCTTCGTACGCAGCAATCGCCTCCCTGTAGCAACGGGAAACTGTTTCAAGATATCCGGGGTCCCGGAGCCGTCCCTCAACCTTGAAAGCCGAGATGCCGACTTCGACCAGTTCCGGAACGTGCCCTATCATGCAGAGGTCTTTTGCGCTGAGGAGGTACTTTCCCCGGCTTTCTGCCACGATCCCGTTTTCCCCGTGCAGTTCCCATTCCCAGCGGCAAGGCTGGGTGCACTCCCCACAGTTCCCTGATCTACCCAGGACATAAGCCGAAAGGTGGCACCTGCCTGAAACTGCCATGCACATGGCGCCGTGAACAAAAGCTTCTATCTCCACCTCCGAATTCTCCTGGACCTGCCGGATCTCTTCCAGGGAAAGTTCCCTTGAAAGCACGATCCGCTTTGCCCCCAGCCCCCTGTAAAACTCCGCAGTCTCGTGGTTGGTGACGTTGGCCTGGGTTGAGATATGGACAGGAAGCCCCGCTTTCCTTGCCCTGAGGATTACCGCCGGGTCCCAGGCAATTATCGCATCAACTCCTGCGTCAGAAGCTGCTTCTATCACTTCGGAAGCTTCCCCGAGTCTGCCCTCGTTTACGGTGGAGTTTACCGCCAGGTAAGCTCTGAGCCCCCTGGCCCGGACTTCTTCCGTAAAGGCTCCCAGGTTCTCAAGGGTGATTTCCTTTGCCCGCGCTCGCAGGCTCAGCCGGTCCGTTGAAAAATAGACAGCGTCCGCATACCGGGCACATGCCTCAAGTCCTGCAAAGTTCCTGACCCCCATAATGAGTTCGGGTCCGGAATTATTAATCACAAGCTTTCTCTGCATAGGAATGTGAAATGCCATACCTTTCATTTAAAAATATCTTTGTATAAGTGCTACAATTTAGTAAATAATGGCAATGAATGTTAACTCACAGCGTTAAATGTGAATATATATCGGTTAACGGAAAACTATAAATAAATTGACAACTTTTTCCAAAGTGGAGTCATGTGCTTAAAAAACGTTTAATGAATATAAGGAAACATAGGGACATATGATAAGCAAAAGAAAATGGGGGATACAAAATATGGAGCACGAACTGGAAGAGGTTGAAATAGATTACCTCGAATTCAGGAGAGAGATGGGAGAAGAATAAAAACGTAAAAGGGGTAAATAAAACGTAAAAGGGGTAAATAAAACATAAAAATGGGGAAAATAAAATATAAAATGGGGAAAATACCAATTTATTGTTTTCCAAAATTACATTAACTACCAAATTTTTTCTTTTTTTTTCATTTTTTGAGTTAGTACCCAAAAAAGCGTTAATTTTGGAGTAACTGTGGGTATATAAATAATTAAAGCATTCTCATTTGAAGGAAGCGCGAGGAACAGGGTAACCCCTCAAAATCCACTAATTTCTTTTCATAAAAGTTTACTAATTTTGCTTCATGAGAGTTCTATAAATGAATTATACTAAAGTGATACCATGGAGAAAATATAACATGGAAACAAAAAAGACGGTCAAATGCCAGGTTTGCGGGTCCATGGTGCCTGAAGATGAAAGTATGCAGGAAAACGACCAGCTTCTTTGCGAAGAATGCTATATGAACCTGAAAAGTAACCAGGGCGAACAAAAGAAATGCAAAGCAAGGAAAGCGAAAAGTAAGGAGATACGGTATTAAAGGTGAACTACCCCTGAGCTAAACAGGCTGTCCGATAATTACCGTGGATAATTAGAGTTTCCTGTTTGAACACTCAAACTCCGCAAAATTTAACCCACATATACCATATCTGAAAATAGTGCCAATATCTTTTCCGATATCTCTTGAAGACTCAAAAACAGGATTCGGTTTTCGAAAAGCGATCCTCTAAAGCAAAAAAGGCTTCTAAAAAGAGATCGAACAAAAAATTAAAAGAAAAAGGTGAAAAAAGGTGAAAAAAGGTAAAAGAAGCCTATAGGGGGCTTTTTTACTTTTCTTCCCTTGCCTTCCGATAGTCCCTCATTGCGGACGCAAAGGCCTTGAACGGCGGGGATGGCCTGCCGGGTCTGGACCTGAATTCGGGGTGGAACTGGGAAGCGAAGAAGAAGCGCTTGTCGGGGATTTCGGAAATCTCCATCCTGTTCTTGTTCTTGCCGGAGAAGACTATTCCAAAAGACTCAAGGCGGTCAACGAATTCGGGGTTGACTTCGTACCTGTGGCGGTGGCGTTCTATGATGTAGTTGCTGCCATAGATCTTTTCGGCCATTGAGCCTTCTTTGAGGATGGCTTCATAATCACCAAGACGCATCGTACCGCCAAGGTCGGCAACGCCGGTCTGTTCGGGGAGGATGTCGATTACGGGGTAAGGAGTGTCCTCATCGAATTCGGTGGAGTTTGCACCTTCAAGGCCCGCGACATTTCTGGAGAACTCAATCACCGCAAGCTGCATGCCCATACAGAGGCCAAGGAAGGGGATGTCGTTTTCACGGGCAAACTTGATTGCCATGATCTTACCTTCGGTCCCGCGTTCGCCAAAGCCGCCGGGGATCAGGAGCCCGTCGTACTTGAGGAGCTTTTCGAGTTCTTTGGGATCGTTTTCAAAGTCCTCGGCATCAACCATTTCGATATCGGCTTTGCAGCCGCACTCAATTGCCCCGTGCTTAACGGCTTCGAAGATGCTCAGGTAAGAGTCTTCAAGATGGGTATATTTCCCGACAATTGCCAGTTTGACCTCATCTTTCATGTTCCTCATCCTGGCAACCATCTCTCGCCAGGCAGGGTCGTCGAAATTGGATTCCAGCTTCAGACGCTTCATGAGCCGGGTTGTCAGGCCCTGTTCCTCAATCCCAAGGGGGACTTCGTAGATATCGTCGGCGTCGTGAGCGCTGATTACCAGTTCCTGGGGGACGTCACAGAAAAGGGCGATCTTTTCCTTTGCAGCCTCATGCAGGGGGGTCTTTGAACGGGTAACGATTACATCCGGGCTCAGCCCAAGGGTCCTCAGGTCCTTTACCGAATGCTGGGAGGGTTTGGTCTTCTGCTCACCCTGGAGGTCTTCCATAACCAGGGTCACGTGGATGAAAACGATGTTTTCGGCCGGCTCTTCCCTGTGCATCTGGCGGACAGCTTCCAGGAAAGGCATGCTCTCGATATCTCCCACGGTCCCGCCGATTTCCACCAGGCAAATGTCAGCCCCGCTCCGGGCTGCAACTTTCCGGATCCTGTTCTTGATCTCGTTTGTGATGTGGGGAATGATCTGGACAGTCTTTCCCAGGTAGTCACCTCTCCGCTCCTTTGCGATAACCGCCTGGTAGATCTTTCCCGTGGTGAAATTATGGTCCCGGGTCAATTCCGTATCAAGGAACCGTTCGTAGTTCCCGAGGTCCAGGTCCACCTCACCCCCGTCTTTCAGCACGAAAACTTCCCCGTGCTGATAGGGGCTCATAGTGCCTGCGTCAATGTTGATGTAGGGGTCGATCTTGATAGCCGTAACTTTATAGCCTTTGTTTTTCAGGTTCCTACCAATGGACGCGATGGTGATGCCTTTTCCAAGCCCGCTCATCACCCCACCGGTAACTACGATATACTTCATGGGTCAGCTTCCTCGACAATTTAATAGGGATTAATAGGAATTAATAAGTCAATGGGAGTATTAAAAAGGATGACATAGATCCAAATAATGACACTGATTCAAAGAATAATGTTGATAGTGAAACTGAAACCAGTGTTGTGGGTACCATTGCCGGCAACACCCACATAATTTTCAATATTGTGCCTGCATAAGAACAAAATACAAATAGGCTCATAATATAAAAAAATAGTCTTTAGTCCCTTTCCTTATTCATATATTTCAGCCTTTGCCCAACCATTTCAGCCTTTACCCTAATATTTCAGCTATTTATCAGCCATTTAAGGAATTTATCAGCTCTTCCGAGGCTTTCGAGTTGTCTCCAAAACAGCCTGATTTTCATGTAAGGTTCAGCCGTCCTCCATGATTTTCAGCAGGATATAGGTTATGCAGGTGACAAAAAGGATCGAAAACACCAGGGCCTGGGCAAAACTGACTCCGAACCCCATTCCCTCAGGCAAAACGAAGTAGAGAGAGAAAAGGGAGACAAGCAGCAGGAAACCTCCAAGGGCCAGGGTCAAAGGCAATTTATCGGAGTCATCAACTGGTTTCCTGGGTTTGTGCCCGGATCTCCGGGTTTGTGGACCCTCACTTCCGAAGAGCTTTTTCAGGAACGAAACGGAAAAGCCACCGACTCCGGTTCCGCTGGGGTTTGAAGCCTTCTTTTTAGGGGTATCCCCTCCCGGCCTGTAAGGCCTGATTTCATCGTTATCTCCCCAGACCTGGATTTTATCCTCTTCCTCTTTTGGCTTTTCGTCCTTTTTTCCGAGCTGGACGGGAAATCCTTTCTTTTTCGAACCGTAACCTGCGGTAATGAAAATATTCCCTTCGGTGAGCACCTTTCCGTCCCGCGGGATCCTCGCAACCGCAGAAACGTATTCCTTGTGCAGGACGTAGGGGTTATCCCTCAAAAAAGTAATATGCCCTTTAAGCTCCTCGCTAACCGAGAAGTGGATGTGGGTTGGAGAGCCCTGGTTTGTGACCAGGATTTCGAAGGTCTGCTCTTCTCCGGGAGCCAGGGGAATTTCAATACCTTCTGTCTCAAACTCTATAGAGTTAAGTTCCTGCTGATTAATTATAACATTCTGCACTATTTGCTGCAAGTTCAAAACCCCTCAAATCAATTTCTGAGATCAGGGGGAAGCAAGTTAGGAATCCCCTCATCTATCGGGTAATGCTCACCGCAAGCAGGGCAGTAGAGGGTCCCGGATATGATCTCTTCTTCATTTTCTTCCACCACGTTCAAAACCAGGTCGCCTTTGCAGACCGGACAGGCCAAAATCTCCATCAGATCTTTTTTCACTCTGTTTTCACCATCAAAGTCAGTTGTGAGGATAGCAGGAAAGGGCTTTCCCTTTAGATTAAAGTATCTATTTTTCCGTTTATTAAAATAAACTTATTCTTCAAAATATTAAAATCATCTTTGTATTTTACTGATCTGTATAACTTCCAAATTATTTACGATTTGGGGTTTTGGCCATTTTAGCTTAAAAGCAGAAGAAAATAAAGAGAAACTTCACAAAAACAAATATTGTTACTTTTGAAAACCCCAAAATATGCAGAGAGGTTAACAATGTTACCCCCAGGGTTACAATTTAAAAAACGGGCGCCCTGACAATTACGCACCATAACAGTTCAACATTGTATATATATTAACATAAAACAACATTTCATAATGTTTAAATAGCGAAACTGCCTTTGGGAATTTAAGAAATTGAAAAACATAAAGGAGTTAATAGGGAGGGTACTGTGCAAAAATAATTGTTACTTTAAAGGTAACAATTCTTCAAAACACAAAAATAAACAATGAAGTGATAAGATGGCACCAAAAGCACAGGATAGAAGCATCGACCCAGCTTCCCTTATCATGCTCAAACAGGCTGAGAAGGAAGGTATAGAAACCGCCTGGGACCGCTACGAGAAACAGCAGCCCCAGTGCAGCTTCGGACAGTTAGGAATTTGCTGCAGGAACTGCAACATGGGGCCCTGCAGAATAGACCCCTTCGGGGAAGGCGCGGATAAAGGAGTCTGCGGAGCTACTGCAGACATCATTGTAGCAAGAAACCTCCTCAGGATGATCGCAGCAGGCGCAGCCGCCCATTCTGACCATGCCAGGGACGCCGTGCTGACCTTCAAAAAAATGACAGGAGGAGAAGCCGGAAGTTACAGCATAAAGGACGAGGCAAAACTAAAAGCCCTTGCAGCAGAATACGGCATCCCTGTCGAGGAGCGGAGCAAGGAAGAAATCGCATCAGAACTTGCCAATGCCCTGATTGCAGAATTCGGAAAGCAGGAAGGTCCGATCCAGTTTACCCGTCGGGCTCCCGAAGCAAGGCTCAAGCTCTGGGCCAAACTCGGAATCGAACCCCGCGGAATCGACCGGGAAATTGTGGAATGCATGCACAGGACCCATATCGGTGTGGACAACGACCCGACCCACATCCTCCTGCACGGGCTCCGGACCAGCCTTTCGGACGGCTGGGGTGGGTCCATGATCGCAACGGACGTCCAGGACGTGCTCTTCGGGACCCCGACTCCTGTAAAGTCCACCGTAAACCTCGGGGTGCTGGCCAAAGATAAAGTTAACCTTGTAATCCACGGGCACGAACCCATCCTTTCGGAAATGATCCTTGAAGCTTCCGAAGACCCCGAAATCCAGAAGCTTGCAAAGGAAAAGGGAGCAAAAGGGATTAACATCTCAGGCATGTGCTGCACCGGGAACGAGACCCTTATGCGCCATGGGATTCCCACTGCAGGGAATTTCCTCCAGCAGGAGCTTGCCATCATAACCGGAGCTGTGGACGCCATGATCGTGGACGTACAGTGCATCATGCCAGCCCTCGGGGCACTTACGAGCTGCTACCACACAAAGTTCATATCCACTTCCCCGAAAGCCGACTTCCCGGGAACCGTGAGAATGGAGTTCCATGAAGAAAACGCCTATGAGACCGCAAAAGAGATCGTAAGGACAGCGGTCGAAAACTACCCGAACAGGAACCCTGAAAGGATCAACATCCCGGACGAGAAGCAGGAATGTCTGGTCGGTTTCAGTGCCGAAGCTATCCTCGGCGCCCTCGGAGGAACCCCTGCCCCCCTCATTGACGCCATAACAGGGGGAGCCGTAAAAGGTATCGGAGCAGTTGTGGGCTGCAACAATGTCAAGGTCAAGCACAACTACGGGCACATTAACCTTGTGAAGGAACTGATCAAGAACAACGTCCTGGTAGTCACCACCGGCTGTAACGCCATTGCCTGTGCCGAAGCCGGGCTGTTGGTGCCCGAAGCTGCTGACCAGGCAGGAGAAGGGTTAAAAGGCGTCTGCAAAGCCCTGGGAATCCCCCCTGTCCTGCACATGGGTTCCTGCGTGGACATAAGCCGCATCCTGGTGCTCGCCGCAGTTGTGGCAAAGGCCCTTGGCGTGGACATCAGCGACCTGCCTGCAGCAGGGGCAGCCCCCGAATGGATGAGTGAAAAAGCCGTCAGCATCGGGACGTACGTGGTATCTTCGGGTGTGTACACCGTGCTCGGGACAATGCCCCCGGTCCTCGGAAGCGAGGCGGTAACAGGGCTCCTTACGAAAGGGCTCAACGGGGTGGTCGGAGCAAGCTTTGCCGTGGAACCGGACCCCTTCAAGGCTGCAGACCTGATGATCGAGCGCATAGAAGATAAAAGAAAAGCCCTGGGCCTCGAGCCCTGAAGAGGTGGACCTGATGAAGGAAGTCATGATCCGCCCGGAGCGCTGCATGGGCTGCCGGTCCTGTGAAATTGCCTGCGCCGTGGAACACTCCGAGAGCAAGGACCTCTTTTCGGCCATAGGGGAAAGCCCGGTACCTTGCAAGCGAATTTACGTTGAATATATCCCGGACCTTGCCGTTGCGGTCCCCATAACCTGCAGGCACTGTGAAGATGCCCCCTGTACCGCTGTCTGTCCCACAAAGGCTATTTCTAGAGACGAGATCACCAGAAAAGTCCTCCATAACCCTGACCTGTGCATCGGCTGCTGGACCTGTTCCATGGTCTGCAACTACGGGGTAATAGGCAGGCAAAAAGAAGCAAGGGTTGCCGTGAAATGTGACCTCTGCCCGGACAGGGAAGTTCCTACCTGTGTGGAAGCCTGTCCCACCGGAGCCCTGGTCTATGCTGAAGTAAAGGATTTCTCGGGGATCAAGCGCAGCCAGGCAGCCCTGAAACTGGCAAAGGGAATGCAGACGGGAAGCGTCCCCTGAGCATAAGGCCCCCGGAAAAAATCCGGGGAATGGAGGTGAAACCCACGCAAGAAAAAACCCCGCACCCTACCATCTGCCCCTACTGCAGCCTGGGTTGCGGTTTTTATCTAGAACTTGAAGCAGGGAAAACCGCAAGTATCCGGTATATGCCTGAACACCCGGTAAACGAAGGAAGCCTCTGCCCGAAAGGCAACACTACCCTGGAAATCCTGAACCACCCTGACCGCCTGAAATTCCCCCTGAAAAAGACCGAAACCGGATGGGAAAAGCTCGAATGGGAAGCAGCCCTGGACCTTGCGGCGGCAAAAATGAAAGGGTCTCTGGAAGAATACGGGCCCGACTCCCTTGCTTTTCTGGGCTCGGCAAAGTGCAGTAACGAAGAAAACTATATTTTCCAGAAAATTGCGAGGCTGCTCGGGACGAATAATGTGGACAACTGCGCACGGCTCTGCCACGCTTCCACCCTCACGGGCCTTGGAAAAACCCTGGGTACGGGAGCTATGACAAACCCCATCTCGGACCTTGCCTCTTCGGAGTGCATTTTCGTGATAGGGTCAAACTTCGCAGAAAATCACCCCCCTGTCTCGCGCCAGGTCCTCAGGGCAAAAGAAAAAGGAGCCTTCGTGATTGTAGCCGACCCCCGCATAACCCCTACAAGCTGGCTTGCGGACCTTGCACTACGGCTTAAACCGGGAACCGACGTTGCCCTCCTGAACGGGATGATGCACGTAATTGTTTCCGAAGGGCTCTGGGACAGGAGATTTGTCCGGGAACGAACCCGGGGCTTTTCCGAACTGGAACAGAACCTTCAAAGGTATGACCCAGAAACAGTCTCCCTCATTACCGGCATCCCCTCCGCGGACATAATAAAAGCTGCCAGGGCTTATGCGCATGCAGGGACTGCAGCCATCGTCTACTCTATGGGGATTACCCAGCACAGTTCAGGCACTGACAACGTAACAGCCTGTGCGGACCTTGCCCTTATCTGCGGACATATAGGGAAAAAAGGGACCGGAATCCTCCCTCTTAGAGGCCAGAACAACGTTCAGGGAGCCTGTGACATGGGAGCCCTGGCCGAATTCTACCCCGGGTACGGGAAAGTGGGTGACCGCGACGCAGCCGGACGCATGCAAACCCTCTGGAAAACAGATGAACTTTCCGAACGCCCGGGCCAGACAGCAACGGAAATGGTTGAAGCCACAGGGAAAGGAAAAATCAAAACCCTGTACGTGATGGGAGAAGACCCTGTCAACTCGCACCCGGATTCCTCGCAGGTGAAAAAGGCCCTTGAGAACCTGGACTTTCTGGTAGTGCAGGACATTTTCATGACCGATACTGCCAAATATGCTGACCTTATCCTCCCGGCAGCTGCTTTTGCGGAAAAAGAGGGCAGCTTTACTTCTACGGAACGGCGGGTCCAGTGGGTGGAACCTGCCCTTCTGCCGCCCGGGGAAGCGAGGGCTGACCTGGAGGTCCTTTTCGGGTTAGCAGAAAAACTCGGGCTGGGTATCCCCTGCAGAGATGCCGGAGAGGTCCTTGAAGAGATTTCCGTTGCCGTTCCGGCTTACGGGGGCATGGGAAAAGATCGGCTGAAAAAAGGATTCGGGTTTATCTGGCCCTGTCCCGGCCCTACCCATCCGGGAACCCCTGTCCTGCACACGGAACACTTCAAAACCCGGAACGGGCTTGCCCGGATCATCCCCGTGGAATACAGGAGTCCTGCAGAAACCCCGGGTCCCGAATATCCTTTCCTGCTAACCACCGGGAGAACGGTGCTCCACTATAATGCAGGTTCCATGAGCAGGCGGAGCAAATCCCTGCTTAAAAAAGAACCCGAACTCTACGTGGAGATCAACCCCGCAGATGCCAGGACAATGGAAATCAGGGAAGGAAACAAACTTTTGCTGGAAACCCGGAGGGGAAAAACGGAAGCAACAGCGCGGCTGACCGAAAGGGTGGGGCAAGGGGTACTCTTCATGCCCTTCCACTTCCCCGGAACAAATGCGCTGACCGCAGGTTTCCTTGACAGGGAAGCCAAAATCCCCGAATTCAAGATATCGGCCTGCCGGATCAGGAGGGACTGAAAAATGCCGGAAGCCGTCTATGCTGATCTGTCCCGCTGTATCGCCTGCCACGCCTGTGAACTTGCCTGCGAGAGGGAAAACGAAAGCGCAAGGATTTCCGTACAGGTCGTAAGGGGCCTTGCTGCCGTCCCCGTTTCCTGCCGCCAGTGCGAAACTCCCCTCTGTGCTGCCGTCTGCCCCGGGGAAGCCCTGAACTACGGGGAAAGCGGGCTTAAGTACAATGCCGAAAAATGCACCGGATGCCGGCTCTGCGTCCTTGCCTGCCCCTTCGGGACTGCGGAATTAAGGGCCGGTATTGTGGAGCGCTGTGACCTTTGCCAGGGAAAAGAAATTCCTGTCTGTGTGGCCACCTGCCCTGCAGGGGCTCTCTTCTGTGCCGAAGCCGAAAGCCTCGGGGGAGATATAAGGACCAGAAGGGCAGAAAGGATTAAAAAAGCCCTTGGAACCCCGGAAACTGCCAGCAGGAGGGTAAACAGATGAAAGAAAGCACAAGGATGCTCGTGCCTGAAGAAGAAAAGTGCATCGGATGCAGGGCTTGCACTTCAGCCTGCCCCGAGAAACTGATTACCTTTTCCGAAGAAGGACAAATGCGAAGTATAAGCTTCCCTGCAAACTGCAGCCCGGACTGCGAACTCTGCGCTCTTGCCTGCCCTGAAAAGGCAATAAGCTTTGTCTTCCCTGAAGAGGGGGAAAAAAGCCGGGTCCCACTCGAAAGCCAGACCCTTGACTTCGAGCTTGTACCCTGCCAGAAATGCGGGACTGCCTTTGCAACCAGAAGGGAACTCGAAAAGGTAAGGACAGCTATTTCGGAAAAAATCCCTCTTTCTCCCACAGGAAGCTTCTGGATGAAACTCTGCCCCTGCTGTCGTCAGGCAGCATTCAGAGAAAAGCAAGCAGAAACAATTATTCAGGCAAGAAACTTTTAAAAAAATCGAAAAAGCCCGGCAGTATCTATTAGGCCAGTTGATTAGACCAGTTGATTCTGTCCGGGTTTCATACATATCTTTTCAGGATTTTTGGTTTTAATCCCTATTAACCCATATTTTTCCCACGTTCCGATCAACAACGCTTTCATCCGGAGTTTACGACCTTCTTTCAAGAGATAATTCCATAATGGATAAATCAGACAACAATTAATATAGAGCAGTAATATAATATATATAACATATAATTATTTTAAGCCGGGATACGCGTAGATTAATCGCACGCATGCACTGGAAAGAAAAAGCCGACTGTGCCGGAGTAAGTTTATTGAAGCGGGAATCCCGGACATAGGACTGACGGCGAACTTAAAAGGGGAGTTTGGTATGGAAACCAGAAAATATAACAGGGTAATGATTGCAACCGACGGTTCGGAACTGGGCAGGAAAGCTGTTCACAATGGAATTGAAATTGCAAGACTGAGCGGGGCAAAAGTCTATGCTGTTTATGTGGTAACTTCGGGAGGTCGTTCCGCAATACCCAGGGATTCGGGCTGGGAAAATGCAATGAAAGAACACCTCAGGACTGAAGGGGAAAATGCCACAAACTTCATTGAAGAAAAAGGCAAAGCCGCCGGCGTCGAGGTGAAATCCGTAATCCTCGAAGGGAACCCCGGGGACGAGCTTGTCAAATTTGCGGACAAGAACGACGTTGACCTGGTCGTGATGGGGACGCAGGGGAAATCCGGAGTCCAGCGATTCCTCCTTGGAAGTGTGGCTGAAAACGTGGTCAGGCACTCAAAGAACGCGGTGCTCGTCGTGAGGGGAGAGAAAGCCAAGTGAACTACCCCTCCCAGTCTCCTTCGGAGCCGAGGAAGGGGCTTCCTGCTTCATTTCCCGGAGCAACCTCCACGAATCCACAGGCTCCTCCCCGTGTCCCACGGGTGATCTTGAATTAAGTTGTTAGTGCAAACTTTTTGATGTTGATAGCGGCGTTGATATCCCTATCATGGAAAGTCCCACAATCAGGGCATTCCCACTCCCGGACATCCAGAGTTATGTCCTTGTTGTGGTATCCGCAAACGTTACAGGTCTTTGTGGAAGGCTCCCACATCCCGATCCGGATAACGGTTTTGCCGAGCCTTTTAGCCTTATATTCCAGTTTCAAAACAAAGCTTCCCCATCCCGAATCACTGATAGCCTGAGCAAGTTTGTGGTTTTTTTTCATCCCCTTAATGTTCAACGATTCCACTGCAATAGCATGGGCTTGGTTGTCGCTCAAAAGAGTGTTTGACTCCTTATGCTGGAAATCGTGTCTCTGGTTGGAGATTTTCTCATGGATTAGAGCAAGCTGTTTTACGGCTTTTTTCCTGTTGTTGGACCCTTTTTGTTTCCTGCTGACCCTCCTCTGGAGAGTTTTCAGGCGACCCAAAGACTTTTTCAGAAATTTAGGTTTCTCTATCTTTTCTCCGGTGGAAAGGATCGCAAAGTCCTTGATCCCGAGGTCAATCCCGACAGTAGTTTCTTCTGTGTATTCCTGCATTTCCGGGTACTCTTCCCTGTCTTCTGTCAGGATGGAAATGTAGTACTTTCCTGTAGGGGTCCTTTTTACGGTTGCCGTTCTCAGGAATTCGGCATTTAGGTCCTTTTCGACAATAACTTCCCCGTTAACTTCGGTAGTCTCTATCAGGTTCTCGAAAAACTCAGGACTGAACAGGTCCCGATGCATCTTGATTTTCATCCAGCCGATTCCTGGCAGAAACACCTGTGAAGTGGTCAGGTTGAGCCTGTATCTCTGCGGGATCTGGAAGGACTTCTTATTGTCCTTCTTCGTTTTCCATTGAGGAAAGCCGTTTTGCCCTTTGAAAAACCGGGAGAAAGCATCATGCAGGTTTTTTCTGGCTTCCTGAAGAGACTGCGAATTGACCTCTTTGAGCCAGGGATAGATTTCCTTGAACATGGGAAGGTATTTGTCAAGTTGACTCAGGGAAATGTTGATCCTGAATTTGTCGTAGAATGTCTTTTTGATGCTTAGAAAACGGTTATAGATGAATCTAACGCAACCGATGTGCTTTTCGATAAGCGTTTTTTGTTCATCATCCGGATAGATCCGGTACACGTTCCCCCTTTTCATAACATTACTAATTGTTTTGAAGTTATATAAGGAAATTCATATATTATTAATAGAGAGTTATTTTATTGTAGTGTTGGGAAGTTGACGGCTCCCATCTCCCACCGGTCGGCCTGCGGCCTCCGAGGAAGGAGTCTTCCCGCCTTCAGAGATAAAGCTGAAAATAGTAAAGCAGAACGAAAAAGTCGAAAACAAAAACTAAAAAATGTAAAAGTTTTCGGGTAGCTTCTCCGGAATTCTCGGGATAAATTGATGTACCTGTCCGACTCTAATAACTGCCGATGATAGGACTTTTCCTTCAGGTACTGGACTTTGCCATTCCCATTCTTTTCATGATTTTTATAGGACTTGTTGGAACTGCCGTGCTTGTGGAAATGGGTCTCATGCAGAAGTTTTCCAGGCTTACAAGCCCTATTTTTGCCCATACGAACCTGCCCGAGACCTGTTCATCGGCCTTTTTAGTATCCATAGGGTCTACTGTGGCCGCAAATAGTATGCTCCTGCAAGAAAAGGAAAATGGCTGCCTGGATGACAGGGAGGTCACCCTCTGTTCCATCATGAACAGCACTCCTGCCTATGTCCGGGAACTTTTCACATACCAGGTCCCGATCGTGCTTCCGGCTCTGGGACTCGTCGTGGGCGGGTTTTATGCCTTCGTATTCATATTCACTGCAATATTTAAGGTCCTGGCAGTAGCCGTTGCAAGCAAAATATTTCTCAAAGGCAATTCCTGCAAGCCACCCGAGAGTAAATTCAACGGGAAAGTATCCCTGAAAACAGCGGTTGAAAGGGCCGTTAGGAAAGAGTTTAAAGTCTTTTTGAAAATTGCCAGAATCTACCTGATCGCCACAACCATCGTATTCTTCCTCAGGGAGCAGGGGGCTTTTGAGATTTTCACAGTGCTTCCCCTTGCCGAACTATTCAAAATCCCCCCGGAAGCCATTGTCCCCCTGACAAGTTATGTGGCAAGCCCGATCCTGGGAATTTCCCTGCTCGGTCCCATGATCCATGCCGGAGAGATCACACAGCTCCAGGCAATGATAGTGCTTATGCTGGGCAGCATGTTCATGCTCCCTATCTTTGCCCTCCGCAGCCAGATCCCCAAGAAAGTGGCAATCTTCGGCCCCCGCCTGGGTTTCCGAATCGTTGCCTACTCCACGGGGATGAGCATCCTGATAAGGTTCGTAATCCTTATGGGACTGCTCAGCGTCTCCCCTTGAACGCGAAAATAAGCGAATAAAAGCAAAATAAAGGAAACTGAGAAAAGAAAGAAAAAAACGAAAAGGGAAGGAAAAACGGAAAAAAACTCAAGTTTACTTGAATATACAGGAGAAATATATTAAAAACTAAGGGGTGAACGGGGGTTTTTGGGGGAGGTTAAAATATGTTGGATTTGGTTGTTATTGGGGGAGGTTAAAATATGTTGGATTTGGTTGTTATAAAATGTATTTGATGTTGAGCGATACCCGTTCACAGTTCACAGTGAAGATAAAGCCATATATAAACATTATGGTGACCAAATAAAAGACAACCTTTTTGTGCCAAAATTGAATAAAAATTCCAGATATTAAGAAGTATTGTTCTACACATAACTAATGAAAAATAGATATGTTGTGAATAAATATCCTTGAAATCACTTACTTGCTTCTTTAAGAGGTATTCACAGCTGAGTCCACTTTCCTGACTTTGAGCTCAAGTACCTGTATCAATTATTCCTGTATCAATTGTTCCTTCATCAACTATTCCTGTATCAAATATTCCTTCATCAACTATCCCTTCATCAAATATTCCTGTATCAAATATTCCTGTGTCAAATATTCCTGTGTCAAATATTCCTGTGTCAAATATTCCTGTATCAAATATTCCTGTGTCAAATATTCCTGTATCAATTATTCCTGCATCAGCCATTTTCAGAAACATGGACCACGGAAACGAAAAGTAATCCGGTCTACCATTATTTTATGAAAAAGCCATATATATAATAATTAATATAGTAGAATAAGGAGCAAGCATGCACCATGTAGAGCAAATATGCACCTGACTGCATGCACGCACTGATAAGAAAAGGGCGGATCTGTGCTGGGAGATGCTTCAGAAAGCTGAAGTTGAACACAGGGCCGATGAAGAAATAGATTTGAGGGATTTAATATGAGAGAGGGAACTTACAAAAAAATAATGGTTGCAACCGACGGTTCGGAACTCTGCAAAAAAGCGGTTGAAACGGGAATCGAGATCTCAAAGATGAGCGGAGCTAAACTCTACGCCGTATATGTGATCGTTCCTACGACCCATTCTCCGAGGGACTTTGGCTGGGAAAAAGCTGCCATGGAGCACTTCAGGACTGAAGGTGAGAAAGCAACAGGCTTCGTGGAAGATGCCGCCAGGGCTGCCGGGGTCGAGGAAGAATCCTTACTTCTGGAAGGACACCCCGCAGACAAAATTGTAGAGTTTGCAGAAAAGAATGACATCGATATGATCGTGATGGGGACACTCGGCAAATCCGGACTCGATAGGTTCCTGCTCGGAAGCGTTGCCGAAAACGTGGTAAGGCATTCAAAGGTACCGGTGCTTGTGGTAAGAGGTTAAACCCCAAAATGAAGCTAAACTGAAAATAAAAGGAAACGGAAGCTGAAAAAAAGAGAAAGCGGAAGTTGAAAACAAGAAAAAAGTTGAATGCGGAAAACGGCTCTGTAGAAATCCCCTAAAAAATGGCACAACTTAGTTGAACCGGTACCCAGAGTCCCGGACTCAAGCATCCGACTCAAACCGGACAACGTTTGAATTCACAGGATTTCTATAAAGCCCTGAAACTTAAGCTGAAAACAAAAAATAAGAATTATTCAGTACCCTGTTCCCGAACTTCTTCAGCATTTAGATACCCGCCCTGCCCAATAAGTACCGGTGATAGAACACCGGGATTGGACTTACCTTCCGGATACCGGATTTTGTTCCCCCGGAATTATACTTTTTTTGAAAAATGTTTTTGACCAGAACACCTGAAAAATTACGGGTAGGAAGAAGAAAAAAGAGATGCAGGTTTTAGCCGATCCATTTTAACCGACCAAAACCATAACTTTCACTCTTTATAGGTCAACTTAAAAAGCCAACTTAAAAAGCCAACTTAAAAAGCCAACTCAAAAAGCTAACTTAAAAAGCCACACCCTTAGCCAATCACGCTCATGTCCGAGACCCTGATCGACGGTGAAATGAAGCCGCCTACTTTCCGGACATCGGTGCCTGCACCTGTGATGTTTTTCAAAAGGTCGAAGGCGTTACCCGAGATCATGAGGGACTTGATTGGTTTATCGAAAGCCCCGTCCTTGATGGTGAAGGCGTTCCTGGCCTCTACGGAGAAATCCCCGGAAATAGAGTTTGCGGTATGAGCCCCGATCACTGTGTTTACGAAAACTCCGGAATCGGTATCGGCAATAAGGTCCGTTTGCGGATAATCGATTATGAAGTTCCGGAGCCCCACCGCAGGCGGGCTCGTGTATGAACCCCGGGCAGCGTTGCCAGTGCTCTTTGCCCCCTCTTTCCCGGCAGTGTAACTGTCGTAGAGGTAGCTCTTGAGAACTCCCTTTTCAAGCACGGAAGTGCGCTGGGAAGGGACACCTTCGTCGTCCGAAGCCGAGGTCTCGATGCCCGCCTCGACCAGCCCGTCGTCATATATGGAAAGTTCAGGAGCTGCAAGTTCTTCCCCGAGCTTCCCGATCAGGCCAGACCTGCCCTTCTGAACGTTATCAGCGTCGAGGGAAGGGGCAAAAGCGGCTTCCAGGATGTCCGAAAAAGCGAAGGGGTGGAAAACGACATTTGTCTTCTGTGCTTCGATAGTTATCCCGTTGCCCGAGCTGAGGGCAAGTTCCGAGGCGTGTTTCCCGATAGCGCGGAAATCAATACCTAGAGAGCGGGATACGTCAAAGTCATATGCGGTGGAAGTTTCCCCGTTTACGGTGATCACGTCCACGAAACCGGAAACCGCAGTGGATTCTTCTTCGATTTCCACACCGTTCGTATTCAGGATAAGCTGCCTGCTCTTTCCCCGGGTAAAAGATCCGGAAGTGGGCAGGGTCCCGGGAACTTCCTTTGTGCCTTCGACAAGTTCCATGGCATACCCGATGCACTCCTCAAGTTTCATGGCTTCGATTCTCTTATCGAAAATCCCGGCCACCGTTGGATATTTCCCATTTGAGGGGAGAGCCACCCAGTCAGGGTCGTTTTCCCGGACCCGGGCTTCGGCAACTGCAATCCGGATCGTATTTTCGAGGTCTTTTGCCGAATTCGTGCTGGCAAAACCCACTGCCCCGTTTACGATTGCCCGGACCCCGATCCCTTCCGAGAAGCGGTCCTTGGCACTTTCCAGAGCATCCTTTTTGAAGTTAACGCTGGTGGAATGATTTGAAATGTAATAGATTTCGGCTTCTTCTGCCCCGGCTTTTTCGGCAATATCCAGGGCTTTTTTTGCAAGTTCGTACATCTTCAGGCACCTCCAACCAGAGCCCGGGAAATGGCAAGATGGGGAGAACCATCGGAAACGGGCGCAAGCTGCCCACCTTTCCCGCACCTGCCAGCAGTCATTTTCAGGTCGTTCCCTACCCCGGTCACGTGGTTCAGGATCTCAAGGGTCTTTCCAGAAAGGGACACGTCCCTGACAAGTTCAGTAAGTTCCCCGTTCTTGATCAGGTAACCCTTTTCGGCGTTGAACTGGAAAATCCCTTCCCCGGTGTTTACCTGTCCGCCCCGGGACCCTATAAGATACATCCCGTCCCGGACGGATTCGAGCATCTCCTCAAACTTCGAGTCCCCATTATCGATGAAAGTGTTGCTCATCCGGACAACGGGCATGGAATAGCCCTGAGCCCTCGAATTTCCGGGAGTCCCGGTCTCTTCCCCGAGTTTGCCTGCGGTTTCCCGGGAATGGAGGTAAGAATTAAGGACCCCGGCTCTGATAATCTCGGTCCGGCTGGACTCGACCCCTTCGGCGTCAAAGGGATAGTACCCGAACTCATGCAGGGTAGGGTCATCGATGATCGTAACAAGCGGAGAAGCAATCTGTTCCCCGATCCGATTTGCAAGGATGGAATCCCCTTCAAGCACCAGGTCCGCTTCCGAGGCATGCCCCACGGCTTCATGGGCAAAGACACCTGCAAGCTCCTGGTCAAGGAGCACGGGCATTGTCCCTCCTTTGGGGGTCTTTGCACCCAGAAGTTCAACTGCGGTTTTTCCTGCCTTTTCCGCAAGCCCGGGGGCATCTACATTATCAAAAACTTCGTAGCCATAGCCGAAACGGCTTTCCCGGCCTGCCTGGTAGACCCCGTTTTCGGTCGCAACCGCAGAAACAGCAAAACCCGTGTTCAAAAGCTCGTACTCGCATTCCACACCTTCGGAATTCCGGTACATGATCTTGAATTCAGATTCGGAGAACATCACTTTCGTGCTGTGGACGCCCTCTACCCTGGCCCGGGACTCAATGTTTTTCAAAAGCTCTACTTTTTCCTCTATTGAGACGTCCCTGGGATCGATCTTTATCCGGGGAAGATTCTTTACCACAGGAGGGGCCACGGCTGCAAGTTCGACTTCTTCTTTCGGGGTATTTTCGTCCATGGCAAAAGCAAGTTTTGCCGCGTCCCGAACTCCCCTTTCAAGGTCCAGTTCCCCTTCCACAGCCGTGTAACCCCAGGAACCCCCACAAAGGGCTCTTATACCTGCTCCCCTCGTGAAGTTCCTGGAAATTTCCTCGATCTTCCCGTTGTCCAGAATGACCGAACTTGAACTGCCCTCAATCACCCGGCAGTCATAAAATTTGATGTTCTGCATAATTTCGTTCATAAAACCTCAGCAGGAAACCCCTGAGTGTTTAGCTCAGGGGAGGAATGCGTAAACTCCACTCCTGATTTTTTGAATAAGGTTTAATTGGGGTTCAAGCCCCATAATGAAAGTCAATAATAAGCTTTCCTCCTGCCATAGCAGGGATGCATATCCGGTTTTGTGGACTCCCGCTTTGTGAAGTGGAAGTGTTGCAGCAAAGCCGCAAAAGAGCCAATCCCGGAATCCGTCTTTCTCGCGATCAGATATGGAAAGGTATTGTACGATGCAAGCACCATCCCTATCTCTCAGGACTGTTTAGCCAGCGATCCTTAAAGCCTGAAAATGAGGCAACATTTTAGGTGACCGGGTATTGTTTTCGATCTTACTGATTATCGACCTTACTGATTATCGACCTTACTGATTATCGACCTTACCGATCCTAAAGATTTCCAAAAGTTCCGAATCGGTGATCGGTCAACCAGGGCTTGTAAGACAAACCCCTGAGTCTTTAACTCAGGGGTAGTTGGACGGTCATCAGTTCCCGTACCCTAAACAGTTCCTGGCCTGTACGGACGCAGCCTGGGCAACGTCCGGCACATCAAAACTCAGTTTCGTGATGTTCTTGAGTTTCTCTACAATGCTGTTCTTCTTCGGGCCCACAAGGCTGTGTTCCAGGACTTCCGCAATCGAAGAGACCGGGATGATCTGGATCTTGTCCCTATACCTCTTTTCAATCAGGACATCCGCCTCATTGGCTTTCGGAATGATGACTTTTTTGATGCCTGCCTGAGCCGCAGCTTCGATCTTGTAGGTGACCCCGCCCACAGGCAGGACGTCTCCACGTACCGAAAGAGACCCGGTCATCGCCACGCTCTGGTCGATAGGAATCTTCTCCAGGGCAGAGATGACGGCAGTAGCAATGGAAACCGACGCGCTGTCCCCTTCCACGCCTTCATAAGTCCCGATAAACTGGATATGGACGTCGTGGGTTGCTATGTCGGCACCGGTCATGTTTTTGATAACCGCGGAAACGTTAAGTACCGCTTCTTTTGCAATGGCTTTGAGCCTACCGGTTGCAATAATACGCCCTTCGCCCCCTGACATTGAGGGGGTTACTTCGGATACGATGGGAAGCACGATCCCGGAGTCTCCGCCCATGACAGCAAGCCCGTTGACCCTGCCAACGGCTGCGCCGCTTCTCAGGAAAGACGAGTAGTCCTGCTTCTGTTCCAGGTAGCGGTCGGCAAGCTGCTGCTCGATGGATCTGGCTATCCGCTTTGCGGCAAGCACGTGCTCGGTTTTCGTAAGTGGAGCGTCTTCGGAGCGGGCGATATCTCCTGCCACGCGGACAAGTCCGCCGAGGTCACGGAGTTTCAGGGTAAGGTGACCTTTCCGGCCTGCCCTTCTCCGGGCTTCCCGGATAATTTCCTTTACGGCACCCTCGTCAAAGTGAGGGATATGCCCGTCCCGGACAACTTCCTGGGCTACGAAGCGGACCAGTTTCTTCCGGTTCTCAGCGGTGTCCTCCATGGACTCCCGCATGTAGATTTCGTACCCGTAACCTTTTATCCTGGACCGAAGAGCAGGGTGCATTTTCTGGACCGCATCAAGGTTTCCTGCAGAGATCATAATGAAGTCACAGGGCACGGGTTCGGTCTTAACAAGGGCTCCGGAACTCCGCTCGGACTGCCCGGTAATCGGGTACTCCTTTTCCTGCAGCGCAGTCAGCAGACTCTGCTGGGATTCCAGCCGAAGGGTGTTGATTTCGTCGATGAAAAGCACCCCTTTGTGGCCCTTGTGGATGTCGCCGGCTTCCACACGGTCGTGGGCCGGGGTCTCAAGCCCTCCGGACTGGAAGGGGTCGTGCCTGACATCCCCGAGGAGAGCCCCTGCGTGGGCTCCGGTTGAGTCAATGTAAGGTGCGTGTTCCTTGTCATAGTTGGAAACCGCCAGTTTCGGGATCATCATTTCCTCTTTTGGCAGGAACTGGCGGGTCAGCATGAGAATCATGATGCCGGCAATGATTCCCCAGAGTAATTGGCTGACAAAATAAGAGTAAATAATAATGCCCACCACGAAGAGCATCATGAGCATGTTCCGGGCCTGGGCTTTCTTTCTTGCTTCCATTTTGTGAGCCATGACAATTTCTCTGCCCTTCCCGGCCGGAACTTCCCTGATCTTCGGGTTGTTCAGGTCTTCCATGTTCGGGTACACGAGGATGTCTTTGAGTTCCTCTTTAGGAAGAAGCTCTGCCATCGCTTTTGCAAGGAGAGACTTGCCCGTGCCCGGGGTCCCGATCATCATGATATGCCGCCTCTGGCTGGCTGCTTTTTTCACGACTTCAACTGCGTGCTCCTGCCCGAGCACCTGGTCAATCAGGAGTTTCGGGACATCGATATTCGAAGTTTCCTCAAAGTGGAAATCGATATCAACATCCTCGTCTTGAAGGTCGGACTCCTCTAAAAGCATAGCCTCAGGCTTATCCTTGTTCGGGTCAGATTCGCCCACCTTCTGGTTTGCTTCCGGCTCATTCACCTCCGGTTCATTCACTTTCCGGTTGGCTTCAGACTCGTCCTGTTCAGGGCTAACGTCGTCTCGCTCGTCCATTTTATGAAGAGACTCGTCCACCCTCACTTTAGACTCGTCCATGTTTTGATTAACATTATTCTCCATGGTTAGCTCACATATTATAACGTTATTAAATAGACGTTTCCATTTTAATATATACCTGACGCTTTCGAAAAAATAACAAACTCAGTGACAAAATGATGATCAAAAAGCTGGATGTTACGGTAACCGAATCTCAAATAGTTACTGTAATTCCAATTGTACTCCGAGCGATTATATTTACATATGGTATATATAATTAACCTGCATTTGTATACACATTATATACCCATCATTTATTATATACTATTTGATAATTGCGTTTCAGCCCGGAAAAAATGCCCGGAAGGATAATTTCACGGGATTTCGGGTACGACTTTTCCACAAAGACAAGATCGACAGTTATTTAAAAAAATAAAGGGGAACTCCCTCTATGGCCAGAAGTAAAGTAAAAAACCTCCTCCTCCTCAAACAGATTCACAAAGCTGTGGCCCAGATCAAGAAAGGCAACCTGGATAAAGCCCTTGAGACCCTTGACAAGGCCGAAAAGTCTGCCCGATCCTCAAACTCCACAGATGCCCTTTACTACATCCTCTTCACCCGCGGCGGAATCCTCTACTCCGCAAAGAAGTACGACGAAGCCCTCGAAACCTACGAAAAAACCCTCGAAGTTGGCGGAACCCTCCTCGAAAAAGACCCCGAAAACTCCGACTACCAGCACTATATGGGCACAACCCTGAGCAGCATGGGAAACCTCCTGAAAACAAAAGGAGACAGCTCCCGAGCCGCCGAATCCTACGCCCTCGCCATCAAAATCTACGAAAAACTCCTCACCGGAGACCCCGAAAACTCCGTATTCCGATCCTCTGCCGGCGAAAACCTCAACAACTACGGCGCCCTCCTCACCGAAACCGCCTCCTATGATGAAGCCGAAGAAGCCCTGAACGCCGCAGTCAAAATCTACACCAAATTCCTCGAAGAAAAACCCGACAACCCCGGCTACCAGGCAGAACTCTCCACCACCCTCAGCCAGCTAGGAAACTGTCTCAAACAGATGAGCCCGGAAAGAGCCGAAGAATCCAGAGAAAAACTCGAAAAAGCCCTCGAAATCCAGGAAACCCTCCTGAAAGACCAGCCGGACAACGAAAAAATCAAAGAAGCCATCACCCTAACAAGGGAACGCCTGGAAGGTCTCTGAGCTCCGGTTACCTATTTCCATCTTTTTTTCATTCCAATTGTCATTCAAGGCTGAAATCTCATTCACCTCACCTTTTTTTCATTCCAAAAAAGAGATAGATTCCCACCCACCGTATTACAAACCATTATCTATGTACCCCGGGAACCGGCTAGACCCAGCAAAGTGCCCACCCACGTTCGCCGAAGGCGAACGGCTTTTCCCTGAAAATGGGATAAAAGAAGAAGTGTAATTTCAACCAACCTCACTACTTCCAACTTCCAGACACTATGATTCACAGCCCCTGAAAATCAACGCAAAAACTAATCCGCTTAAACCGAACCCTGTACCTTCCCTTTCTCAGCGATTGAACGCTCTTACCGCCCCCTTGCCTCAAAGCCCGGCAAAACCTTTTTTCCCGCAGATTTCAATTCCGACACCCGGACACCCGAATATCAGCACCTTAAACACAAAATCCCCTGCTTCAGAGATTATCTCCCGAAAAGAGCAGCATGTGCATGTAGAGCAAGATCATCAGCCCGCCAACAATTCCCCAGATTAACTGGTAAGTGAAATACGAATAGATGACCAGCCCGAGCACGAACAAAGTGAGCATTATGTTTGCCAGCCTGACCTTCCGCTTCATCTGGGGGTCATGCGGGGTTCCGGCTTCGTCTTCGTTAAGGTCGCACTCCAGGAAATAGCGCCTTTCCTGCCTCATGAGGAAGAACAGCCTCAGGATGAGGACGTCAGTGATTATGCCCCAGAGGAGCTGGCCTATGTAGAAGGTGTAGAGGAGGATGGCTCCGAGGAAGATAGCTACAAGTAGGTGATACGGTTTTTCGTATCTGCTTTTTCCGGAGGGTGCTTTCCTGCCCTTTTCCGGAATGTCTTCCCCACTTTTATTTCCGACTTCCATTTCCCTTTCCCGTTCTACTTCCCGCTCCACGCTGGATTTCCCTCTCCCCGGATATTTTCCCAAATATAGATTGAAGTGGCAATGTCAAGAAACGCAGGTTAAAAGAAAGATATGAAACTCTGCCCATCTATAATTTAGCTTTTAGTAATATAAAAAGGAGTTGGGGGAGAAAGGAAGAAGGGAAGTAGATGAAAACACAACCTATAAAACATTACACACCCATTTTTTTAGCATGTCCGAGAGTCCCGAGCAGTTGAGAGAAGAAGCAGGAAAATATTTTCAGGAAACCCTGACTCTGATGCAAAACGGACAGCCTGAAAAAGCCCTCGAATCCCTTCAGAAAGCAGAAGAAGCCGCGCAGAAGGCGAAAGCAAACGACATCCTCATCCATACTTTGAACATCAGAGGACAGCTGATGCTGACCCTCGGCGCTCTCGATGAAGTTCTGAGAGTATGCGGATTTGCTTCAAACTTTTTTGCAGAAATCCTCTCAAAAGACCCTGAAAACAAATTTTTCCAGCGAAGCCTTCAGATGAACCTCAACAATATCGATACTGCAGGAAACCTGTATTCAAAAGCATGTCACTTCCCTGAAGCTAAAAAAAGCTATGAATTAGGGCTGAAGGTTTCTCAAAAATTGCTGAATTCAAATCCTGATAATAAATTTTGCCAAATCTATGTTGGAAATATACTGGGAACTCTCGGAACACTGCTGATTAGAGACATGGGACGCATAGAAGAAGCAAAACAAAGGTACGAAAAAGCCCTAGAAATTTACGAGGAACTCCTAAAAACTGATCCCGAAAACGTTACGTATCAATCAGATGTAGGAACCATGCTTAACAATCTAGGGAACTTGCTCTCTGATATGGGGCGCATAGAAGAAGCAAAACAAAGGTACGAAAAAGCCCTAGAAATTTACGAAAAACTCCTAAAAACTAATCCAGAAAACGTTACGTACCAATCATATGTAGGAACCACGCTTAACAATCTAGGAACCCTGCTGAGAAATATGGGGCGCATAGAAGAAGCTAAGCAAAGATATGAAAAAGCCCTAGAAATGAGAGAAAAACTCCTAGAAAATGACCCTAAGAATGTAGCTTATCAATCATATGTCGGAACTACGCTCAATAATCTAGGAAACCTACTTTCTGATATGGGACGCATGGAAGAAGCAAAGCAAAGATATGAAAAAGCTCTACAAATTTACGAAAAACTTCTTAAAACTGACACCGAAAACGTTACGCATCAATCAGATGTAGCGATGATGCTAAACAATCTAGGGAACCTGCTTTCGAATATGGGACGTATAGAAGAAGCAAAGCAAAGGTACGAAAAAGCTTTAGAAATTTACGAGAAACTCTTCAAAAATGACCCCGAAAATATAGCCTACCAATCATACTTCGGAGGGGCACTCAATAATCTAGGAAACCTGTTGAAAAATATGGGGCGTATAGAAGAAGCTAAGCAAAGATATGAGAAAGCCCTAGAAATGAGAGAAAAACTCTTAGAAAATGACCCTAAAAATGTAGCCTACCAATCAGATGTGTCAATGACGCTCAACAATCTAGGAAACCTGTTGAAAAATATGGGGCGTATAGAAGAAGCTAAGCAAAGATATGAAAAAGCCCTAAAAATGAGAGAAAAACTCCTAGAAGATGACCCTAAAAATGTAGCCTACCAATCATACGTAGGAACTACGCTCAATAATCTAGGAAACCTGCTGAAAAATATGGGGCGTATAGAAGAAGCTAAGCAAAGATATGAAAAAGCCCTAGAAATGAGGGAAAAACTCCTAAAAAATGACCCTGAAAATGTAGCCTACCAATCATACGTAGGAGGGGCACTCAACAACCTAGGAATCTTATTTTCTGATATGGGACGCATTGAAGAAGCTAAGCAAGGATACGAAAAAGCTCTCGAATTTCACGAAAAACTCCTAAAAAATGACCCTAAAAATGTTGCTTACCAATCATACGTAGGAAAGACGCTCAACAATCTAGGAACTCTACTTTCTGATATGAGGCACATAGAAGGAGCGAAGCAAGAATACGAAAAAGCCCTAGAAATGAGAGAAAAACTCCTAAAAAATGACCCGGAAAACGTTGCTTACCAATCAGATGTAGCAGTGACACTCAACAATCTAGGAAACCTACTGAAAAATATGGGGCTTATAGAAGAAGCTAAGCTAAGATATGAAAAAGCCCTAGAAATGAGAGAAAAACTCCTAAAAAATGACCCAGAAAACGTTGCTTACCAATCAGATGTAGCAGTGACGCTCAACAACGTTGGGAACTTATTGCATAAAGAAGAAAATTATTCAACTGCTCTGAACTTTCATTCAAGAGCGCTGAATTATGCTTCAAATTCCCCGAATTTAGAGCAAGTCTTTAAGATATACGGATCGATGGGAAGATGCTTTGAGAAACTAGGTTATTACGATAAAAGTTTCACTAAGTATAAAGAATCTATAGAATGCATCGAATCGCTTCGCAGCCAAGTTTCAACCGAAGAAATTAAAATGGATATCATGTGGAACAAAAGTTCAATGTATACTGACATGGTTTCTTTGTTGTATACAAGAATGAATGATTCTGAAAAGGCCTGGGAATATTTGGGGCGTTTCAAGTCACGTACTCTGCTAGATTCACTTCGGTTGCTGGAATTTGAGGCTCCTGAGCGTGTACCTAAAGAACTTCTCACTCAAGAGGAAAATCTACTCGCATCAATAAGAATATTCAATAGGCAAATAAGAAAATTAGAAAAAGCTGATGAAACCACTCAATTAACTCGAAAAATTAAGGAAAAAGAATCTGAACTTAATGAGATATACGAGCGAATTCGAGAATTCTCGCCTGAATATGTAGATTTAAGGAAGGGACAGCCACTTGGGATTAAAGAGATAAAGGAGCTAATCGGAAAACAGAACAGGAAAACCGCTTTTGTAGAGTACTATACAACTGCTGAAAAAGTTTATATTTTTGTGATGAGGTCGGATGAGAAAAATGCAAAAATTGAGATCGTTGATCTTTCTTCTGATAAATTATCCGATTACATATACAGTTACCACATGGAAATTGTTGAGATTCCCGGAATAGAAGAAACCTGGCAGGAGTTATCAGGGAAACTTATTGAGCCTATATTCAGTTACATTGATGGATGTGAACTGGTCTATTTGATTCCACACGGCTTACTTCATTACTTACCCCTTCACGCACTTTTAGTGAAAGATAAACATTTTGAAAAGAAAAAACGCCTGATTGAGTATTTCCCTATTGTGTACGTACCGAACCTAACTGCACTTAAATATGCTCAGGGAAAGAATTATCAGTGCCTCAAGCCCTGCCTCTCCCTAGGATATACACCACATGAATACCAAAAAGAGTTGTTTGAAGGGGAAGCGATATTAGTTGCCGAACAATTTAATGTGGAACCTATTTTGGGCGATCAGGCGAAAAGTAATATTTTGGAAAATGTTAGCAGCAATGTAATTCACGCATCCTGCCATGGAGAATTTAATCCAACAGAACCTCTAAATTCCGGACTTTGTCTAAAAGATGGAATGCTCACTGCTCGCGAGATTTTCGAAATGGAGATCAAAACCAACTTGTTGGTGTTAAGTGCCTGTCAAACCGGTCTGAATAGTCCAAAACCAGGGGATGATCTTGTAGGTTTAACAAGGGCTTTTTTGTATGCAGGAACACGATCCTTAATAGTTAGTCTCTGGTCGGTAGAAGCGAAGTCCACTTATGAATATATGAAAAATTTCTACCAGGTTGTGAAGAAAGGAGAGAACAAAGCCAAAGCTCTTCAAAAAATTCAGGTTGATTTCATAAATGGCAAGTATGGAGATACCTATACTCACCCTTATTTTTGGGCTCCGTTTGTACTAATAGGAGATTGGAAGTGAGGTTTTAGAATGGTTATTAAAGCACCAACTGAGATAGAATACATATATAAAGCAGAATTTGATTACGACGAAGGCCCGGTTAAGAGTGAACTTAACTTTGAGAAATCTACCAAAGCAAAAACCATTCAAGAAAAACTTGAAGGAAATATAATGGGATTCGGAAAACCGGCATGGTGGAATCTCAAGGAATTATGTGAGATCAATAAAGTTAAACTTCCAGTTGAAATAGAGAGTCTCCTTGATAGATACGATTTCTGGCTCATTCAATCCAAAGTTTCTTTTATGCCTGCCCCAGATTCTCAGTTACTGTGGCTAAGGATTGCCTGCAAAGTGGAATCATTGTCAGAAAATATGGAAGACCCAATTGTTTACGATGCATATCCAAAGGAAATTCGCGAAGAGAAAAAAGAGATACACAAGAGAATTGTAGGATTGGACTTCAGGTTTGCAGAACTTCTGGATGCAAGGGGAGAGTATATTGAAGAAGTTGAATGCTCAAGATTAGAGCCAGTTATCACTATAGCCGGACTTGGAGAATCAGAAACATATTGGGATTTTCGTGGAGGTGCATCCACTAATTTCAGAGGTATAAATGCTCTGTACACCATTATTGAATTACCACCTGAATCTGAAGGCATAAAAATTAGTTACTTTTCGCGGGCACAGATAAAAACGAAATGGGGATTACTTCCAGTAAGTCTAAAAAAGAAATTAGGCGGCGAAAGAGACTATAAAATAAATTTTTGATTGAATCACCTTAAACTCTACCTACGGACGTTGGCATTTTCATGAGCAGATCACTCCCCTTCATCGAGAGTGGAATTTAGGGCTGGAAAAACCATTAAACCACATGTAAACGGTAAAATGACAAAATCTACTACTTCTTTTATTTAATTTTCATGAAAAAGCCGCTCTCCTGCGTCGAGCGTGAAAAAGCCCACCTGATACAGCTATTCCCCCAGCCTGGGCTAATAGCAAGCAAACAGATTCAAAAAAGGATATCCGGAAAGTTTATGCAGAAACTTCCGCCACTGCCGGGCTGCTCCGGCATTACGTACTCCGGCTTTACGTGAACAGGTCGAAAATGTTCCCCAGCATGCTGCTGTCGGCCTGGTAGAATTCGGTGTATTTGCAGCGTTTGCAGGATACGTGAGTGAATTTCTTGTTCTGGACGTCGAGGAGTTTGCTGATGCTGCCGCCGGTTGTGCGGATTTCGCCGGTATCGTATGAGGTGTTGCCGCATTTGGGGCAGATGTAGTTAATTTTTTTGCTCATTCTGGGTCTCCTTTTTCGGGTATGGGATGAATTATGAAATTGCTTATAAGGGTTTGTGAGATACACCTAGCTCTATCCTGGCTGTATTTTAAATTATTGGAAGTGAGCGGGATAAAATCCAAACGTATATAAAAAAATAAAATGGACGTGTATTTTATGTCGAGACAGAAAATTGACCGGGCGGAGAGATTACTTGAGAAGAGCATGGGACTGGTCAAGAAAGGCAGATTCAATGAAGCGCTGAAGACTTTTTCGGAGGCTGAAAAATTTGCGGTAGAGTCGGGAAACCCGTACATCCTTTACAATGTACTCTATGCCAGAGGGAGCTTCATGCAGGCTTTGAGGCTGCACAGGGACGCTCTCGGGCTTTACGAAAGGGCTTCTGAGGCTGCGGAAGGGATGATTGCCGCAAATCCGGGGAATGTAGACGCGCAGACCTGCGTTGCTGCGGTCAACAACAACCTGGGGACCCTGAAGAAGGAGCTTAAGCAGCCGGTAGAGGCTGGAAAGCACTTTGAACGGGCGCTGGAAATGCTTGAGAAACTGCTTGAAAAGGACAGCGGAAACAGCACCTACCTGACCCACCTCGGCATGGCCTCAAATAACCTGGGAAACCTGTACTCGGAGCTAGGAGAAACTGAGAAAAGCGAGAAGCAATTCAGGCGGGCACTGGAAACTTACGGGGAACTCCTTGCAAAAGAGCCGAAAAACAACCTCTACCAGTCCTATATGGGAACCGCATACATGAACTTCGGAGTTATGCAGGGTAAAAACGGCTTCAAGGAAGAAGCTGAGCAAAACATGGTCAAAGCCCTGGAAATCCGCGGCAAACTACTTGCCAGCGACCAGGAAAACCAGGGATACAAAGCAGACTACGACACGACCCTGGAAAAGCTAAGGGAACTCAGGGAAAAAGGGAAGCTGGAAGATAAGGCAGAAGAAAAGAAAGCCGAAGAGAAAACTGAAGAGTAAATAGGAAAAGTAAACTGAAGGGTAAAACGGAAGAGAAAAACGGAAGAGTAAACCGCATTGATAAAACGGTTTACTGCTTCCAATATCTTCAGGATCTCAGAATATCCAGTAAAATCAGGATCTCAGAATATCCACCATAATCAGAATCATCAGAATATCCACTGTAACCGAAATATTCAGTATTGCTGGAATCAGCCGGTATTTCCTGGCATTTCTTTCGCAGGAAAGAAATATTAACAAAGAGAATGATTATCCAACAGGAGTCATGAAAGCCACAGCCATAATTACAATTGCCCTGATCATCTCAGCGTCCCTCATGGCGTTCAAGGTATCTCCCGGAATTGATATGGAGGAGTTCAGGGAAGGAAGGTACATCCACCTTGACCAGGTTACTATCGAATTTGATAAGACCGATGCCGAGGTAATTATTGAATATCATCTTACTCCCTTTGCTCAGGTTTACATGTTTTTATTCGGGAGCAGTCATCTGGAACCGAAAATTAAGGAAATCTTTTTTGATTTCAATGAGGTCACAATCCAGGAAATCGGGAGGACCCATGCAAAAGTCCTTGTAAAAGAAATTTCCAGGCAAAGCAACGAGAACTACCTCCACGATTCCAAGGAATTGGGAATGCAGCCGGACATGCTAACCCTCGTATACCCCGACGGGACCATGAGGAATGTCGAAAACGCAAAAGAAACTCCGGACACTTTTTACGACTACACCTGAAGTGGACAGGTTGACATGGAAATATAACTAAACATCACTACTAAACATCACTACTAAACATCACTACTAAACATCACTACTAAACATCAAAACTCCAGCAGCATTTTCTTCCACAGGAGATCTTTTTTCCGGAATTTTCCTTTTTACTTCAAAAGATTGCACATAAAGGACATTTCTCATTCTTTTTAGGAACATATATTTAACAGGAAATGCCCAATTTTTCTTTTGATAGCAATGGGAAGATTCACGTTAAAATGTCTGAAATGCGGGACCGAATACGGAGAGCAGTACAGGCTTAGCTGCAAAAACGACGACTCTCTTTTACGGGCGGATTACCACGAAAAGAAACTGGAACTGAGGGAACAACCGGGAATAGGGAGGTTCCACTCCTGGCTTCCGGTCCGGGAGGAACTTACGACCGAAGCCGGACCCATCACCTATAAAAGCGAGGCCCTTGCCAGGGAACTGGGGCTCTCGAACCTCTATATCGGCTTTAGCGGGTACTGGCCGGAGAAGGAAGCTTTTATCAAGACCTGCAGTTTCAAGGAACTCGAAGCCCACCCTACCATGCAGTTCCTGAAAGAAACGGGTGGGAAAGCCATTGTCCTGGCTTCTGCCGGAAATACGGGGAGGGCTTTTGCCCACGTCTCAGCCCTTACAGGGACGGACGTCTATATCGTTGTCCCGGAGTCCGGGATCCCGAAACTCTGGCTGCCCGAGGAACCCACCGATTCCGTTCACCTGATCCGGATGGCGCCCGGAAACGACTACACCGATGCCATCAACCTGGCGGGCAGGCTCGCAAAACTCCCGGGCATGGTCTCTGAGGGAGGAGCCAGGAACGTCGCCCGCAGGGACGGCATGGGCACGGTAATGGTAGACGCCGCCGTGACCATAGGAAAAATGCCGGACCATTACTTCCAGGCAATTGGAAGCGGCACTGGAGGAATTTCGGTCTGGGAAGCTGCCCTGCGCCTGCAGGCTGACGGGCGTTTCGGGCTCAAACTGCCCAGACTCCAGCTCACCCAGAACCTGCCCTTTGCACCGATGTACCGGGCCTGGGAAGCCGGGAGACGGGAAATCATTCCTGAACTCGACATGCCGGACGCAAAGCAGCAGATCGCGGAGACCTATGCCTCGGTCCTGACCAACCGCGCCCCGCCTTATGCGGTCAACGGAGGGCTCTACGATGCACTCACCGACACGGACGGGCTCATGTACGGGATCACCAGAAAAGAAGCCCTGGAGGCAAAGAAGCTCTTCGAAGCCCTGGAAGGAATCGACATCCTGCCTCCCTCCGCAGTCGGAGCTGCCTCTCTCCTGAAAGCCGTAGACGCCGGAAACGTCGCAAAAGACGACGTGATCCTCCTGAACATCGCAGGCGGAGGGTTCAAACGGCTCAAGGAAGACCTTACCCCGATTCCAATAGCTCCTGTAGCTACCGCCGAAAACCCGGATGTGCCTCTTGAAGACCTTATCAGCTGAAAAAAGAATCAATCAGCTGAAAAAGGAGCAAGAGAACTAAAAGGATAAAGAGAACTAAAAACGAAAAAGGAAAACAGAACAGGAGCTATGTTTATGGAAATGCAGACACCGGAAGAAGAAGTTATAGCCATAATGAAAAAAGAGGGCATCAACTTTACAGCAACCCTTCCCTGTGACAGGATCAAGAACTTGCTGCCCCTGGTATCGGAAAATTTCCAGGAAATCAAGCTGACCAGGGAAGAAAACGGAATCGGGATCTGTGCCGGGGCGTACATGGCAGGGGGAAAGCCCATGATGCTTATCCAGAGCACGGGGCTCGGGAACATGATAAATGCCCTGGAGTCCCTGAACATCGTCTGCGGAATTCCCCTCCCGATGCTTGCTAGCTGGCGAGGGGTCTACAAAGAAGGCATCGAAGCCCAGGTCCCGCTGGGTACCCGGCTCCCCGGGATTCTCGAAGGGGCAGGGATCGCATATACAATCATAGACAGCCCGGAAAAAATAGGGCTTCTGGAAGAGGTCATCCGGGACGCATACGAAAATCTCCGCCCCCACGTTGCCCTGGTCTCCCCAAAGACCTGGGAAGGGTCGACCTGCTGTACCTGGGAAGCCCTGGAAACCCCGGAACTGCCGAAGAAAGAAAAGGTCTGCAAATTCCGCCTGACCCAGAAAGTCCTCGAACCCCTCATGGTCCGGAACGACGCGATCTCAGCCGTGGCAGCCGAGCTGGACGGGGAAGTCATGGTAACGAACATCGGCGTCCCCTGCAAGGAGCTTTACGCTGCAAGGGACCGGGACCTTAACTTTTACATGTTCGGGTCCATGGGACTTGTCTCCTCAATCGGGCTCGGCCTTGCGCTTTGCACGGACCGGCAGGTGGCGGTATTCGACGGGGACGGAAGCCTCCTAATGAACCCCAATGCCCTCCTGGAAATAGGCAGGGAAGCCCCGGCAAACCTGACCATCATCGCCCTTGACAACGGGGCTTACGGCTCCACAGGTTCCCAGGAAACCTGTGCTCTGCGATATATCGACCTAGAGATCCTGGCAAACGCCTGCGGGATCCCGAACACTCATAAGGTCAACACGGAAGAGGAACTTGCATACCTTTACAAAGATTCCCTGAGTGCCAGACAGACCTCCTTCCTCCATGTGATCCTTAAACCGGGGAATACGAAAGCTCCGAATATCCCCTTCAGTCCGGAGGAGATCACGAAGCGTTTCATAAAAGCCCTGAGAGATGAAAGCTGAAACAAACCAGTGAATAATTAGACTGAAAAAATGCAGGAAAGTAACAAAAAAAATAAAAAAATAAAAAAATGGAAAAAAATATAAAAACCGGGAAAAGTAATCCCCTCTGAGATCAGGGGAACCTTATTTTTTCCACCGGCGCCGTTATCCTGAACTTTCCTGAAAGGACCTCTTTTTTGAGTTCTTCTGCAGCTTTCACGGCCCTTGCGCGATCGGACTGGCGCAGAGTCACCTTTATTTCGTGCATGCAGCCCCCTGTTGTACAGCGTACAGAGCCAAGCTTTGCCACAAAAGCTCCCCCTTTGCACCTGGAGACACAGAGCCCGCAGTTAAAGCAGAGCCCGCGGTTATGCTTGATTTTGCCTTCTGGAGTCCTTTTGATGGCCCCCATGGGACAGACCCCGTCCACGTCACAGCTTTCGCATTCCAGGCAGTCTTCCGGCTTATAGCGAACTTTCAGGTCGGCTCCGTCCCAGACGTCCCCGTAGGAAATATCACAGAGGGGAAGCCTTCCGGCAACGTCGACCAGCTGGAGGGGGATTTCCCGGTCCACCTTGAGGATGTTATCCAGCATCCCCGGGTGCAGCACGGGGATCGGGACTGCCCAGGTGTTGATTATTTCGGGCCCACCGGAGGTAATAAAGCCGCCCATGTACCCGGGTTTCATGCCGTGAAGGTCAGCGAAACCGGCGAGGTTCGGGTTTTCCGGAGAGCTCCGGGTGCCCGAGCCTGTCACAAACCCTTCCGCGCCGTTGAGAAGGACCCTTGTCCCGATGCCTATGGTTTCAAGCCCGGGATCATTTTCAATCGGGTTTAACTCCCCGCAGCCGCAGAAAGTCAGTTCCCTGAATTCGCCTTCAAAAGGAAGGGCGTGGAAAATAGTATTTAATGAATCTTTTCCTGGGTTTACGAAGGCTTTGTAGTTCCTGAAAGCATGCCTTGTGGCATAGAGCCTTGCAAAAGGCATTTCAGCAAGCGAGGTTTCGGCTGTGAAAGATTCCCCGCCACTGGTCGTCACATCCACACTGATACGTTTTCCTTCAACCAGCTCCCTGAAGAGGTGTCCTCCTCCATAGAGAGGAACTGTCTCACTGTGCGCCGTCCCGAGCACGACCAGGTCCAGGACCCCCAGCCTTTCGTTAGGGCAGGGCCCGGGAACTGCCGGGACCCCGTTTAAGAGGACCTCTGAAGCCCTGACAAAGGAATCAGGTTCCGAAACCTTGAAAGAAAGGACCGCATAAGTCCCGCTCATGATCCCGCGGGTGGCAGTGGTGACCACGTCCACATCTTCAAAGCGGACATCTTCTCCTGCCCGGACTTTTTCACTGATTTCCGCTGCTGTAAGAACTAAAGCTTCTCCAGAGTCAATTTTTGCCTGAATTTCCGGAACGGTCCGGCTTTTCCCTGAGAATTCGGATGCATCGCTCATGTTACCCTCAGCCGGAATATTGTTTTAATCCTATTTTAGAGGCGGGGTCGGAAAGTACCCGTCAGGAATCCCCTACTTACAATATCCGAATTACACACCCTAATACACCATCTAAATTACACCATCTAAATTACACCACATGACTTTTACACCACATGACTTTTACACCACATGACTTTTACACCACATGACTTACGCCACATTAAACTGAAAAACGGCTCAAAATCCGGGCAAGGCCCTGGAAATTTCAAAAATTCTAAAGGAAAAAATAAAAATTCTGAATTGCATGCACCCGGTTTGGGGTCAAAGGCGCAGATTTCCAACGAAGTGTGAAAAATTATTAATTAATTCGCCCAATTTTTTAAGAATGATATACAAATATTCGGGTGGGAAACCCCCAACTCACCCAAAACTTATATAAATGATAATGCATTCTATGGTGTTGTACTACGGTGCGACACAGAAGTAAAACACAAAAGGGCTCGTGGTCTAGTCGGTTATGACGTCGCCTTGACATGGCGGAGGTCCTGAGTTCGAATCTCAGCGGGCCCACATCAAAACCTTTCCGGAGTTTTTTTCGGAAAGATAAAAACAAATTAAATCATTAAATCACTACCTTATCGTTTTTATCAAAGCTGATTTCCAGGTAGTGAACGACCTCACATGCCCAGGTAGCTCAGTGGGAGAGCGCTGCCCTGAAGAGGCAGTTGTCCCCGGTTCGAATCCGGGTCTGGGCACCATAGAACATCAGTAGTGTAGCGGTTATCACCGGGCGTTGCCAACGCTCGAACCCGGGTTCGAATCCCGGCTGGTGTATTAAAATATTCAGATACCAGATATAGAGATGCTAAATAAAAGATAATATATAGCTTTTTTCCAGTTACGGTTTTGAGGAAAGGAACAAAACACACAAGAGGGCTCGTGGTCTAGTCGGTTATGACGTCGCCTTGACATGGCGGAGGTCCTGAGTTCGAATCTCAGCGGGCCCACATCAAAACCTTTCCGGAGTTTTTTTCGGAAAGATAAAAACAAATTAAATCATTAAATCACTACCTTATCGTTTTTATCAAAGCTGATTTCCAGGTAGTGAACGACCTCACATGCCCAGGTAGCTCAGTGGGAGAGCGCTGCCCTGAAGAGGCAGTTGTCCCCGGTTCGAATCCGGGTCTGGGCACCATAGAACATCAGTAGTGTAGCGGTCATCACCGGGCGTTGCCAACGCTCGAACCCGGGTTCGAATCCCGGCTGGTGTATTTCCGTATAAATATCTTTTTTCACTCAAATTGTTAAAGGTAATATAGTTTTCCGTTCAAATCCTATGACGATACCATTTTCTTTTCAATACAAAATAAATTCAAATTTTTTCCGTACAAAATATCTTTTAGACCTCGTTGTGACCAAAATGAACATTTTTCAGCCCCGGGCTTAAACGATATCAGGTCCAATGTTAACTTCGCAAAACATAAAAAAAGTAAAACAGATGTCGAGGTCAACATTGAAAAGCGTTTTTGTCAACCTTCGAATGGTCAACCAAAACATTAATTAAAACAAAAAATCATTATAAATATTGGATATAAATCTCGAAAAGACAAGAAAGTCTGCTTGGAGATCTATACCCACCCGATTAGCAAACCTGAAAAATCGTAAAAGGAGACCTTAAAATGTCAGCAAAGTTCCAGAAGAGAAATGCAGAGCGCAAAGGTGTCAAGAAACAGAACGAACTGGAGCAGAAGTTAATCAAGGAAGTCGTGCACGAAATTCAGGTAAGCGGTGGTGGATCTACAGAGTGAGCAAAAAAGTACACATAACCATTCAAGCCGGAGAAATTTCCGAGCAGACCGTAGAAGTAGCAGATGACGCTAGCTACGAAGACCTGCTTGATACATTAGACATTAATCAGGAAACAGTTCTTGTATTAAATGAAGGGAATGCTGTCCCCCTGGATGGGATCGTCCTTTCCGACAAGCTTACAATCCTGAGAGTCGTAACAGGGGGTTGACCTGTCCGGAAGGAATAGACCCCTTCCTTTATTATATTTTCTTTTTTCGTGAATCCAGGATTTTCCTATTTTCGGAACTCAACGTTTTGAGATTTATGACGTTTCTGCCCCAAAATTACTAATTCTCAAAGTGCCGAATCCCCAGGTCCCAACTTTTCAAAATGTCGGACCCCAAAAGGGCTGAATCCCCCAAGCACTGAACCATCTAGATTCTGGAATCTTGAAACAAATTCTGGAATTATTGAAACCCCGAATCCTCAAAGTTCAGAAATTAAGAAATTTCTGATTTCCTACAGTTCCTTTGCAGATCCATTGGTACATTTGATTATACCCGAAATATCAGGAAAAAAGATACCACTCAAAATGACCATTCGTTTGAGAATCATTCAAGTAAACCACCCCTCCCTAAAACATTCACCTTACGGCTCAGATTTTTGAGGAAAGGAACTCCTGCTGCGGAAGTTGAAAACAGGATATCGTTAAGATCCGGCATTAACTCAAGGGAATCACCAGCCATATTCAGATTACAAATCGAAGAGAAAGCAGAATTTGACAACAGAAAATCAGGATAAAATAAGAGAACATGATAAAAATAACAGAATTGATATGTAAAAATGCCAGAAAAAACAGGAAAAACAGAACAATAATACACAATCCAGGACAGAATAGAAAAGTACGTGAATTGATTTTACTTCCATAATGGGCAAATTCCAGAGGGCAATTCCCCGAGGGACTTACAGCCATTATGGGAGCGAAATCTGATTTTGATCCAGTACCTCAAGACCCTCATTTTGGAAGGATTATGGGCACCTTTTTGCTCATGACCTTCAGTTTCTTGATTGCGGAAATAGTGGCCTGAGACTCTTTGTAGATTTTGTCCTCATAGTAGCTGATGATCTCATCAACCGGAGCCGCGAGGGAGTAAATCTTGATAGGGCGTCCCTTGCCTGGCTTTTTTTCCGAGCGTACGTTGACCCAGGACTGGTTCCTCATCAACCGCATTGCAAGGCTAACTTCTGGTTGCCTCAGTCCGGTACTGATTTCAATTTCACGAGATGAAGCCTCGTCCACATTCATAAGATATGCCATCGTTGTGGCGACGTTTCTTGACATCCCGAGGTTCCTTAACGTTTCAATAAATATGTGGTCATTTTCATCCAGTATTTTCACTTCGAAATCTTTCATGATAACCCCTTCATACTCTGTAGTTTGACAACCCAGCGTTAGCTAAATAATATCCCGGTAATTATTATTAGACCATTAAATAACGGATTCCTGATAAGCCGTTAAGAGTCAACAACAGTTACCAAATTATCATACTGTAGATATTAATTCAGTAACTAACTCTGTTTTGCCACTTTAAAGCAATAAAAAATCGTTTTTACAATCCAGCGGATTGTTCCCCGTTTTTAGTCCAACTAGCCGGTTATCAAAACAATTGAAGTATATTTTATACAACCAGCCTTAAAGCCCCGTTTTATAGATTCATTGGACGAAACGTATAGGCTTAATAATTAAACCTGTATACGTATATAATTAGAAGGTTATTCATCTCCAACAACTAATAATGAACTCATACTATTTAAAGTTGTATATATTAAAAGGGAATTTAAAAACTTTTTTCCTCTCACAACACATTTTATTATTAAAAAAATGCCTGGAATCATTATGCATTATAATGCACAAGTTCGAATAAAAACATAGGGGAGTTCTTAATAAAGAAATATTTAATGTTTTTGGCAAAGAATATTTACGAAGATGTCAAAAATATATACAACATATATATTTACCCACATATGGGTAAAAGATTAAGAAATCTTCGTTTTTTATCGAGCAAAATATCCACCCTGCCATTCAGAGATCCATAGCTCCCTGAAACATCCGCCTTGACCTGCTGAGTACCATTCTGACAAGACATCAATATTCAGAAAATCAAGGACATATTTAGACAAAGAATGAATTTTCAAACGGACCAGACCTGCAGCGACCACCTCAAAGGACAAAAAAGCCAAAAAAAAGGAAAAAACCTGAAAAAAGAACAGAAAAAAAACCTAAAAATTGAGAAGTAAGAGCAATCCGCATTCCAGAAAAGGTTGATTTGCCCTTACTTTAACAATTCCTAATTTATACTCTAATTTTCCTGCAATTGACCGAGTTGTTCATTCCTCGCTGAAATATTTCCTGACCAGAAGGCCCGCACTCGAACCGATGAGCACCAGGAGGAAAAGGGCGATTACCATTCCCTCGGTGGTAAAGTCCTGCCAGGAGTGCACGGAAGCCCAGAGCCCGCTTCTCGTTACAAAGGTCGAGAAGATGACCAGGATAAAAGAAAGCACCGCAAGCAGAGGGAGCAAAAAGCCATATTCCCCCTGGCGAAACCTCAGGTTTGCATGCAGGTAGGCGGTTGCAGTCAGCCAGGGTATCAGAGAGGAAGTTTCCACAGGGTCCCAGCTCCAGTACCAGGCACCCCAGCCGAGCACCTCGTATGCCCAGAAGCCCCCGAAACCGATCCCGAGGGTCAGGAAAAGCCAGGCAGCCCGCATCCAGGTGGAAGCCAGGTCCGGCCACCTTTTGTCACCCAGGATGAGCCCCGCAACTGCAGCCGAAAAAGGCAGGGTAAAAGCAGCATATCCCAGGAAAAGGACAGGGGGATGAATTGCCATCCAGGGGTTCCGGAGCAGAGGGTTCATGCCCTGCCCGTATGAGACAAGGAAAGGTTCCGCAAAGGGGTTCCAGTTAGTAATTTCCGGCATCCCGGTAGCGGTATATTGGTAGATCGAAAACGGGTTTTTCAGCACGAGGAGGACCAGGAAGACCGAGGCCACAAAAAGCGCTGTGGATCTTGTGAGGGTGAGAAGTTTCGTATCCCGGAGAGCTTTTCCACTTTTAGAGTAACGGGTAGCCGCCAGCATTATGAAAATGAAACCTGTCCAGAGCAGGAACGAACCTTCCTGCCCTGCCCAGAGTGCCGAGAACCTGTAGTACCAGACAAGGTCTGAACTGGAGTGCTGGAAAACATAGCTGTATTCCGTTTTTACGTTAAGCAGGTAAGAGGTTAGCAGCAGGAGAGAGGTAACAATTCCCGCTCCGCCTGCCAGCTCAAGCCTTTCGGAAAGCATTTTGAACTTCCCATCCCCCCTCAGGTAATACAGGAGAGAAGTCAGGAAAGCCAGTAGTCCGCAAGCACTCGCAACCCAGATAAGAATCATTCCGAAATTCATAAAAAATCACCATCAAATACCTGCGTTTATTTTCGCCTCATTTCAGACTTTGCTTTGTTTTGATTTTTTGTCATTTTTGCCCGGGCCTCGTTTCCAGACGCTCCATTTCCTGACACACGATTTCCGGAAGGCAGGGAACCCGAAACAAAAACCAGCACGATCCCAAGGACCATTATGTAAAAACCGCCCCAGAGGAAGGTCATGAAAGGCACTTTCCGGACATAGAGGTCCACTGTTTGAGTTTTTGAATCCACGGATTTAGGAGCGATGAAGAGTTCCTGAAGAAGCCCCCTGTGAATATAAGTTTCAGTGTAAGACTGACCCCATTTGAAGTCGTTTATGTATTTGACCTGCCCGTGCTCAAAGAACCTGCCCCATTCGTACACATCAAAATCTATCGTACTCACGTAAGCAGAACCGGAGTACCCACCATAAGGTTCCCCTTCCATACCGGAAGAGAAATCCGTAATACGGATGCTGTAGCCCATTGACTCAAAAGTGCCCACTTCGTCCAGGGAGATTATCGCGGAATCTTCCAGGTTCAGGTTTGTGCTGAACACGATCCCCACAAGGAGCAAAACCACTCCGAGGTGGATGATGTGGGACCCGGTTCTCCGGAGTTTTTCCGAAAAACTGCTGCCCCGGGAAGAAAGCAATTTATATACAACCGCAAAAAGAGCAGCTGAAAGGATCGGAAAGGCGACGTTAATCGGCATACTGGAAAAGGGAGAGAGCACAGCCGAAACTATCGACCCCAGCACTCCGAGCCCTACAACTGCCAGTCCCTCTTTCCGGCCCGCACTTCCGAGCATGAGACAAAAAGCCAGCACCAGCACAAGGGCAAGGGTAGGAAGAGCTGTCCGAGCATTAAAATAAGCAGCTTCCAGCAGAATTCCTTCTCCTGAAGTAACCTTCACGAGAAAAGGGGTCAAAAGCCCCATCGTGACTATGGCTGCAAGCAACACCAGAACCGAAATTGCCGCAAACATGGTGCTGCGAACTGTGAGAATTTCATCGATCTTTTTCATGGAAAAGCCTGAAAAAAGCGGATTAAAATAACAATTCAATAAAATAAAGACTATTAAACGGGAATAATACTTACTCAAATCAATTATTTAAAAGTACCTGAAAAAGTTGAAAGTATTTTCCATATTGGGAAAGCCTGTATATTGAAAAGTCTTTCCCGCCCACTTCCTGATACACACAAAAAAATAAAAAGGATAAAGGTATGGAAGGAAGGGAAACTCCCCTCTTCCAAAAGGGAAATGGAAGGGAACTAAGAATAGCTTATAGTATAATATATGGTATTTAACATCAGGAACATTAGTATTCGAAAAACTAGCACCCGGAAAACTAGTATTCGAAAAACTAACACCTGGAAAACTAACAATTAGAATAAACAGCGAGTTGATACTTACGATCGAGCTGATAATCACGGCATTCTGGCTAATGATACCCGCCTACCTCCCCAACCCCTTCGCAGCCGTTTTCGGGGGTGGAAAACCTATTGACGGTGGCAGGACATATAAGGATGGAAAAAGGATTTTAGGGGATGGAAAAACCTGGAGAGGGCTCTTTTCAGGCATATTCTGCGGATTTCTTGCAGGATGCATTGAGATCTGGTTGAGTTCGAAAGGTTTTGAGATTATGGGAATTGAAATGCCCACCTTTGGCCTTGGCTACGCAAGCGCACTTACAGTCGTCCTTGCTCTTGCCTCCGGCGCCCTTTTCGGAGACATGTTCAAGAGCTTTTTCAAGCGCAAGATGGGCATGAAAAGGGGCGCGTCCCTGCCTCTTGTGGACCAGCTGGATTTTGTTGTCGGGGCCTGGGTTTTCACATACCTGGTTGATCCCGAATGGTTCGTAAGCAATTTCACCCTGGGTATAATGATAACAGTCCTTGTAATGACCCCTCTGCTCCACCTTACGACAAACATTATTGGATACATGATTGGAGTAAAAAAAGAACCCTGGTGAAATCCGGGAAAACACCGGGTAAAACCGGAAAAAATGCCTGGAAAGTCAGGAAAATACCTGGAAAGCCTGGAAAGTCAGGAAAATACCTGAAAAGCCCGGAAAAAACATTCACTGAAAAAAAGAATAACCCATTGCCGAAATAAAACATATTGAGATACGGCTGCAAATACCGGTGAGACAATGAGTGAATCAAAAGCAGAAACAGGAACTGAACTTAAAGTGCAAAAAGGGGAGCTTATCGAAGCCCTCAACGCCTGCGGGGCTGTCCGCTATGGAGATTTTACACTTGCCTCGGGAAAGAAGAGCAAGTATTATATAGACATCAAAAAAGCAAGTACGGACCCAAAAACCCTGAAGCTCATCGCAGAGCAGGCAGCCGTCCTGATAAAGGATATGGAAATCGACAGCGTTGCAGGGGTGGAACTCGGAGGCGTTCCCCTGGCAACCGCAGTTTCCCTGGAAACAGAATTTCCCCTGCTTCTTGTAAGGAAAACAACAAAGGAATACGGGACAAAGGGCAGGTTTGTAGGAGAGCTCAAAGCCGGAGACAGGCTCGTCCTGCTCGAGGACGTGACAACCAGTGGAGGCTCGGTCAAGGACGCCATAAAGGTGGTCCTGGAAGCCGAAGCCCTTGTAAAATATGTGATCACGGTCGTGGACAGGGAAGAAGGAGCAAAAGAAAACCTCGCAGAACTTGGCGTGGAACTCGTCCCTCTGGTAACTGCAAGCGACCTGCTCTGAACCATTATTCTTGAAACGTTTAATAAAAGGAATAAATTTTCGTCCCCTCAGGGGACATCCTAATTCCACATTTTTTAACATGTGAACAACAAAAACCTTGAGGGCTTAACAAAATTACTGTATAAACATAACTACCGGAAATACCATACAAACTTAGATTTTTTAGTAAACCTTCCTTAATTATCATTCTCAAGGATTTTTTAGTTAACGAACTCTTTAAACCGTCTGGATTTTTATAAAAAATAAGGCCCCGACAATGAGAAGATATTTATTAGAAGAAATAGAGAATTAGGGATTCCTTAGTATACATTTAATTGAAAACCATTGTTCGCTGAAATATTATTGAAAGCTTTTGTTTACAAATACCCCCAAAAGCCATTAACAATAATAAACCCTAACAATTGCAAAGCAATGATCAGGAACCTATAACTTACCAAACATAAAATCAATCACTCAATCAATCAATCAATCAATTCAAAAATCAATCAACCAATACAACCAATCGTTTTTCGATACTATTCACCTTTTACACACTATATATTAGAAACAAATTTCAGACGAATAAAATAAATTTTTTTCAAATCAAGGAGAATACAGATGAATATTTTGCTTATCGGTGGCGGTGGAAGAGAACACGCAATTGCCGAAGGAATTAAAAAAAGCAAGCGTGAACCTGCCCTTTATGCCATAATGGCAAAGAAAAACCCGGGAATCGCCGCTCTCTGTGAAGATTTCCTGCTGGAAAAAGAAACAGAGGTTGAAAAGCTCGTTGAATACGCCAGAGCAAAAAAAATAGAAATTGCATTTGTGGGTCCCGAAGCCCCGCTTGCTGCAGGCGCTGCGGATGCACTGTGGGAAGCCGGGATTCCCGTTGTAGGACCCAGGAAAGCCTGTGCAATTATCGAGTTTGACAAAGCCTGGGCCCGGAATTTCATGAAAAAATACGGAATCGAGGGCTGCCCTGCTTACGAAGTCTTCACGGAAGCCGAAGCAGAACCTGCCAGGGCTTTTATTGAAAAGCTCGGAGACGTTGCTGTCAAGCCGTCGGGGCTCACCGGAGGCAAGGGTGTCAAAGTAATGGGAGACCAGCTCCCGGACCTGGAAGCAGCAAAAGCCTATACCGTCGAACTCCTTGAAAAAGGGCCCGTGGTAATCGAAGAGCGCTTCGTAGGAGAAGAGTTCACCCTGCAGGCTTTCGTTGACGGGAAAAACCTGGCTTTCTTCCCGGCTGTGCAGGACCATAAGCGGATTTATGAAGGCGACCTCGGCCCCAATACCGGCGGCATGGGTTCCTACACGGAAGCAGGGGAAATCCTGCCCTTCATGCTCCCGGAAGACCTTGAAAAAGCAAAACAGATCATGGAAGCAACCGTAAAGGCGATTTCCGAGGAAACGGGCGCAGGATACCAGGGTGTCCTGTACGGGCAGTTTATCCTTACGAAAAACGGGCCCAAGGTAGTGGAGTTCAATGCAAGGTTCGGAGACCCCGAAGCCATGAACGTTATCCCCCTGATCGAAACCGACTTCGTGGACATCATGTCTGCGGTGGTGAACGGTACCCTTTCCGAACTTCCTGTTAAATTCAGCAGGAAAGCCACGGTCTGCAAGTATGCAGTCCCTGCAGGCTACCCTGACAACCCGGAAAAAGACAGTGAAGTGGTCGTCGGGAACGTGGGGGAAGCCTCAGTCTACTACGCCAGCGTCTATGAAAAGGAAGGAAAGGTTTACACCACCGGCTCCCGCTCAATCGCGGTTGTAGGACGCGCGGACACTATTGAAGAAGCCGAAAAAATCGCCCAGAACGCACTTGAAAACATCCAGGGCAAAATCTTCTTCCGGAAAGACATCGGCACAGCCGCACTTATCCAGAAGAGGATCGAACACATGAAAGAACTGAGAAGCGCATAAGCGGTCTCAATGAAACGAACCTGTAAAGAAAAGTGAGTTGATAAGGATGAAAGATTTTCTTTCCATAGCTGACCTGTCCCGCGGGGAAATTCTAGAGCTCATTGAGATTGGCATAGATCTCAAGGAAAAGCGCAAAGCCGGCAAGGTAACAGAGCTTTTGAAAAACAAGAGCCTTGCCATGATCTTCGAAAAATCCTCTACAAGGACAAGGGTCTCATTTGAGGTAGGGATGACGGACCTCGGGGGCCATGCTCTCTACCTGAACCCCAAGGATATCCAGATAGGAAGGGGCGAGACAATTGAAGACACCGCCCTCACCCTTTCGCGCTACGTGCACGGGATCATCGCCCGGGTCTACAGCCACGAGACCGTGGCAAGACTTGCAGCCTCCGCAAGCGTGCCCGTGATCAATGCCCTTTCAGACCGCGAACACCCCTGCCAGATCATTGCGGACTTCATGACCATCCAGGAATACAAGGGCAAACTCGATGGCCTTAAATTCACCTGGATCGGGGACGGAAACAACGTCTGCAACTCCGCCATGCTCGGCTGTGCCCTTGTAGGCATGGAGTTTGCGGCAGCCTGCCCGAAAGACTTCGAACCCTCCGCCGAATTCATTGAAAAAGCAAAAGCCTTCGGCGGCAAGATCACAATCACCAACGACCCAAAAGAAGCCGCAAAAGATGCCGATGTAATCTACACCGATGTCTGGGTCTCCATGGGAGACGAAGAAGAAAAAGAAAAGCGCTTCAAGGCCTTTGAGGGTTATCAGGTTAATAAGGAACTGCTTGCCCTTGCAAAGCCCGACGTAATGGTCGAACACTGCCTGCCCGCCCACAGAGGAGAAGAAATCTCCGCGGAAGTCATGGACGGCCCGCACTCCGCAGTCTTTGACGAAGCAGAAAACCGGTTACACGCCCACAAGGCAATCGTCCTTAAACTGATGGGCCTTGCCTGAAATTGATGAAATGAAAATTTCATCAATTTTTCAATTTTTCAATATTCATATACTTCCACAGGGTTTCTTCCAGCCCCAAGCCCTATATTCCAGACCACAGTCAAATATTATTATCCAAAAAGCAAAAAAATTCAATGCAGGTCTCAAGCTTTCGGTACTCCGGAAGGGAATTCAAGGATAAAGTATAAGAATGATGAATCCCTCTATGGGGAGGCAACAACACTTACATTGTGCGAGGGTTGCCCAGCCAGGTCAAAGGCGCTAGGTTCAGGGCCTAGTCTTGTAGGAGTTCGTGGGTTCGAATCCCACCCCTCGCACTAAACTTTTTTTGAATATTTAGTGGACATGTTTATAAATTAAGTTATTAGGTCAAAAAGTAAGAAAAGTTGTATTTCAAGACGCAACCTTTTAAATTATAATTGATTTAGTTTATTTATCTAAATCATTTGAGTTTTGCATGTATATTTTATTGCTATTTTCTTGTAAGGTTTAGTGCTTTATGAAGCCCTTTGTGAACAAGAATTACATCATCGTTATCAAAAGTTGAATGAATATTACGAGCTTTAAATGAAAGATGTCCATGCCTTTTTGGATCCTCATTTCCGATTGCATGGCATTCAAAGAGTAATGACAATCTGCCCTCAAGACTAGCGAGCATAAACCCTTGAGCAAACGTTGATTTTTGTTTTATTTCGTTAACCGTGAATTTCACTTTTTTCATTGATTTCAGTAACGATAGAGTATCTTCTATTTCAGGACGAGACAAAAAGCCATCTAACTCATCAGAAACTTCATTTATAAAGTATTGACTAGAATAAGAATTGATCCCACTCCAGATTTCATCTTCAGTTGCTACTTCACCAATTGTTGCTTCTTGGATATAATTCATCAATTCAATTATGTCTCTAGGTGTATGACGAGTATATGTTAACAAATATTTCAACGTTGGTTTATTATATATTGTGATGGTTGGTGGGAGAAACTCCTCAAAAACATTTACATCTCTACCCAAAGATATTTCAGCACGCTTATTAATAAGCTTAACTAAATTGGAGTTAATTGGATTTTTTTCTTGGTACCAATTTAAACTTATTGAACAATCTTGTTTTATCTTATTGTTGTATGAACCAGGCAATTTACTAAATAGATCAATTCTACTAAGTAAAATTATCTTTGCATTAATACCATTATCAATAAATGTGGTATTCATACTGTCAGCAGCTAAAAGTAGTGCACTTAATAAAGCATAAAGCTCATTCTTTCTTTCATATTCAAAACTTTCATCTAGACCATCAACAATTATATAGTGCTTTGATTCTAAAACTAGAGAATAACAATTCTCTTTCAATGTATTAAATAACATTGAGATATCAAATGGATGAGTCTCCGTTCTAGAATTAGTGCTGCCATTTAACACATAAGCTTGAATGCCTGCAGATCTTGTATTCGTTTTTTGCACAATTTGATTCAAATTTTCACTTGGAAGCAAACCATAAGATTGAATTAATTCAATCAATTTTTCAAGGTTTTGATTTTGATGTAGAGCTTCAGCATCATGTAACAAACTGTTTAAAAGTGCAACAAGAAGAATGTATTCCCAATCTTGCTGCAACTTAAGTCTGTTCATTGGTCTTTCAGATGATGGTGTGAGTAGTGGCTCATATGAAAAATCTTTTAGACTATACCGTTTAACATAAAAATCATCCTTCGTATGAGAAATCAAGTCTAATTTTACGCCAATTGCTGATTTACCTGTTCCTTTTTGACCAAGAATTAAAAATTTATTGTCTTCACAGATTTTATCAATGTAGCCTTCATCAAGAAAAACAGCATCAAATACTTCTTTTGGTTCGCGTTCTGCAGAGGATTGTCCAAATTTAATCTTCTTAAATGACATAAATCAAAAACGAGATTTAACTATATGAATTTATTCAAGTACCTCTCTCAAAAGAAAAATATGGTGCAAAAGTTCCCAGTCATCCTGGATTCCCGGCCATTCATAACGAAGTAGCCGGGTTCACCCTCAGATCAAGGTGTACAACTGTTTTTGTTTTTCCAGCATCCAGCCTAATCAAAGCGATTTTCCTAGCTGTTCAAAGCATTCAATGACATCGAGTTTGTCGCCACGCAAGTTCTCTAATCGTTATGTACAAAATAACACAAAACGAGGATATTATTAACGCTTTGATACAAAATAACATTTTAATTTTTTAAGTAATCATCGCTCTAATATACGATAATCTTTTCAAATTTCAAGGGATATACAATCAATTATTGCTGGGCTCGTTATGGACCTCCGGGAATCTAGGCTACACCGCTTACCTCAAATCCCTGTTCTGAAAGGTATATCGCATAGTTGCCGGCACCACAACCGAGATCAAGGGTCTTACAGGGCCGGACTTTTCCGCTCTGTACAAGCTCAACAAGCGCATACGGGGGCGTTTCGCTATTCCAGGGAATTTTATCGAGCGGTACATTCCGGTAAATTTTGTCGACGTCGGCATATTTCATGCGTGCTACTTCCGTGAAATGATTTATTTCTTATCTATAGTTCCTGACACAACCTCTTACATACATCAATGCTTACATTTCCTTATTGTGGGGAAGGAACAAATTACTATTTATCAAAAGGTAACTCTTGATGAGCTTAACTCTTTAAGAATCAAATATTTTTCATTGCAATCATTGAGGCGTATGTTGTTGAAAATAGATATCTTATTGGTAAACACCTAATATGTTCCCCAAGAATAATAGGAGTTAAGGTTATAAGATGGAACAGTGATCAAAAAAGAAGGATAAGGGGATAGAGCAAAATTTACAGAAAATTAGGCACACTGCCGGACTTGAATTTTTCCGCGCTTCTTTCCTCTATTTTATACTTCATATCTACAATCGCAATCCTATGCTTGTTGCAAAATATTTGCAAAATAATATCAAAAAATCAAAGTACTGTCAATTTGAAATAAGATCCCTATATACTGTAAACAACTCATCTAGATAATGTTCTCTTGTGTATTTTTTAACATTAAGTAGACCATTTATAATTAGTTTATTTCTTAAAACCTTATCGTTTTTCATTAACCTTATTTTTTCTTCTAATTCCTTTATATTTTCAGGTTCAAACAATAAAGCGGTTTCTCCATCCAAAACAACTTCATTTAAACCTTCTGTATTACTCGCAATAACTGGAATTCCACATGCCTGTGCCTCAATTTCGGTAAGACCCATTGGTTCCCAATGGGAAGGGATAATAAAACAGTCTAAGCAGCTATAAAAATCTAAAATATCATCAACGTAACCTAGGTAATATACTTTATCACCCAAGTCTAATTTTTTTATAGTGGACTAAAGTTTTCGGCTTTCAGGTCCAACTCCTGAAATCAATAACTTTATATTTTCATTTTCAATAGATTTAAATGCTAATAATAGATCAAGCCACCCTTTCCTTTTAATAATTCTGGCAGCAAATCCAACTATGAAATAATCGGAAGTTATTTTTAATTTTGTTTTAAGCTCTTTAGAATTTATTTTACAGTTTTGGAGGTTAAACTTTTCTAAGTCTACAAAATTATACATGACTTTTATTTTTTCATCGTCTCTTTGGGTATATTCAATAAGTTTTTCTTTAGTTGCTTTGGAGACTGCAATAGATAAATCAACATTTTCATCTGTGAGCTTCAAGAATAACTTATATGTTTCTCTGTTACTAAATATTCTCCCATGCTCGTGATAGATCAGTTTTATATTTTGAAAGTAAAATTTTTTCAGTAAATAACCAATAAAAAATGATTCAAGAAGATGACAATGTAATATCTGGATCTGTTTATTGCAGATTAGTTTCTATAGTTCAGGTATAGCAAAAATATCATATATACAACTGCTTACGTTTCTATTTACAGTATTTCTTAGGTTAATTAATCTTAAGTCATTTTTCCTTAAAACATAACAGTAAATATCATCTAAAACCCCACATCCCTCAATAACACCTGCAACTAGGGTTTGTGCTCCTCCAAGTCCCATTTGATCAATTATGTGCAAAACTCTCATTGTGTACCCCGTAATCTAATTGTATTTTAAAATCACTTGAACATGATAACGCCATAAATAAGATTTTAATGTTATATGTGACCTAAATGTTTTGAAGCTATAATAAACATCGAGTGAGCCCACACTAAAGGACAAACAGAAACTTGTATCTCGTTTTCAAATACCTGCTCAGCTATATACCCTTCTTTAGTTACATTTTTTAAAACCCAGTTATAGAATTTTTCTGCTTTACTGATATCCCCCTTCTTTGAGTAATATATTGATATCCACAAGTTCAATAAAGGCCATGCACCTCCTCCTTTTTTCCGATGCATACCGTGATACATCCAACCATCATATTCATCAAACTCATACCTATGTAGCCCATCTTTAATTACAAGCTTTTTTTCAATTTCTTTTACAGTTGAAGTAATTCTTTTATCATTTACTTCGTAAGTATCAAATGGGTAAATGAGTCCTAACAATGATGAATCTATAGCATTATCAACTAGCTTTCCATAAGATCTTACGAAATATCCATCTATAAAGTGTTTTTCTAACCTATCTCTCATCTGTTTTGCAACATTATTCCATCTTTTTTCTGGAATAATCTTGTTAGCACACTCCAATCCTTTAATGCAAGCAGCTAGTGAATAGGTAAAGTTTTCGCTTAAGTCAGGAAATGATAATCGTTCTTCCCATATATCATTAGCAACAATATTGAAATGATCACATTCCCATATATTGCATATCCCTTCTGCTGCACTTCTAATTAACCCCTCAAATTTAACCGCTTTCTCTAAATTATCACTATAGTGGTGCCAAAGAGAATATAAAACCGAACCTGTTTGATCTGGTTGTATTCTTTCTGAAGCTTTTAGCCCATTTATATGATAGTTTTCAAAAAAAAGACCTTTTTCAGAAAAAAATTCGGCTCTTTCCATACACCATTTAAAAAAGTTTTCTTGTATGCTATTAATACCAATTATATCGGCTGCTACACAAGTATAAGAAGCATCTCTTGGCCAAACGTAAAAATAATTCTTAGCCGTCAATGGATAATGTTTCTTTGTTGTATTTGCTGCCACAATAGCTCCATTATCCATGCAACTATCTATTATAACCTCTTTTGATACTTCAACTATCCTTTCAATAGTAGTCATTAACTTTACCTCGAATTTTTCGGGAAGATCTTTAAAAATAGCACCTTGTTCCTAAAATTATCTTTAATGTTAGGATCTTCTGGAATCCAAACATCACAATAATTTCCTTTGTTGAAAATTGGTTCCTTATATGCTATTCGTGCTCTTACATCCAATTTAATATAATCTTTTTTCGTTATTAAATCAGATGATTTTATGAATATCAACCCGGCTCCTCCCATGAGACAGTTTCCTATTGAATAAAATGCTCTTCTATTAATTGTCCACTCCATCCCATATAATGGATTATTATCTATATCTTCTGTCATAATAGTTTTCAAATACCATGGATATGCATGAGAACTAGGAATCACATCTTTTTCGAGTTCGCTAGCCATATCCATGGCCATACCCAGTTGCTCAATTCCATAAACCTTTGTAGTGGCTCCAATAAGTTTTGCAGCAGTGCCAGTCATTTTCATCCACGAGTCCCAAAATGCATCTGCAAAACTTTTTTTAGTCATAATAGGTGGCTTTAAAGTTCCTGTTAACGCTCTAACTGAGTACTTAGTATTAGTTGTATGAAAAAAAATTTGAACAATAATCGTATCTGTTTTTTTTAATTTGTCAATCCAATCGTGTATAGGTCTTTCTTTTTCATCAAGTGGTACACTAACGCTTAATGCCCAAATGTACTCATAAATAAAAAGGTTAGATATTCTACCTTCTGCTGTCATTACGGGTAATTCGCTTAATTTTGGTTCAGTTTCACCTAATATCTGCAAACACCCATTGCTAATTAATTTCTATAAATATGTGTCCTCTATATATTTCTAAGGAACGTGTGCTGAATTTTCCATTATTGGCATGAAAAACAACTCTACAATTTTAGTCAAACAGCATTCATTATCTAATGACCATAGGTAGTATGCATTAACTATGACCAGATAAAGGTTGAAGAATACATTTTTCTAATCTTAATTCAGCAGCTTTTTTTGGGAGGCGCCGTTCAGCCAAGGCTGAACGGTGAGGACCCATAATCTCTAGATTTAAAATTCGTGAATGTTTAACAGTTTAATTTTATTTAATTACTCAACTCTCGTGGGTCTGGCCAATTTGCACGACATTGGTAGAAAATACGAGTATGTTTTGTGAGTTGTGCCCAGTGCAAAAAGTTACGCTATGTACCTCTTAGAAGTAAGAAGCAAAAACAATCAACTTTTTTATATGGCATCAACTATAAAATAGGTTGTGCGTGTGAAGTGAAAAAGCATTCAAAAAAATCGCCTTACCTATATCCCCGCATTAAATTTTGGGGATATAGATAACTGTATTTTTTTGTACGCTTAAGTTTTCAAATCTCTTTAATAGATAACATACAAAACCAAAACAGTTCATAGTTTCAACTTTTCCAAAATCCCCATAAAGAGGGAAGATATGGAACAATAAGATTTTTTAGCTGGCAGCTGTATCATGGACAATTCTGCACTGTCCTAGTAGTGCTTTAAAAAACGCAATCATTATCGTGGTACCACAACAGGTTTAAGCAATTATCGGTTTGATATTCTTATGGTAGATTCACCAATTTTTGAGATATTTGATGGATTGCCCAGACAGGGTCCAGGTAATAACAAGTGTACTGAAAAAGCCTTTAATTTGCTTTCTTCCCTTCCTGCAGGCAGTAAGATCCTTGACGTTGGTTGCGGTGTGGGTATGCAGACAATACATCTTGCGAAGATCTGCAACGACTGTCACATCACTGCAACTGACATTTACCAGCCTTTTCTGGATAAACTGATGGAAAATGCAGTTAAAGAAGGATTTGATGACAGGATTACCACAGTTTGTGCTTCCATGGATGACCTGCCTTTTGAAGCAGGAGAATTCGACATCATCTGGGCAGAGGGCTCTATCTTTATCATTGGTTTTGAAAAAGGACTTAGCTACTGGAAACAGTTTCTGAAAGATGGGGGTTATATAGCACTGACAGAAAGCACATGGTTCACGGATGAACCTTCTTCGGAAGTGCTTCAATTCTGGCAGGGCTGTTATCCTGATATCAAGAGCATACCTGACACTGAAAAAGTTATCATGGCAGCAGGATATGATCTCATTGACCGCTTTAAACTGCCAGCTTCTACCTGGTACGATTTTTACTCCCATCTGGAAAAAAGAGTTGATGACATCAGTGATAACTATAAAGGAAACACCGATGCAGAAGAGATACTTAGTTTTAACAGAAAAGAGATAAAGATCTTCAGAGAATACCCGGATGAATATGGTTATACGTTCTTCATTTTACAGAAGAACGCAAATAAATGACCTGTTACTGATGAACAATTAAATGATCCTGAAACTAAAAAAGAAATCAAAGCAGCAATCAAAGAAGAATAATATCTAATATCGTATTAGGGGGTGACTTGCTCATAAAAAGCAGGTCACATCCGAATACAAACCGTTTTTAATTTGATTTTTTGCTCTACTACTCATTCCCACTTGTGCGATTCGTCACCGCATTTTTTCCCAGTCTGCCAAATAAAGAAAATGCTTCCAAGAGCATTCAGAATAGTGTATTTTCCTTATATACAATCTCGGATTAAACGGAAACTTTCTAGCCTGATGGAAGATTTTTTCCTGGATGTTTGTGTAATCGGAAAATATTAACCCCTTTTTTAAGGCAAACTTGAAACAATTTTTTTCACATTCCTAAATATAGTTACCTAAAATTCATAATTTACATTCACAGTTGCGTATTAATTTTTTCCATCTTAATAACCAGTGCCCCTCTTGCCCAGGAAAATTTTGATTTTGCCAGATCAGCATATTTTCCTGAAGTTTGAACTTCCCCTTTTCCAGAAATGCAGCATCCCTGCCCAGGACTATTGGTCCCCTGGACTTTCCTTGAAGCTATCAGTAACTCCACCTGGGGGTTCATTTTAAGGTTCTCCTCGGTTACATTATAAAACCCGGCAGGAATTACGATTATTCCGCTATCTTCAGTTTTTAATGCTCTCATATATCCCCCCCATGTCGCCACGATATGCGGACCACTATCTCCACAGGTTGCAATGGCAACTCATTCTGTTTTATCCAGAACTTCCTTGCATTTCCCTTCTATTTGTACTATATTAGCCCCTCCCACTGACTTTAATCAGATGATTTCGAGCAGTGTGCAGATAAAAATGATTTTATAAAACATAGCATTTATGTTTCTCCTATTTTAGAAGCTATTAGAGTTTGACTGTTTGGTGTGGTCAGCCCCTATCTTATGAATTATTTTCATAATCTTTAAAAGTGAGGAACACGTTAGTATCTTAGGACTTACGCATTTAAAATCCAAAAATCAAGCACAATAGACGTCGGGGTCTAATTTTTATCAAATTGAAAGCCCACTGCTGTTGGTTTCTCAGTTCAACTGCATAAGGCTTACATCTGTAGAAGAAAAATTAGAATTAACGAAGTGAGGATTAAAAAACCTCGGGAACAATAAAAATTACAGTTAATTGCTGATCTAAAGGGGAGCATTAAATGATTGGAGAGAGAAGCACGACTCTAAAAGAAAAAAGTCTGGAAAAAGCCCCAACCGGCGTAAACGGCCTGGATGATATTACCGACGGTGGATTGCCGAAAGGTCGGCCAACCCTGGTATGTGGAAGTGCGGGCTCAGGAAAAACCCTTCTTGCCATGGAGTTTTTGATTAAGGGGGCTAAAAAGTACGGAGAGCCAGGAGTCTTCATTGCCTTTGAGGAGAACGAAGAAGAGCTGACCAAGAATTTTGCTTCTCTGGGATTTGATCTTGACGACCTGGTGGCCAAAAACAAGATAATAGTTGATTATATCCACATTGATAGGAGCGAGATTGAAGAAACCGGCGAATACGACCTGGAAGGTCTGTTCATAAGGCTTGGGTTGGCCATAGATTCCATAGGTGCCAGGCGCGTGGCGCTGGATACACTGGAGGTTCTGTTCGCAGGGTTCAGGAACGAGACCATACTGCGTTCTGAACTTCGCAGGCTCTTCAGCTGGTTGAAGGAGAAGGGCGTGACAGCTGTCGTTACTGGCGAACGGGGAGAAGCATCCCTCACCAGATACGGACTCGAGGAGTACGTTGCGGACTGCGTCATCTTACTCGATAACAGGATGAAGGAACAGATAGCCACGAGACGCCTGCGGATCATAAAGTATAGAGGCTCAAAGCACGGCACCAATGAATACCCCTTCCTTATAGAGGAAGACGGAATGTCGGTCCTGCCCATCACTTCGCTTGGCCTGGAACATGAGGCATCGGCAGAGAAGATCTCCACTGGCATAGAGCGCCTGGATACAATGCTTGGAGGCCACGGCTACTATCGGGGCAGCAACATACTGATTTCCGGAACAGCCGGTACGGGCAAGACCAGCTTTGCAGCCCAGTTCTGCAAAGCTGCCTGCGAGAGAGGAGAACACTGCATGTACTTCGCTTTCGAGGAGTCTCCAGGCCAGATCAGCAGAAATATGAGGTCCATAGGTATAGACCTCCAGCCCTATATCGACTCCGGCATTATGCAGATCCATGCTTCCAGGCCCATGGCTTACGGTCTCGAAATGCATTTAACAACCATGAACAAGGTCCTGGATACATTCAACCCGGATGTTGTGGTCATAGACCCCATCTCAAACCTGACTAACGTGGGTACTGAAGACGATGTGAAGTTCATGCTCACCAGACTCATCGATTACTTGAAGTTAAAGAATATTACCACTGTATGTACCAGTCTGGTGGAGCACGAGAGCACCGAGGGCGTGAATGCCCATGGAATATCCTCCCTCATGGATGCCTGGATCAACCTTCGCTTCTTCGAGAGTGATAGCGAGCTCAACCGCGGCTTCTCAGTTATCAAGTCAAGAGGCATGGAGCACTCAAACCAGATCCGGGAGTTCATGTTGACCGACCATGGCATAGAGATCAAGAACGTTTATCTGGGTCAATCCGGAGGTCTGCTTATGGGTTCGTCCAGAGCTGTCCAGGAAGCTAATGAGATGGCTGAGGCTGCATCTCAAAGCCAGAATCTGGCGCGGAAGAAGAGAGAGATGGAGAACAAGCTCAAAGCCCTTGATGCCCAGATTGCCGTCCTGAACACCGAGTTTGAGATGCAGAAAGAAGAACTGGATAAGCTCGCCTCCCAGGATGAACTCAGAAATAAGGCGCTGACAAATAGCAGAAGCAAAATATCCATGATAAGGAAGGCAGATGCACCTCAATGAGCATTGAAGACTTTGATTGAGGATGCAGAGCTATCTAAAGAGCCAGTATCGTAAGAGCATGAGGCCTGAAGAGAAATCCCGACCTTGCGCCGGCAGTATTATGCATGCGGATATCCAGAAACCGGGATAATCTGGCATTTCTTTATATGCAGCACATATTAACTACAATCGGATACTTTCAAAAGCTGTAGAAAAAGAGCCTGTCCGGAAAATATAGCCTACCAGGTTCAAAAGGGGGAAATTTGATGGAAGATGTAGCACAAAATGATAACGGACATGCGCCTGATGAGTCCTATATTATGTCTGACCAGGGACTTTATATATTGAAACTATATGTGGCTGGCCAAACCCTGAGGAGCCTAACAGCCTTCGCCAACTTAAAGGATATTTGCGATAAGTATCTGGATGGCAGATACAGGATCGAGGTTATAGACCTTCTGGAAAACCCGCAGTTAGCCAAAGGAGATCAGATATTAGCCCTCCCAACGCTGGTTAGAAAGCTCCCTCCGCCGATAAAGAAAATTATAGGGGATCTCTCGAATACGGAGCGTGTTCTGGTAGGCCTGGATCTGTGCCCTGCAGAGGAATTATCATGACCAATATCGAAAAGACCGGGATGCCAGATGTTAAGGATTCTGCAGCCGCTTTTAACGAAGCTCTGGCCAAAAAGGAAGATAACGAATATGTCCTGCATCTCTATGTAGCGGGAATGGGGCCCAAATCGATAAAGGCAATGGATAATATCAAACGCATATGTGAAGAGTACATGCCCGGCAAATACAGGCTGGAGGTCATCGACATCTACCAGCATCCGGTCTTCGCCAAAGAGGGTCAGATAGTGGCAGCCCCCACTCTCATAAAAGAACTTCCTCCGCCCTTGAGAAAGCTTATAGGTAGCATGGAGGATACCGAAAGAGTTCTGCTTGGAATGGATCTGAAATCAAAAACTGGTAAAGAATAATCGGCGTTTGGGGGAACGTTATAATATGACTTATAAAGGCCCGGAAGCCAGTGAGTCTGTATCTAACAAGGCACTGTTAGCTGAGAATCATGCCTTAAAAGACGAGGTACAGAATCTGAGAGCACGGCTGGAAGAGGCCGAAGAGCTAAAACGTGCCATTAGCGAGGGGGACCTGGATGCCCTGGTGTTACCCGGACCGGAAGGGGAATTGATCTTCACCCTGGATAGTGCCGATCGCGCATACCGCGCCCTGGTGGAGACGATGAATGAAGGCACTGCCACCCTGGCCTCCGACAGCACCATCCTTTATTGTAACCGTTACTTTACAGAACTCCTGAGGATAGCTCCACAGGCCATTATAGGTAATTCTATCTATCGATTCATTGCTCCTGAGAGCATGATCACCTTTAAGGCACTCCAGCAGCAGGAGAAGGGCAATGGAGAGATCAAACTCCAGGCTGAAGGGGGCATATCTTTGCCCGCGTACCTGTCCATCAGCTCATTTCAAGCCGAGGGGACTCCAAATGCCTGGTGCCTTGTGGTCACAGACCTGACCGAGCAGAAGAAGAATGAAGAGATCTTCGCAAATATCGAGGCTGTCCGTAAAAAAGAGATCCACCACAGAATCAAGAATAATCTGCAGGTAATCTCCTCCCTTCTGGATCTTGAAGCTGAGAAGTTCAATAATAGAGAATCCATAAAAAACTCAGAAGTTCTGAAAGCCTTTAGAGAAAGCCAGGATAGAGTGATTTCCATCGCACTTATCCATGAAGAACTTCATGAAGGCGGAGAGATCGATACACTAAAATTCTCGGCATATCTTGAGAAACTTGTTAAGAACCTTTTTCAGACATACAAGCTTGGAAATAATGATGTCAGTTTAAATATGGACCTGGAAGAAAATGTTTTCCTCAACATGGATACTGCAGTTCCTTTAGGGATAATTGTCAATGAACTTGTTTCAAATTCATTAAAACACGCATTTTCAGACAGGGATGAAGGGATAATTCAAATCAAACTCTTTAGTGAAAAAACTGAAAATGAGCTGCATAATAAAGAAGAGCTTACTGGAAAAGGTAGCAGATACAGCCTGATTGTCTCGGATGATGGAGTTGGCATTCCCGAAAAAATTGACTTAGAAAATTTAGATACACTTGGCCTGCAACTTGTAAATATTCTGGTAGATCAGCTGGATGGTGAAATAAAGATAGAGAAGGATAAAGGTACCGAATTGGAAATAACAATACATGCTCAAGAGGGGTTATAATATAGCGAACCTTTTGAACCGGTTGCAGATAAACTTTCTCTAAACATGTATTACCAAGCTGAATCTGTATGTTTTTTCAATCATGATCAAGGACTCACGGACACGACCGCGCCAATCCACTATTAAAAAAAATAATTTATGATAAACTTGAGATTATAGAATATAACCTCTTGCAGAAAACTATCCTCATCTTCCAAAAATACCATAATTAAAATCAGCGCCGTTTAGCCAACACAGAAATGGCATAATGTGATCCGACCATAGCGTTAATTTCTATCGTTTTTAGTTCCTGTATGACAAAATACGGTAAGAGAAGGTCCCTTATTTCGGATTCCGATGAGAAATATAGGGTTGTCCCAAGCTTTGTTTTTCGGAATTTGCCTGCGTCGCCAAATTGCGGGTCCTTTTCGGAAAAACAAACTGAAAAGTATAGTGCTCCCGGTTTCAGAACATTATACACATTTTTTATATATTTCTCCCGGTCTTCCGGAAAGATATGGTGCAAAAATTCCCAGTCATAGCCAAAGTCAAAAGTCTCTTTTACTTCATGCAGGTCCCCGAGGAGATCAGCGACAATAAACCTGCACCCAACTCCCTTTTTTTCTGCGTTTTCAGTAGCGATCTTTATTGCGGAAGGGGAACTATCGATACCGCTTACCTCAAAGCCCCGGCCTGCAAGGTATATCGCATAGTTGCCGGCACCACAACCGAAATCAATGGTCTTGCAGGGCCGGGCTTTTCCGCTTTGTACCAGCTCAACAAGCGCATCCGGGGGTGTCTCGTTATTCCAGGGAATTTTATCGAGCGGTACGTTCCGGTAAATTTTGTCGACGTCGGCATATTTCATGCGTGCTACTTCCGTGAAATGATTTATTTCTTATCTATAGTTCCTGACACAACCTCTTACATACATCAATGCTTACATTTCCTTATTGTGGGGAAGGAACAAATTACTATTGATAAAAAGGTAACTTGATGAGCTTAACTCTTATAGTGAATCCAGAAATTAATTACACATTTCAAAATCAATTATAGTCAAGGGCCAAAATATTTTCACCAATCTCAAGTGCAGGTTTAACCACTGAAAGCACGGAAAACACGGAATAAAAGAAATAAGGGAACAATCTTTCCGTGCTTTCCGTGTCTTCCGTGGTTATAAAGTAAGTGTAAACATTTACGTTTGGGACTATAATCAAAAATGAAAAGAATCCGGAAGTTCTGAAAAGACTCTAATCCCCTGATCATTCGCCTTGAATGCAAATAAAACAATCACTTTTTTCTGCTGATCTACCCTAAACCCTTAAAGAAATTAACTTCAATGTACAGCTACATACATTAGAAAAATATAATCTCAACGTCCTCCTGATCATTTTCGAAAAATTTATATGTCGCCGACATTTATATATACTGTTGTAATAATTAGATCGGCGGAAAATGTCAAAAACATCTCCCGATAAATGCTCTATTTTGAAAACAAAAGCAAAATTGGGCTTTTTGAAACCCTATTGCAAAACAGCCCCCGGCAAAACAGGGATTGAAACAATAAAAAACGAAGGAGGAAATTATATAGAAAGAAATGAAGATGATTGGGATAAGGAACTTAAGCCAGACATGAAATACTATCGAGGCTGGCATTTAATAGTTCTGGTCACTCTTATACTTGTCAACGTATATATGGAAATTAAATGGCTTTTCTTCAGCTAAAAATCGCAAAACAGCTCCCACGCACTATATTACCAGGGTAAACTGGCACGGCCGCGCCAATTCACCATTAACAAAATAATCAAAGGAAGAGAATATAATCTAAGGGCACTGGTTGATTGGTCAGTACCAATTTATCCCTGTAGTTCCATTTTCTGACGAACTTTCATAGCCTTCATGGCTTCCATAACTCCCTGTGCTGTTTTCTCACGGTTGTAAAACAGGCAACTACAAGTTAAAGACCTTCCTGAAGAACAGATATCCAGTTTGATAGGGGATGCATTGAGTAGCACTGCAAAAGTCCGGATTCTAAAAGCATTGCACGAGGAAAGCAAATCATTTACTGCACTTTCAAAACTCACAAAACTTCGTGGTGGAAATCTCCTTTTCCATCTGGATAAATTGCAAAGCAAGGGATTGATACGCCAGCGTGAAAAGCGGGGTGAATATCAAATCAGTTTGCAGGGTCATAATCTCCTCAATTCTCTCTATAAATTGTAAAGGTAGTAGAAATTGAGAATAGTAAGCAGGATTAAAAGTCAAACTTCAAAATTAATCAAAGGACAATGTAAAAAGATTTAAAAAAAGAAAACAGGAATATTTGGTCACTGGACCTTTGCCTGGATTTCTTTTGCAAATTCCTTTGCTTTCAGAACACGGGATTCATCAGGCTGTCCTTTTGTGGAAGGACCCATCTCAGCAAATGCTTTCATCTGAGGATCATCGGACTTTTCGAGCATATCAATAATAGATTGTGCAAGTTCACCCTGACATTCAAATGTACCAAGATAATTACCACTAGCTGCGATATCCTTGCAGGAACCGGTCCATGAATGTATGGCTTCAAATCCTTCAGGAACAGCATGGGTCATGAAGAATGCTATGTTCTTGCCAGCTACATTCTCTTTTACGAATTTTGAAACATTCTCAGGAATGTTGAATTGCATTACAGGGAAACCTACGAACACAAGGTCATAACCTTCAAAGTTGCTTACATCTTTGATGTCTTTGATGTCCTTTTCGCCAGCAATTTCACTATAAATAGCTTCTGCGATCTTCTTTGTGTTCCCTGTCTGTGTCATATATGTTACTAATGTTTTCATGAACTCCCACCTTATAATGATATTATAGGAAGGTTGTATACATTTATAAAGACAGGGGTTGGTTAATGTACAAACATTAAATTATAGTCCCGGGCGTAAATATTTACACTTACTTTATAACCACGGAAGACACGGAAAGCACGGAAGGATTGCACCCTTGCTCCCTTTATTCCGTGTTTTTCCGTGCTTTCTGTGGTTAAACTTTCACTTGAGATTTGTGAAGGAATGTGGGTCCTTGACTATAGTACAGAAAAAAGGTAGAAAAAAGGTAGAAAAAAGGTAGAAAAAAGGTAGAAGAAAGGTAGAAAAAAGGTAGAAAAAAGGTAGAAATCAAGCATAAGCGGGCTTTGACTTAGTCCGATGTGAACTACCTCTCCCTAAAACCTTCCCACCCCCTGAAATCAGCCACATGAGAGTGCGGTAATTTCAGAGGGAGTCCAGATGCGATTCCGGTCATAAAATCAAACCTTTCCGGATTTTCCTATGTCAAATTATGTTTCCGGGTTTGCAACATTCCAGGCTTTGTCGATCTCTTCCATGTCCAGGTCCAAATCGAGCGTCATTAGTTCCTCAAGGTCTGCATTATGCTTCTGATACATTGATATGTAACTGTCCTCATCCTTACGATGCATTTTGTATAATTCAGGCATCATCTCTTCGTCCTTTTTCCGGAAAATACGCATCAACCTGTGTGCTTCATAAGGTTCGATCCCAAGAAGTTGAAGAGCATCCTGGCCAAGTGTCAGAGCACTGCCGAAGGTTTCCCTTCGTATCCGGGTAATTCCCAGGTCCATGAGCTCGTAGGCAGAGGAACGGTCGGAAGCACTGACTGCTATTTTGAGGTGTGGGTAGTGTTTTGCTGCTAATTCAACCAGCTTTCTTGATTGGTCTACATCACCTATGGCGATTATTAAGAGTTCAGCTTCAGAAGCTCCGGCAGCTTCAAGCAGGTCGAGTCGTGTGATGTCTCCGTAATACACCTTAAATCCAAATTTTCTTAGAACATCCACATTAGCCGCATCATGATCGATAATGACTGGTTTGATACCCGCAGAAATGAGGAAACGGCCAAGGTCAGTCCCGAGGCGGCCAAATCCGGCAAGAATGACCCTGTGTCCGCTACGGTCAATAGTGTCCGAATCACGCCTGGCTTCTTCATCTCCCTGACCATTTGTACCGAATTTTTCATGTGCCAGGAAAAGGAGGGGAGTAAGGAACATGGAGATTGCAACTGCGGAAATAAGGGGTTCTATGGTTTGAGCTGGCAATACGCCGCTGGTCCTGGAAAATTGGAAAAGGACAAATGCGAATTCACCTCCCTGGGCAAGGGCAATAGCAAAGAGTGAACGTTCTTTTTTCGCCATTTTAAAGACGAAACCAGTACCCTCGAGGACCAGCCATTTGAAAGCCATCAGACCTGCCGCAAGTCCTGCGATCAGCGGGATATTCTCTCCGATCAGTGTAAAGTTGAGGCTGGCACCAATTGAGATGAAGAATACCCCCAGCAACAGGCCCTTAAACGGCTCTATATCACTTTCGAGTTCATGGCGGTATTCGCTGTCTGCCAGGACAACCCCGGCAAGAAAGGTCCCAAGGGCAGGAGAAAGCCCAACTGAAGTCATGAGTAATGATATGCCAACTACAAGGGCCAGGGCGGCGGCAACAAAGATCTCTCTGATTCGTGTAGCCGCAATGGTCCTGAACACTGGCCTGCTTGCAAATTTACCAATAAAGAAAATAGATAGAATTGCAAGCAGCGTAATAATAATTTGCATGTATTCAGGCAGGGAGCTGATATCAAAAAGAGCTGACTCAAGATGGCCGTCGTCATGCACGGCGATTGTTGCCAGGAAAGGTAGAACAGCAAGTATAGGAATGACTGCCAGGTCCTGGAAAAGGAGAACCGAAAAGATAGATCTTCCGGAAGAGGTATTCATCAGTCCCTTTTCCCGCAAGGTTTGCAAAACTATGGCTGTAGAGGAGAGGGAGAGAGTAAGACCGATGGCTATTGCCTGCTGCCAGGGTAGAAAGATAAGGGAGATCCCGGCAATGATAATACTCGACAGAACAACCTGCAATCCTCCCATTCCCAGTATGGGGGTGCGCATCTGCCAGAGCAGTGACGGTTTGAGTTCGAGGCCGACCAGGAAAAGCATCATCACTACGCCAAACTCCGTGAAATGCATGACTTCTTCAATGTCAGCAATGAGAGAGAGGCCGAAGGGTCCGATGATGATACCTGCTATAAGGTATCCGAGTACTGAGCCAAGCCCGAATTTTTTAGCAATAGGAACGGCAATGGCTGCTGCAGCCAGGAAAATAAAGAGCTGAAACAGGAAATTTTCCACTTTTACGGCCTCCTGATAATTGAGTTCAGGTCGCTGTTGAGATATTGCCCATGCCTCGCTTTCTCAAGATCCAGAGTGCCGTCCCGCAGGGCAATGATGACGCGGCGATAGTCTTCTGCATAAACCTTAACATTCTCCTCAGACAAGCCCCGGTGAATACCAAGAACAGTGAATGGAGGAAGCCAGTTCATGTTGCATAGCTTTGCCATAGCACGATATGGTGAGGTAAGTTCTCCAATTGTAAAGGCGGTAAAACCCTCTTTTTGGTAGACGCTGTCGTCACCTCCTGCCGTGATAGCCTGCAGGAAAACCTTTCCTTCAAGCGCACAGCTCTGTGAACCATAGGCCCAACCGTGTTCAAGTACCAGGTCGAGCCATTCCTTCATAATTGACGGAGTTGAGTACCAGTAGAACGGGTGCTGAAAAATAATGACATCATGCTTTTCACAGAGACTTTGTTCTTTTTTGACATCGATCAGAAAATCCGGATAGTTTGCATAGAGATCATTGATGGTTACATTTTCAAGACCTTCAACAGCAGCACGAAGAGCATTATTAATCCTTGAACGTGCTCTTGCCGGATGGGCAAAATTAATGAGAATTTTTTTCATAATTTCCTCTTCCGGGTGGGTGATATTTTAGCGACTTGGACCTATTCCGAAGCTGCAAGATATGGTTTTGAGTTATTCTGGGAATGAGAAAGCAGCCCGAAAAGCAGGGCCGCATCAGTTCTACCATTCAATTATCCGGAGTACATCCATCTGGAGTACACCCTGGTTCGTAACCGGATTAGTCAATTACATCCATTTTTTATCCTTTTTTATTGAAATATTTTGCCTGGATTGAGAACCCGGTGGCGGCCCCATACCGCCATTGAGCTCTCTATTAGTTAAATCCATCCAGTACATTCTTGCAGATTACACTACTGTCCTCTTATTATTTATCTTGCACCGGATACCACGCTTCAAACAGAGGAGTTACATCCATACCCGGTTCAAAGTTGCCTATAGGATACGCAAGGCGGGTCTCCTTCAGCGCTTTCAGCCCTTTTACCGTGCGTTCCAGCCTGTCAGCCGGCATGGCAAGCACCATTTCATCATTGTTCACCTGTCCAAAGCCTCTTTCACCCAAACAGGGCAGGCAAAGTGACGGCTTTCCGGTGGCAACACAACGGGGCAGCGCATCCGTACAGGAGCCTTCTCCGGAAAAACTGGTTCAACAACCTCATATTTATAATATTGCAAACCATTCATCAAAAGAGTAATCTGCCCGCCATTGGCATAGATCAAAAGATAGTCCGGCTCAAATTTTTCCTCATCCAGAGGGCTCATTACAAGCGCTTCAATGGGGGAAGGCTCCGGATATGACTGCACTGCTTCTTTTGCTGTTTCATAATCGCCAAACCAGAAGCCGTTAAAACCCCTGGCTTCACTCTCGATCTGCTCCTCATCTGCGGGCGCAAGTCCCTGAATTCTGAGACAGCGGTATCAGTAAACTGAATTAATTTTTTCTGTCATCCGGTACATTATATGTAAGCAAATGGAGAACGTCATATGAAAAGTGAGCTACACCGAAACATATTGATTGCAACAGACGGGTCCGACAATACCCTGAGAGCCATTTCTTGCGGTATTGAGTTTGCAAAACTTAGCGGAGCCACTGTCTACGCCCTCTACGTAGTAGATACACCATCCACAATTTCTGAAATATGGACTCTTGGCAAAGAAATGATCTATGAAGTTATGAGAAAAGATGGAGAGAAAGCAGTATCCAAAGTAAAGAAGCTTGGAGAAGCTTCAGGGGTGGAGGTAAAAGAAGTTATTTTAGACGGCTACCCGAGCAGTGAAATAATCGATTTCGCGGAAAATAACAATATTGACCTGATAGTAATGGGCACCTTTGGAAAAAGCGGAATCGAGAAATTTCTGATCGGAAGCGTTGCAGAGAAAGTGTTAAGAGGATCAAAAGTTCCGGTCATGGTAGTCAGAGGTGGTGGGCAAAGCTAAAAATTTCTATCAAAAGGAAACTAACTAATTTTGCAGAAAATAATAATATAGCATATACATTCTCCGAAAATATAGAAGATACATTCTCTGAAAAAACGGAGCCCATATCATGCAATTTTACGAAAAAGACAGTACCCTCATCATAGAAGGTGATTTCGAAGCCGTGAGCACTGGCTTAAACGGCGGCCGCGCCCGGGTAAAAGACCTCTTCAACAAACAGGTCCCAAGGACTTTCAACCCCCCCGACCCGGTCAAATTCGTAGAAGAAGCCGCCCTTGAACTGGGAATCCGTGAACCTTATTTCGGCCTCCTGACCGCCGTAAACATGGAATACCTCCAGGTCATCGAGGACGAATACCTCACCGTCTTTGTAACCGCCGGCGTCAGCAACGGCTCCGAATTCAGGATCGAAAAGGTAGAAAAGGTAGAAAAAATAGGGACTATCAACATCATCCTCATTTCCAGAGAAAAACTCTCAGAGACAGCCCTCCTTGGAGCCATCATCACGTCCACGGAAGCCAAAGGGCTTGCCCTCCTGGAAAAAGGCCACAGATTTTTGGGCACGAACACGGACGCCGTAATCGTTGCCTATGAAAAAGATTCGGAGAAGAATTCGGAATGTGAAGAAGGGCCGGAAATCCCCTACGCCGGTTCCAGCACGGATTTCGGGAAAAAGATAACGAAAGCGGTCATGAAAGGAGTAAAGGCGGGGCTTGAGTTGAGAGGGGAATGAACCCGGATCCAGATGAGTTCTCGGAAGAAAAAAGATAAAAATACCCACAGATTTCAATCAACTTCTAACTCAACGTATTAATTCAAATACACCTATCATGTGATCCCGATTTTCTTTTTTATTCATTCAAATATACTTTATGGAAAAAGCCGGCTGCTTCGCAGCCGGTGAGAGCGTTGGTACCCGAAAAGAGTGTCAAAAAAGGTTTTCAGGAACAACTGAAAGATAGATTACTACCTGTTTTGCCTGGATTAAATCAGTTATAAGCAGGATTGAAATTTCAATATATTTTGTAATAATGATAGGAAACAACTTACTTAGAAGTGAAGATAAAAATAATTTAAATGAAAATCGAAAATAACTTCCATAAAAGTAAAGATAAGTAACAGGGAAGATATGGCAGCGTGCCAGAGTTCCCGAAGGCTCGCGCACTTCAGTACAGTGTGGAACG
>CBFCWE010000004.1:0-87927 GCA_965601435.1 uncultured Methanosarcina sp.
CCCTTTCCGTACAATTCACAGACCTTTCAGAAGATGCAACTTCATGGAACTGGGACTTTGGAGACGGAGCTAATTCAACTGAGCAAAACCCAACTCATATCTATCCCACAGTTGGAACCTATACAGTAAAGCTTACGGTAACAAACGCATATGGTCAGAATACTAAGAAAAGCAAGATAAATGTACAAAGTGCTTCGCCTCTGGTGCCATATGCATATATTACGAATTACAACAGCGACACTGTTTCTGTAATTGACACAGCTTCAGGCACAGTCACAGCCACGGTGTCTGTAGGATCCCGGCCTTACGGAGTTGCAGTCAACCCAGATGGAACAAAGGTCTATGTGGCGAACTATTACAGCAGCAGTATCTCTATAATTGACACTGCCACAAACACTGTTGCAGCTACGGTTAATGTGGGAAGCAATCCTTACGGAGTTTCAGTTAACCCGGCGGGAACAAAGGTCTATGTGGCGAACTATGGCAGCAGCACTGTTTCTGTGATTGACACCGCCACAAACACTATAACAGCCACGGTTAATGTGAGAAGCAATCCTTGCGGAGTTGCAGTCACACCGGATGGAAATACGGCATATGTGGCGAACTATGGCAGCAACAGTATCTCTGTGATTGACATTGCCACAAAAAAAGTTACAGCTACGGTTAATGTAGGAAGCTATCCTAAAGGAGTTGCGGTCACACCGGATGGAACAAAGGTCTATGTAGCGAACTCTAACAGCAACAGTATCTCTGTGATTAGTACTGACACAAACAATGTTACAGCCACGGTGAATGTGGGAAGCTATCCTTACGGAGTTGCAGCCAGTCCGGATGGGACAAAGGTATACGTTGTTAACTCTGGTACCGGCAGTGTCTCCATTATTGACACTACAACCGACACTGTTACATCCACTGTTGATGTAGGAAGCCAGCCCCGGGGAGTTTCAGTCACACCGGATGGAACAAAAGTATATGTTGCGAATAAAGACAGCAACAGTATCTCTGTGATTGACACCGCAACTAACACTGTTGCAGAAACGCTGATTATGGGTGACAGTCCTTTCGCCTTCGGACAGTTTATATGTACTCCTCCAGCACAAACGTTACTTCCTGTTTCAAACTTTAGCAGCAATGTTACTCAGGGTTATGCTCCCCTTTCCGTACAATTCACAGACCTTTCAGAAGATGCAACTTCATGGAACTGGGACTTTGGAGACGGAGCTAATTCAACTGAGCAAAACCCAACTCATATCTATCCCACAGTTGGAACCTATACAGTAAAGCTTACAGTGACTAATGAATATGGCCAGAATACTAAGAAAAGCACGATAAATGTACAAAGTGCTTCGCCAATGGTGCCATATGCATACATAACGAATTACAACAGCAACACTGTTTCCGTAATTGACACAGCTTCAAACAATGTTGTAGCTACGGTGAATGTAGGAGCCTATCCTTACGGAGTTGCGGTCACACCGGATGGAACAAAGGTATATGTGGCGAGCTATAACAGCAACAGCGTCTCTGTGATTGACACAGCCACAAACACTGTTACAGCCACGGTGAATGTAGGATCCCGTCCTTACGGAGTTGCAGTCAACCCGGCGGGAACAAAGGTCTATGTGGCGAACCATGGCAGTAACACTGTTTCTGTGATTGACACTGCCACAAACACTATCACAGCCACGGTGACTGTGGGAAGCTCTCCTTACGGAGTTGTGGTCACACCGGATGGAAATACGGCATATGTGACGAACTATTACGGCACAGTCTCTGTATTTGACACTGCCACAAAAAAAGTTACAGCTACGGTTAATGTAGGAAGCTATCCTAAAGGAGTTGCGGTCACACCGGATGGAACAAAGGTCTATGTAGCGAACTCTAACAGCAACAGTATCTCTGTGATTAGTACTGACACAAACAATGTTACAGCCACGGTGAATGTGGGAAGCTATCCTTACGGAGTTGCAGCCAGTCCGGATGGGACAAAGGTATACGTTGTTAACTCTGGTACCGGCAGTGTCTCCATTATTGACACTACAACCGACACTGTTACATCCACTGTTGATGTAGGAAGCCAGCCCCGGGGAGTTTCAGTCACACCGGATGGAACAAAAGTATATGTTGCGAATAAAGACAGCAACAGTACCTCTGTGATTGACACCGCAACCAACACTGTTACAGACACGGTTATTGTGGGGAGTCAACCCAGGGCCTTAGGCCAGTTTATAGGTACTCCTCCAGTATCTCAACCAGTAACAAAAGGGAGTTCAGACCTTACTGTCGATGGCATAAACTGGAGCCCGACTAAGATAAATGAAGATGAGATTGTAACCTTCAATACAAGCATACGAAACATAGGGAACGGGTACACACTCTCTCCGTTTTATGTGAGATTCCTTGCCGATGATCAATACATCGGGCAGATGCAGATTGAGAGACTAAACGCCAGTGAATCAATAGTTATTACTCAGGACTGGACTGCCACAGCTTACGCAGAAAATGTCACTGTTGTTGTGGACTATTATGACCATGTCAAAGAGCTGGACGAGACAAACAACAGGTTTACTGTTTCTCTCTCTGAAGTTGAACAGGCAGACCTGATTGTTTCAAATCTTACATGGGTGCCAGAAACGTTCTATGACGGAACTCCGGTTACCTTTGAAGCAGAAATACGAAATATAGGGGTCGGGAATGCTTCCAGGTCGTTTGATGTTGGCTTCTATATTAATGAAAGTAAAATTGGCACTGTTACGGTAGATGACGGACTTCCAGTAGGAGAAATAAGGACGGTTTCGACAGAATGGGTTGCCGTTCCGGGTATTTATGCTTTAAATGTAAAAGTTGACGATACGAATGGAATACTTGAATCCAATGAATCTAATAATCTCGGATCAGTCATTTTACCTGCGATTTATCAGCCTGAACTCGTAATTTCAAATATCACTGTTCCATCCCTAATTGATGATGGGGATACTATAATCCTCAATGCTACGGTTGAGAACGCTGGACTTAACAGCACGGAAAACTGGTTTGGAGTACGGTTCTACCTCGATGGGAATGATATCGGTTATGCAGTTATTGATGGGCTGGTGGCTGGTGGATACGAAACCGTTTCAAAAAGCTGGACTGCAGTGCCCGGGAATCATACGCTGGAAGTTACAGCGGATGCAGGTGGCTGGTACGCTTATCCATATAATGCAAATGGTCCAAGAGTGGAAGAGTCAAACGAAACAAACAACAATCTGACTCAGGCCCTTCCAGAGATCAAAAGATCCGACATAACCGTTTCCAGCCTTACATGGGATCCTTCAAACTTCAGTGATGGAGAGATTGTAACATTCAATGCCAGCATTCAAAATGAGGGGTCCGGAAGTACCTCTAAAAGGTTCCATGTCCAATTCCTGATCGATGGGGTTTCAATTGCCTATAGACATCTTGATGGCCTGGCTTCAGGATCTCATGAACTCATTTCCCAAACCTGGACTGCAGGACCTGGAGAACATACGATACAGGTAGTAGCAGATCCTGCTAATGAAGTAAGCGAATCGGATGAAACTGATAATTCACTGGAATTGGTTCTCCCAGAGGTCGAGCAGTCTGATTTGATAGTATCCAACTTTACATGGACGCCTGGGACCTTTTCAACAGGGGACTCCGTTACTTTCAATGCTTATATCGAAAATATTGGGAATGGAAGTACGCTGAGACCTTTCAATACAGGTTTTACTATTGATGAAAACTTAGCTGGTATAAAAACAGTCTATGGTTTATTAACTGGTGAATCTGTAAAGATTTCTCAAGTATGGACCGCAACATCCGGAGATCACAATGTCAGTGTAAAAGTTGACTATTCCGGGCAGGTAAAAGAATCTAACGAGAGCAATAACCTGCTGCTTACAAATCTTTCCTACATTGAAGAAAAATACCTTTTACTTGTAAGCAGTGACAGCCAGAGTTATGCCGAGAACGGTACTGCTGTATTCACCGCAAAAGCATCCAGTCTGGCTTCTCCCAATGTTTACCTGACGGATAGCGATGTAAATTTGACTCTAAGCGTTCTGGATGAAAACAATAACATTCTATATACAGGTCCGATGAGCTATACAAGCTCCGGGTTCACTTCAAATGTGGACCTGACCGGTTACTCAAAAGGAAGTTACAGTTCCAGAGTCACGTTAAGAGATATTAATGGATTGACTACCGAAAAGACAATTTCATTTAAGGTCGTAGAAAATTTCAGTGTATCCATCTCAACAGACAAATCAATTTATGACAGGAAAGAAGTCGTGCATATCATCGGCAGAGCGCAATATGAAGATGGGAGTCCTGTTGCCAATACGCCGGCTGTTCTGACCATAAAATTGAAAGGTTATACAAGGACTTACAGCCTTGTAACGGATTCCGAGGGGTATTTCTCATATTATTTCCAGCCTGGGACCAGTGAAGCTGGAAATTTCACTGCCAAAATAAGCGTGAATTCTGATAGGCTCTGGATAAGCGCAGAGACTTCTTTTGATATGTACGGGCTTTACATGAGTCCTTCCGGTACCATAGACTATGAAATGTCTGAAAATTCATCTGAGAACATCACATTTTCCCTCAGAAATTATGGAGAAGTGGACCTGCATGGTGTAACTGCCTCGCTTGACGGAGACGCAGTAACCGGGGTAGAAACTCAGCTGGTACAGCTGCCGCCTGAAACCCTTGCTGCTGGAGCTCAGTGGACGTTCAAAGTAAAAATCAGCTCTGCAAATGTGGATGTCTCCCAGGCAAATTACGTGGTTTCAGTCACCACCGATGAAGGTAGTTATGAAGAAGCTGAATTATTTGTCCACCTGGCCGATGCCAGGCCTGCTGCTATTGTCAGTCCAACGTCGATAATAGCTGGAATGAACCCCAACAATACTCTGGTCAAAACTGTCAGTATCTCCAATGTCGGATACGAATCCATGAATGACATTAACATTTCAACACCAGCTCTTGCCTGGGTTTCTGTAAGTTCTGCAAATCTCGGGAGCATTTCCCCGGGCACGAACAAATCTTTCAGTATTTTCCTCCACCCGGGCAACGAAACTGCTGCAGGGGTCTACCAGGAAACAATTACCATCTCAAGCAGCAACCACCAGCCTGTAAACATATACTTGAAAATTTCAATCACTTCTTCCGAAAAGGGAGACCTGATGTTCCATGTTGTGAATGATATTGGACAGAACATTTCCGGAGCATCAATTGTAATCCAGAACCCGGATGTCCTTACCCAGGTATTCCAGGGTACTGCAGATGAAAATGGATCTTATCTCTTCAAGGATGTTTCAGTCGGCACGTATAATTATTTCGTAAAAGCGTCCGACCATGCGCCCGTAAGTGGTTCGTCAACTGTTTCCCCTGAAATACAGACTCTTGTAGAACCTGTGCTCTCCAAAGACATCCTCGGAGTAGAACTCACTGTAACTCCAGTACAGATAGAAGATGATTATGATATCCAGCTGGACCTTACATTTGAAACCGAGGTGCCTCCACCTCTGTTGATTCCTAATCCTTTGTATCTCAGGTACGGAGTAAACTTCTCTGATCCTGTATACGAAAGTGACAGCCTTATAACAATTTCAAACCCCGGGCTTGTTTCGGTTTTCAACGTGACGGTGGATTCGTTCTCTCTGCAGGGAGTGAACATAACTTTCCCAACCGGACATATCTTCTCTGTCGATGAAATCAAAGCTCAGAGTTCCATCACAATCCCCTATCATTTAAACGCCACTTATGTTTCCTGCGGTGGGGAATCGTACCGAAACAGTATCAGAATCCGAGGAAATTATCTTACCTTTGAGGCAAACAGTGACGTAACCAGAAAAGTGTACCTTTCATCAGAGCTTCCTGTTTTTGTCTATCTGTATAACTGCCCGGTTAGTTCCGGCCCGGTCATCGATGTAATAGAAGAACATTTCAGACATGATTACAATAGTCCAGGAGGAAGCTATTCTTCAGGCAACTATGGTGGTGGTGCATCCATTCCGCAGGTAGTGGAAACTGTTCGCGAGAGGGTCAAATTCTACATCTCCCAGGAAGCCACTCTCGAAAGAGATGCATTTGCTGCCAGCCTCGAACTGACAAATAAGTTGACTGACCAGAACATCGAAAGTGTAAATGTAAACCTTGAGATAAAAGATAAAGATGGAAACGATGCCTCAAATCTATTTTTCATTAACCTGACATCCCTGAGCAGCATCAGTTCTATCGACGGCAGTGGGGCTATAAGTCCTTCAGCAGTTGCAAACGTAGACTGGTTGTTAGTACCCGAGAAAAATGCAGGAGGCACTATTCCCACAGGCAAGGATTACACGGTTCAGGCATTCATAGATTATACCGTAGATGGTGTCCCCTTCAGCATAAACAGCACAGAAGAAAGCATCACTGTGATGCCACAGCCACTATTGAATTTGACCTACATAATCCCTAGGGATGTCAAAGCAAATACACCCTTCAACATCACCTTGAATGTCACTAACGTGGGATACGGTACTGCAAAGGACCTTAAACTTGACAGCGCCCAGCCTGTGATCTATGAAAATAAGGCAGGGTTGTTAGTCTCCTTTGAACTAATAGGCAGTGGACTTGTGGACGGGCCTGAGATTGATTCATTACTTATCGACTTTGGAGATGTGGCACCCGGTGAGAGCAAAGAAGCTTACTGGATAATGACATCAAGCCTTGATGGGGAATTTACTGAGTTTAAGGGGTCTTTCAGTCACAGTAATGCTCTAGGTGGGGCTGAGACTTCGTTGATTAAAAACATAGAATACTTTATACTAAATCCATTAAATTTAGAAATAAACTCACCTCTTAATTTTGAGAGCTATGAATATAATGGTGAACCCCTTTTATTTAATGCCTCAATTACTGGTGGTATTCCACCTTATAATTATTATTGGACATCTGACATCGATGGAACTATAAGTTCAACTGAAAATTCAGAAGAATTAAGCAATGTTTTCGAAAATGTTCTATCTCCAGAAACCCATATCATCACTTTACAAGTTACTGATAGATTCGGGACTATGGCTGAACAGAAAATAAGGATCTATATTGAAAGAAAATCAATTTATGCAAGAATCGAATCACCTTTCTCTGTAAGTTGTTACATGCCTTCTGAGGAAATTACTTTTATTGGGAGCGTATTCGATGGAGTCCCTCCATACAAATATGAATGGATTTCCGGTAATGAAAAGATAAGTGAAACTTTTGGATCATATGAAACAACTAATTCTTTTGCTAAGGAGTTTGGAAAAGGAGAGTATACTCTTACACTAAAAGTAACAGACAGTGTGGACTCAGTGTTTGAATCCTCACCAATTAAACTATTTATAACTGATGATGTTTCTCTATACAGTAATGCTCAACCGTTGCTAGGGGAAATTATCTCAAAAGATAGTAATGAGCCCACAATTGTTGCTTTAGATTCAACTCTTTATTTCTACTATAAGGCATATCCGGGTTCATTAATAAAAATGGAATTAATAAAACCTGATAATTCTGTAGAGCTTCTGCAGTCTACAGCTGAAGAAGATGGTATTGCAATTATACCTGTAGAGTTCTCAACATATGATCAACAGGGGGTCTATATAGCAAGTTTAAAAGCAGTTAATAATGTTGAGATCGACAATCCAACGAAATACTATATTGATGCTTACTCTGTTGTATTTGATATGGATATAGCTGTATATCCTGAAGCAAGCGTAGAAGGTAGTATAGGTTGGGGCATAGGAGGTGGGGTCGAGGCCCTTGGTAATGAATTAGGAGGTAACTTGGGTGTTTCAGTGATCGGAACTGAAACATTATCTTATCCAAAGATTTTAAGTTTAGAATATAAGGGCAGTAATCAATTTAAAGGTGAAGAGATTTTAGGCTCAGATGTTAGTGTTAGTTCAAATAGCGAAAGGGAAAATGGAGGTGGAATAAAAATAGGTTTTTCCACTGATGCAAAACTTCTAAATGTAGATATATCTCCGGTGGAATTAGATGGTTCAGTAGTCATCTCTAAAAAATTTTGGGATAATGAAGAATACCACTTTGGAAATTTAAATAATGAAGAAAATGGAGCTGCATTTAGAAAATACACTCCTATTATTTTGTTAAATCCTAATGTTAATCTAATTTCAGATAAGTCTGGAGCTTCAAAATATAAAGTGAAAGAAGAGATTGGCTCTGGATCAGTTTTTAATGGGAAAATTGAAGCTAATCTACTTGGAGGTTCAACAGGCTATAATAGGCCGGGAATACAGTCGTCCATAGTTGGTGAAAAGGAACTGGGAAGATCTTATATTAGGAATCTAAAAGAATATACCCAATCTGATTGCATAAAAGGTAGTTCAGTAGCTGATATTTCTGCTGGGATATTCATAGATAGACACACTCGTTATTCAAGGGGTCGCCCACTAAAGATTCCGGAGATAACAGCAGGTACTGATATAGTTAATTACCATGGAGATGCTTCAATAGATGCGAGTGCGCTATTAGACCAAAATAATAAACCTTTGGAATATTCAGTAAAACTTAGTCGTGGATCCAATAATGTGATGCTTTCCACAGGTAATTCAAATGATGAAAAACTTGAGCTTATTTCAAAAAATCCCAATGACTTAAGCTCTGGACCAATAAAAAGTCTATTTGATTTCCATGGTTCATTAGAATTATACGATCCTGAAACACCGGATGAAGGACAACCAAACCTATTTATGACTGATATTTCTCAATTATATAGTGATCTGGTAGAGAATCCCGAAAATCAAGATCTGATCTATGTTACATCTGAAAGTAAAAGTAGTATTAAAAAGCTTGATTTAGGTGCGAAAGTGCAGGTTCTTGCAGGGGCAGGGGCAGCTGTAAGTTTTAAAACAGTTGGGACAATAGAACAGCAGCTTGAAAAAGGTTACTTTGAAAATACCAATGCTCCAGATGGTCTTGTGATTTATAAAAATCAGCCCTCATATTTCAATACAGAGCTTGTTTCAAGTGAATTCTTTTGGAAATTAATCGTAAATTCAGCAAGTGATGCACTTGAACAGGCAACAGAAGAAGCAGTACAAGATATTATCACCAAAGCGGATTTTGTTATGGATCAAGCGGACAAATCATTAACTATAATAAAAGACACAGCAGTATATACCTACGAAGTAGGGTCAGAAAAATTGGATGATTTGGGGCAAAGTGCCAATAAGTATATGGATAGCAACTTTGTTTGGATAAGTCAACTTTCTGGTTGGCACGATGTGCATATACATGTTATAGACCAATATGGAAGAGAAGTTTATTATGACTATAATAATGATACATATATCTTGGATATACCAGGCTCTCAAATTTATACGAATATAACTCTGGAAAACGGGACTATTATCCACGATTTAATAGTACTTCCTAATAATACTGTATTTAATGTATATGTGGATGCTAACGAGGCACATAATTATACAGAACCTTATCAATTGACGATGTTGACGGCATCTGAAGATAAAGTAGCTATAACGTGTCTACAGGATAATATAACCCAAAACACAGTAAAACAATTTTATATTGATTTCAGGGAAGAAAATGGTAGTCTCATTCCTGAAATAACTGGTGTTAATCAATTTATTTGTGGAAATGGCATCATAGAGCCTAATGAAACCATAACTAATTGTCCGCTAGATTTTGATAATCAGCCTCCAGAATTGAACTTTGCTTCTTTAGAGCAGGTTAATGGGCTTTTTATAGTCAAAGCAAATGCAACCGACGATAGAGTACAGCCTCTTGTTTTTGTTAATGTAAACACTTCAACGGGTGGCGAGGATATACCTCTTGAATACAATGAATCTTCAGGTATGTATCAAATAGAGTTGGTCCCGATTCAATCAGATATTTTCAATTTCAAGGTGAAGGTTTACGACAACATCAAACATTCACCTGTAGAACAAGTGTTGGGCTCCATCACCAGGAAAATAAATGTCAGTAATGAATATTTAGAGGGATTCAATGTTACCGCACCATATCTTGTGGAATACTATCAAGATGGTGAACAAAAGACTGAAATTGAAGCTTTCAGACCATTCGATATTGTTTTCACCTTGTATAATGGCAAAATAGAGTTTAGAGATGTAGTTGCAAAGAGAATCAATCCACTTAACTTGCCAGCAATTTATCCAAAAATGAATGTTACCATGAGTAATCAAACACTCATGGAAAATAATTTGGAGAACAGCTTTATTGAATTGGATAATCTCTCTATTCAAAATTATTTGGGTGACTATGCAACTTATGATGCTAAAATCAAGCTGAATAAATTTAACAACACGATTTCAGTTGTCAAATGTAGCTATATAGTATTTGGACAGTGTGTTAATGAAGAAGTAGTGCAACCTTCTGAATATTCGGAAGAGAATGGTTATTTCGTTTTCGATAATCCACACTTTTCGGCTTATGGTACCATCTATGAGATAGAAGACGATGTAACACCTCCATCAAGTGTTTACAATCTAAACCATGAAACGGGAAGCACATGGATTCTTTGGAAATGGGATAAATTGTATGAGCCGGATTTTAACCATACTGAAGTCTACATAAATGGTGTCTTCATCACTAATATTTCAGCTCCACAGAACTACTACAATGCAACAGGATTAGATCTGGACAATGTTTATGAGATCTCTACGAGAACCGTGGACTTCAATGGAAATATTAATGCTACATGGGTTAGCGATAAAGCCATAACTTCTCAAACTTCTGATCTCACGCCACCTAATAGTTTGGTTGACCTCCAATCCACAGCAGGTACCACATACCTCAACTTCACTTGGCAGAACCCCAAAGATTCCGATTTCTCCCACACCGAAATCTACCTTAACAACATCTTCCAGACCATCACCTCTGCCGAATACTTCAACGCCACCGACCTCCAACCCGAAACAGATTACACCATCGGTACGCGCACGGTGGACATTTACGGGAACGTGAATGAGACGTGGGTCAACTTGACTGCAACAACCGAGGCAGAGCTGGTACTTGATGTTGAACCACCTGCTTTTAACTCAGTAACTTTGTTCCCGGCCAATACAACTGCTGGCGCTACGATTGATATTGAGGTAAATGCCACGGATGATACGGGGGTTGCTGAAGTAAAAGTAGGCGATACCCAGCTCACAAAAACAGACGGCATCTGGCAGGGCAGCATAACCGCTCCTTCGTCGATCGGTGAATATTCCCTGTCGATAACAGCAAGTGACGCTGCCGGCAACACCGCTGAAACTTCAGCACCCTACCACGTTGTTCTGCTTGAAGGTGGAGCTGACATAGCTGTTTCACCAAGAGCCAGCAGTGTGGTAGCAGAAAACAACGTTTCTGTCGGTATCAAAGTGAAAAACACCCAGAACATCGACGACATCTTCAAGGTACGGATAAACATTGATGGGGTGCCCGACTCCTATTGTGCAGATCTTTCCTGCTTCGACTGGACTGAGACGGATGTGCAGCTAAGAGCAGGGGAGGAAAGGATATTCCCACTTGAGGTGGATGTTCCTGCAGGAACTGCTGCGGGTTACAAGCTATTCAGGGCAAATGTGGATTCTGAGAGCTCGTCGATCTATGGGTTTGATACGGGGTATTTGATAGTATCGTGAACCGAGAATGAAAAATAGTCAAATGAAAACAGCAGAATATGAGAAAGCTTTAAGAGTCGGAAGTTGTGTGTATTCCACTACTTCCTTCAAAATTTTTCCTTTTTGTTAATCATTTTTTATCCTAAAACATTTAAATAATTTTTGGGATCCTTTATGTTGTTGACACTTTTCTTCTATGAAACCTGATGTTACGGGACTATTTTCATATCTCCTTTTACTTATTTAGTTATATTTTTAAAAAAATTTATATGTGTGTGGATACTTTATCTTATTTGTTTATTTTTACGTAATTGAAGGGTAGGATATTCAATGGCGACGAATCAGAGGGCAGTTTGTTTAGCGATAGCCTTGGCTTTTTTAGTAGCGACCGTAAGTGTTGCAATGGCTGACGAGGTAAATGAGGATTTTGTAGACCAGTTTGTAAGCTCAATCTGGGAACTACATTCTATAGATAATGCTTCCCCGATTTGGGAACTACATTCTATAGATAATGCTTCCCCTGAAGCTGAATTCGATTTTGCGGGGGAGTTTTCGGGCTCAATCGGCAGTATCGATGCTGCCAACGGTTACACTTATGTCGGGGAAGCTCAGGAATTTTTCATTCTTGACATGAGCGATCCTGCTTTTCCGGTTAAAGTAGGCAGTCTGACCGTTGAGGGGTGGATTAAGGATGTTTTGGTTTCCGGCGACTATGCATATGTGACGTACTGTTGCGAACTCGGTTTTGACGACGTTCTTGTTCTGGATATAAGTGATCCTTCCCAGCCAGGTGTTGCAGGGAGCTATCATGCCGGAGGGTCGATAACCGATCTAACTTTATCCGACGGTTATGCATATCTGGCCGAAAGCTCTGAAAATGGTTCTAGTCGTTTTGTGATTCTGGATGTAAACGATCCTGCAGCCGCAGCCATCGAAGCTGCAGGGAATTGCTATGTTGAAGGCAAGGTGAAAGAAATCTGTGTCTCAGGAAACTACGCCTATCTGGCCCGTGAATATGACCTTCTGATCCTGAACCTGACCGACTTGTCCGAACTTTCCTTTGCAGGAAACTACTGCCCTGGAGGATGGATCGATAATATCTGCCTGTTCAGGGAAGACCTGTTAGTAACCTGTAACAATCAACTTCTGGCTCTGGATCTTAGCAATCCCGTAGAGCCGGTATTATGTGATGAGTTTGGGGACTTCGGTTACCATGAATTCATTGATGAGGTTTTTGTAGAAGGGGATTATGTTTACTTCAAATACCGCGATTACGATTATTCCGAGGTCATACTGATCCTCAACTATACCGATTCCGATGGATTTATTTTTGAAGGAAGCTTTAACACGTGGGACTATGGAGAACGGGTAGATGAATTTTGTACCGACGGTCCTTACGTATACATGAAATGCTGGAATGAATGGGAAGGTAGCAGTATTCGGGTTTTGGACGTCAGCAGTCCTGCAGAACCCACGTATGTGGGATTTTACAATGAAGAAAAGTGGTTTGAGGAAGTTTGCGTATCAGAAGGCTACGCATACATTATATGTGAGACTGGAGACGATAGTAGAGGGGCTCTCTTAATTCTGAATGTAAGTGATTCTTCTGAACCTGTTCTTGCCGGGAGATATGATGTTGATGGATGGCTTGATGAAATTTGTATCAATGAAAGTCTTGCATACCTTACATGTTATTCCGAGTATAACCAGAGTAGTAACCTTTTAATTTTAAATGTTAGTAATCCTTCCGATCCCCTGCTTCTCGGAACTTATAATGCTGATGGATGGTTCGGGGAAATTTGCATACAGGAGAACCGTGCGTATCTGACACACGAATACGAACAGGACTATTGGTTAAATGAAATTCTGATACTGGATATAAATGATCCTTCGAGCCCGGTTATGATTGGTAATTACAGCTTGGGAAGTTACAGTTATGAAATCTGCGTCGATGGAAATTATGCTTATATGAGTGAGTATGGTGGATACTACGATCATATTTTGATTTTGGATATCAGCAACTGCTCGGCCCCCGTCACTGTAAGCATTTATGAAGGCGAGGGGTGGATTAATGATCTCAAAGCTGAAGATAATTACGTATATTTCACATACTATGATCCTCAAGTCGGTTATGATACGCTTAAAATTCTAGACGTGAGCAACCATTCCGTCCCGGTTCCCGTGGGAACTTATTTTACCGAAGGCTGGATTGATGAAATTTTCATAGAAGGTAATCGGGCATATCTTACAGTATATGACTCTTATTATGACTGCCTATCCCTGATGATTCTGGATATCAGTAATCGCTCGAACCCTGTAAGTGTTGGAAGTCTTGGATACTCCCCTTATGAGTGGTTTGATGAAATTTGGGTGGATGAATGCTATGTGTACCTTACATGTGAATCAGAGTTTGGAGACAGCAGTCTTCTGATCCTTGATGCAAGTAATCCCTCTGAACCTGTCCAGGTAGGTTTCTATGGGGAAGATTCTGTAAACTGGTTATACGCCCTAAAATCAGTGCATGAGGTGTATAAATCGGGGAACTATGCGTATCTGGCTTATAATTCTGAGTATGAGTATTCTGACAATTACGAGGAATCTTATTACCCGGTTCGCGGAGGGTTTTTTATTCTGGACGTCAGCAATCCGGGAAGACCTGTGATGGTCGGTGTTTATGATGCGGAAGGCTGGATTGGCGATATCAATGTGGAAGATAACCATGCATATCTGACGACATATAACGAAAAGGAAGATTACAATGAACTTTTTTACAATGAACTTTTAATCCTTGATTTGAGTAATCCTGCTGTTCCTGTTGTTCTGGGCAACTACACCGATGAGTTCTGGATTGACAGAGTTTGTGTGTCGGAAGGTTACGCATACCTGGGTTACCAGTCGGAGTCAGGCAGTGGTCTTTTGGTCCTGAATGTTAACACCCCTGAAGAACCTGCGCCTGTCGGGACTTATACTTCTCAAGGATCAGAGTATGAGAATCTCATGTGTATTGATGGGGGATACGCCTTCCTTACTTCTTATTCGAGTTCTGAAAGTCTTTTAATTCTGGATATAAGCACTCCGTCAGACCCCATTTTAGTGGGAGAATACTTAGTTGAGGGCTATATTTATGAAGTCTGTGCTTCCGAAGGCTATGCTTACTTAGTAGGTTACGATTATGAAAGTGGTTCAGAATTGTTCCTTATTCTTGATATCAGCAATCCTTCCGAGCCTGAAGAAATTGGGAGATACTATACAGACGGATGGATAGATGAAATCTTTGTGGGTGGTGATTACGTATTCTTGGACTGTTATATTCCTGAGTACGGCGAAGGCCTTTTAGTTCTAGATGTGAGTAACCATGCAATGCCTAAAGAAGCAGGGTTCTATTACATCGATTACTGGACACCAGGATTTTGTGTGTCTGAAGACTACATTTACCTTGCGAATCCCTATAATGGCTTTTTGACACTAAAATTTAATCCATTGCCGATGATTTTTATCGATTCTCCTATAGATGACCGGTACTATAAAGATTCGTTACCTCTAAATTACACCGTAAGCGAACCTGTTTTAGCCGTAGGCTACGAGCTATATGGTACATCGTCTGGTTTTTATTTATGTGATATGCTTGAAGGGAATACCAGTTTGGTTAATCTCAGTGATGGGAGCTATATAATAACTCTGTACGCGAAAGATTTCAGTGGGAAAGTGAGTTCAAAGTCAGCGTGGTTCAATATAGATACAGTTTTACCTGTCATCAATGTTAGCCCGCAGATCAATAATAGTATCCTAAATAATGATTCTGTTTATCTGGAGTGCTGGACAAACGAAGTTGCCCCGTTAAGTTATTCTCTCGATGAGTCTGCAATCATTTCCTTTAATTTAAGTCTCGCTCTGAAAAACCTTGAAGAAGGTACACATAATCTATGTATTTACGCAGAAGATCTTGCTGGTAACAACAATTTAACTTCCGTGTGGTTCACAGTTGATACAATACCGCCTGTTATTATCGCAGACTCACCTCTTGACAACGCCTACTATAATGTGAGTTCGGTTAATTTGGACTACTCGATAAATGAAATTGCCTCTTCGGAAGTTTATTCCCTTGATGAAGGAGAATATGTTACACTTGATGGGAATTCCACTTTAACTGATCTTGAGGACGGGGTCCATAACCTTACTCTTTGTGCTGAAGACCTCGCCGGAAACAGCAATCAGACTACCATCCGGTTTACGATTGACACCATTTCCCCTCTCATCACAGTTGATTCTCCGATAGATGGCAGCTATTATAACACCAGTCTCATCGGCCTCAATTATTCTGTCGATGAAACAACTTCATTTGAGTGGTATTGTCTTGACGGCTCTGAACCAGTCGAAGTCGGCGGGAACCTCAGTTTAGAGGACATTGGGGACGGTCTACATTCTTTGACTGTCTATGCAGAGGATCTTGCAGGGAATGTAAACTCAACAATCTTACAGTTTGCAGTTGACACCGTTCCCCCAGTTGTCAGAATAGGATCTCCTGTTGAAGATGGCTATTATAATGAGGGGTCAGTTGACCTGAACTACTGGATAAACGATGCAACTTCAATAGAACGTTACTCGCTTGATGGTGGAGATTATGTTGCAATCAGCGGAAACTCCAGTGTAAATGGTCTTTCTGATGGGGCTCATACCCTTACCCTCTATGCAGAAGATCTTGCTGGGAACAATAATTCTTCGAGTGTTACATTTACTGTTGACACCGTGCCTCCTGTTGTAGAAATTGAGTCTCCTCTAAATTCCACTTATTATGCTACGGATTCGGTGGAACTGGTCTACCGGATCAATGAAGCCACTTCATTAGAATATTATTCCCTCGATGGGTCTGACAATTTCACCATAAATGGCAATTTGACTTTAAACGGAATTGCTGATGGTGTCCATTCCTTAACAGTTTATGCGAAAGACCTTGCCGGAAATACAAATTCAAAAACAGCCAGCTTTACTACCGACGTAACCCTTCCGACAATAAACTCTGTAGTGCTAAATAACACAATGCCTATTGTTAACGATGACATTTCAGTAGAGGTAATCGCAGAAGATAATCTTGAAATTTCAAATGTAACAGCTAATGGGGTTAGGCTTGTTTTGCAGAGCGATAGCATCTGGAGAGGCACAATAACTGCCATAGAAGGAAGTCATCCAGCAAACGTCTCTGCTATTGATCTGGTCGGGAATATTGCCTGGAACAATTCGACTACGTATCTTGCTGTTCCACCGGACACTGAGCCCCCAATGAGTATCAGTGAACTTCAATCTTATGCCGGTTTAACCTGGATCAACTGGACATGGGTAAATCCGGAAGATGAGGACTTCAGTCATACTATGGTTTATCTTGATGGAAATTTCGTATCTAATGTTGGTGAAACTTGCTTTAATGCAACCCTTCTTGAACAAGGAAGTACTCACACAATTAGCACAAGGACTGTAGATTTCAACGGCAACATAAATGCTACCTGGGTAAATAGTACCGTAACTACAGCTTCTAATTGTGACCTTATTGTTTCAGATTTGACCTGGATTCCTGAGAACTTCAGTGATGGTCAGGTTGTAAAGTTCAATGCAATCATTGAAAATATCGGTACTGGTAATACTTCCCGCAATTTCTATACAAGATTCTTTATAGACGATTCGATCTTAGGGGGATCATGGTATTATCCTGATCTTGCAACTGGGTCTTCTGTACCAATTCTGTGGAGCTGGACTGCAACTCCTGGCAATCACACGATCAAGGTTGTAGTTGATTATTCTAACTCCATTTCTGAGTCCAACGAAAGCAACAATGCACTTGAAGTTAATCTTAAAAAAGTTGAAAATCCAGACTTAATTGTTTCCGATTTGACCTGGAGTCCTGAGAATTTCAGTGATGGTCAGGTTGTAAAGTTCAATGCAACCATTGAAAATATCGGTACTGGAAATACTTCCAGAGATTTCTATATAAGATTCATCATAGATGATTCGATCGCTGGTAGCATTTTGTATACTCCCGATCTTGCTTCTGGTTCCTCAGTTCCCATTCTATGGAGCTGGACTGCCACTCCTGGCAATCACACGATCAAGGTTGTAGTTGATTATTCTGACTCCATTTCTGAGTCCGATGAAAGTAATAATGAACTTGAAGTCAATCTCACAAAAGTTGAAACTCCTGATCTTATCGTTTCTGCTTTAAGTTGGAGTCCCGAGAATTTTAGTGACGGTCAAGTTGTAAAGTTCAACGCCACAATTGAAAATATTGGAAATGGAAATACTTCCAGAGGATTTAATACTAGATTCTTAATCGACGATTCAATATACTCTGGTGTATATCATTCAGGTCTTATGTCCAGTTCTTCTGACTCCATTTACTGGGACTGGGTTGCAACCCCAGGTGATCACACTATCAAAGTAATTGCTGATGTAGATAAACAGGTTACTGAGTTTAATGAATCTAACAATGAGCTTTTACTGGATCTTAATAAAGTAAAGTATTCAGATCTGGTTGTTTCGCATCTAACATGGACACCTCAGACTTTTTCTGCTGGGTCTTCTGTTACTTTTAATGCTGTTCTCCAAAATGTTGGCGATGGCAGCACTTTTAGAGGTTCAAGTACCGGATTTTTCGTTGGGGAAGATCTGATCGGTACGAAGTCTACTTCAGGGATATTGAAAGGTGACTCTACAGAAATTTCATGGACCTGGATTGCCACAGCAGGAGATCATAACGTTAGTGTGATAGCTGATTGTAATGAACAAATAACTGAGTCTAATGAAAACAATAATTTCCTGTCAAAGAATCTTTCTGAAATTCAGGAAGTCTACCTGCTTGATGCAAGTATCGAATACCCGAGTTATTCGGAGGGTAGCAATGCATTATTCATTGCTAGAGTATCCAGTTTGAGTGCTCCCAATGTTTATCTGACTGATTCAAATTTAAGCCTTGAACTAACGGTTTTTGATTGTGCTGGAAGCACTTTGTATAATGACCGGATGAACTACTCTGATCTTGAGTTCAGGGAATATGTCGATCTCACAGGTTTTTCAAAAGGAAGCTATAACGCAAGAGTTTCACTGGTTGATAAAGACGGGCTGACTGTTGAAAAGACAATTTCATTCAAGGTTGTCGAAGACTTTACAGTATCTGTTTCAACGGACAAGCAGACCTATGATAGGGATGAAGTTGTCCATGTTACTGGGTGGGCTCAGTATGATAACGGAAGTATGGTTAGCAATACCCCTGCTGTTCTGAAAGTCGATTTGGACGGCTATATCCGACAGTATGTTCTGGTGACCGATGAAGAAGGAAAGGTTTCGTATTATTTTGATCCGGGAAGTAAGGATGCCGGAAACTTCAATGTTAATTTAAGTGTTATTTCTGACAGGCTCTGGAGAAACGCAGAAACATCTTTTGAGATGTATGGTCTGTACATGAAACCATCAGGGATCATTGATTTTGGGATGTCCAAGAACTCTTCAGAGGAGTTAACACTAAATCTTTATAACTATGGAGCATCGGATCTTCACGGCTTAAGTGTGAATATTGTGGGTGATCCGGCAGTAGAAGGTGTAAGTTGTGAGCTTGTAGAACTCCCCCTTTCAACTCTTACAGCAGGGGATGTGCAGACCTTTAAAGTAAAAATAACGGCTGAAAATGTTGGAATTTCGCAGGCGAACTTCTCTATTTCAGTTTCAACTGATGAAGGCAGTTACGAAGACGCGGATCTTTTTGTACACCTTTATGAGGCAATTCCGGTAGCTGACATCTCTCCAATTTCTATTACTGTGGGGATGAACACTGAAGATGTCCAGCTAAGGACCGTAAACATCACAAATGTCGGTTATGAAACGATGAGTGATATTTATGTATCTGAACCGGATCTTAACTGGGTTTCTCTTAGTTCTACAGATCTCGGAAATATTTCGGCGGGTGCATCACAGACGTTTGATATAATTTTCCAACCGACTAACGAAACTGTTCCAGGTATTTATCAGGAAGAGGTTACCATATCTAGCAGTAATCATCAGTCTGTAAACGTATACTTTACAGCCATTGTTACTGATTCAGATACCGGTGACCTTTTATTCCATGTTACGGATGATGTGGGGCAGGATCTTTCCGGGTCTTCAGTCCTCATTCAGAACCCAGATATTCCGTCTGAATTATTCCAGGGGGTTACTAACGAAACTGGCTATCTTGCTTTTGAGGACGTTTCTATTGGAGATTATAACTATTTTGTAAAAGCGACTGATCATGAATCTATAAGTGGTTCTGTGGAAGTTTCACCTGATGTTCAGACTGCTGTTACCTCTATGCTTCCCACGGATATACTCGAGTTAAAGCTTACAGTAACTCCGAGAACAATTGAGGATGAATATCAGGAGGATGAATATCAGATAGAGAATAATTTTGAAATTGATGTTGGGTATGATATCGTAAGTTATCCTGAAGAACTTGTTAATGATCCCTCTGGAGGAAATGACCCTCTTGGGGAAGATGATATACAACCTCCATTATTGATACCTGATCCCTGGTATGTTAGGTATGGGGTTGACTTCGTAGATCCTGTTTATGAAAAGGATGACTGCATAACAATTACGAATGCCGGGTATGTATCTGTTTTCAATGTTCTGGTTGATTCTTCTTCATTGATTGGGGTCGACATCATTTTCCCAACTGGTAAAACCTTTACCATAGAGGAGATAAAGCCACATAGTTCGATTACGATCCCTTACCACTTAAAGGCAACATCTGTTTCCTGTAGCAGTGAGAGTTACAGGAATGACATAAAGGTCACAGGGGATTACATTTCCTATGTGGATGAACATTTATCTCGTAAAGTGTATCTTTCCTCTGAGTTTCCTGTTTTCGTGCACATGTACAATTGTCCCGTGGGAGCGGGTTCTGGTTCAGTGGGTAATCAAATATTGACTCATTTCAACTACGACTATCACCCCCCATCACTAAGTTATTCTCCTGAATTGCCCACCTGGAAAATAGTTAAAATAGTAGAAACTGTCCGGGAAAAGGTCAAGTTCTCTATATCGCAGGAAGCTACCCTAGAAAGAGATGCTTTTGCTGCTGATCTGGAACTTACAAATAAATTAACCGGTATGGCAATCGAATTCAGGAGTATAAACCTTGAAATCAGGGATATGGACGGAAATGATGCTTCGGATCTGTTTTTTGTTAAATTGACAGGTGGAGAGGGTGTTACAGTTTTGTCTTCCTTGCAGGCTGCCAACGTGAACTGGATTTTAATTCCTAAACCCGGTACTGGAGGTACGGACCCTGCAGGAATAGACTACACTGTACAGGCGTTCATTGATTATGCAGTAGAAGGCCTGCCCTTTAGCGTGAGCAGTAATAAGGAAAAGATCACTGTCAAGCCCCAACCACTTTTGAACCTTAAATACACGGTTCCTGAAAAAGTAAAGGACGGTGAACGTTTCAGGATCCAGCTTGATGTTGAAAATATAGGATATGGCACTGCAAGGAACCTTAGAATAGACAGTGGTTTGCCCGTCATATACGAAAATGAAGCCGGAATTCGTGTTCTGTTCAAACTGCTTCGCAGTGGACTCGAAGGCGGAAGAGAGAGCCAGTCCCTGGCAATAGACTTCGGGGGTCTTGAACCCGGAGAAACAAAGACCGGCTACTGGATAATGAAGTGCACCAAGGACGGTGAGTTTAAAAAAGTCACCGGTTCGTTCACCCACAGTAATGAATTGGGAGGAATGGAAACCTCACTGATCAATGATATCTCATACCAGATCAACCATCCCCCGGAAATCTTGTGCGCCTGGCCTAACCCTCCATCCGTAGGGCATGGTGGCATTTCTACTATTACTGTAAATGCAGTCGACCAGGATAACGATGAATTAACTTATTCCTATGAACCCAGCGGCGGTGAGATAAGTGGAACTGGCAGCGTTGTTACCTGGACTGCGGGTACCCCGGCACCTGCAGCACCCAGAATCGAAGGCCTATACTTCGTGGACGTAATTGTAAGTGACGGATTCGAATCCACTAAAGAGCAGGTTTATATTGGAGTCAATATCCCTAACAGCCGATATGACCCCGACCTTATCATCCAGGACATCACGTGGCCTTCACCTGATCCGAAGATAGGGGATAATGTACCAATCACTGTTACTGTCAAAAACATAGGGGCACGGGAAGCTTCTTCCTCCAAACTTAGACTTTTTGTTAGAGGCATACAAATAGGTTCTGCGACGTTAGACCCAATCCCGGCAGGTTTTACTGCAAGTGAAACTTTCACCTGGACCGCTGACAAAGCTGGTGATAATGCAGTAAGTGCCATAGCAGACGCAGATAAGGAAGTCGCTGAGTCCCTTGAAGAAAACAACTACATGCCAAAAACAATCAAAGTACAGGCTCCGGACCTTGAGATCACGGACATTTCCTGGGCAAAACAGTCCGGAGATGATGAAATCCGTGAGGGAGACGATGTAGTCATTTCCTACTGGATCAGAAACAAGGGAGATGTTGATTCAGGGTCATTTAAAACTACTGTTTACATCGATGGTTGCGAGTTCAAGACTTTAACCCATTCGTCCATACCTGCAAATGATGGATTTGAAGTTGAGGTTGGTACGTGGCGATCAATTGGCGGAATTCATTCAATAAAAGTGGAAGCTGATGTTGACAAAGATGTGGATGAGTCTAAAGAGAATAACAATGATAAAATAGAAACAATCTCAGTAGGACAGTCACCGGATATTTATATAGCTGGGTTTGAAGTTACGCAAGGCATACAGAATATGAACGAAGATGGAGATGACAATAATGTATCGTTGATTTATGGAAAACCAATGATGGTACGAGTATTTGTGGAGTCTAATACAGAAGATATTGTTAGAAGTGTGAGAGGAAAACTACGCTTAGTTCAAGATAAAGACATTAAACTGGAACTTGATTCTGAAAATGAGATCGACGTGGGTCCAGTTGGATCATGGAGTCGTGACGACTTCGGTTCTAGTCTTAACTTTATGATCTATCGAGGCTATCTAGAGGCGAAAAGTATAGATCCTGAAGAGGTTACATTTGAGGTTGAAGTGAATCCCCGTCCTAGGTCAGTAGCTGAAACGACATACGAAAATAACAAAATGGAAAAAACTAGGCAATTAAATGATGCTCCACCACTCAAATTAGCACTCATCAGGTTGAACCATATATCTTCCAACAAAATACCTAGCTTCTCTGATTTTCAAAGATCTTTGTCTTGCTTAGAGCGAGTCTATCCTATAAATAAAATAGATTACAAATATTTCTCCAAGGATTGCAATTATGATATGAGTGTGGGAACTAATTGGGATAAAGTGTTGAAAGAAATTGATAGAGATAGCAACTTTAAGGATTTTACATATAAAGCGGGTATGTTGAACCGAAGTGTTCCCGCTAAATATGAAGGAAAAGCTTATAATATCCCCTCATCTAGCTTAATTTTCCGAGCAATGGAAGAGCCCGCTTATAACAAAATAGGATATAATGATAATTCATTAACCTTTGGTCATGAATTGGGGCATGCAATAGGTATGCGTCATGTAGTTGATACTCGCGGTTGTTGTGGTGGAGCTAAAGATTCTACGGGAGGAGAAAATTATCCCTATGATCATTGTAATTTGAGTGATGATACTTCTGATTGGGGTTATTATGGCTTCGATATTCAACTCAAAAATCCAATAGAACCGTGGAAAGCTGGAGATATTATGACCTATCGTAGGGATGATGAAGGAGTGTGGATTTCTAATTATACCTATGAGAAGATTTTCAGTAAATTGATTAAGGATTCCAGTTTGAAATCAAGTACAGTGGTTGAAGTAACTGATAATGATAATAAATTTCTTCTTTTAAGTGGTGAAATCAACCTTAAGAACAACAATATTACGTTTGACCCCTTCTACATACTAACAGCTGATGGGTTGAGAGGTCATACGACAAATAATGAATACACTTTCGAACTGATGGGTGAACAGAACACTATATTATCAAAATATAATATTAGTGTTTATCGCCCAGCTGAATATTCTCCATACCAAGATCAAGAACTTGAATATGAGACTGTCTATTTTACTGAAATAGTTCCCTATCCTTCGGAGACAAAAGAGATAATCTTCAAACACAATTTAACTCAAATTGCCTCCATTGTGGTTACTCCATACACACCTAATATCACAATTGTGAGTAATGACAACCTTGAGCCAATAGCAGGTCCTTTGAATATTACATGGACATCTTTTGATCTTGATGGTGATGAGTTATACTACATGCTTGAATTTAGTCCAGATAATGGTAGCTCTTGGCAAACAATTGCAATAGATATAAACGAATCCAATTATTGCCTTAATACAAGTAACCTTCAGGGAACTAGAAATGGATTAATTAGAGTCACCGTAACTGATGGTATTAACACGGCAAGTGATTTAACTTCGTCATTAAGCATCACTCTAAAAGCACCTGAAGTCGCTATTTTGAGCCCACTTAACGGTACAAATATCGCTACAAGCAATTATGTTGCTCTAGCAGGTGCAGGTTATGACCTTGAAGATGGCATGCTGAATGATTCCTCCCTCTTATGGTTCTCTGATCAAAATGGTGTTCTTGGAATCGGCTCAGAAATCTGGACCCAAAACATAACCAGAGGTGTACATAAAATAACACTGATTGGTGAGGATAGCGATGGTTACAGAGCCACCGATCAGATCACAATATCTGTTATTGATTCCACTACAATAGACACACCTGCAGGTACAGTAAATATTTGGGTCGATGATGGTGTTTTCACAGGAGCTTCGAGGTTGAATGATTCGTCAATTCCTGGAAATTCGAATCTGGAGTTTCCATTTGGAGTTTTTAAGTTCAATGTCTCGGAGCTTGAAGAAGGGCAGTCTGTAAATGTGTCCATGATGCTTCCGCAGGAATTGCCGTCAAGTGCAAAATGGTATTGCATAACTGCAGGTGATGAAGGAGCTTCCAGCTGGCAGGAAATGCCTGTTGAGGTCAGTGAAGATAACAGGACTGTCACGATTCAACTTACGGATGGTGGAACTGAAGATAATGACCTGGTGGCTAATGGAAGGATGGTAGTTATTGGAGGTTTCGGGATCTCGGATATATCTGGCCTTGGCAGCATTGAAGACCTCAATTCTACTTTGGGCTCTACCTGGATCAACTGGACCTGGACCAACCCCTCAGACCCCGCCTTTTCACATACTGAAATCTACCTGAACAGCCTCTTCCAGACACGTATCTGTGCCGAATACTTCAACGCCACCGCCCTCAAACCCGAAACAGATTATACCATCGGTACGCGCACGGTGGATACTTATGGGAATGTGAATGAGACGTGGGTCAACTTGACTGCAACAACCGGGGCAGAGCCGGCACTTGATGTTGAACCGCCAGTGTTTGAGTCGGTCGTTCTGTTCCCAGCCAATACAACTGCTGGCTCTACGATTGATATTGAAGTGAATGCCACGGACAACGTTGGAGTTGCACAAATAACCGCAGGCGATACCCAGCTCACAAAAACAGACGGCATCTGGCAGGGCAGCATAACCGCTCCTTCGTCGATCGGTGAATATTCCCTGTCGATAACAGCAAGTGACGCTGCCGGCAACACCGCTGAAACTTCAGCACCCTACCACGTTGTTCTGCTTGAAGGTGGAGCTGACATAGCTGTTTCACCAAGAGCCAGCAGTGTAGTAGCAGGAAACAACGTTTCCGTGGGAATCAAAGTCAAAAACACCCAGAACATCGACGACATCTTCAAAGTAAGGATAAACATTGATGGGGTGCCCGACTCCTATTGTACAGATCTTTCCTGCTTCGGTTGGACTGAGACGGATGTGCAGCTAAGAGCAGGGGAGGAAAGGATATTCCCACTTGAGGTGGCTGTTACTGCAGGAACTGCTGCGGGTTACAAGCTATTCAGGGCGAATGTGGATTCTGAGAGCTCATCGATCTATGGGTTTGATACGGGGTATTTGATAGTGTCCGTATAATGTGTTTAAGCTCAGGGCAAAAGAAAAACTCGATGAAGATTGGAATCTATGAGAAGATCAGAGGTTTAGATCTTCTCTCTATTTTTTAACTTTTCATGGAATAACATTTTTTTGACAATTCTCAGATCTCATATCTGCTATTCTCATGAAGGGTCTGTATTTAATTTTTCTAGCAGACGTTTGTTTGTGTCCTATCTTGCTTTCGGCATGGTAGGTTAACGGACCTTGCTAAACGTGGCTTTAATGAGATGGAGCTTAGAATATTTGCTGGATGGACCAGAGAAAGCAATATGCCAGCAACTTACTTGCATCTTTCAGGTGCAGACATAGAAAAGAAAATACTGGCTAAAAACGGGATCATTGAAGACGATAGCAAGGAAAGAGAGGTAATTCTTAAGCCGATTGAATGCCCCAGATGCAAGACTAAAAACCCGGTAGGAGCTAAGTATTGCTCAAATTGCTCTATGGTTCTTGATGTAAAAACGGCGTTGACTGAGGGAGAATTAGATAAAGGTCTAATTAGTGAGATGAAAAAAGACCCGGATAAAATGGCAGAACTCACAGAGATTATAAAAGAAATCATGATGAATATGTAACATTTTCGCTTATGCATTTCTCACGACACTTTTTTGTTACATCGGGAGCGCGGAGGGTCACGAATACCCCGACCTTCACAGGCTGTCCAACAGTTGAATAGGAAGGAAAGATTACTCTTTCCCCCCCTTCCAGGAACGAACCGTGCGACTTTCACCGCAGTTCGCTCGCGCATTTCACAACCCTTGCGGGCGGCTCTGAACGAAAAATGGAAGTCTGGTTTGTTAAACCACATTCCAATTTCCGTGATGTTGCCTTTGCAATCCGGGTCTGTAGCCTGTTAACTAGGAATTTAACCTCGTTTCAGGCAATAGAATTCCATTGACTGGCAAGGTTCCGGTCAGTGCGCTTCTCGCTACGAGGTGTCGTTGAATGCTGCACTTTCACTGGTATACCTCCCTTCTTTGCCGTGAAACACCTGTTTCAAGTTAGCACCCTTTCAGGTTAAGGCACAGGCCTCTATCCTGTCCATTACAGACAGACATTCGCTTTTTGAAACATCCTCTCCCGTCTACACCATTTGTAGGTCTCGCAACTTCCATACCTCTCTTAGAGGAGTGTATACGGGTTACCAAGTTCCGTACCAAGGATACTTTTGACACTTTAGGAGCCATCTTTAGACCGAGAATCGTTTTGTCCGTTTGCCATTCCGTAGTAATACCAGGATAGCCAAATTCCATGCCATTTTGGCTCAAGTGTATCACCCTGTTTTCACTTGTCTACTGTTACGATCCTTACGATGATTCAGCGTTTGCTTCTCCATGGCGTCTTTTCCCTTGCAGATTGAACAGATCAGGGTTCCATTCTTTTCCACGTTGTCCTGTGGGCTTCACACCCTCCCGTTAACCAGGAACGCATGCCACAGTAGAGACACCCTAAACGGAAAGGGGGCGGGTTGATCCGCAATCTCTGATACAGCTTCTTGTCGCACATTACTATCAGTAATAACTGAATTCCTTTTTTTAGGTTTAAAGGCTTTAGATACCTTATTTTTACATGTTTTTGCCCGGAAATTGAATTGTGGGACAGCCTTTTCAGGGTGGGGTGGCCGCACGCAATTCGATTTCATTTTCTCGACTTATCTGGTTTATTATAACTATTAAAGATAATTTTATAATTGATACTTCTATATTTTGCAATATTTTACTAAAAATCGAAACTTTTATCTATTCTTATTCTATCTAACTATATGAAATATTTTAATTATTATATACATATTTTTTATATATGCACTGTTGGTCTGCTTCGGAAAAGTAGAAGGACACAACGGGGGACCAGAAAAAAAATTTGACTATATGGGATGCCTCTGTTTGCTGAGAGAAATGCGTATACAGGTTTTTTTCATGATGGAGCCAGGTAAGAAGTTTCATTGAGTTATGGGTTTGATAGGGGTTTGATGGCAGCAGTTTGAAAATAAGAATGTGAAGATTTGAAGGTCTGAGTGATTAGAAACTACAATTCTCGTCCTTATTTTTCACGACATTTATGGAAACAAAACTTTGCTGAGAATTTAGATGGTCACTATACTTTATTTCTTGATATTTTACTGATGAGAAAACTCAATTTGATAATTTGCGCTGGAGATTTATTCAAGGGGATATAGAAATGAATGGGCCTAGTAAACTAATTTGTATTGGAATGCTTCTCTCTTTTTTGATAATGGGAGTAGGTATCGGATCAGCTGCAACCGTCATCAACGGGGACTGGGTTGTAAATGGTAATGAAGTGAGAAGCAACGAAGAAATAATCCTGCATGGCAACTTAATTATCCCTACGGATGCCTCATTAACGCTGGATAATGTTCGGCTTGAGATGAACGGCACATTGGACGGGCAGCGCAGTATAACTGTGCAGCAGTGGGGAGAACTGTATGTTAAAAACGGGTCTGAAATTACAGGGAATTTCTACTATTATTTTGAGAATTATGGTTATTTGAACTTACAGAATACTTACGTAAATAGAGCCTATTCAATTCACTTTTATGACAGCAGCGACGATTCTTCAGTTATTAATGGCAGTGTGATAACAGATAACAAGCAACAGGGCATTTACCTTTATCTTGCATCTCCTTCCATCACAAATAACGTAATCGAAAATAATTATCAGCAGGGCATTTATGTCCGTAGGAGCTCAGCTTTAATTGAAAATAACACAATAAGTAATCAATATTACGGAATTTATTCTTATCACAATGAGCCTTACTCACTAAAAATAAAGAACAATATTATCGCAAATCACACACATTCAGGATTATATATTAATTCTTACACATCAGGTGAAAGTCCAAAAATAATTGGCAATATAATCGAAAACAATTCGCAAAATGGAGTAATTCTAGGTTCTTCATCTGCGTATCTTGATGACAATCTTATACGCAATAATGGGAATTATGGTGTCACATCTAAAAACTGCATAATAAGCAATTCGATAATTTGTGATAACAAATATGGGTTTTCTACATCTGGCAGTTCCATAATTAGTAATTCAATAATTTCCGGGAATAACTACGGGATTTATAGTTCAGGCAGTACCATAGTTAATGATTCAACGATAAACAGCAGTTTTTATGATTATCGTATTTATTCAGGTACTGTAAAATCAATCAACAACACATTTGATAAATCAAAAGTGTATCTTTCAGGCTCCGGGTCATTGCAAGTATTCTGGTATGATACGATCCAAGCTAATAGAGACCATTTACCTGTTGTTGACGCAAATGTTGAAATTTATGATAATAAAGGCTTTAAGGAATCACAAGGAATAACACGCTCGGATGGAAAAATAAAACTAAAGGTTCAGGAATATACTCAAATTTCTTCACAAAAAATCTATTTGACCCCACATCTCATAAGAGCGTTTAAAGATTCAGAATCTGGATCTACTTATTCAAACATCACTGAAACAAAACAAGATTTTATTGACCTTAGCTCTGAACCTTTAATTCAGGAAATTTCGATTTCGAAAAGTGGGGACTGGATTATAAACAATACGCAGTCATATTCAAGTTCTAAAATAATCCTTAATGGCAATCTGATTATCCAGAATGGAGGATCTTTAACACTCGATGACGTAACACTTTTAATTCGTTTATTAGGCAATGACGGTTATAGTATTAAAATTGAAAGTGGCGGTGAATTCTATCTAAATGATTCTGTTGTGACCGCCTCGTACCCTGAACTTGGATACTCCTATTACTTTGATAACTACGGTTACCTGAATATCCAGAATAGCACTGTGAGTGAAGCCTCTTCAGTTCATTTTTATGACAGCAGTGATGACACTTCAGTCGTTAACGGTAGTGTAATAAAAGATAACAAGCAGGGTATTTACTTTTATCGTGCGTCTCCCTCCATTACAAATAGCGTAATCACAAATAATTATAATCAGGGCATATATGTCCGTGGGAGCTCAGCTCTAATTGAAAATAACACAATAAGTAATCAAAATTATGGAATTTATTCTTATCACAATGAGCCTTACTCACTAAAAATAAAGAACAATATTATCGCAAATCACACACATTCAGGATTATATATTAATTCTTACACATCAGGTGAAAGTCCAAAAATAATTGGCAATATAATCGAAAACAATTCGCAAAATGGAGTAATTCTAGGTTCTTCATCTGCGTATCTTGATGACAATCTTATACGCAATAATGGGAATTATGGCATCACATCTGAAAATTGCATAATAAACAATTCGATAATTTCTGGCAGTAACTACGGTTTTTCTACATCTGGCAGCTCCATAATTAGTAATTCTATAATTTTCGGGAATAACTACGGGATTTATAGTTCAGGCAGTACTATAGTTAATGATTCAACGATAAACAGCAGTTTGTATGATTATATGGCTTATTCCGGTACTATAAAATCAATCAACAGCACATTTGATAAATCAAAAGTGTACTTTTCCAGTTCTGGATTATTAGATGTCTACTGGTGTGACACTATAGAGGTTTTGAATGACTCAGTTCCAGTATCCAGAGCTCTTGTGCAGGCTTTCGATAAAGATTTAAATAAGGTTTCAGAGGGAACTTCAAATGATAATGGGAAGGTTACTTTCAGCATCAGGGAATATACCCAGACTTCTGGTACAAAAACCGATGCAAACCCACATACTATCAAGGCAAGCAAACCGGGTCTTCCTGATGGTTCGATTGAATCATACATAACCGAATCAAAGAACGACACTGTATTGATGGGTCAGGGAGAATTTACTTCTGATCTTCCTTTAACTATCAATGGAGACTGGATTATCAACGATACACAATCATATTCAAATAAAAATATTGTTATTGATAATGGAAATCTTATAATTCAAAATAATGGTTCCTTGCTCCTTAATAATACGTTGTTAAAACTACTTTATACCACAAATGAAGGATATGGTATTAAAATTGAAAGTGGTGGTGAATTATATCTAAATGATTCTGTTGTAACCACCTCGTACCCTGAACTTGGTTACCCCTATAACTTTGACAACTACGGTTACCTGAATCTCCAGAATAGCACTGTAAGCGAAGCCTTTTCAGTTCATTTTTATGACAGCAGTGATGACGCTTCAGTCATTAACTGTAGCGTAATAACAGATAACAAACAGGGCATTTACCTTTATTATGCATCCCCCTCCATTACAAATAACGTAATCAAAAATAATTCTCAGCAGGGCATTTACCTTTATCGTGCATCTCCTACCATCACAGATAACATAATCAAAAATAATTATAATCAGGGAATATATGTCCGTGCGAGCTCAGCATTAATTGAAAATAATACAATAAGTGACCAGGGTAACGGAATTTATACTTATCACAATTATCCTTATTCACTAAAAATAAAAAACAATGTTATCGCAAATCATACTGGTTCAGGGTTATACTTTAGACCTTATACTACTACCGAAAGTGAACAAATAGTCGGCAATATAATCGAAAATAATTCCCAAAATGGAATATATCTAGGTTATTCATCTGCGTTTCTTGATGAGAACCTTATACGTAACAATAAGAATTATGGTATCCAGTCTTCTGGAAATTGTGCAATAAACAATTCGATAATTTCTGGCAGCATCTACGGGATCTATAGTTCAGGCAGTACCATAGTTAACGATTCAACGATAAATAGCAGTTTGTATGATTATAATATTCCTTCAGGCACTATAAAATCAATAAACACTACATTTGACAAATCAAAAGTGTACTTTTCCAGTTCTGGATTATTAGATGTCTACTGGTGTGACACTATAGAGGTTTTGAATGACTCAGTTCCAGTATCCAGAGCTCTTGTGCAGGCTTTCGATAAAGATTTAAATAAGGTTTCAGAGGGAACTTCAAATGATAATGGGAAGGTTACTTTCAGCATCAGGGAATATACCCAGACTTCTGGTACAAAAACCGATGCAAACCCACATACTATCAAGGCAAGCAAACCGGGTCTTCCTGATGGTTCGATTGAATCATACATAACCGAATCAAAGAACGACACTGTATTGATGGGTCAGGGAGAATTTACTTCTGATCTTCCTTTAACTATCAATGGAGACTGGATTATCAACGATACACAATCATATTCAAATAAAAATATTGTTATTGATAATGGAAATCTTATAATTCAAAATAATGGTTCCTTGCTCCTTAATAATACGTTGTTAAAACTACTTTATACCACAAATGAAGGATATGGTATTAAAATTGAAAGTGGTGGTGAATTATATCTAAATGATTCTGTTGTAACCACCTCGTACCCTGAACTTGGTTACCCCTATAACTTTGACAACTACGGTTACCTGAATCTCCAGAATAGCACTGTAAGCGAAGCCTTTTCAGTTCATTTTTATGACAGCAGTGATGACGCTTCAGTCATTAACTGTAGCGTAATAACAGATAACAAACAGGGCATTTACCTTTATTATGCATCCCCCTCCATTACAAATAACGTAATCAAAAATAATTCTCAGCAGGGCATTTACCTTTATCGTGCATCTCCTACCATCACAGATAACATAATCAAAAATAATTATAATCAGGGAATATATGTCCGTGCGAGCTCAGCATTAATTGAAAATAATACAATAAGTGACCAGGGTAACGGAATTTATACTTATCACAATTATCCTTATTCACTAAAAATAAAAAACAATGTTATCGCAAATCATACTGGTTCAGGGTTATACTTTAGACCTTATACTACTACCGAAAGTGAACAAATAGTCGGCAATATAATCGAAAATAATTCCCAAAATGGAATATATCTAGGTTATTCATCTGCGTTTCTTGATGAGAACCTTATACGTAACAATAAGAATTATGGTATCCAGTCTTCTGGAAATTGTGCAATAAACAATTCGATAATTTCTGGCAGCATCTACGGGATCTATAGTTCAGGCAGTACCATAGTTAACGATTCAACGATAAATAGCAGTTTGTATGATTATAATATTCCTTCAGGCACTATAAAATCAATAAACACTACATTTGACAAATCAAAAGTGTCCATCTCCAGTTCTGGATTATTAGATGTCTACTGGTATGATACTGTAGAGGTTTTAAACGATTCCATTCCATTATCCGGAACTGTTGTAAAGGTATATGATAATGATCTGAATACTGTTGCAGAAGGGACTTCTGACGAGAATGGAAAGGTCACTTTCGAGATCAGAGGATATACTCAGACATCGGATTCAATATCTGATGCTAACCCGCATAAGGTCAAAGCAACAAAATTTGGTATTCCTGATGGTTCAATCGAATCAAACATAAAAGCATCAAAGATTGATACTGTGGTCATGGGACAGGAAGTTATTATCCCTGAACTTCCGATTACTATTAATGGTGACTGGATTATCAATGATACTCAGTCATACTCAGACGAGACAATATCCCTTAAAGGCAATCTTGTCATTCAGGACGGCGGCTCTTTAACACTTGATAACGTAACCTTTTTGATCCAACTTTTGGAGCCTGAGCAGTTCGGGATTAATGTGCAGAAAGATGGAGAGTTAAACCTTGTAGACTCATTCTTATCGCCAGCTTATACGGAACTCGGCTTCTATTATCCATTCAATGTATACGGCCTCCTGATTATGGATAATAGTACTGTAAAAATGGCAACGTCAATATTATTTGATAGTTTGAGTGATGATAACTCCACAATAATGAACAGCAAGATAATTAGAAACGAAGACTATGGGTTGTACATAAAATCAAATCCAAGGATTTCAGGTAATCTCCTGCAATACAATGGAAATGGTATAAGAATTTATTATTCAAGCATTAATGTAAGCGATACGATAATTGAAAGATCCTCTAATTATGATTATTGTATCAACAACAGGAATTCTGGAATAAATTCTATTAACACGTCTTTTGATGAGTCTAAAGTTTCTTTATATGATTCCAGCAGCATACTCGATTATTCCTGGTATCTTGATGTCAAGACCGTTGATGCCAATGGAAATCCCATTTCAAGTGCAAATATTTCCATAAATGATTCTACAGGTACACAGATATTCAACGGTTCAACTGATGCTGAGGGACTGGTTGAAAATATTGTTGTCAAGGAATACAGGAAAACAGGAGATTCCAGCACAAATTATAACCCTCATGAGATTTCAGCAACTTTCGATAATGTTACTGCTCAAACATCAGTTAATGTGGATTCAAATAAAGAAGTTAAATTGTCTTTAAACGTAAATCAGCCCCTGAAGGTTACTGTTCTTGAACCTGCAAACAACTCCATCTTTGTGCAGGATGACCCTGTATCCTTTGATGCCCTTGGCTTTGATCCCGAGGACGGTATCCTTACAGGCCCTGCAATCAACTGGACATCCAGCATAGATGGGTTTATCGGTGCCGGGGAATCATTCACTTCTTCGGACCTTGCGCTGGGAACCCACCAGATAACGGCAAAAGCGACAAACAGCAGGGGTGAGTCTGTTGATGACTCTGTTAATATACAGATAATAGGGCGTTCAGACCTCACCATCGATGGTATAAACTGGAGCTCGACTAAGATAAACGAAGGCGAGACAGTAACCTTCAACGCAAGCATAAGAAATATTGGGGACGGGTACACACTCTCTCCGTTTTATGTGAGGTTCCTTGCAGACGATCAATATATCGGTCAGAAGCGGATTGAGAGACTAAATGCCAGTGAATCAATAGTTATTACCCAGGAATGGACTGCCACAGCTTATGCAGAAAATGTCACTGTTGTTGTGGACTATTATGACCATATCAAAGAGCTGGACGAGACAAACAACAGGTTTACTGTTTCTCTCTCTGAAGTTGAACAGGCAGACCTGATTGTTTCAAATCTTACATGGGTGCCAGAAACGTTCTATGACGGAACTCCGGTTACCTTTGAAGCAGAAATACGAAATATAGGGGTCGGGAATGCTTCCAGGTCGTTTGATGTTGGCTTCTATATTAATGAAAGTAAAATTGGCACTGTTACGGTAGATGACGGACTTCCAGTAGGAGAAATAAGGACGGTTTCGACAGAATGGGTTGCCGTTCCGGGTATTTATGCTTTAAATGTAAAAGTTGACGATACGAATGGAATACTTGAATCCAATGAATCTAATAATCTCGGATCAGTCATTTTACCTGCGATTTATCAGCCTGAACTCGTAATTTCAAATATCACTGTTCCATCCCTAATTGATGATGGGGATACTATAATCCTCAATGCTACGGTTGAGAACGTCGGACTTAACAGCACGGAAAACTGGTTTGGAGTACGTTTCTATCTCGATGGAAATGATATCGGTTATGCAGTTATTGACGGGCTGGCGGCTGGTGGATATGAGACCGTTTCAAAAAGCTGGACTGCAGTTCCCGGGAATCATACGCTGGAAGTTACAGTGGATGCAGGTGGCTGGTACGCTTATCCGTATAATGCAAATGGTCCAAGAGTCGAAGAGTCAAATGAAACAAACAACAATCTGACTCAGGCCCTTCCAGAGATCAAAAGATCCGACATAACCGTTTCCAGCCTTACATGGGATCCTTCAAACTTCAGTGATGGAGAGATTGTAACATTCAATGCCAGCATTCAAAATGAGGGGTCCGGAAGTACCTCTAAAAGGTTCCATGTCCAATTCCTGATCGATGGGGTTTCAATTGCCTATAGACATCTTGATGGCCTGGCTTCAGGATCTCATGAACTCATTTCCCAAACCTGGACTGCAGGACCTGGAGAACATACGATACAGGTAGTAGCAGATCCTGCTAATGAAGTAAGCGAATCGGATGAAACTGATAATTCACTGGAATTGGTTCTCCCAGAGGTCGAGCAGTCTGATTTGATAGTATCCAACTTTACATGGACGCCTGAGACGTTTTCAACAGGGGACTCCGTTACTTTCAATGCTTACATCGAAAATATTGGAAATGGTAGTACGCTGAGAACTTTCAATACAGGCTTTACTATTGATGAAAACGTAGCTGGTATAAAAACAGTAACGGGTTTATTAAATGGTGAATCCCTAAAAATTTCTCAGGTATGGACTGCAACATCCGGAGATCACAACGTCAGTGTGAAAGTGGATTATTCCGGGCAGGTAAAAGAATCAAATGAAAGCAATAATCTGCTGCTAACAAATCTTTCCTACATTGAAGAAAAATACCTTTTACTTGTAAGCAGTGACAGCCAGAGTTATGCCGAGAACGGTACTGCTGTATTCACCGCAAAAGCATCCAGTCTGGCTTCTCCCAATGTTTACCTGACGGATAGCGATGTAAATTTGACTCTAAGCGTTCTGGATGAAAACAATAACATTCTATATACAGGTCCGATGAGCTATACAAGCTCCGGGTTCACTTCAAATGTGGACCTGACCGGTTACTCAAAAGGAAGTTACAGTTCCAGAGTCACGTTAAGAGATATTAATGGATTGACTACCGAAAAGACAATTTCATTTAAGGTCGTAGAAAATTTCAGTGTATCCATCTCAACAGACAAATCAATTTATGACAGGAAAGAAGTCGTGCATATCATCGGCAGAGCGCAATATGAAGATGGGAGTCCTGTTGCCAATACGCCGGCTGTTCTGACCATAAAATTGAAAGGTTATACAAGGACTTACAGCCTTGTAACGGATTCCGAGGGGTATTTCTCATATTATTTCCAGCCTGGGACCAGTGAAGCTGGAAATTTCACTGCCAAAATAAGCGTGAATTCTGATAGGCTCTGGATAAGCGCAGAGACTTCTTTTGATATGTACGGGCTTTACATGAGTCCTTCCGGTACCATAGACTATGAAATGTCTGAAAATTCATCTGAGAACATCACATTTTCCCTCAGAAATTATGGAGAAGTGGACCTGCATGGTGTAACTGCCTCGCTTGACGGAGACGCAGTAACCGGGGTAGAAACTCAGCTGGTACAGCTGCCGCCTGAAACCCTTGCTGCTGGAGCTCAGTGGACGTTCAAAGTAAAAATCAGCTCTGCAAATGTGGATGTCTCCCAGGCAAATTACGTGGTTTCAGTCACCACCGATGAAGGTAGTTATGAAGAAGCTGAATTATTTGTCCACCTGGCCGATGCCAGGCCTGCTGCTATTGTCAGTCCAACGTCGATAATAGCTGGAATGAACCCCAACAATACTCTGGTCAAAACTGTCAGTATCTCCAATGTCGGATACGAATCCATGAATGACATTAACATTTCAACACCAGCTCTTGCCTGGGTTTCTGTAAGTTCTGCAAATCTCGGGAGCATTTCCCCGGGCACGAACAAATCTTTCAGTATTTTCCTTCATCCGGACAACGAAACTGCTGCAGGAGTTTACCAGGAAACAATTACCATCTCCAGCAGCAACCATCAGCCTGTAAACATATACCTGAAAATTTCAATCACTTCTTCCGAAAAGGGAGACCTGATGTTCCACGTTGTGAATGATATTGGACAGAACATTTCCGGAGCATCAATTTCAATCCAGAACCCGGCTGTCCTTACACAGGTATTCCAGGGCACCACAGATGAAAACGGATATTATCTCTTCGAGGATGTTTCACTCGGTACGTATAATTATTTCGTAAAAGCGTCCGACCATGCACCAGTAAGTGGTTCTTCAACAGTTTCTCCTGAAATACAGACCCTTGTAGAACCTGTACTCTCCAAAGACATCCTCGGAGTAGAACTCACTGTAACTCCAGTACAGATAGAAGATGATTATGATATCCAGCTGGACCTTACATTTGAAACCGAGGTACCTCCACCTCTGTTGATTCCTCACCCTATGTATCTCAGGTACGGAGTAAACTTCTCTGATCCTGTATACGAAAACGATAACAACATCATAATTTCAAACCCCGGGCTTGTTTCGGTTTTCAACGTGACGGTGGATTCGTCCTCTCTGCAGGGAGTGAACATAACTTTCCCAACCGGACACAGCTTCTTTGTCGATGAACTCAAAGCTCAGAGTTCCATCACAATCCCCTATCATTTAAATGCCACTAATGTTTCCTGCGGCGGGGAATCGTACCGAAACAGTATCAGAATCCGGGGAGATTATCTTACCTTTGAAGTAAACAGTGACATAACCAGGAAAGTGTACCTTTCGTCAGAGCTTCCTGTTTTTGTCTACTTGTATAACTGCCCGGTTAGTTCCAGCCCGGTCATCGATGTAATAGAAGAACATTTCAGACATGATTACAATAGTCCCGGAGGAAGCTATTCCTCAGGCAACTATGGCGGTGGTGCATCCATTCCGCAGGTAGTGGAAACTGTTCGCGAGAGGGTCAAATTCTACATCTCCCAGGAAGCCACTCTCGAAAGAGATGCATTTGCTGCCAGCCTCGAACTGACAAATAAGTTAACTGACCAGAACATCGAAAGTGTAAATGTAAACCTTGAGATAAAGGATTCAGATGGAAACGACGCCTCGAATCTATTCTTCGTTAACCTGACATCCCTGAGCAGAATCAGTTCTATCGACGGCAGTGGGGTCATAAGTCCTTTAGCAGTTTCAAACGCAGACTGGTTGTTAGTACCCGAGAAAAATGCAGGAGGTACCAATCCCGCAGGCAAGGATTACACGGTTCAGGCATTCATAGACTATACCGTAGATGGTGTCCCCTTCAGCATAAACAGCACAGAAGAAAGCATCACTGTGATGCCGCAGCCACTATTGGATCTGACCTACATAATCCCTGGTGAAGTCAAAGCAAATACCCCCTTCAACATAACCTTGAATGTCACTAACGTGGGATACGGAACTGCAAGGAACCTTAAACTCGACAGCGCCCAGCCTGTGATCTACGAAAATAAAGCAGGATTGCTTGTCTCCTTCGAACTCATCGGCAGCGGACTTGTGGATGGGTCTGAAACTGATTCATTACTTATAGACTTCGGAGACGTGGCACCCGGAGAGAGCAAGGAAGCTTATTGGATAATGACATCAAGCCTTGATGGGGAATTTACTGAGTTTAAAGGGTCTTTCAGCCACAGTAATGCGCTGGGTGGGGCTGAGACCTCGTTGATCAATAGTATCAAGTATATTATCCCAGGTTCAGTCCATAACATAAACAAAGGAAGTAGCTTTGCTTCTATCCAGGCTGCTATAGACGATGCCGATTCCGGGAATGAATTGCATGTAGATAGTGGAATTTATTATGAGGATGTCATTATAAACAAACAAATCATTTTGCGAGGCATCGACGTTGGTACTGGTAAGCCCGTAATAAATGCTGGTTGGCAGAATAATGCGGTTACAATTTCTGCTGATGGGGTCATTCTTGATGGTTTTGTCGTTACTGGAGCTGGAAAAAAAGCTATAGAGGTATTATCGGATGGTAATACTATTGTCAACAATAATATTAGCTCCAATATGCAATGGGGAATTTACCTCAGTTCTAACAACAACGAAATTACGAATAATGTCGTTAATAACAATTATTATGGAATTTACTTATCATCTTCCAGCAATAATAAAATATATAACAATAAATTAATTGACAATGATCTAAGTGCTTTTGATGATAGTTTAAACCAGTGGGACAACGGGATTATAGGAAATTACTACTCAGAAACTACTGAAATGGATAATGATCTCAACGGTATTATGGATACTGATTATAACGGTATTTGCAATGATCCTTACCCGATAGCAGGAGGTGACAGTGTAGATAATTATCCTCTATACCTCCCCCAGCCTAACAAACCACCGATTGTATCTTTTAGTTATACTCCCGAAAGTCTAATTCTCATCGATCAGGAAGTAACTTTTGATGCTACCGCATCTTATGATCCATATGGTCCTTATGATGGCGGTGAAATTGTTTCATACAATTGGGACTTTGGAGACGGCTCTACTGGTACAGAATCCATAATTAGTCATACCTACTCAACATTAGGCGACTATGAAGTGAATCTTACATTAACCGACGACGATGGAGCTACCAGTTACTATACTGAAGTAGTTTCTATCTCATCAGTACTTGGAGAAGACATTAAATTTACAGTTTTGGATACGCAGAACAAACTAAATGAAATTAAGTCTGAAGCTAAATGGTCTGCAGAGGACGGAGATTATTTTAGTAGAAAATTAGAAGCTGATGAAAGAAGTCGTTTGATGATTATTATTGGTGGAGTCGTTGGATCCACGGGTTTTTTTGAACATGAAGGGAAAATTGCGAACGTTGGTAAACGGATTGCGTATGAAATTAAAGAATACGTAAAAAACCCTTTAATTTATATAGACACAGCTAATGAATGCTTCTTTTTCTTGGGTGAAATATTTAAAGAATACAACCCTTTGCAAAATTATATGGTTCCTCCTTTGAATAATATAGTTAATGAATATAAGGCAGAACTGAATAATAATGAAATTGATGTTCTAGCCAAAACTAATGATTTAACCGAAGATGAAATTAGACAATACAAAACTGATTTATCGAAGAGGAGGATTGCAAATAAAGTAGTTGTTTCAAATTTACAGAGAAATGCTTTAATTCTACATGACTCACAAGATTATAGGGAGGATTCAGGTCAACTTGATAAATATGCCATCGAAATGCTTAAATTAACAGGTAAAACAATGGCCACACTGGTGTTTGGTCCACCAGGTGAAGCTACAGCCGGAGTCGGGTTTGCTGCTGTAGATTCAGTCATCAATGAGTTCGATATTAAACAAGACAATTTTATGTTTGATCTTGCTACAAGTATAGATCTCAATGCATATATGGAAGCATATCGTGTATACGACAATACAAATCAGGGATTAAAAAATATAGAAAATCGGGTGCCTCCTCGGATTGCTGAAGGTAAAATAACAGACATTGAAAATGTGGCATTAGGCCCTTATGCTCTGTGGGGTGAAAATAATTATTTGTTCACACATACTGCATATTCGGATGTTACAATTCAGAACAGTGGAGAATTCAATACAAATTATCAATTGATAGCGGATTACGAGTCATGGTTTTTCGGAATTAAAAGTAACGATTTTCAAGTGACTAAGGGATATAGTTGGACACCTGTAACTATTTCTGAATCACTAGATATTAAAGGTGGTGTAGATAGAAGCAATAAAATTAGGATATACTATTTGAAAGATGGCATTGGTGAGAGACCATATACTCAAATCAACTTTAATTTATTTGGAGAAACTGAAACCGGAACTTATTTTGTTGGTAGTGATAATACTATTTTTGGAACTACAAAAATAGCAACATCAAGTGATTCCATAGTATCTCAAGAAGAGATTGATAAAGCAGAAATGCTTGAGTATCCAATTAAGACTTCTGTAATTCATCAAATTAACAATAAAGAGAATGCGCTTGTAATCTGGATAGAAAATCCATTCAAAACTCCGATCTCTTGCAATTTTAGCCAGGAAATCGCTCCTGAAATAGAAATAATAGATGCAGCTAATGGAACGATAGAAGGAAATGTCATCAACTGGAATTTGTATCTTGAGCCATATGAATATCGTCAGATAGTTGTGACGTTTATATCAAATGGTGAACCTGGAGTCATAGTTGAACTACCTCAAACAGAGCTGAATATCTACGATCCTGTTAATGATAAAACAATTGACTTCCTATCCAATTCAAACAACTTTACAACAGAATTCCCTATAGATATTCGTGCATATCCGCCAACCAATGCTTCAGTTGGAGAAAACATAATTATACCCTTCAAGATCACCAATCTCTTGAATGACTCCTCATATGCAGGGAATATTCTCTTAGAAATGGAGAATTTCAAAGGTGAGCAAGTCTATAACTCAACAACGATAGTTACTTTGACACCAAATGAAACGCAAGAAATCAACCTTGTGGCTTCACCTGATATTAACCCGGGAATTTTCATCATGAAGGGGACCTGGCAAGGAACCAGTGCCAATATGAGCATTTTTACAAGTTATATTTATATTGATTCTGGCGATGTTTTAGGTACTGTACTTTTGCAAAACCAATATAATAATAATGGAACTGAAGTGAAGTTGGACAAGTATAGTACAAATACAGCGCCTGATGGAAGCTACACACTTGTTGGCATACCTATGGGGAACTATTCCTTGACGGCATCTCACCCAGGTTATTCAGATTATTATGGGGAAGTTATAATTGGTGAAGGACTTAACATAATATCTCAAATCGTGTTAGAACAAGATACGACTCTACTTTCCAGTGTCGCCAATCTCCAGCACACCTCCGGCACCACATGGATCAACTGGACTTGGCAGAACCCTACCGACCCCAATTTCAACCACACTGAAATCTACCTGAACGGCACCTTCCAAACCAACACCTCTGCCGAATACTTCAACGCCACCGGCCTCCAACCTGAAACAAGTTATACTATCGGTACGCGTACGGTGGACATTTACGGGAACGTGAATGAGACGTGGGTCAACTTGACTGCAACAACTGAAGCAGAGCTTTTACTTGATGTTGAACCGCCAGCTTTTAACTCAGTAACTTTGTTCCCGGCCAATACAACTGCTGGTGCAACGATTGATATTGAGGTGAATGCCACGGATGATATGGGGGTTGCTGAAGTAACAGCAGGCGATACCCAGCTCACAAAAACAGATGGCATTTGGCAGGGTAGTATAACCGCTCCCAATGAACTCGGTGACTATTCCCTGTCGATAACAGCAATCGACGCTGCCGGCAACACTGCTGAAACTTCAGTCCCGTATCACGTTGTTCTGCTTGAAGGTGGAGCTGATATAGCTGTTTCACCAAGAGCCAGCAGTGTAGTAGCCGGAAATACTGTTTCCGTGAGCATCAAAGTGAAAAACACCCAGAACATCGATGACATATTCAAAATCCGGATAAACATTGATGGGGTGCCTGACTCCTATTGTGCAGATATTTCCTGCTTCGGTTGGACTGAGACGGATGTGCAGCTAAGAGCAGGAGAGGAAAAGACATTCCCACTTGAGGTGGATGTTTCTGCAGGAACTGCTGCGGGTTACAAACTCTTCAGGGCTAACGTGGATTCTGAGAGCTCGTCGATCTATGGGTTTGATACGGGGTATTTAATAGTATCGTGAAAAAGGAAATAAAATCCTAAGAGGGAATTTCGTAAGCAGGAAGTTGTGGGGAAGTTTCCGCAACTTCTTTTTTGTTTTTGGATCTCTTTTTTACCTTTTTGTAAAATCATAAAATTTATTATGTAATCAGTATATTCTCTACCCATGGACCGCACTGAGTTATTTCCAATTTTAGCGGCAGGAATTCTGATCGGTATTATCATTGGGGTTGTTTTTGCAGGTTTCATTCAAGGAGCTGACTCCGGGCTGGATCTGAAAGTAGATGCATCCCATGCTGTAAAAATCGTGCTCGATAACTCCAGTGCCGGTGAATATATTTCAGAGCATTATTCCATGCCTGACTGGAGGGTGTTACGAGTTACACTTGTTTCTGATACCATCTATGATTTGAACGGAACTGCACTTACGGAAGGAGAGGCTGTTTGGAAAGTGGAAGTCCTGGAGCGGACCTGTGCGTGTTCGAGTGTAAGTGATCTCTATGTACTTGAAGGATATGTCTCGGCTGACACAGGGGAATTGCTGGATGTATCTACCAGGCTGGTTCCTGAGTATAAATATGAAAAAGAGACATGTGCATCGACTGCATGCCATTAAAGGTTCTTTGAAAATTCTTTCCCAATTCTACCTTCATTTACTGAGTAAAATAAATAACTTTATAAGTTTGCACTTGATTAACTCCTTAAAGTAAACTGTTATAGAATATGAATTAAGGGTGGGATATATGAATACAAAAGTAAAGTTCCTATTGATATCAGTTTTATTTTTCTCATTGGTTATTTCAGGTTGTGTAAGTCCTTCTCAACCGGAAGAGTCCTCCAGTGACGCAGCGCAAAGTGAAGCTGGTCAGTCGAATGACTCTCTTACCTCTATCGATTCGTCGGGTGAGGAAGAGGCTGGGGCAGTTCCGGACCTAAAGTCTGGACCGGATTCAGCATCACTTATTCGCTCCGTTACATTGTTCCCGGCTAATGCCACTGCAGGGGCTTCCATCGATATTAGTGTGGAAACCGCGCCTGAGGTTGAAGAAGTCGATGCAAACGAGGTGGATGTCCTCTTTGCAAATAACAATGGGACCTGGGAGGGCAGCATAAGTGCTCCATCCGATATCGGCAATTATGTTCTGGAGATAACTGCCAGGGATGCTGCCGGGAAGAGCGCTGATGTTTCCGTCCCTTACAGTGTTCTCCTACTTGAGGGCGGAGCCAACATAGCTGTCTCGCCAAGGGCAAATAACGTTACTGCCGGGGAAGAGGTCTTACTCAATATCAAAGTCAAAAATACCCAGAACATTGATGATGTTTTCAGGGTTTCCCTTGATGCCAGTGGAGTCCCCGCCGGCTCGCAGGCAGATATCGAGTGGTTTGAATGGACTGAAAAAACCGTGGAGCTTAGAGCCGGACAGGAGGTTTCGTTTCCCCTGAGTGTCCAGGTGCCTGAAGGAGTCACTTCCGGGTACAAGCTCTTCAGGGCTAGAATGGTGTCAGAGACTTCACCGATACAAAGCCTTGATACGGGGTATCTGGGAATAACTTGATGTATGGAGTTTGTTAACTATTTTTTATTTTTTCATTTTTATTTATTATTTTTGTCCCTAACTTGCTGCAATTTTATATTTTTTAATTTATCCGTAACAATTTTAAGGAACTATGTTTCCGAAGGTTTTAACCTTTTAAAGTATCAACTGTTTATAGAATAATCTACTAAGTAATTGGTGGATGTGGGGACATCTTAACTAATTTCCGTTTTAACTTCTAAAAAGTAGTGAGATTTAGAATAGTTTATCATATACAAATTTTATAGACAAATGGTCTATATATTCACCAATTTATTTCCTATGTTCAAGGGAGATTCAATGGTTATTCTATAGTCTTTGCTAACAAATATATGAGGTGGTATTGTGGTAAAAGTAAAGAGTTTAGGGTTTGGAATCCTCGTTTTGTTACTGATGGTAAATACCTGTTCTGCCGGATTTTCACTATTAGTAAGTCCTGTAGATACAAAGATTGTGAGTCCCGGAGAGTCAATAAGCTATAAAGCAATTGTAAATGATGATCTGTTGTTTATACCTGAAACTGTTATTTTCTCTATAAATAGAACAGCTGAATGTCCTTCTTGGATTGATGAGGATTATTGGAGTCCTGGTTGGGATTATACTTTCAATCCTTCAAACGTCATACTGGAAAACCCAACTGACTCTAAATTTACAATTTTAACACTCAAAGTCCCCGCTGATGCAGCCCCAGGATATTATTATCATCCAGTTGAAGTAACAGTATCGAATTTCTTCGGGGTAGTTATAGCCCAGGTATATGTGACTGACACAGATGTCACCAACGTTCCAGAGTTTCCGACTATCGCAGTACCAGTGATTGCTGTTTTAGGTCTGGTAACTATGTTTGGACGTCGAAACAATAAAGATTGATTAATATTGGAGGATATAAAATTTTATATATTAAATATGAATATTTAAAAACAAATTATTCTTTATTTCAGTCGAATACCCCGTAGCTTGCTGCGGGGATGGATACTTCCCCGGGAAACGTTGATGATAATGCTAATTCTCAATTCCACTTTTTGTTTGTTAAGTTCTGCTCGAACTAAATCATATTATGTTTAATGTCTCCTTTTACGGAATTTTCAGCGGTGGCGTGAACATACCCCGTTGCTTGCAGCGGGGTGCGCCAGCGCAACTTTGATTTTTCACTCATTGTTCAAAAATTATTTTGATTGTAATATTAATATTGATAACTCTTTTTTATTCACTTTACTCGACAATTTCTTGTTAATTCTGCTCCGTAAAGTTTTACTTTTGTCTTTCATGTTTTCAGAACTTTCAAATGAATAGCTGGGAACTGTTATCACTGTTACTGTCTTCTTATCTACTTTTGAAAAAGAGGATAATTTAGAATAGTTTTTATTTACCAGTTTTATTAACATATATATTACCTAATTTATTTACTATGTTTTCAGTTCATTCTTTTCAGAAAACCTGAGGTTCCAGACATCTGTTCCCTACAATAAACTCCGTTGTCCCTTCCCGACCAATATTTACTGCCTTTCCAAGATTAGCATCACCCTGGATGCCGATTACGAAAGAGTACGTCTTTCGATGATTTGTAGAGTTATTTGATAATGTGGGAGTAAAATTATGAAAATTAGAAACCTTGAAAGTTGTTTTTGTTTACTACTATTGTTGCTTTTAACACTTATTTCTCCTGTTGAAGCAGATGTTGACTCTTCTTGCAGCCTAATTTCGGAACCAAACGTAACATATGTAGATCCTGGAGATGTGTTTACTGTAACCGTAAGCATAGATCCCCACTCAGTAGAAGTTTACGGGCTGCAGTACAACGTTTCATTCGATCCGGATGTCTTTGAAGTGGTGTCCCAGTCTCCGGGACCGTTCCTCTCTCAGGATGGCCAGTCTACGTTTATAATTCAGAAAATGGATCCTGAAATAGGTGAACTTCTCTACGCAGAATCAAGATTAGGAGTAAAGACCGGGGTTTCTGAACCCGGTATTGTTTCGACAATCGAATTCAAGGTAAAGGAATCGATTTCATCCTATGGAGTAAAAGAATTCAACCTCCATGACGTTATAATTGTAGATTCAAATCTTCAAGTTAGCGGTTTTGATCTCAGCAATGGGACAGTTGTTTTGATGAGCTCTTCTGTTGCTAATTTCATTGCTAACATCACCGAAGGCGAAGCTCCGTTAACAGTCGGGTTCACCGATATTTCTAAGGACCCTGTTTCCTGGTCATGGGACTTTGACGGTGATGGATTTGTGGATTCTGATGTGCAGAATCCGGAGTACACGTACAATGAACCTGGTACGTATACTGTTTCCCTTAGCGCAACAAACGTACTTGGTACCACCGATACGATCACAGAAACAATTACTGTTTACGGTGTTCCGCTTGCTGGTTTCTCTTCCAGTGTCGTTGAAGGCGAAGCTCCGTTAACAGTCAGTTTCACCGATTCTTCTACGAATGCCGTTTCTTGGTCCTGGGACTTTGACGGTGACGGTTTAGTTGATTCTGAAGTCCAGAATCCTGAGTACACATACACTGAAGCTGGTAAATATACTGTTTCCCTTACCGTAGCAAACGGGCTGGGTACCACTGATACGACAACCAGATCCATTACTGTTTACGGCATTCCTGATGCTGCTTTTTCTTCCAGTGTCGTTGAAGGCGAAGCTCCATTAACAGTTGTGTTCGCCGATGCTTCTACAAACGCTGTTTCGTGGTCTTGGGACTTTGATGGTGACGGTGCAGTGGATTCTGATGTGCAGAACCCTGAGTACACTTACAATGAACCAGGTGAGTATATTGTTTCCCTTACCGCAGAAAATGAACTTGGTACCTTCGATACGGTAACAAACACAATTACTGTATACGGTATTCCTGTTTCTGATTTTTCTTCCAATGTTGTTGAAGGCGAAGTTCCGTTAACAGTTGTATTCACCGATGCTTCTACTAACGCTGTTTCGTTGTCCTGGGACTTTGATGGTGACGGTTTAGTTGATTCTGATTTGCAGAATCCAGAGTACACGTATGATGCACCTGGTGAGTATTTTGTTTCCCTTACCGTAGCAAACGAGCTCGGTACCATCGATACCTCAAGAAAATCCATCACTATTTACGGTGTTCCTGTCGCTGATTTCTCTTCCAGTGTTGTTGAAGGCGAAGTTCCGTTAACAGTTGTATTCACCGATGCTTCTACTAACGCTGTTTCGTGGTCTTGGGACTTTAACGGTGACGGTTTAGTTGATTCTGATTTGCAGAATCCAGAGTACACGTACACTGAGCCCGGAGAGTATCTTGTTTCCCTTACTGTAGAAAACGAGCTGGGTACCATCGGTAAGACGGCAGAAGCCATCACTGTTTACAATTTTCTGGTTTCTGATTTTAGCCCCAGTATCGATGAAGGCGAAGCTCCATTAACAGTTGTGCTCACCGATTCTTCTACAAACGCCGTTTCCTGGTCCTGGGATCTTGATGGTGACGGTGAGGTAGATTCTGAAGTCCAGAATCCTGAGTACACTTACACTGAACCCGGTGAATATACTGTTTCCCTTACTGTAGAAAATAAGCTGGGTACCGTGGATACCTCAAGAAAACCCATCACTGTTTACGGCATTCCTGTTTCTGCTTTCACTTCCAGTATAGTTGAAGGTAATAATCCGTTAACAGTTGTGTTCACCGATACTTCTAAGAATGCTGTTTCCTGGGCCTGGGACTTCGACGGTGACGGTATAGTGGATTCTGATGTTCGGAACCCGGAGTATACGTACCCCGAATCCGGCAAGTATACTGTTTCCCTTACCGTAGCAAACGAACCTGGTACCAGCGATACGGCAACGCAAACTATTAAAGTTAAAAGTTCTCCGGTTGCTGAACCTCCTGTAATCAATTCTGTTGATCTGTTCCCTGCCAGCACAACTCCAGGTTCTACGCTAGATGTAAGTGTGGATATCGTGAGTAAGGTCGGAGTGATCGAAGTGACTGCAGATGACGTTTCACTTGTCAAAAAAGACGGCGTCTGGCAGGGCAGCATAAGCGCTCCAAATGAACTGGGTGACTACTCCCTGTCGATAACAGCAAGAGACGCTGCCGGCAACACCGCTGAAACTTCAGTCCCGTATCATGTTGTTCTGCTTGAAGGTGGAGCTGACATAGCTGTTTCACCAAGAGCCAGCAGTGTAGCAGCAGGAAACAGTGTTTCTGTGGGTATCAAGGTGAAAAATACCCAGAACATCGACGACATATTCAAAGTAAGGATAAACATTGATGGGGTTCCTGACTCCTACTGTGCAGACCTTTCCGACTTCGGCTGGACCGAAATGGATGTGAAGCTCAGGGCAGGAGAGGAAAGGACATTCCCGCTTGAGGTGGATGTTTCTGCAGGAACTACGGCGGGTTACAAGCTCTTCAGGGCGAATGTGGATTCTGAGAGTTCGTCGATCTATGGGTTTGATACAGGGTATTTGATAGTGTCCTGATAATGTGTTTAAGTTCAGGGCAATAGAAAAATCGATGAAGATTGGAATCTATGAGAAGATCAAGGTTAGATCTTCTCTCTATTTTTACCAACGTTTTCATTTGAGGTGGTCGCTTCGGCGGATAACACAAGCCACACTTCCATGATAGATTAGGTGATAAAATTTATTGATATGTTAGTCTATTTACACTCCAATGAGAGTCCAAATCGCCTTTAATCATGTTTTCCAACCGCCATAAAAGGCTCAGCCTTCTCCCTACCGGCGTCCCCATGGCAATGGATTTCATCCTCGCCGATCACACTCTTCTCTTCTGTTTTATCTTCCCCCACCGCTTTCAGAATCATGGACACGATAGCTTTTTCAAAGGGGTCGGATCCTTCGTACATGTGCCGCACAATTTCTGGATTCTCTTTATAAATTCGTACTGCCCAGCTCTTAAAGGACTCGCTGTTTCCTGTCATTTTCAAATTCCTCTATTTTTATAAATCTGGAAAAACCATCGAAGACAGATGACAAGTACCGTGCAACTTTTGCATTTTATTTGTAATTACGCATTCTTCGCATCAGCATTCCTAACATTTTATGATTTCTTTAAATCTTTCTCGAGTTTTTTGAATTAATTTATTTTTTTTCGTTTTTAAATCCTTTATGCTGATTACGAAAGTATTAAATTTAATAAAACCTTACAATAAACTGCAACGTGTTAACATAGTCTATTTTGTTATTATGTTGCCGGTACCTGTTGAACCACTTTCTTTCGACGGTCGGTGGTTTAACAGGTCATCTGTTGCTATTTTTCGGAGATGGCTTTCGAGGTTGTTTCATTTATATTACGTATTTATTTTTTTAATATGTGCGATTCAAAATGGATCATTATTTAACTTTTCAGTCTTCCTCAAAACGGATCGGATTCTATAATTGAGATTTATAGTACCATAGGGTAAATTGGCATACAAATTTCAGAATAATATTCTGAATTACGCCAACGGTAGTAGTTACTCAATTGTAGAAATTCATATAATTTTGAGACTAACTGTTAAATTTAAATCTGACTTAGACATTTGAAAAAAAACTAGCATGTATCTCGTTTTTTTTCAAATGTTTAAGTATTATATCAAAAAAAGTAGTGTTGAAGTCTTCACAATTTAGAGCAGTTGTTTTGGCCACAGCTACCTCTAAATAAGAAGTTTTGGAGATACAATTTGCTATAATATGATATAACATAAAATGCATTAAATAATACCTACAAATATTTAAATTTGGTTTTTTGAATGCCTCATATTATAGGAGAAGTGATATTTATACTTTCTGAAAAAAATCGAATTGAGTGTGCTCACCCGATTCTTAGTTCCCAAATTTTAAGCGCATATAATCAGTATGTGATCCCACTTGATACTAATTTTGGAGTTAAATCCAAAAAACCATGTGTGTATTATATAAGCACATATTTCAATATCGAGAGACCTTTATGCGCCTAAAAATGCGGAATGCAGGCCCGATACAATACCGCATCATTTCTTCGCGTGGTCCATGAACTTTTTGATCTCTTCCATGAAGGCGAACATCTGTGTGGGCTCGAGTTGCATTTTCTGAAAAACCCTCTTTTATGTTCTGTATAGTGTCCGCTGCTTCCTGATCCAGTACCAATGAACATTTGGAGCAGAACCTGTCCCCGGGCCGAAGTACATTGTCACATCTTGGACAGCGAGTCAAAGTTACCTGTCTGCGGTCCTCGGTCTTCAGACCGCATTTCTCGTAAATGCGGTCATTAATTTGTTCATCCGTAAAATTAGCGTAAATCCTCAACATCTGATGCGAGCCCTTGGACCAGCCCGCCCGATGCTTTACTTCCTGCTCATTATATCCATCCAAAATCCAGTTTGTGATAGCCAGATGCCGGAATGAGTGCGGATTTACGGGTTTTTTGATACCTGCCTTTTCGCCTAACCTTGCGAGCATGTTTCTGAAAGCCGAATAGCTCATGGCTTCACAATTTCGTTTTTGTGTCCAGAGGGGGGCCTGAGGGTTTTCCCTATCTGGATGTACAGAGAGCCATTGGTTCAGAAACCCGGTTGACCAAGTGATAGGGATTCCTTTTGGTTTCGTAGTCTTAAGGCTCTTACTCGTTTTAGAGAGGTAAATCACAGCTCCATATTTATTGAATACTACATCCTTTAAACGGCATGAAGAAAGGGCCCCGACCCTCATTCCACTATCTGCAAGCACAGTGAGAAAGGCCTTATCCCGGGGATGCCTGCAGGTATTAAGAAGTTTATCGAATTCTTCTTTCGTTAGCAAATCCGAGGGTTGGACAGGGGTCTCGATTACTTCGAGTCGAATCTTTTTCACCCAGTCCGGCTGGTCCCCATCCCCCAACCACCGATGGAATTTCTTCATGAATTTTTTATAATTCCTCAGGGAATTTTGGGACAAGCCCTTCTGGCCCCTATATCTCCCTTGGTACTCATCCTCCAGGTAAAAGAGCAGCCTGTCAAAGTCGTACGAATCCACCTGATCCAATGTTTTTGTGATGCCAATCTCTGCCAGGCGTTCAATCATTCGTTTTGCATGCTCGACATACCCTATAATAGTACTCTGAGCAATCCTTTCCTTACGACACGAAATTACAAAACGTTTAATCAATTCCTTATTATGAGGGTCCGTGTCAAGCTCCTCGAGCCTGAACATTGCCTTTTTATTTCTTAAGCTAAAGCCATGCACATCATCAACATTTGCCATATGATCACCTACTTTATGAGGGGTAGGTTTATTTACATTTTGATCATAATCCGTGCCGGGCTACTAACTTTTTTATTAAGTTACTTTTTTAATGAAATTATTACCCCTATTCTTTTAGTATCATTCACTTTTTACCCCTGGCTTTTCGCCTTCGTTAGCAGAAATAAAGAAGCAGCCTGGACAACAGAACTTACTTATATCAGGGTCATCAACGGTTAATCAGGGGTTGCTAAAAGAGACATACTTATTTAAAAAAGAGCCGATGGGGTAAAACCCCGATTGTAAGCTTCAAACAACCTGAAGAATCCTGCTAACATTGAGGGGAAATCAGTGAAAATATGTGTAACAGCTATAAACGGGAGTCTGGACTCTTCCATGGATTTGCATTTTGGAAGGGCTCCGTATTTTATCATTGTCGATCCTGAGACAATGGAATTCGAGGCACTTGAAAACCCGGGTGTTTCAACACTGGGTTTGGGGATACAGGTAGCCCAGAAAATAGTAAAGAAAGATACTAACGTACTGCTAACGGGCAAAATCGGCCCCGAGGCTTTCAGGGTTCTCTCTGAAGAAAATGTCATGGTGGTGACAGGAGTCAGCGGTTCGGTCGCATCCGCAGTCGAACAGTTCAAAAAAGGTGCCCTGAAACCTGCCGATGCACCCAGCTGGAAAATTTAAATAATTTAGTCCTTTCGGGATTTTTGAATCTCATTGCCAGTTCAGGACCGGGAATTTTTAAAGCCCGTTTGCATCCCTGGAACAAGCATGAAATATGGAAAATTCATTTCCTTTTTGTAGAATTACGGAAAATAATCCCCGGGCTTTTTTGGCGCATGTCTCGGATAAGGACAGTTTACGGAGAATGCAGGAAACTGGGGAGTTCTCGTTTGAAAATAAGCACTATTCATAATACTTTTTATGTCATATCGCATGGAAAATGGTGAAAAACCCTGAGTCCGGAAAGAGTTTATCCGGTTTGTAGAAATCTCCGAAATTTTCCCCGGGACTTTTGGGAATGACATGCCTGATAAGGGCAGAGCTTTTCCGTAATAGGCGGGGGAGGAAGTTCTACAAACAATAAACATTTAAAATTTGAGTTCAGTGCGGCATTCGTGGTTTTCCTCATACTTCTGCCTGACCGTAGCTGCGGTTTTTTCTCCGAGTTTCCCTTCCACGGCCCGCAGGAAGATAACTATGTAGTCAGGGGGTACACAGCCGAGGCTCTCTTCCCCATTCAGGATAAGGGAGATGAGGTATTCCAGGTCCACGGGGGGAATTCCGCTGATCCTTCGATGGAAATCGATGGCGTCTTCGGAGTAGTGGTTTGCCAGGGGAGGAAGGATCGAACGATAGGGAACGCCTGAACCGGAACAGAGCAGGTCTTCGCATTCGGGTGCAAGTTTTTTCAACAGGTCAATGTCTTTTTCGGAAAGAATTCTTGCCATGATGGATCACTCCCGGTAAAATTTAAATCTGAAAGAAGTATTTTTACAAAATGTGTTAATGGAATGTATCGACGAAAATATCTTATCTGAAATATTTTTTTCAGCAATATTTAAGTCCGGAACTTTTCGAAACAAAAGATGGTTCTATTTCTTGCTATTTAAAAAATCGTTTTTCTTTCTTACTTTTGTCTTACTTTCGCCTTATTTCTTTCTGCCTTACTTTCGGTCTCAATTTCTTCAGGAAATTATGCTTTAAATCCCGGTATGTCCAAATAATAAGGCAAATACACGAAAAAGACAGGGGAGTGATCCGGGTGAAAAAACAGGTGAAGAAACAGGGGATAGTTATAGCTCTGCTTGAGGTTCTTTTTGCGGCATCCGGTGCTGCATGGAGCCCTGAAGACTGTGGAGACTGCCATTCGGGCGAATATTGGATATTTAGCAAAGTTAGTAGTTAGTTTGAGTTTGAAACATATAAAAATTATTTATTATTTGGGGCGAAGAAGACAACGGCATCTAAATAAATATACTTCGAATGATATGAATTATCACAATATCGTGGAAAAGAAGATCCGCTTATCAAAACCAAATACATACAGGAACCTCTGAAATAATAAAAAAGCAGGAGATGAGAATAAATTTTAAAGCTCACCTTCCTGGAACTCATTTTCTTATACGCTTCTCTTATACGCCTCTCTTATACGCATCTCCTTAAAAATCATCCCCGGAGGTGAGGAATTCGGCATAAACCGGGTAGTGGTCGGAAACGGCAGTCGTTTCATCATAACTAAGGTTATAAGCCAGGTCATACCTGAAAACCCCGACATCCCCGGTGAATTGGGACTCTGCGCCTTCACTTACGATTATCCTGTCATAGGTATAATCGGTTGCCTTTGTTGTAGTGTCCAGGCTGTTGTTTATCAACCAGTAGTAGTCATCACCTCTAAGGTCGCCCGGGGCGTCCTCATCGTAATATGAGCCGTCAGCGTTGAGGTCGCCCATCAGGATGAAGTCGTCTTCCTCAGGGTAGGCAGTACGAGCGTATTCAACAGCCTCGTCCAGGGAATTTATTTCTTCTTCAGCCTCGTCCGGATCGGTGTGAATTGTGAGCAGGACAAAACTGAAGTTTTCCTCCGGCAGCTCGAATCCGGCAATATAAGGCTGCCTGTGGAAGGGGTCAGTACCTTCAGGTTCAGGGTAGGTATTAGGCTCTCCTGCCAGCCTGAGCCTGCTGCTATCATACACGTAGGCATACTGTTCCTTGCTTGTAGTCCTGCCCAGCCGCTCGCTCACTACATATTCGTAGTTTGCCCCTTCACGGTTCACGGCATCGACAAGCTGAGGGAGAGCCGTCTGGGATTTGTCCCGGATCTCCTGGACCGCCACGACGTCGTAGCTGCGTATGATCTGTGCAAGGACTTCCATGACTTCGGGTTTTGAGGCTTTGGTGACTCCGAATACCTGGATATTAAACGCCCCAACTCTTATTGTTTCGGCCTGCCCTTCGGTATCCGAAAGGGACCTTGTAGTATAGGGAAGCTCCCCGGCTCCGGTATCACCTGTTTCATTACTATCCTCATATTCACCGGCCTCCTCCCCCACAGTGCCGTTGGCTCCGCTAACCGGAGCCTGAACCACATTATCCTCCGGAAGCACCGGCAAGGGAACTTCCGTGTCGGAGATGTCCCCGATCTCTGTCACAACTTCCTCAACAACTTCCTCCGGAGAGCTTATGCACCCTGAAAAAAGTACGATCAGGATTGCAAGAGGGATTACTGCCCTATAAAATTTCATAAAGTCCATGATATACCTCTATTTCAGGCCCTTCAACTCCGGCCATATGCCGGAGGTCCAAAAAGCCTATGAAAACATAATAAAAATATTTCTCAACAATTACCTGTTTGTTTTTAAAAAGTAATGCACTATAATAGATAAGTAAATAAAAATGTGCAGGAGAAATATATTAAATTTATTGCCCTGGTTTTGAAAAATGCTCAAAAGTTTATTAAAAATGTAAAGAATGTCAAAAAATAAGGTGAATGAAGCAAAAGATGCAAAGAAACAGAGATGTAATTCAGTTTATTGCGATTATTTTACATTTTTCTTTTCAATCACCTTACTTTTCAATTACCCTCCAAATCATCGAAAAATATATTTAGAAGTTGGGACAGAGTAATAGTACGTAATTGGGGAGTATCAATGTCTGAAACCATGCATGAAATAACGCTACGGATAGACAAAGCAATTGAAGCAAAAGACACTGTAACAATACTTTCATATTTTAATGAAAACTGTGAAATCTTTCTTTTAGGACAGAAAATTAAGGGGAAAACTGAGGCAAAAAAGTGGATGGAATTGATCTACAGTTATTTTACCGAACTCCGGATAATCCCTGAAAACGGATTTATCGGAGGTAGCCTGTTTTTCAGGAAATTCACCCTAAAAGCAACACTCTACGATGGCAGTGAAATCTTATCAAAGCAGGCTGGAGTACTGGAATTTGATGACCAGAAAATAAAGAACCTCAGGCTTGACTTCGACCGAGCTGACTTTGATAGGCTTGACTTAGCATATGCGCTTACAAAGGCCCCGGGGGGCAAAAAGGCAGTCAAGATGGCGATTGAAAAGTAAACTACCCCTCCCTAAAACCTTTGCCTGATGGTTCAGGTTTTTTAGGAAGGGACTTCCTCTTTCATTTTCCGGAGCAACCTCCACGAATCCACAGGCTCTTTCCCGTGTCCCACGGGTGGTCTTGAATTAAGTTGCTAGTGCAAACTTTTTGATGTTGATAGCGGCGTTAATGTCCCTATCATGGAACGTCCCACAATCGGGGCATTCCCATTCCCGGACAGCCAGAGTTATGTCCCTGTTGTGGTATCCGCAAACGTTACAGGTCTTTGTGGAAGGCCCCCACATCCCGATCCTGATAACGGTTTTGCCGAGCCTTTTAGCCTTATATTCCAGTTTTGAAACAAGCTTCCCCATGCCGAATCACTTACAGCCTGAGCAAGCTTATGGTTTTTTTAATCCCCTTAATGTTCAGAGTTTCGATTCCGAGAGCCTGGTTGTCGCTGATAAGAACATTGCTGATCTTGTGCTGGAAATCGTGTCTCTGGTTGGAGATTTTCTCATGAATTAGAGCAAGCTGTTTTACGGCTTTCTTCCGGTTCCTGGACCCTTTCTGTTTCCTGCTGACCCTTCTCTGGAGGGTTTTCAGGCGGTTCAAAGACTTTTTCAGGAACTTAGGGTTCTCGATCTTCTCCCCGGTGGAAAGAATCCTTCCTAACCTTTTGATGTAGAAGCTTTCAGAAAATCAAAACAAGTTCGTATGATTGCTTAATCGGTTCCGGGGCTCTCACCGGGCGCCGGAGGCGGCCGGCTTTTCCAAAAGTAAATTGAATAATAAATTGCAGAGTAAAAAACGCCAGCTTAGATTTGTTAGAAATTATCACTGCACCTTATTTCAAACCTTTTGACATGCCAGTGCTAACTTCAAAAAACCTTCCTGTGATTTCTATTTCAGCTTCTTTTTAATTTCAGTCCTGAAAAGGCCGGCCTTTGGCCGGTGAGTACGCCGGTACCTGATAAAAGCGGATTAAAAAACTCGGCCCCTATGCCTTTAATCTAAACAATTAAACTCCGGCGCCTCCTTCTGATGATGAGGCGTCTGATCATCAAAATTATCTTTTTTATCTTTTTAAAGTTCCGGCCAACTTCATCCACTTTGCAGGAGCTCTTTTTCTAAAAAAGGTAATGAAAATAGTCATATCCGCCCGTACTTTTTATGCGCCTGTTCAGCTGTGAGAATATCAAAAACGTAAACTTTCTTTTTGTCTTTGTCAATTCTGTAAAAAATTCGATAACTTCCCACTCTCAAACGGTATGCAGAGTCCCCGGCACCTTTGATTTCTTTTTTATTGCCCCCGGAGCCAGGGTACGGATTATTAAGGTCTTTGAGTGCCGATTTTATGTTCTCCTTCAGTTCGGCGGGAATCTCATCAAAAAGGCGTGGGAGAATCAGGACATTAAAGCTCATCTATATTCACAAACTCGTCTTCGTGTTCTTCTACCATTTTCCTGCTGTATTCAACCAATTTGTTTCTGTTGTGTTCCCGGATCAGCTTTTCTATGACGTTGTTGTAATCATCACCCATTGACCCAATGGCACGTAATTCGTCTCTTGTCTTCGTTTTTACCTGTATGGTTGTGGTTTCAGCCATGCTTTTTGTTATATTTGCTATAGTATTTATAGCCTTCATGGCCCGTGTTGCAGAGGTGCCTTTTAAATTCGTACAAGGTTTTTAACTCCTGTTTTTTCACTTCGGCCACATCCTCATTATGGAAAACCAAACAAAAACAGGAAAACAGGCCCGGAAACAAAAAAGTTCGAGTTCCTGAAAAGCCGTTCTTCCGGGCTTGCTTTTGATTAGATCCAATCTTTATAAAGAAGCCTAAAAGGCTACACTATAGACAATATACAGACTTATGGGAAGTGCAATGAGTGCTTCAAAACCTGTACTCTTGAGCCCGGGAATGAGAGGAGCCTTTTTTGCCGAAGTCCCAAATAACATGAATCCAATTATCATGAGTACTGTCGAAATGATAAGGGTTTTGAAATAGAGAGGTTGTTCGGGTGGGTGTGTCATTCCTGAGACCAGCCTGACGTCCGTATTAACCACAGCATTGCTTATTCTTATTTGATGCATTCCTGATGCTCTCGGGGTGAACACGGTTAAGGAGTCGGTATATTTCCCCCCTCTGGAATTGGATGCTGCGCCTGTAGTGATCATTTTTTGCCAGGAGTATTCTTTGTTTTGAGGGTCAACTATAGTTATTTTCAAAGACTCTGATCCGAACCTTGCCGGAACTTTGAAAACAAAGGTCACGTCTTCTTTTTCTGTGAACATGACATTGGTGTCAATATCATCGAATGATCCCATTGAATCACTTAAAAGCTCTTCTCCTGAAATATATTCTGCTACAAATATAGAACATATTAAAAATGAAAAATTGAATATTGTAATCAGAAAAACAATGCTAATAATCGATTTAATAAATTTTCCAATCATCGACATTTATTCCGCCACCTGAACATGTTATAATAACTAATAATTGACTGTGTGCGCAAATATGCAGTTATTATTTAAAAATATATCACTGTTGAACAGTCTTTGACAATATCTTATACTTTGTTTAAAACATGGAACAATTGAATCTCATACAAATACCATGATTACAAGCCACAAAACTGGAAAAACTAACCTGGGCGTTTTAAAATGAATATAAACCAACTCTTCAACTCATCCGCATGGAATAAAAGTCCAGTTAGAAGACGGCCGGGTCAGAAGGGTTAAGGAAATCTATTCCTGAGATAGAAAATAAGCTCTTTTCAACCTGTTTCAACCTTCATTCCTAATTTTCCTGAATCTTTCCCGCAGCCAGCTTGCTTCATGGCCGTTTTTCAATACCCTGGTGTGTTTTGTTCTTCATATCTTCTTCAGCTTCTTCTTGACACTGAAAAAGCCGCTCTGCTTCGAGAGCGGGACAAAATCGGCTAAAACAGGAAAAGAAAGCCGAAAATCAAAAAAGTTCGAGTTCATGAAAGACCTTCGGCCCACCTCTTCTGAAATCATTTTCTCCACTGTTCCGGGCCTGGCCTTCGTTTGTAGATCCCATAACTTAGGTATGCATGACATGAAAAATATTATAATACATTGTTTGCCGCAATTTATTTCAGTCGAATACCCAGTTGCTTGCAGCGGGGTGCGCCAGCGCGACTTTGATTTCCTCCGCGGGCACATAGAAACACTTCCCCTTCCTGTCCCCGGGATTCTCTTCTCTCCTCTTCCGGAAGTTCTCGATGATATCCGGAATATCCCCTTTTCTGTCTGTGGGCCTCCGCTTATCGTCCAGCGAATACCCATCGGCTTCCATGTCGTAGAACCAGACCTTTTCCGTGCTCCCGCCTCTGGTGAAGATCAAAACCGCCGTGGAAACTCCCGCATAGGGCTTGAAGACCCCGGACGGCACCGAGACGATTCCTTCAAGCTGGCAGGTTTCAAGCAGCAGCTTCCGCAGGTTTTTGTGGCCAGTCAAGCTTCCGAAGAGGACTCCATCAGGCACGATTACGCCGCACTTTCCGCCGATTTCCAGCAGGCGGATCATTTTTTCAACGAAGAGGAGTTCAGTTTTTGTGGTCCCAAGGGTCAGTTTGTCGTAATGGATGGCTACCTGAAAATTATAAAAAAGGTTGAATTTATACCTGACCACCAGGCCTGAGAAGAGGGTTTCCGTTTTCATCAAAGCATTCAGTTGCTGTTCCAGGTACTGCCTCTATGAATCGCTTCAGCATGTCCGAGTCGTTCTGGAATACCGTCATCCAGACGCTCCAGTAGGCCCTGGAGGTCATTAAATCGGTTATAATCTCACGAAAGTCTTTGTTTTTATTTCGAGAAAGGCGCTCTTTTGATCGAATAGCTATGTCCCAGGCTTCTCTACGGTTTTGCCATCGGCGGTCAGAAGCTTTGGGGTCATTAAGAGGATACCTGTCCAGGCCAACTAATTTTATGGTAGCTTCTGCTTTTTCTCTTAACTCTACATCCAGTTCTTCAGAAGGTTTTACAATCCCCCCTTCTGAGTATGTGAATGCACGAAAAGTGTTATCCCTATCCGGCCAAAAGTACTCATTCAAAACAACATCTTTGCGTCCTTTCGTAGAGTTACAGTTTGTACAGGCTAGAAGAAAATTATTCCAGTCTGATTTACGATCAGGAATATCTTCATTTGCACCTTCTGGCTTTTTGGGTCGCATGTGTTCTACAGCCAGGGAGGTATCCAGATGCATTTCACAATAAGAGCAGATTTCTCCAAGCCGTTTGATGAGTTCTCCCCGTGCTTTTTGATATTCTGTAAACTGTATTTCTTTTCCATCCGTATCAGTCGGCCAGGGACCTCTAACGACAGGACGCATTATTTATTCTCCTGTTTTGATGTGCCCAGCCCTGCGGCCATCCTTTCCATTTCGAGAAAGGCATGATATGCCGGATTGTCACTGAAAGGAGCGGACAACTCATCGAGTTTTCTTTTGAGCTCCTCTTTTTTCTCCAGACTAACATTCTCTGCTTCCTGAAGCACTTTATAATACTCTTTGGCAGCGGAGTACATTTCCTGATAGCGGTGACTTCGCTGAGGCACTTCAATTCCCATTATGTCTTCTACAATATCTTCAATGCTTTTATTGCTGTATTCCCCTTCAGGTGACGGCTCGGCAATATCCTCTTTCGGGCTGACGATTGGCTCCCCGCCTACTTTATCGAGGTCGATGACTTCACCTGGATCAAGGGACTGCAGAATAAAGGGTGAATGAGTTGTGACAATGAATTGAATTTTCGGAAAAGCTTTCTGCAAATTCCCGACAACGCGACGCTGCCACTTTGGGTGGAGGTGAAGGTCGATTTCATCGATAAGCACGACTCCGGAACTTTCATTTACCACATTTACGCCCAGATGAGGGTTCAGACGAGCTGCCCGGTGTACAATATCTGCGACCATGGCCAGCATATTTCGATATCCGTCACTCAGGTTATTAAACAGACAGTAACCGTCTTTTTCCAGCTCAATCATCAAGGCATCGCTGGCCACGTCATAATAGAAATGCTTCGCTCCGGGAATGCACACCTTTACGGCACTCCGCACGGCTTCCAGAACTCCAATTTCTTTCTTTTTCTGAAGGGCGGAGAGTTCGAGTTGTTTAAACCATTTTTCAAAAAGGTAGTGGTCAGACTTCGGGTCAAGGCAGTTTCGATAGCCTACGGTCCTTGATTCGGGCTTTCCAATAGGGACTTTTCGGTGTATGTCCCATAGCCGGCTGGTCCCATAGTAAAGCAAAATGGGAAGGGTTATGTCTTTACCACCCCTGACAAGTTCCAGATCCCTTTCCCCGAGTTGAATGAGGTAACGGGCTTCTCGGCCCCGATCTCCTAAAGTCCTTCTCCATTCAACCGGGACCTCATGTAAAAACCCCTCTACTTCCAGAAATGAGGGTATCTGCTGCTCCTGGGTAACCTGGTCATGTATTTCAAAGATCTTCAGCCTGGCCTCTTCCTTTTTTATCCCGGACCTGCCAAAAGGCCCAACCTGAAACCTGAGCAGATAACTTCCAAGCATGACTGATAATGCATCCAGGATTGACGACTTCCCCGATGCATTATCCCCGATCAGAACCGTAAACCGGGGGTGAAACTGGAACGTATAGTCTTCAAATTTACGGAAATTGCGTAATCGAAGAGTGCTTATTCTCATTTAATCTCCTCTCGTGCTTTTTTTTTCTGCCAGGTTTAGATGGTGGTTATTGATGGTGGTTATTGATGGTGGTTATTGATGGTAATCTATGGAGGTAATGATAGTTATCGATAAGTATCGATTTCAGCATATTGAATAATTGGAAATTTCCGATTCATAATACCCTTTATTTGATTTAATTATTATTAATTTTCGTATGTTGGGATAAAGCTTGAGCTTTCTCCACAACTCCAGCATGAATGCCCTTCCTTTCAGGCCAGGAAGTGGGGATCGTCCCTGATTGTTTCTAAACATTCATCTACGGATAAATCTTGGAATAGTTCAAACCATTGCTTTGTGTGTCTCATGTATGAAAGGTCGAAAAGGCCATCCCCAAAATATCCCATGCGGGCAAACTTCATTTCAAAAAATGGGGATATGGAGTATGGGCCCGGGGAGGCGTACTTCGCACAGAAGTAAAAGAAGCTGCGATACCATTTCGTATAAATATCCACGATATAGTTGAATTGCATATCTTCAGGTGGAGGCTGGATGTGTTCTGGCTTTAGAAACGATTCAATAAGTTCCTTTGCTTTTGTTTCTACCTCCTCCTTTATATTTTCTGGCACCTTAGGCCTGGGAGGCTTTTTTGAACTATAGACCCACATTTTTTGTCTTTTCATGGTATCATGGAAGTTATACTTTTGTAGCCTGAAATAATTTAACATTGTAGGAATCTATAAATTGTTCATTCAAGTAGAAATGGAATGAATTCCACTTCCTTTTTAGAAGGGAGCTTCTGGAAGATCCGGGGCAGGGTTGAGTGAGAAGTAAGGATTCAAAAGGGGCGACCTTTTTTTTGAATCAGCCAACAATTCCCCATTTGGCCTGATAAGTCTTTTAATTCAAATATCTGGTGTTCCAATTTATTTCCATGTCCAAACAAACCGAAGATTTACTGAATAGAAATTTAAAAGACGCTTTTTCTCTTCTTGAAAGGAAAAAGTACAAAAAAGCTCTTGAGAAACGTGATAAGGCCGAAAAGCTGGCGGAAAAAATCGAAGAATCAAGATTTTCTGTGCCAGGCTCTGCTGCAAAAGGGGGCGGTCCTGATGTCCATGGATAAGCCGGAGGAGGGCCAGGCCTTTTATGATAAAGTCATGGATATTCTCAGGACTTCCGATTTGGACGGGGAGGATTCGGATCTTCAATTCACCCTTTTGAAAACATTTAGTCAACTTGCGGGACACTTTAAAAGAACAGGCAGTGTGGGGGATGCCGAAAAGTGTTACCTGAAAAAAATAAAGGTCCACGAGATTCTTCTGGAGATGGATCCCGAGGATACGGAAAACGAAATTGAAATTGCCTTAATCAACGAAGCCATCGGAAAGCTTTATGAAAGGTTTAAGTCGGAGGACATGGAACCCGAAAACGCAATGCAGTACTACGAAAAACTTCTGGAGAAAAGAGAAAGGGCATTTGAGCTGGTTCCTGAGAGTAATATGTATAGAAACGAGCTTGTCCAGACCCTTGGAAAGCTTGTGGACCTCCATGTAATGCAGCAGGACTATGAATCCGCAATTGAACTGCAAGAGCGTGCTGTTGAAGCCTTTGATGAACTTTTTGATGATCTGGCACACTGGAGAGATTTAAAGGCCAAAAGTAATGCCTATGATAAACTGGGCTCCCTTTATGCGGAAACAGGACAAAAGAGGCTTGTGAAGGAGCAGTATTCGGAAGCCCTTGAGTATTATGAGATGATTCTTGATGATGGAACCTGGCCCTCAAATTCCTGAAAGAATTGGATAAAGAAGAGCTGGAAAAATTAGAAGAAGAAATGAAAGACAGCGCAAAAGGATTCATGAATATTGCCTCTGTATTCCTTGAAGAAGGCGAGGAAGCAAAGCTGAAGGATTCCGGTATCTGGCAAAAATAGCTGAAATCTCTGGAGAATATGCAAAAACCCTTTCAGAACTGGGCCGGGATGAGGATGCAAAAAAATTTACTGCAAAATCGGAAAAAATATTCAGGAAGCTGGGAGAAAGGGGATCTTAAGAATAGAAACTCGAATTCTAAGACTCATTTTTTATTTTTTGATTGTGTCGGCATGCTGCATAAACTTTTCCGGAACAACTGTAATTTCTAAAGGAAACCGAAAGAAGCCCGGCCATCACTTTTTTGTGACCTGCATTCCGCATTTTTAGGCGCATAAAGGCCTCCCGATATTGAACTATGTGCTTAAACTATACGCACATGGTTTTTTAGATTTGGCTCCAAAATCGGCATCAATTGAGACCACATAATGCTTATATGCGCTTAAAATTTGGGATCTAAGGTTTGTGAAGTTTCTGGAAAATCCAAAATAGGGTTTTCAGGACTGCCTGGTGGGTACCGTGACTCTCACCGGGCGCCGAAGGCGGCCGGCTTTTCCAGAAGTAAATTGAATAATAAATTGCAGAGTAAAAATGCCAGTCTGGATTGATGAGAACAATATTACTGCACCTGATTGCAGTTTTTATGTGCCAGTACTCACCGCAAAAAACCTTCCTGTGATTTCTATTTCAGCTTCTTTTTAATTTCAGTCCTGCAAAGGCCGGCCTTCGGCCGGTGAGTACGCCGGTACTCGATAAAAGCGGATTAAAACACACCTTTAATTATTTGAAACAAACTCAACATGAGACGGTCACCCCTCTTTCAAATCTCCTTATTTTTCCTTCTCGTCTGCCCCTAACGCTGCTCCAATCGCCATTCCCAGGGCAGGTCCGAGAGCAACTCCCAGGGCGATATTATCCGTCATGAGGCCAATTAGCAAACCCAATGACATGCCAAGGGCAAGCCCGGTCCCCATTGCATCTTCCTTCTCTTTTCCGTAGCTTTTTGTGTATTTGCCGGTCTTATTGACCTTTTTTCCCAGCCGGTAGAAAATGAGGGGAATAACTATAGCGATGACAATTAAAATTATCATGATCTGAGGGAAAGCCAGAGTATTCATTATCCTGAATTTTCCACTTTAGTATAAAAAGTGTTTGAAGCGGGGTGGCTGTCGAGTTGGGATGGCTATCTGGTTGGATGACTTTTTGGTTGGATGACTTTTTGGTTGGATGACTTTTTGGTTGGATGACTTTTTGGTTGGACGAATTCCTGGGTGAGGATTTTCCAAATCTCATTTTTTATATTTTTATAGTCCCTGTGAGCTGTGTAATCGGGCTGATGATAAATAATGAATCAAAAGACTTATCCATTTAAAAGTGATAGTTTCATTCAATGAATGACCATCCTGAAGCTGAAGGTCCGGTTCATGACCGAATGAAGGCCGTTCCCGGGTGGAATGAAGAGCTTGAATCGGCTTTTTCTGCCTACGAAGGCCCTTACATTGCCGGAAGAGTGGTATCCAGGCATAAAACGGTCTGCGACATCCTTATTCCCGGGGCTGCCGTGCAGGCGGGAATCTCTGGAGCACTCCTGCGGATCGGCAAGCAACCGGTTGTTGGGGATTTCGTCGTTTTGCTGGACCAGCCGGAAACGGGCTCACGCCTGGTCGTAAATATCCTGCCCAGAAGGACTTGCCTTTCTAGAGGGGCGGCTGGAGAAGGAGGCGGGGAGCAGGTGCTTGCCACAAATATCGATACCATCTTCATTGTGACTGCAGCAGGAAAAGACCTCAACCTGCGAAGGCTCGAACGCTACCTTACCGTTGTGTATTCTTCCGGGGCAAACCCGGTGATTCTACTGAACAAGTCCGACCTTGCCGACAACCCTGCTCGCCTGGTCGAAAAAATACGGTCCATTGCAGGGGATGTGCCGGTAATCCCCCTGAGCGCCCTTTCAAAGTCAGGGCTTGATGCCCTCAACCCTTATCTGAACCCCGGGGAAACGGTGGCACTGATCGGCTCTTCAGGTGTAGGAAAATCCACGCTAATAAACGCCCTTTTTGACAAAACCGTCCAGAAAACCGCCGACGTCCGAAAAGACGATGATAAAGGAAGGCATACAACCACAGTCCGCCAGCTCTTCCTGCTTCCCGGCGGCGCAATTGTTATCGATAACCCCGGAATCAGGGAAATCCAGCTCGGAGACTCTTCCGAAGGCCTTGAAAAAGCCTTTTCCGATATCATCAGTGCAGCCCAAAACTGCCGGTTCAAAGATTGCACCCACCATAATGAGCCGGGCTGTGCTGTCCTGCAGGCAGTGGTGGATGGGCTCATTCAGGAGGAGCGGCTGGAAAGCTACCACAGGCTAACCGAAGAACTCGTATTCCAGTCAAAAAAATCCGAAATCGGACTGAAGCGGCTTGAAAAAGAAAAACACAGAGATATATCGGTGACTATCAAAAAATACCGGAAATTTACGGGGAAGCCGTAAGGTGGTTCAGGTCGGTTGCGCTTAGCAGGGATGTGCCGGGTCTGTTAAGCAGCTTAAAAGTTACCGATATGGATTATAACTATTGGGACAAAGTTACCGATATAGGTGGTAACTTTTAGCTTAAAATAAACGCAGAGTTCAAAATCTTATATTTTATATTTCTACAGTGCCGGGGTAGCTGAATGAACTTTCCCGGAACAACCTTGATTTCTAAAAGAAATTAAAAGAAGCCTTCTTCCTTTCAATGGTACGTTTCTTGAAAATCCGAAACCGGGTTTTCAGGGCCGCATGGTGGGTACCGGGACTCTCACCGGGCGCCAAAGGCGGCCGGCTTTTCCAGAAGTAAACTGAAAAGTAGAATGCAAAGTAAAAAAAGCCAGCGTAAATTAATGAAGAAAATATCACTGTACATGATTACATCTTTATGTGTCAGCTCTCAATTCAAAAAACCTTCATATACTTTCTATTTCAACTTCTTTTTAATTTCAGTCAGGGAAAGGCCGGCCTTCGGCCGGTGAGTACCCCGGTACTCAATAAAAGCGGATTAAAAAACCCCGCCCTTGATACCTTTGCTTCTACGATTAAATTCCGGTTTCTATTTACTATCATGTGGCGCCGGATTTTCAAATCTTGTTTTTTATTTTTTGGCTGTGTTGGCCTGCTGCGTGCACTCAACCGTCTTTCCCGAAAGCACCTTACAGGTTCTCATCCAGTTTTTTGATTACATCCTGCATAAGAGATGGAGAGAGCTCAAAATTGAATTCTGGTGGAGCCTCAATCTCTGTTGTTAAGTTTAGAGTTGAACCGGCTACTTCTCTATTGAATGTTACAGTAAGAGCATCTTTTATTCTAATGCTGGGGGATATTAAAATCAGGATTAGAATAAAAAGTAAAATTCCGGCAAATGCATTGTCCGGTATTTGCGGATAAATGTTCACCTTTGTGGGAACTAAAACATTTAAAGTGGTGTTATTGGTCGGAGTTGATGTATCATCTGAAGAATAAAATATTTTTGAGGAATTAATGCTCATCCGGGTATAATCTGAAATATTTAAGGTTGTGTTGTTGATTGGGAAGGTTCTAGCATTTGAAGGGGTATTGACATATAAGGTTGTATTGTTGGTCGAGAGGGTTGCGGTATTTGAAGACGTATTGAAATATAAGATTGTATTGTTTGTCGAGAGGTTTGTAGCAGTTGAAGACGTATTGACTGTGGACGAATGAATATCCATCCGGATATGAACGAAAATATTCGAGGTGCTGTTATTAGTCAGGAAGGATTTATTTGAAAGCGTTTTGATATTTGGGTCATAAAATATCTTCGAAGAATGAATATCCATCTCGATAGAACTTAAATTATTTGAAGATTTATTGATATTTGAGTCATTTGAAATGTTGGACGAATAAATCTTCATCTGGACGGGACCTGTAATATTTAAGGTGCTGTTATTGGTTGGAATAATTATGTATTTTATTCCATCAGCGTTTTGCTCCCCATCCGTTATGTTCCAGGGGTATTCCTCCAGAGTTGCAGGTGCCGAATTCTCCGGATGTACAAACAATAACAATAAAATCCCGATCAAAGTTAAAAAGCCGAAAGACCTTCTCCTCCAGGTTTTCACAGGAGAATTAAACCAGTAAGTCCAGAATGGCGGCTTTATTTCGTGCTTCCAGATATTCGCGAGCAAGTTTTTGGCAGCTTTATCGGTTTTTGTGCCTGATTTCAATCTGATACATTCTTGAAGTTTTTCTTTAGCGGTATTGCAGTCCTGAAGTTTGTAGTAAAAATAGCCCAGAAGATACAGGGCGTATGCTTTGATATCTTTGTGACAGTCTAATTTAGCAAGTTGTGTATTTATTTTTATCGCAGAGTTTAATTCTGAATCAGTATAAGTAGCCGATATTTTTTGATAGCTGGACTCAGGTCCGATATCTATAGTGTTTGAAACCATAGATTTTAGAGCGGATCTAATCCTTTCGAATATCGATTCAAACTGGAATATTTTCATTGCTGGTGAGTACAATAAAGGAATTTCTTTTTTTAAGATCTTCAAGTCTGCTATCTCAAAGTCTTTAATAACTAATCCTACCAATAAGCATACTGAGATCAATAAAAAAAGTATTAACAAGAGTATTAACAAGAATAAAATTTTGGTTGACATTAAATTTTGAATAAGATCCCATATCCATTCTAAAAATTCGTTAATCAAGTCAAAAAGTCCCACTTCCGAAATTAAGAATATTGTCAACAAAATAATGGATATTGAGCATGCGAACAAAGAGAATTGCATCAGTAGATTTTGTTTAACTGATTCTGATACTGAATTTCTCTTTATTGCAGGTCTGTTACAAAAATGCAGTACTCTTTCTAGATCAGATATAATCGAAAGAAAATGCTCGTTGGGATTTTTTTCACCGGATTCTGATGAAGTATTTCCAGAATTTGCTTTTGATTCCTCCGAAGATTCTTCTTTTTCATCACTTTGATCCTTATTAGATTCATCTCCGGTTTTATCTTCTTCATTAGTTCCAAATTTTTGGCAGAGATATTTTCCGTATACCGACCAGAGGATTAACGTCGGATCTTCAATATCATAGGAAGTTGCTTTTTCAAATGATTCTACTGCTTCGCCATATTTTCCATTTTCGTCCTTTGATTGACCTTCTATCTTTACTCGACCATCTAAGCAATAAACATAAGCTGAACTTATATCATCGTTGGTGTTGCCTTTTAAAAGATCAAGTGCTTCCTTCACTTCCTTGGAAGCTTTTTCGACACTCCCACCGCTCAAGAAAAGTTCTGCTAAGTAAGCATGTCCTAAAACATTGTCAGAGTCTTCTTGAATGGTGTGTTCAAAAAGTTTTTTTGCTCTGTCTAATTCCCCATACCAAGAAAAAATAACTCCTAAATTGTTGGAGGCGCTCGCATTTTCCGGCTCTATTTCAAATGCTTTTTCAAAAGACTTTTTAGCCTCCGATTTTATATCAAGTTTGTAAAGGACAAGTCCTTTGTTGCTCCAAGCATCAGCAAAAGTCGGGTTTACTTCGATTGCTTTATCAAAAGCATTTATAGCCTCATCATATCTTTCAAGTTTGGAAAGAGCGAGTCCCTTGTTGTTCCAGGATTTATAGAAGCTTGGGTTGTGGTTTTTATCCACTACTTTTGAATAAATTTTAATAGCTTCTTCATATTCTCCCGTCAAAGATAACGCATTGCCTTGGTTATTCCTTGCTAAATCGTAATTTGGATTAATTTCTACAGCTTTTTTAAAAGCTTCAATAGCACGGCTGTATTTTTTAAGCTTTAAATATGTATTGCCTTTGTTATTCCATGCCAGCGAATAAATTGGATTTAAGTTTGTAGCGTTATCGAAAGCTTTTATAGCTTTCTCGTATTCAGCTTTGACATCCTGCTGTTTTTTGAGTATCTCCTCGTCATCCTGCTGTTTTTTGGGTTTTCCAAGAACTTCAGCCAGGTTTGAATGAGCAGCACCTTTATTGTACCAGTGATCTGGATTATTTTGATTCTCTTCTGTCAAGATTTTAAAATATTTTATGGATTTATCCAGTGCATCTTTGGCTTTTTCATCTTCTGAAAGTTTGAAAAGAATCTTTCCTTTTCGGTACCATGCCCTGGCATGTTGTGGATCATTTTCAAGGAGCTCATCGAGTGACTCATTAGCTTCTTTGTATCTCTTGAGTTCTTCCAGAACAAGAGCTTTGTCATAATATAATTCAATGTCTCGGGAGGTCTCAATACATTTTTCATATTTTAGAAAAGCTTCTTCGAAAGCCCGCCGTGACTCTATATCAATAATTTTTTGAAAAGCTTCTCGAGCCTTAGATTGTGTTTGTAATCTTTTGCTCAGAAAATTTACAAATTTTTTCTTTTTATTGTTATCCCATGATTCATATTCATTTGATATTTTGGTTTCTTCGTTGTCTATTAGTTCTTGGAGTTCATTATTTTCTTCGTGGGTAACTTCATTTTCCGAATAGTTTTCAAAAATTTGCTCCAATGAACCCTGTGCATCACATCCATTTCTAAGTTCATGGAGTATGAGACCTTTATAGTACCATGAATTAGCAATGATTTTTTTATGTTCATCGATTAATTTTTTAAACTTGGGAAGACATTCTTTTAATGTTAAGCAGTTTTGAGAATCTTTTTCAGTATTTCTATCCATTTCGGATTTTTCACAGCTTTGTAGAAATTTTTTGAGTATAGAGTCGGTAAAACATATCTTTTTTCGCTCATTATCAAATCTTATGTCTTCTTTTATCTTTGGTTTAGAATCTACTAAGAAAACATAACCTTTTTCAATTTCGTTTTTAATGTCAGCAACATTTTCCTGTATTTTCTTTAACATGTATGTGACATTTTTTTCATTTTCAAAATCTTCGATAAACACTCTGATAGATTTTTCAAGTTTGCTGACTTTTGAGCTTAAAACAACAGTCTCATTTTCATTAAATACTCTTTCAAATTTACATGGGAGTTTTTTTTCAATTTTATTCAATTTGAGGAAATTTTTATCTCCTTCTACATTAATGATTAAATATGCAATCCATTTTTCAAATTCATCGAGTTCTTTCTTAAATTTACTAATATCTATTGCTTTGGATGCGACAGACTTATTTAATGGATCACATAATTCCGCGTCAAGACATACTATATTTCTCCTTGAAATCCTATCAAAATTAATTAAAGCGTCTTTATATCTTTTAAGCTCATATTTTGAGAGAGCAACAAAGTATTCTTCTTCTTCAAAAGAAGCATCTTTGTATTTCTCAGGTTCTTGATCTCGAGGACCTATATAGCAACTTTCTTCCAAGTTTTGATCATATGTTTTTATCGCATCATCATATCTTTTGAGATGATATAATAAAAATATTTTTTCAGAAAGACTTTCAAATATTTCATTTGATTTTATTATTTTTTCAAGTTTTTCTACATCATAATAATTGTGATTTAGTGCTTTTTTGAAGTCTTGAAGAGATTCTTTGTATTTACCTAGTTCGTAATTTGCAAGCCCTTTGTAGAACCACAGTTTTCCTTTCTTTTTACACTCATCATATTCCAAGGCTTTTTCAAAGTCTTCAAGAGATTCTTTGTATTTACCTAGTTCGTAATTTGCAAGCCCTTTGTAGAACCACAGTTTTCCTTTCTTTTTACACTCATCAATTTTATAGGCTTTTTCGAAGTATTTAAGAGATTCTTCGTATTTACCAAGTTTATACTATGAGCATCCTCTGTGGTAGAGCTTTTTAGCTTTTTTCTTCTCAGTTTCCAGAGACTCAAAAAATTGTCTAATTTCATTAGAATATGGCTATATAGCTTCTTTTAATTCCCCTAATTTTTCACTCCAAGCCTTCTTCAAGGTACCAAGCTCCTCAACACATTAGAACTTTTAGCCCTTATTGAATTATTTCACGAACTGAATAAGAATTTTAAATTTGAGAAATTATTTTTGGCTACAACATAGCAAAAGTTATATCATTCATTATATATCACTGAGATTTTATAAAAAATAGGGAAAACATAATCCTAATCTAAAATAACTCTAGGAAATAAGAAATGGAATGTCTTGGAAAAATATGAAAACAAGGTTCTATAGGAATAAAGCTTAAAAATAACATTTTAAATAGTTAAAGCTGAAGGCCCTCAACTACCCTTCAGCATCCCCTTCAACTCCCCAACATTCTCCAGAATCCGCCCTTCGATCTCCTCAATCTTCCGAATAATCACTTCCGGCTTCTCATACTCCACTTCTTCATACTCGATCTCTTTGTACCGGGAGATTGAGAGATCGTAATTATTCGCCTTTATCTCCTCCGCAGGCACATAGAAACACTTCGCCTTCCTGTCCCCGGGATTTTAATGCCAAAGAATGTGGGACTGTTCAGAAATTAATAAGCCAAGTTCAATTTAGAAATTAATTCTTCGGCTTCCAGATACGTTAGTTCCAATGGACGTTTACCGAGATCGTTACAATACTTTGTGATCTCTTCCTCTTTCTCTCTAACATAAAGAGATTTTAGTATCACAACTTTCTGATGATCACTCATTTTAGCCATACTCAATACAATACTTTGTTTTGATCCATATATTTATTTATAGAGAATACAAGTATCGAGAATGGTTAGTAAAATAACTGTTTCCTTTCAAATTTTCAAAAGAAGAAATTATGTTTGTGTTTTCAATTTCAAATTCTTTTCAATTTCAGTCCTGAAAAGGCCGGCCTTCGGCCGGTGAGTACGCCGGCACTCAATAAAAGCAGATTAAAAAACCTGGCCCCTGATACCTTTAATTCTACGATTAGATTCCGGCTCCTTTTTCTGATAGTGTGGCGTCTGATTTTCAAATCTTATTTTTTATTTTTTGGCTGTGCCGGCTCGCTGCGTGAACTTCCCCTGAGCAACCTGAATCTTCAGCTCACATCCCCTTCCCCAACATCCCCTTCAGTTCCCCAACATTCTCCAGTATCCGCCCTTCAATCTCCTCGATCTTCCGAATAATCACTTCCGGCTTCTCATACTCCACTTCTTCATATTCGATCTCTTTGTACCGGGATATTGAGAGATCGTAATTATTCGCCTTTATCTCCTCCGCAGGCACATAGAAACACTTCGCCTTCCTGTCCCCGGGATTCTCTTCTTTCCGCTTCCCGAAGCTCTCGATGATATCCGGAATATCCCCTTTCCTGTCTGTCGGCGTCCGCTTATCGTCCAGGGAATACCCATCGGCTTCCATGTCGTAGAACCAGACCTTTTCCGTGCGCCGCCTCTGGTGAAGACCAGGACCGCTGTGGAAACTCCCGCATAGGGCTTGAAGACCCCGGAAGGCATTGAGACGATTCCTTTAAGCTGGCAGGTCTAAAGCAGCAGCTTCCGCAGGCTTTTGTGTGCATTTGAGCTTCCGCAGGCTTTTGTGTGCATTTGAGCTTCCGCAGGCTTTTGTGTGCATTTGAGCTTCCGCAGGTTTTTGTGAGCAGTCGAGCTTCCGAAGAGGACTCCGTCAGGCATCCGTGTTTATCATGTCCATCTATGGTTTTTGACTGGAAATTCATTGACCTATGGACTGATTTCATAAATCTGGGTTTGTGAATGTACTTTGGAATCACAGTATTAGCATTTATTTTGGAAAATGAAGTTTTACAATCATTTTTCAGAAGTTTTGGTTACTTATCTGAATATGTCATCAAGTTTCCAAATGAGTTTAAGTGCTTCTGGTGACCCCGATTTTGCAAAAATATTTAACAATTCTAGCAAATCTTTTGTAGAATCTTCATTTCTTATTTCGAATCTGTGATCTGCAAGAATAGTTTCTACTAGCTCTACAACATCTTTAATAGCTATTCTGTCAAGATTATAATTTGCATCTTCACTTGACATAGCAATTTTTGTAGCTAGTTTCAATACGCCCTTTGGATCATATCTAAGAACACAATTAAGCAATTGCATAAAATAATGGGCTGTACTAGCCATCATTATATTTTCTTTTTCTGATGTATTTATTAACACATGGTCAAGTAATGGTTTTATATTTATATAAAAAATTTCTTTCTGTTTGTCAGACAGTGATTTTTCCTTTTTATTCCGCTTATTATTGGATGTATCAACAGCAAAATAGAGTCTTATTACTATCTCGTCTATGATTTCATACATATCTTTTAATTTAGACTGAGTGCTTTCGTCTTTTTCAGAGACATTTATTAATTCTCGCATCCCTCTTTTTACAGAATCGACGGTTTTTAACAAATAATTTATCGATTTTTGTGAGATTTCAGAACTGTCTGCTGAATCAAATGTTTGTGGCGTTATATAGGAAGTAACCATGTCAAAAGTAGCTCTCTTAAGCGGTACCGAATTCTCTATCGGTTCTTTTATGAGTCCACAATAAGTTTCTATAGCCCACTTATTTTCCCGTACTAATGCTAGCCATATTATCAAAGGAACAGTTTTTTCCAGCAAATTACTATCTTGGTCTGCTAAATTGATTCTATTGAGAAGTTTTTCAAGGACATCAATCGTTTTATTTTCTTCTGCTTTAACCACTTTATAAAGGCTATAGCACATAGACTGCAAAACTAGTTGGTTATTTTCATTTTCCACTATGTTTTCGGTTAACTTCCAGAATTCGTCGGGGGCATTATCACAAATTCTGAAAAGTTCCCTTCCAATTAGGAATCGAACAGATGGAACCTTATCATTAGTTAGATCTTTAATTGCTTTTAATATTTCCTCGTCACGCTTAACTGCAGCTAACCTTGGAAGCCCTTGGGCGGCTTCTGTTCGTGGATAAGGTGACCAACAGGGATGATTAAATTCAGAATCATATGTTGGATTTGGTTCTGGATGTGTATTTTTGGAGCAGGTTAAGAGTATTTCACGACAAAAATCAAAAATGATTTCTGAATTTTTTGTATTTTTAGCCATGATTTTTGCACATGATGCAAGTTTTGTCCATGCCGAATTCAAAACTTCTTCGTGAGCGTCAGATATTTCTTCAAGTAAAGTAGATAGTTGCTTAATGTCAAAGTAAACTGGTTCGATATCTTCTTTTTTTGGGTTTTTATTTTGCCATTCTGATATGAAATCATTTAATTTAGGAAAACAATTTATTATTTTTTCGTTACTTGTATTTGATAGATCCACGCCCTGCTCTTCAAACCAATCATCTTCAGAACGTTTTCTTGAATATGGTTTAAATTCACATAATGGTTTATTTTCTGGAATTTCATTACTTTTTTTTATGTAATCAATAATTTTTTTCCCATCTTCTGTTTTTATTAATTCATGAGGTATTCTTGTTAATAAACGGTTTCTATCTTCTTCTAAATACTTACGATATGAACCATCTTTTTCATCATTTGGAATATTCAATATACTTTCTTCAATTTGTTGAAGCTGTCTAGCTTTAAATTCTGTGGCTGCAGTCTGTAAGAATTCTCCAAATTCGTAAGTAGTATCATCATCTACTTGGACAGGTCTGGCAACACAGAGATCAAATATTAATGGAGCAAAGATTGTGGGATTTCGAGTCGCAGTTTTCAAAAGTGATTTCCAAAAAAACGCCACACGAGCATTATCTCTCAGTAAATCAATTATAGTCTCCAGTTCTGAATAATTTGTTTGTGAAAGTGATTTTTCGTAAATGAATTCAAACAGTGTTTCTGCCATCTTAGTTGGTTCACCACGTCGAGACCCGCCATTATCCCACCAAATATGGCTACAATCAGGAATATAATACGCTGATTTCCCTTTGAATTGGAATTTTTTAGAAATCTCTTCAAGTTTTACTTCTTTATAATAAGGAAGTACATGTTTACCAATGATAAAGCAGTTCAAGCATTTAATCACAGTTTCCACAGCTAATAATGGCTTTGATTCAAGGAAATTGGGAAAATGTTCTATAAGCTGATGGTGACACATTTCAAAGTCTTGAGAACGTGTACTAGAAAGAGGCACAACAGGAGTGCCAAAATATGTAGGTTCCTCACTGTTTTCCTCGTGAGATAATACTGTCAAATAAATCTCTGCTGTGAAATTTGGGTCATAAGGTGTGATACATTCAAGACTGTCAATTAATCTGAAAATATAATTAATTAGAAAATTATCTTCATTTATCAAATCGAGTACTTTTTTCAATAGCTTTCTTGATTCCTGTGGATTTGTACCAAATGTCTCTGCTACCAAGGGTGTAGCCCAATTTCCACCAAGAGCATCTATCCCCTGGTTTGGATTACTCTCTCTTTCTTTCCAAACCCACTGAAGAAGACATCTACTTATATTACCACAAAGTTGAAAAACTACGTTTTTTTCTTCTTTTTCTGTTCGGCTAAGAATTTCTGACGTTAATATAGCTAAGTCCCAGGCAAATTCTTTGTCTAAATGATCAACAATTTTATCCAGAAACTGCACCCATAGTTGATCTTTTTGGATATTCAAAGTGCGTAATGCTTGTAGAAGGCATAGTATAGCTTTATTTGAATAGTGTTTTTCATTTATAACTGAGTCAACTAGAGGAATAAGTTGTTCTAGCTCACGAGCTTCGTTTGCGATCACTGCAGTGGGTAAGAACCTTGCAAACAGACGTAAGTGAATATTCTCATTTGGAAAAATATACCAAAACGCTTTCCAAAATAACTTGGGGTTGGAATACCAAATTCTGGTAAAGTAATAAATTAAGCTCGGACGAAGGAATAAAGGTCTTGAAGGATCTTCTTCAATAAATTCCGAAAACCTATTCGGTGAATCTTCCATTAAAAGGACGCTTACTGCATAGTCAAACAATATATTATGTGCAAATGCAACCCTTTGGCCAGTGGTTGAAGCATTTACTAAAACCTCTGAACTTAAAAGTAAATTCCAAGAAATATCAACAGGGTAAAAATCAGCTTTGCGTACAGACAAAGAGCGTTCTTCGACCATTTTTTGTGCTACTCGTGTAAGTAACATTTGTCTATTTTCACCGATATTTCCATCCGTTACATTTTGTTTCCAAAATAGACCTAATAGTTGAACTTCTGAACTTATTGAACTTAACTCTGATATATTTTGATTTCTTTCAAATAGTTTCTCTAGAATCCAAAGGTTAAAAGGAGATCTAAGAAGTTCTTTAAAATCAGTAGAGAATGTCTCAAATGAATCTGCAGGGTAAGAGATTGTTTCTAAAGCTTCAAGTATTTCATCATCTGTTAGTTTAGGAACTACAAAATGTCTGCAATGAATCTCTTCAGTTGCTGATTTTTTATTAGAATCGGGAAAAAGGTCAAGTAATTCTTCTGATTTTTTAGCGTCATAAGTTCTGACACTAACAATTACATTCCAAAATCCGTCCAAATTTTTAGTTGCTCGACGAATTAAGTTCATAAATACTCTTTGAGTTTTCTCGGAGCGAGCAGCATCAAAGGCATCGATTAGCAAGAGTCCAGTAGATTCAGGTTTATCCTTATTTTTGCTTCTCAGATATTCAATAATATCAATATTAATGCCTATTTCCTTCTTAAGGTCTGATTCATTTTCAACCCCAAGCTTATCTACCGGCAAATAAAGAAATGGCAATCTCTGTTCACTCAATCGTGTTGCAAATCTTTTAATTATGTATGTCTTTCCAATACCAGGTGAACCTACTACTATTCCATTTCCGGAATAGGAGAATTCTGAAAATTTATTTAGTAGATTTTCACGTTGGATTTGCATTTTTAAAGCTCCAGCATTTTTTTGTTTATTTCATCAAGGTTGGGGGAATCAGTTTGGGAAACTGTATGATTGGGTTGGTTTGCATTACTTCTCAACGAATCGCCAATTGTTTTGTTCTTTTGCAAGCTTTCGCCTTCAGTTAACGAATCATCTCTATGAAGGTCTTGATTATCATCATGAGAAGCCAATTTTTTATCGATTGAGTGTTTAACCTCAAATATTAATTTTTGAAGGTAGATGTGATCTTCACTATGCGGATAAAATAACGGATAAACTCCATTTGATTCAAGATATCCTAAATTTTCTTTCTCTTTGTCCGATATTATCGCATAGTGCATAGGTACAGAACCTAATTCAAAATCATTCATAACTATTTCTAACATTTTCATGAAGAATTTGTCTTTCATGCTAAATCCTATAAATACTAGAGGATGGTTTGCTTGCAGTGACCAAATTACTTTACGGTGAAAGGTGTGTAGTCCTTGTTCCATTTGTTCTTCATCTTGGTTTATTTCATCGTAAGCTTCCAAATAGTCATTTTGAGTCAAAATTATGTTTTTAGAATTTTCGAAACAACCATGAAGATGTAAAACACGATTTATTGAATTTTTATTTGGAGTTGAACGTAAAAAATCAAACACTTCGTATTTTTTCTCTGGGGAGCATAAATCAATTGATTTATACCAATTTCCATAAACTTGATTAATAGCCAGTTCTAAAACTATATCGTAGTTGGTAGTAACTATCCCGGCAAATCCTAAACTTAAAAGAGATGTATGAAATTCAGCAAATTGTTTCTGTTTCGGTTTAAATGTTTCTTCAAGGAAATCAAAATACTCCTTTATTCTTCCTTCTCCGTCGAGTTGACTTTTAATTCGATCAGCATAATCTAAGTCATCTTCGTCATTGTTTCGATGAACTTGAGGGGTTAGTTTACTAAGTTCCTCAACTAGCTCTGACCAACGAGGATATCCAACGATATTACTACTTCCTGCACCAACCATTAAAATTGGTTTATGTTCTCGTAATATAGATGTTAACCTATTGATTGTAGCAGCAAAATCTGTTTCTTGGAAGTATGTAGTATACCTTTCTCCAACCACTTTTTCATCTCATATCCTAAACTATCTTAGATTTCAAAGTAATTAATACATTTATAGTTATCTTCTAAGATGTGTGATGAGTGAACAAAATACAATATTTTTAGTATTTGTCTTAATGATTAGGATGTTACTTCCACATTGCAATCTTTTTTCCTTCCCACAACCCACTCCCCCCCACCAACCCATAAATAAAATCAAGTCCATATTATAATTACAAAGCACGGGGAAGGGAATATGCCGGAAACCAATTACATCCGCTGGTTCAGCGAAACCACGATAGACGACGTCCCGCTTGTGGGCGGGAAGAATGCATCGCTCGGGGAAATGTACAGGGAACTTACCGGACAGGAGATTAAGATCCCTAACGGGTTTTCGATTACGGCTGAGGCTTACTGGAAGCTGTTGGAGGCAGGGGGGATTCTTGAGAAGTTGAAGAAGGTTATGGAGGGGCTTGATACTTCGGACGTGGCTGAGCTTTCGAAGAGGGGGAAGGCTGCAAGGGACCTGATCCTGGAGGCGGGGATTCCGGACGGGCTCTGGGCGGAGATTAAGGGGGCTTATGACCGGCTCTGCGAGGAGTACGGGGAGGAGACGGACGTGGCTGTGCGGAGTTCGGCGACGGCAGAGGACCTTCCAACGGCTTCTTTTGCGGGGCAGCAGGAGACTTACCTGAACATCCGGGGCTACCCTGCGCTGAGGGATGCTTGCGTGCGCTGTTTTGCGTCACTTTTTACTGATCGGGCTATCTCTTACCGTGTCACTCATGAGTTCGACCACTTCAAGGTGGCACTTTCTATCGGGGTCATGAAGATGGTCAGGTCGGACCTGGCGGCGAGCGGGGTGATTTTTACGCTGGACACGGAGACCGGGTTCCCGGACGTGGTGTTTATTACGGGGGCTTACGGGCTTGGGGAAAACATTGTCCAGGGGCAGGTCAACCCTGACGAGTTTTATGTTTTCAAGCCGACTTTCCGGGAGGGGTATAAGCCCATTATCCGGAAGAAGGTCGGGAGCAAGGAGATCAAGATGATCTATGGGCGAGGCGATTCCAAGGTGCTCACCCGGAACGTGGACGTCCCTGAGGTTGAGAGGATGCGTTTCTGTCTCAGTGATGCCGAGGTCCTGAAACTTGCGGAATATGCTATCGCCATCGAGGACCACTACTCGGGCAGGTACGGGGAAGCCCGGCCCATGGATATCGAGTGGGCAAAGGACGGGGAAACAGGTGAGCTTTTTATCGTGCAGGCAAGGCCCGAAACCGTCCAGTCCCAGCGCAGGAGAGACGTGCTTGAGACCTATGTCCTGGAAGAGAAGTCCGAAGTGCTTGTCCGGGGGAGCAGTGTCGGGGACAAGATCGCAGCCGGAAAAGCTCACGTTGTGCCTGACGTTTCCGTCCTGCCTTCCTTTAAGCCGGGGGAGGTCCTGATTGCGGACACCACGACCCCGGACTGGGAACCGGTCATGAAAACGGCGGCTGCCATTGTCACGAACAAGGGAGGACGGACCTGCCACGCTGCAATCGTGAGCCGGGAGCTCGGGATTCCTGCGGTTGTCGGGGCAGGGGACGCAACCGAAATTCTCAGCACGGGAAAGGAGATAACCGTAAACTGTACGGGAGAAGAGGGGCTTGTCTACGCCGGCATCCTGCCTTTTCATGTGGACATCCTCAGTTTGAAAGACCTGGAACGGCCGAATACCGAGATCATGATGAACCTGGCAAACCCGGAAGAGGCTTTCAGCTTTTCCATGGTCCCGAACGACGGGATAGGGCTTGCCCGGCTGGAGTTCATTATCAACAGCTACATCAAGATCCACCCCATGGCCCTTGTGCACCCGGAAAAGGTCGCGGACAAAAAAGTCCTGGAAGAAATCGAAAGCTTGACCGGGGGCTTTGCCAGCAAGGAAGCCTATTTTGTCGAAAAACTGGCTGAAGGGGTCTCGACCATTGCTGCGGCTTTCTACCCGAAACCGGTGGTGGTCCGCATGAGCGACTTCAAGACCAACGAATACGCAAACCTCCTCGGGGGAAGTTACTTCGAAATGGAGGAGAGCAACCCCATGATCGGTTTTCGGGGGGCTTCCCGCTACTTTGACGAGCGCTACAGGGAAGGCTTTGCCCTGGAGTGCAGGGCCATGAAAAAGGTCAGGGACGAGATGGGCCTGACAAACCTTATCCTCATGATCCCCTTCTGCCGGACCCTGGAAGAGGGCAGGAAAGTGCTTGCCGAGATGGAGAAAAACGGGCTTGTGAGGGGAGAAAACGGGCTGCAGGTCTATGTTATGTGCGAGATTCCCAACAACGTCCTCCTCATCGATGAGTTCAGCGAACTCTTTGACGGCTTTTCCATAGGTTCCAACGACCTCACCCAGCTCACCCTGGGCGTGGACCGGGACTCCGAACTGCTGGCTGCCGAGTTCGATGAAAGGGACCCCGGGGTCATGCGGATGGTCTCCCTGGCCGTGCAGGGGGCAAAGAGAAACGGGAAGCACAGCGGGCTCTGCGGGCAGGCTCCCAGCGACTATCCGGAATTTGCGGAGTTCCTGGTAAAAGAGGGGATCGATTCGATATCCCTGAACCCCGATTCCGTCATGAAGATCACCCTGAAAGTGCTGGAGACTGAAAAGGAACCGGGTCTGCGTTAAAATCGGGACCGGGTTAACATCAGGAAGTTGATATCGGACTATGGAGTCTGTGAATTGATTGATTATGCGAGTATTTTAAATAGTATTAAGTAGGAAATAGGATATGGTATTCCTATAAAATCCGCCGTAAGATAGGACTGTCAATAAGAGATAATACAAATCTTATTTGTAAATATTTAATCAGTTTTAAATTGAGAAAGCATTTTAACGGCGTTAAAATGCTCAAAATACTCTCTAATGCCTCAGAAATATAAGATCTGTAAGGAATATCTTGCAAAGGTATTTATGGGAATCCATCTCATATAAATATCTATAAATATTCCTAAACTCTAAATAACGGTTCTTGAGGGGTTGAGTAGGAATATATTTTTGTTCCAGTGTGTCTCAAAGCCGGGCATCAAGGGAATTTCCGGTAAGTCGCATAAAAGGGAGGATTGAAAATGGGTAGTCTGAAATTTTGTCCTGAATGTTACTCCGAATTGAAAGAAGATTCCGGAAAAGATATCCAGTACTGCACTGTTTGCGGGTACTGGACTAGAAAAGAAAGCGCAATGCTTGGGCCTATAATGATTTATGAATAAGGCAAAACACGCTGGCTCTTTGGCCTGTGTGTGGGGAAGGGCATGCCTCCAAAACACACTTTTTTAATTAATTTCTTTTTAACTCCGGAAAATGCCATTTTCAACTTTGCTTTCCATGCGGGTCTACAACCTGTAATCAGGGAAGCCCTGAATGTGGTGCCGGAAAGTGTGTGAGACATCTGCTTGAAATATAGTGCTCCATAGGTTTTCTATAGTCTATTGGGATTAGCTATATATATTTGGCAGTGGACATGGGGTTTGAAAGCAATATACGACTGGTCCGAAATTGATGTTTGAAAAATCCGTAAAGAAGCTGGAAAAAGCTGTAAATAGGGGGAATAAACACGGGGTTGTTGAAAAAATGTCCGGAGTGTGACTCCGAACTGAAGAACGATTGTTTCGGGGAATTCCAGTATTGCCAGGTCTGTGGCTACTGGACAAGAAAGGAAACAGCAAGACTTGAACCGATAATTATCTTTGAATAATATAAGGGAGAGATACAATATGCTAGAATTTCCCACAAAATGCAGCAGGTGCGGTACCTTGCTAAAGAAGCAGGTACTCGGTTCGAATACATTTTATTATTGCAGAAAATGCGGCTGTACAACGTCCGTATCCTCATCTTCCACGCTCTGCACAGCAACTCTTGAGCAGGTAAAGGCCTGATCTTAAAGTGTGAAGCGTTGAAGCAACTAACAATAAAAGTTAAAATCTCTAAAATGTCCGAAAGCATACCTCCAAAAGGACATCATTTCCTAAAGTATCACGACGGTTGGCCGTGATTTTTCATTTTTTTAAAAAGAAATTATTAATTCGCAAACTCACGAACTGTTTTTTGTTTCTGTTTTATTGGTTCAATCTGTTTTAATTTTTATATGTTAATCAACAGCTTTATATTAATAAAGTAAATAATGGTGCTTGCCTTATTGTCATTATAAATCGTGATAATAATTTCGGCAATTTTTATGAGATCAATGTTCATGAAAACGACATTCATGAAATCGAAACTCGTGAACACAATACTCGTGAACACAATACTCGTGAACACAATACTCGTGAACACAATACTCGTGAAATCCGTATTCGCGGGAACGATACTCATAAAATCCGTATTCATTAGAATGCTAACTTCATGCGAAAGTCCTGCCCGGCTTGCTGGGCGCCGGGGAGGGCTTCAGAGGAGAAAACGATGAGTAAACTTAAAACCGGTACTTTTTCCGTTGAAAATCTGGAATCTCTCCAGATTACTATCAACAGTATAGTGGGGGCGGCAGAAGACCTTTCAGGGATAACTGCTGAAAAGATGGGGCCAACCCCGAAGCCCGGGATGGCTGACCTTCGGGAGTGGGGCTTTAACCTGCTTGATCGCTATGAACCCGTGCTCACTCCCATGTGTGACCAGTGCTGCTACTGCACTTACGGTCCCTGTGATCTCGGGGGTAACAAAAGAGGTGCCTGCGGAATCGATATGAAAGGGCATACCGGCAGGGAATTTTTCCTGCGGGTGATTACGGGGACAGCCTGCCATGCAGCCCACGGGAGGCACCTGCTTGACCACCTGACCGAGACTCTCGGGAGGGACTATCCGGTATCCCCCGGGGCTTCGGACGTTATGACCCCGAACATCGAAATGATCACGGGGCTTTCCCCGAAGACCCTTGGGGACCTGCAGCACGCAATGGAGTATGTGGAAGAACAGCTTACCCAGCTTCTTGCAACCGTGCATGCCGGGCAGGAGAGTGCTGAAATCGACTATGACGCAAAAGCCCTCTTTTCCGGGCTGCTCGACCATGTGGGTATGGAAATTTCCGATATTGCCCAGGTTTCGGGGTACGAATTCCCGAAGTCCGACCCTGACGCCCCTCTGGTAGAAATCGGGCTTGGGAGCATTGATTCTTCGAAACCCGTGCTCCTTGCCATCGGGCATAACGTTGCCGGCGTTACCTACATGATGGACTACATGGAAACTTACGGGCTTACGGACAAAGTCGAGCTTGTGGGGCTCTGCTGTACCGCCCTTGACATGACCAGGTATAAAGAAGCCGGGAGGAGGGAACCCTACGCAAAAGTCGTTGGTTCCATGGCAAAGGAACTCAAAATCATCCGATCAGGGGTCCCGGATGTCATTGTTGTGGACGAGCAGTGTGTTAGAGGGGACATCGTAGCCGAAGCTTCAAAGCTCAAAATTCCGGTTATTGCTTCCAACGAAAAGATCATGTACGGGCTTCCGAACCGTTCGAATGAAAGTGTGGATGCTGTCATAGAGGCGTTTAAGAGCGGAAAAGAAGCAGGGGCAGTCGTGCTTGACTACGAAAAGCTCGGGGAACTCGGGCCAAGGCTTGCTATGGAAATGGCTGCAGTCCGGAAAGCGGAGGGAATTTCCGGCCTTCCCGATGAAGAAGAGTTTGAAAAAGAACTTTCCCGCTGCACCCTCTGCGGGGAATGCCGGATTGCCTGCCCCGAGGAACTGGAGATCCCGGAAGCCATGGAACTTGCCCGTGCCGGAGACCTTACGGCTCTCGAAGCCCTCCACGACAGCTGTATCGGCTGTGCCCGCTGTGAACAGGTTTGCAGGAAGCAGATCCCAATTCTCAGCATGATCGAAGCAGCTTCGAAGAAGGTCATAAGCGAGGAAAAAAGCCTTGTCAGGGCCGGCAGGGGCCAGGTTACGGATGCGGAAATCCGGGCTGAGGGCGTGAACCTTGTTATGGGCACAACCCCCGGCGTCGTTGCGATAATCGGTTGTCCGAACTATGGAGAGGGCAGCAAAGACGTCTACAACATCGCCGAGGAGTTCCTGAAAAGGAATTACATCGTACTTGCCAGCGGCTGTGCGGCAATGGATCTTGGCATGTTCAAAGACGAGGAAGGAAAGAGCCTTTACGAACGCTTCTCCGGCAGGTTCGAGAGAGGTGGCTGCCTGAACATGGGCTCCTGTGTCTCGAACTCCCACATCACGGGTACCGCCGAGAAAGTGGCTGCGATCTTTGCCAGGAGGGACCTTGCAGGCAACCTCGAGGAGATTTCGGACTACATCCTGAACCGGGTGGGAGCAGTCGGCCTTGCCTGGGGCGCCTATTCCCAGAAAGCCGCTTCCATCGGGACCGGCTGCAACATGCTCGGGATCCCGGCTGTGCTCGGGCCCCACGGTTCCAAGTACAGGCGGGCTCTTATCGCAAAGCCCTACGCCGATGAGAAATGGGAAGTCTATGATGCCCGGAACGGGGAGAAAATGAAGATCCCCCCTGCCCCGGAGTTCCTGCTCATCACCGCAGAGAGCTGGCAGGAAGCCGTCCCGATGCTTGCGAAAGCCTGCATCCGGCCTTCCGACAACAACATGGGACGGATGATCAAGCTTACCCACTACATCGAACTTTCCGAGAAGTACCTGGGAATCCTTCCCTATGACTGGTGGAAGTTTGTCCGGACCGAAAGCGACCTCCCCCTCTCCCGCCGCGAACAGTTCCTTAAGATCCTGGAATCCGAACACGGCTGGAAGATTGACTGGGACAAAAAGAAGATCCTCTCAGGCCCTGAAACAAAGTTCGACGTCTCGGCCCAGCCCACCAACCTGAAGCGGCTCTGCAAACAGCCGGAAGGAGCCGGAAAGGCTTAAAAAACTTCGGAATAAGCGAGGAGAGAGCAGGAGAGCTGAAAAATGGTCGACACGACAAAAAACACCAAGGTCTTCACGAGCTACGGGGTGACAACTTCCAGAACCGTAACCCCGGCAGTGGCAGCGAAGATGATCGCAAAAGCAAAACGTCCCCTCCTTGTGGTGGGGACAGCCGCAGCCGAACCCGGGCTTCTGGAACGCATCATTTCGATTTCCAGGGCCGCAAATATTCCGGTTGCAGCCACCGGGAGTTCAATGCCCGCTTTTGTGGGAAAGGACGTGGATGCCCGCTACATCAACCTCCACGCTCTGGGCTTTTACCTGCCCGACCCCAAATGGCCCGGCCTGGACGGCAACGGCAGCTATGATATCCTCATAGTGCTGGCTCACAAGAAATATTACATTAACCAGGTGCTCTCAGGGCTCAAAAATTTCAGTTCCATAAAGACGATAGCAATAGACAGCAACTACATCCAGAATGCCTCGGTCTCTTTCGGGAACCTGGGCAAAAAAGAGCATCTCGTAGCCCTTGATGAACTTATAGGGCTTCTGGAAGCGGAAGCAAAGTAAAAGACATAGAATTTGGAATTAAGGGAAATGAAAGCTTTTCCTCCTTTCTTTCTTTCTTTCCTTCCTCTTTTCTTTCTTTCTTCGCTATTTTTTTCTACTTTTAGTTCTTTCTTTCTTTTTCTTTCTTCCCTCTACTTCTTCAATTTCTCTACTACTTTTACCACTTTTCAACATTTCATTTTTTTATTCAAATCGTTTTTCGTGTTTGTTCCGGTTGTTTTATACCTTTACGGCTCATTCAAAAATGAAATTCTTAAGTAACTTGAAAAGAAAAAGCTATATGAGTTTTAAAATAACATTAAACCATCATTGAGAATCCCGAATACTATCAAACGGCTATCTAATTAAGAAAAACCCGAAAGCTCCCTTTACCCCACGATCACCCATGGTAGAAAAAGAGATCGACTCCTTATGCAGCCAGTACGGGCTGAGACCTACAAACTTATCAGAACTTACGCTTGAAATCAATTTGCCTGACCCTGCACTTGAGGGAGGCTTCAGGGAACTGGAAAACACCCTTTACCTCCCCCTTTCCGATGGCATAAACGCTGTTTCTTCCCTGTCTTTCCTCGCAGAGGCGGAGCCCTCGGCTTACATCCAGCTGGTTCTCAATCCCGGAAAAGCGAGCGCAGAATACCTTGAAGACTTTTTAAACAACCCCCTGGGCCGGAAGATCCGGAAAGCCTGGGAAGCCAGGGGTTTCATCCGCAGGCCGGATTCCCTTTCAGAGGAAAAACTGCTGGAGGATGCTGTTTCGGATGAGACTGCCTGTGCGAAGGCCGCTTCTTTTTCATCTGCCAGCTCAGTTGCAGAGGTCTATGGAGAAGCCTATGGAGAAACCTATGGAGAAGCCTATTCGGATGTTTTTGCAGGGGAGGGAGACGGTTCGGAGGGCGTTGCGGTTGCCGGAGCAGGTGATTCCCTGGCCGCGCTTCCTCCTACCGTTGACCTCAATTCCCTGTCCCACAGCAGGCTCTACCTTCCGGACCTGCAGACCCAGAAAGAGGTCCTTAAAGTCAAGGGCCTGATAAAAGAGCTAATGGACCAGCTGAGAGTTTTTGAGTGCAGGCTATCCACCTACCCGAAAAACCTGGCACATATCGAGGAGAAGATCGTGCACATCCGGGAAGCTGTCCAGCTTGCAAACGACTCCGACTACGCCCTGGAACTCATCCGCAGGGGTGAGAGCAAGAAACTGGAGTTCAAGTCCACGCTCCGCATGAACCTCATGTCAGGCAAACCGGACTGGAACATCGAACATGCTGTCCTCAAGACCCTGGTTGCCTACCTGAACACCGATGGTGGGACCCTCCTGGTCGGCGTTTCCAACGATGGGGAAGTCCTGGGAATCGAAAACGAAGGTTTCCCGAACGAGGACAAGTTCCTCCTTCATTTCAAGCAGCTCATCAAGCAGCATATAGGTCTCGCCTATGCCCCCCTGATCGAATACGCCCTCGTCCCGGTAGGTGATAAAAAGATCCTGGAAGTTGACTGCCGGAAAAGTGACGAAGCCGTCTTCATGACGCCAAACAAAAAAGACGAGGAGTTTTACATCCGGATTGGGCCCTCCAGTGAGCGGCTTACCGGAAGCAAACTTCTCGAGTACGTGGGCCGGCGGTATAACGGAAACGGACACCAGTAAAAAAATCACTGGTGAAAAGCCCCCCGTAAAAAAAGTAAGTTGAGGTCAGATGTTTCTTACGATATTCAGCGCCCCTGTGGAAACAAGGTCCACTGCAAGGGCTGCAAGGAAGAGCCCCATGAGCCTGGTGAAGACCAGCATTCCGTTGTAGCCGATAATCTTGTGAATCCTCCTGGAGAAGCGGAAGATTACAAGGCAGATTGCAAAAGTTAGGACAATTGCCAGGACTATAATCAATTTCTGGTCGACCCCTCCCGCACTGCCCATCAGCACGATTACTGCACTGATCGTCCCTGGCCCGGACAGGAGTGGAAGGGCTATCGGAAAAACCCATATGTCTTCCCTTTCTTCAGACTGTTTGATCTCTTCTTCCGTTATCCTTTCTGATGAAATCTTGGCATTCATCATATCAAAGGCAATGCTGAAAAGCAGGATTCCCCCGGCAACCCTCAGGGAATCGACATTGATACTGAAAAGTTCGAGGATTATGTTCCCTGTGAATGCAAAAAAGAGGGCTATAAGAAAGGCCAGAACGATGGCTTTATTTGCTATCTCATTCTTTTCATCGAAAGTCATTTTGCTGGTCAGGGAGATGAAGGTCACGACTGCACTGAGGGGGCTTACGACTACAAAAAGTGACATGAAGGAATAAATGAAAAAACTGATACCGTCCATCTTGCTAAACTACCCCTGAACTATAGCCTTTTCTTACCATTTGGTACAGTGCTACTATATTTACTTATGGAATGCCGATTTTTTTAAATAGTTTGGTTCCCTCGTATTCCGGCCAACGCGGATAAGCTTAAATGTTCCTGCGTCTTGATTCGTCGAAATAGTTTTAAAAAAAATAAAAAGATATAAAAAGGATGGCTTAAAAATTAAGTTCATAGGTATTGCTAAACATTATCGTTAAACATTATCGTTAAACATTATCGTTAAACATTATCGTTAA
>CBFCWE010000005.1:0-80623 GCA_965601435.1 uncultured Methanosarcina sp.
AAATTGAAAATGAGTGAAAGTAGTCATTCGGAACTACAGCAAATCGGAACTACTGAGATCATGAAAAAAAAGAGAAGAAAAAGAGGAGAAAATGGAAAAAGAGCAGGAACCCGGAAGACAGAATATCAGTAGATTAGATTATATCAACAAGTAAATCAAAATATAAATCAAGTTTATTTAGAAAAATATGCCCTAAAAAAGGTTTTTTGGACAAAAAAAAATTTAAAATACAATAATAGGAAATATAAATAAATTATAACCAGCATTTACCAGGATAATCAATAATTGACTCTTTTTTTACGTCAATATCTAAGGGCAATGCTTAAAAATGATAATTGCCATCTGAAATCAGTTTAAATTGACTATTTTTAAAGGATGTAAAAATGACCACGAAATTAATTCCCAGGAAGGTGTTTTTTACAAGTGGAGTGGGTACCCACCCCGAGCACTTAGAATCATTTGAAGTTGCGCTCCGAGATGCAGGTATTGAAACGTTTAACCTCGTGACCGTAAGTTCGATCTTGCCCCCAAAATGCGAAATTGTATCCAGGGAAGATGGTTTGAAAGAGTTGAGTCCGGGAGAAGTTGTCTTTTGTGTAATGTCCAGAATCTCTTCAAACGAACCGAGAAGAATGCTCAGTACTTCTGTCGGATGCGCTCTTCCACAAGACATAAATAAGCATGGTTATATTTCAGAATACCACGCTTATGGAGAAACTGCAGAAGACGTAGGGGAACATGCTATAAAGCTTGCAAAAAGCATGTACAGTACCTGGACCAATGAGATGCCCCTCAGGACTTTCAGTATTCCCGACTCGTCCGTTGTCGGGGAAAACGGAGATTGGATGACCGTAATCTCTGTAGCGGTTTTTGTAATCTAATAAGATCTGTTATCAAACATAGAATCTGTTATCAAACATAGGACCTGTTATCAAAAGGGTCCCCGTATTCGGTGGACAAACCCTTTTTCAGGGATTTCATGCTTTTGAAGTCCTGCCGGGACAACATGTCTGGACCGAGGGTCTGCATATATTAATATTTAATAAATAATATACAAACTGATGAGCTAATAGTACCCCCAATCCTGTTGCCGAATGCATACAGATCCGGAAACTGTTATCATTCAGAAGAGACTAATATGAGATCTTATTAGTCACTTTATAGGAAACACTACTGGCCCCCAAAAAGAAGAACTATTAGCCTCAATTCATCAATCAACTATTCATTGCGGAGAGTGGCATGCATCATAATGTATTTACCAACACCCCAACCGTTCCAATCGATGTAAAGGACCGGTCCGTAAGCGATGTACTGGACGGGATGCTCAGAACCGGCTTCCAGGGTAGAAAACTGGCTGAATCAGTCCAGGCCTGGCACAACATGCTCAAAGAAGAGAACATGACAGTCCTCATGGGCTTATCCGGAGCCATGGTCCCTGCAGGCATGCGCAGGGTCATCTCCTACATGATCCAGGAAAGAATGATTGACTGCCTGGTAAGTACCGGGGCAAACCTGTTCCATGACTGCCACGAAGCCCTTGGCAGGAAACACTACGTGGGTTCACATCTGGCAAATGACGAAAAACTTTTCGAACATGGTGTGGACCGGATCTACGACGTTTTTGCAGTTGAAGACGAGTTCAGGGTAGCTGACAACCTTATCGCAGACTTTGCAGAGGAAATCGGAGAGATGTCCTGTTCGTCAAGGGAGTTCATGTACCTTCTAGGAAAGGAACTGGCAAAGCGCGGAGCCCCCGAAGACTCGATAGTCGTAAGTGCATACAGGCACAACATCCCGATCTTTGTCCCGGCAATCTCGGACAGTTCCATTGGAATCGGGCTTACAATTGCAAGGAGAAGAGGAATAAAAATCGAAATCGACCAGATAAAAGATGTGGATGAGATCACGGAAATTGTGGAAAAATCCAGGAGAACCGGCGTAGTCTACGTTGGCGGCGGAGTTCCCAAGAATTTCATCCAGCAAACGGAAGTAATTGCGTCCATCCTGGGAAACGATGTAGGAGGGCATGATTATGCAATCCAGTACACATCGGATTCCCCCCACTGGGGAGGACTCTCAGGCTGTACTTTTGACGAAGCAGTTTCCTGGGGGAAAATAGCAGCCCAGGCAAAAAAAGTACAGGTCTTTGTGGATGCGACCATTGCCCTTCCTATAGTTGTCCATGCCCTGCATGAGAAATGCAGGGGAATGAAGCGTTCAGCCCCCATTTTCAAGTGGGAAGGAACAGAAGGGCTTGAAATCAGTTTTGAGGACTAATCAGCCTCAATAATAGTAATTATATTTGAAAGCTTATAGTTTAAGGAGAGAAGGAGAGGAAATCAATGGGTAAACGAACTCGAATAATCAACGATCCTTCCTATTTAGTACCATTACTAAGGACTTTCGGGTCCAGAACTCACAAAAAAGTTTTTGATGCACTTTTGAGCAAATGGATGACAAAAGCTGAACTTGATGAGTTTATGGGCACTGACTCAGGAAGAAGTCTCCAGATTCTGAAAAAGGCCGGACTTCTTGAGAGCCAGTGGAGAGTTCCAGAAGCGGGCCAGAAGCCCTCAAAAGAGTTCCATACTTCCTATTCTAAAGTACAGGTAAATTTCCAGTGTTCTTTTGAAGATTTGAGCGATATAATCATGCTGACCTTTAAACCCTATGAAGAGGTCAAGGACGCAATCGAAGAACTGGAAAGACTGGTCGGAGAAGGTAATAATTCAATGAGCAACCTGACCCGGACCCTTAACAAAAACCCATTCTACATTTGTTCCGTTGCCCGCAGGTCCGAACACCTTTCGGTTATGGGACAGAGATTAAAACTAATCGAAGGAAACGAGGCGAATTACGATTGATGATTAAAATCCTCCAGACAAAGAGCGGAGTCACGAAGTTCCAGGTCCTGATCGAGGTCGCAGCCCACCAGCCGAATGTGAGGCAAAAGGAAATCGCTGCCAAGATAGGGATAACCCCCCAGGCAGTTTCCGAATACATCAAAGAGCTGGTTGCTGACGGATTGATCGTCACCGAAGGACGGGTGAGGTACAGGATTACAAAAGAAGGCGTTGAATGGGTCCTTGAAAACGCCGGAGAACTTAAACGGTACGCTCGCTTTGTCATGGAGGATATCATCAGCCATGTCTCAACCTGGACAGCCATCTCAAGGGAAGAACTCAAGGAAGGCCAGGAGGTCTACCTGAAAATGGAAGGTGGACTCCTTTATGTCAGTAGCACTGAGAAGACAGGAGCAGTCGGGACCGCCATTTCCAATGCGGAACTCGGAGAAGACGTTGGAGTAACCAACCTCAGAGGCCTCATTGACCTGGAAACCGCAAGCATTACGGTCTGCAAAGTCCCCAGGGTAGAAAGAGGGGGCTCAAGAAATGTGGACATCGAACGTTTGAAGATGCTCGCAGCTTCAAAACCGTATATATCAGCCATTGGAGTAGAAGCCCTGATAGCTCTTCGCAAGATCGGGGTAACCCCGAACGTCATGTTCGGCACCAGCGAATCCGTAATAGAGGCAGCATATCACGGGCTTTCTTCTCTTGTCGTGTCCGTCGACGAACAGGTTGCGGCGCTCCTCAACCGGCTCGAGACCGAAAACCTTGAATATGAACTCGTGGACCTGACCCTTGAATCCTAAATAAGTTCCCGGGAAATTCCCGGCTATTTTTTATTTCCACAGGTTCAACCCGGAAAACGGTTTTAATCCGGATCATTCAGGCACCTGAGGCTGTTACTTAATGTTATCAGGGTCTCGTGCCAATTCCATGTTGCACGTTTTGATCTTTTGTACGCCTAATCTGAAGGCCAGACTTTGTACACCTTAACTCGGATGAATTAGGGAATAAGTATTGAATATTTGCCTTATAATCCAAATCAAAAGACATCTTGCAATTTTCGTCCACCAAAATAATGTATTCCCTATTAGGGAGTATGTTAAACAAACTAAAATCATCACATTAGAGGCAGATGATGTTGGAAATTTGCGATTTAGATTTACTTATCCCCTAAAAATGGCGGAGTTAAGGTGTACAATCAATGCTTTATCCCATCAGTAGGGGTTAAACACCAGGAGTTAAAAAGTAAAGAGCTAGAAAGAGGTTTTCCAATGAAACTTATCGTACTCTCCGACACTCACATGAAAACCGGCAATATCCCTCCGCAACTTCAAACCATTCTCGCTGACTGCGACCTGGTCGTCCACGCAGGCGATTTCAGTTCTCTCGAAGCTTACGAAGCTTTCAAAGCCACAGGGAAACTTAAAGCCGTTTTCGGAAATACGGACCCCTTTGAACTGAGACAGCACCTACCTGAAAGGCTGAAATTCGAAGTTGAGGGGGTAAAAATCGGAGTCGTGCATGAAGGAGGGCTCTCCATAACAGACACGACTGCCCAGGGCTATCTTGCACAGGAAATGGGCGTGGACGTTTTGATTTTCGGACACCTGCACCGCCCCCTGATAGAGAAAAAAGAAGTAATGCTGATCTGCCCGGGCTCGCCTACCAAACCCAGGATGTCAAGGCCCAGCGTCGTGGAACTGCTAATCGAAAAAGGATCCGTAACCGGCAGGATCATTTCCCTCGAAGGAGACATCTGCGGGTTCATGAAGTTTAAGGATACCCTCAAGGGACTTGAAAAAGGCAAAAAAGGTAAACCCTGAACTTATCCTGATGAGCCCGAAGGAAAAGAAAACACGCCGAAAAGAACTAATTCAAATTCAGGTACATATTGACAGCCCGGACTACACTTCCGGGACCATGCCTTCAAAGAACTTATTTTACCGAGCTGGTTTTTGCCGGAAACAACCATGACACGGCATCTGGAGTCTCTGAGACACCTATGCCCTGCAGCCTTTTTTTATCCGCTTCATTAGTTAATGCGGCTCATATTATTTTGCGGTTCACATTGCCGTGCGGTTCAAACAGTCATGAGTTCACATAGATTCCAGTTTGAACATAGCACCCGTACCATGAAGGCTAAGGTAAACCTTGTCCCCAAGCTCCAGGACCTGATCAAGGCTTGCGATACCATTCCAATGGTATTCGAAGTCGTAACTGCCCTTGGTGAGTTCAAAACCTAGAGACATCAGTCTCCTGTTGACCTCAGAAGGACGCTCACCTTCACTATTGAACCAGACCAAAAGATAAGTTTTCACAGGATCATCTCGTGATGCTTTTTTATTTATAAGCATGCTTCTTTTGTTTATCAAGATTTTGCCTTTAACCTTAGTATTAAATGAAATAAAAGAAAGGGTCATGTGTAATAATGGCTACTTCAGATAATATATCTAAAAAATTAGCATATAAATAGAAGAATATTACATAAGAATCAAGGATCAGTTGACGCTTGTATATTCTGGACTAAAAATTATGATGTTTTACGCTCCATATATAAAAAGGAAGGAAAAGAAACAGAAAGTAAAAAATAAAGGAAAGAAACAGAGAAAAGGAAAAGAAATCTCCTGTTCTCCGGAAAGGTTTTCAATCACACATTTTCCCTTAGGGACTCAAGTGTTTTCTTAACTATGGAACGGTAAAAAGCCGTATCCGTTGCATAGTGTTCCTTTGCAAGTTTTGCGTTGGGGTCTTCTTCCACCTCAAAGCCCTTAATCCGTTCAAGAGTCTCTTTTGCCGTTTCAAGCACCCAGAGATCCCGAGTTAGTTCATCCACCTGCTGGATAGATTCGGGACGGATTGAAGTTAAGACGTTTCCGTCATCTGTGGTGTAGGTACTGGCCTTTCCCACCACCGCCACAAAAGCGGGAAGTTCGCACTCCGACAGGAATTGGGCGGATTCGGGCTGGTACTGCCCTGCGTAGACAAGGAAAGAGCCCGTCGGGTCCGAGACCCTACCTCTCCAGTACTCGGAGTCCGTACCGATATCCTCTTTTTCGATCAGGGTACCCACAAGGAAGATGCGGTTCACTTTTGCCCCTGTAGGGGTCAGGAGATACTGCGGAGCGTACTGGTCGCTCTCGTCCCTGGAGGTCAGGTTCGAATCCTTCAATTCCTGGGCAAATACTCTACGTGCCACTTCTCTGAAAAAACCAGCCATTTTACTCCACCTCCAGTTCCGCAAGCATTGCCTCAAGGAGTTCCCTGTCCAGAGAATCCTTCGGTGTAATCGATTCCACAAGAAGGTACCGGTCAAGTTTCGGACCGCTAACCATGTAATACCTTCCTATGAGTTCCTGTTTCAGCCTGTCCAGCACAACCCCCGGATCAAGGGCATCTGCGGCCATGGCAATTGCGCCGTCAAGGGAGATGCCCGCAAGCTCTTCGGTAAGTTCCCGGTTTATCAGGGCATCCTGGGTAGAAGTTCCGGAATCCAGGACCGCCTTGATCCTTAGATCGTATTCCCCCCTTACTTTCCCGTGCTCGGCACAGGCACCTTTCACAAGAGCTCGCTTACACTCAGGGCAGCGCTTGATCAGCCCGGAACCGGTCTGGATGTCCACCATTGCTCCGGAGTATGTGAAAGTTGAGGTCCCGACTTCAATATCCTCATCAAGCTCTTCAATGGAACTCCCTCTGTTAAGCTGGATCTGAGCTCTGCCGTTCCACTCGCTCACCACCACGTTTTTCAACAGGTAACTTTTGCCTTCTTCCATGTCCGGAAGTTCGGAACTTGCCCAGTTAGTAAACTTGACAACCCCTGTCTCGTCCCCTATAAGCCCTGTCTGCTCTATTGACTCGTGGGAATTTTCCCAGAGCTGAACCACTTTTCCCCTGACCGTGACCCACTGGTTATTTCCCTCAAGGTCAACAACGTTCCTGAGTTCGGACTCCCTTTGGCCGGGAGTGAAATCGCCCCCTCCAACTTCCACTGGTTCGGAAAGCATCTCTGCAGAGCTATTCCGATTGAGCTGGACCTGGAACCTGTCGTTATATTCACCCGTCACCACACTCCGGAAAAGATAGCTTTCCCCTTCTTCGAGCTTAGGGAGTTCAGCATTTTGCCATTTAGTGAACTTTATGATGCCAGTCTCATCCCCCAGAAGTCCGACCTGGGAAATAGACTCATGGTTGTTTTCCCAGAGCTGTATGACCTTTGCATTAATGTTTGCCCACTGCCCATTTTCAGAAATATCAGTAATTTTGGTAAGTTGAGGTTCAGCCTGTCTCACATAAAACTCATTTTTAGGAATGGAATATTTCTTCAGGAAATAATTGACAACGCTGCGCTGCGCTTCATTGTCAGGTACCTTGAATTTCGTAATCAGTTCGTCGAGTCTTTCTTCGATGTCCTCAATAGGCACATCGACACCAAGTTTCAAAAACCGGTCTTTAATTGATTCTGCAATTTGTCTCATATTTCTACCTCAGGCCTCTTGGTTGTCTTCTTATAGAGAGGCACTTTAAGGTATGTATTTGGAATATTTAAAGCTGTACAAAGCAGGGTGAAAGTATTCAGTCTTTAATCAATCTGCTATCCCCCACAGGAAAAAATCCAGGAGAAAAAAATCAGAGTGACTATCCCCTTCTGCGAATGTTTTTCCCATCCAGGAAAAAATCACTCCTCCTTTTTAAGCCTGAATTTATAATGCTAAATTATTTTCGCAGTTTTTTTATTATCAGGAAATATATTATCAGGAACTATTATCAGGAATTGTTATCAAGAACTATACCCTGCAAAATATTTAAAATTATTTGTGAAGTATGTCCGCGGTGATCTTGGCTGCATCTCCTTCTCCGATAACGGTTACGACATCTTCATATTCAAGCACAAGGCTCCCGTGTGCGATGATAGAATCACTGCCCCGCTGCACCATTACAAGGAGACTCTTTTCAGGGAACTGGACATCTTTGATGGCTTTCCCGACTACTTTCGGATTAGTGACCTTGACTTCCATCATGTCCCCTTCACCCCCGACCTCGCACATGGAGAAGAGGTGGGGCCTTCCGATCATGTTGTCAAGCACAACTGCCGTGGTCGTGGCCGGGCTCATGGCGCGAATGCCCAGATCCCAGAAAGCCTGCAGGTTTTCAATCTCGTTTACCCTGGCTACCAGCTGGTCACCACTGAAGCCGAAAGAAGCTTTTGCAATCTGGCAGAAGAGAAGGTTCGTGTTGTCCTTATTGGTGGTTGCAACCACATATTTGGCATTTTCGATTCCTGCCTTTTTCAGGACATTTACATCCCCGGCATCGCCCTGGACGATCCGGATTCCGAGTTCCATGCATTTCTTGCAGTTATCCTCGGAAATGTCCACCACAACAACATTTTCTCCTCTTCTGTCAAAGCGTTCGGCAAGAATCCTGCCTACCTTTCCTCCACCAATAATAAGGATTTCCATAGGGATTACCTCCAGTATATTTGCCACCTTTTTTGACAGGCTGCCACTCATGAAGACTGTGATGATAACAGTAAGGAAGACAAGCCCCACAAGGGTCTGCCCCCCGGGAATGCCCATCGAATCAAGCTTGATTGCAAAATAAGTCGCAACCGAAGTTGGCACAACGCCCCTGGGCCCAACGAAAGAGATGAAAAGTTTCTCATTCGTGCCGATCTGCGAGTTCCACATCGAAACGAAGACCGCCACCGGACGGACCAGGAACACAAGAAGCAGCACAAGGGCTATCCCGCTTGCCCCTATCCTCTGAATATCCTCGAATTTTAGCATTGCCGCAAGCAGGATGAAGATCAGGGAAAGCATCACAATCACAATGTCGCTCTTGAATTCCTTGATGGTCTCCTTGTAAGGGAATTCCGAAGTTCCGAGGATGATCCCGAAGATGGCTACCGATAGAATCCCTGACTCGTTGCCAAGGTATTCGGAAAGGACGAAGCAGGCAAACACCGCGGTCAGGGAAACCAGCCTTGCAGTCTGTTTGCTGATTGCCGTCCCCCGGGTAAAGAACCAGCGGAGAGCAAAACCGCTGAAAGACCCCAGGCCAATTCCGATTCCCAGCCTGTAAAGGATAAAGACTACCGCATCCGTCCCGGAAAGTTCTGCTGCGACCCATTCAAAGACCATCGCTGCAAGGATCACACTGGCAGCATCATTCAGGACCCCCTCAAGCTCAAGGATCTTGCCGAGCTTATGGCTGATCTGGATATTCCTTACAATGGGAGAGATCACTGTAGGCCCTGTTGCCGTGATCAGGGCTCCGAAAAGGGCGGCTAGTTCGAGAGGGATCCCTATCAGAAGACTGGTCAGAACCGTGGTTCCAAGGAAGGTCACAAGGACCCCGATTGTTGTCAGCTTCAGGACGCTTTCCTGAACCATCCTTATATGCTTCAGGTCAATGTGAAGCCCTCCGTCAAAAACAATCACAGCTACCGAGATTGCCACAATAGCACTGAGTCCATCGATGTAGAGGGCAGGATCCAGCAGGTTCAGGACTTCGGGCCCTACGATAATTCCTTCGATCAACAGGAAAATGATAAAAGGAATCCGGAAATAACGGCTGAGGGCCTGTGCGGCAAGGGACATGATAAGCACGGCAACTACCAGCCCAAGTAGAAGTATCGGATCAAGCATGAGATTCCCTGTAATAATGTATATACTTATAAAAAATCCTTAGTGAACATCCAAGATAAATTGAACGGTAAGACATGTCAAGGTGTTGTCGCCAAAGAACACAAAAATGCTTAGTAATGCATACAGTATCATACAATTGTTTTATATAAATTTGACTCCTGATTGTTAACCCACTGAGGACTTACCGCCCGATGACCCCCTATATATATAAACCACCATGTATAAATTTGACTTATTATTGTCAAACCTCCGGGAACCTGCTGCACGAGTACTTTCATCAAATGTAAAATGAGAAAGACAATCCCCGGAAAGGAATAGTTTTTTTACAATACCTGCCAATCTCTTTTCAGGGAAGTATTACCCGGAAATTCTCGATTTGAACGCTTGTTACTTGAAATCCGGTTACAAAAACCTGTCTTTGGAGTGGAAGGAATGGCAAAAGCAACATGGAAAGGAAAAGTACTCGCAGAGAGCGATGAACCTAAAATAATCGAAGGGAACCTCTATTTCCCACCCGAATCCGTAAACAAAGAATACTTTAAGGAAAGCGAAACCCACACTACCTGCCCCTGGAAAGGAAAGGCAAACTATTATGACGTGGTTGTTGAAGGAGAGGTCAACAAAGCCGCCGCCTGGCATTATCCGGACCCAAAACCTGCTGCAAAGGAAATCAGGAATTATGTAGCTTTCTGGAAAGGTGTGGAACTAGAAGCATAAGCTGCTGAGACACAAAAGAATATGAGAAAAATTATTCTGAAAAGACTACCCGACCAAAAGACCATTCGATTAAAATCTAAAACCCGATAAAAACTGCTAAAAACAAATTTAAAAAACAGATCTCATCCCTACATCTCATTCCTACATCTCATATTAAGGTTTCATTTTAAGGTATTCCGGGGTTAACCGGTGTTCCAGCACCGAGAAGGAGAAATCAAGGAAAAGGGCGATGGCTATAACCGGAAGGGTCCCTGCCAGGATTTTTGCGGTATTGAAGTTGGTAAGCCCTTCGAAAATCATCGACCCGAGCCCCCCACCTCCTATAAGAGCTGTAAGCACGGCTATGCTGTTTGCAAGGATAGCGGCAAACTTGAGCCCTGCAAATATGGCAGGGTAGGCATTGGGCAACCGGACATTGCGGATGATCTGGAATTCCGTCAGCCCGATACCTTTTGCGGAATCAATAAGAGCAGGATCTACGTTGAAAAGCCCTATGTAGGTGTTCTTGATAATTGGGAGCAGGACTCTCAGCATAATGGCAATAACTGCCGGAGTAAATCCGATCCCGATAAGAGGAACCACCACAGCTACCACCGCAAAACTCGGGACTGCCTGGACAAGATTTGAAAACTTCATGACCAGCGAAGCCAGCCTTTCACTATATAATGAGAGAAGGACCAGAGGGACAGCAACAATAATTCCTGCAAGGAGTGCCGTATAAGCCAGGAAAAAGTGTTCAAGGGTGGCTCCCAGGATTTCCGCACTTATGACCATGTCCCGTACCTCGCCTTCAGCCTATTTTCAATAACACCGGCTCCCCCGTCCAGGAGCACCGCCAGCAACCCGACCCAGACTCCGGTTACCAGGATTGTCCCCATGTCATAGAGCTGTATCCCGTTCTGGAGGGCTGCCCCAAGACCCCCGGCAGCGATCAGGCCCCCAAGGGTCACGACACCCATTGTGAAGACAACAGCTATCCGGATTCCCCCTGCGATCAGGGGGAGAGCCAGGGGAAAACGCACCCTCATGAGGATTTCCCCGGGGTTAAGCCCCAGGGCTTCGGCGATTTCTACGTATTCCCGGGGCACGTTTGCGAGACCCGTATACGTATTTCTGGCTATGGGCAGGATGGAATATAGGATTGAAGCTGCAACCGTGGGGCCGGCACCGATCCCGAAAATAGGGAGCAGGAGTACCAGGAGCGCAACATCGGGAATTGTTTCCACAACGTTCAACCCGTTGAGAACAGGGTCTGCAAGTTTCGGGTCCCGGTAAATAAGGACTCCCACAGCTATGCCTACCAGGATGGAGACGAAAAGTGCAATTGTGAACATGTAAAGGTGCTCAAGGGTGCGAAGCGAGAGGAGCTGGGTATCCCAGACCCTCTGGACTTCCGTTAAAATGTCATTTATAATCTGGACGACTTCACTCAGGTAACCCACCATTCCATAACCTGCCTCAAGTTTAAACCAGTCAATAGATCAGGCTTTTAGACCAGATCCTGGAGAACCCTCTCGGAAAAAAGAAGGCCTACCGGGATTTTCCCCTCCAGGACCAGCGCCATGGATTCTCCTTCTTCCTTGAGCTGCGTCAGGGCCTCGAAAAGTGAAGCATCCGCAGGGAATACGAGAAGGGATTTTGAGATATCGTTCAGGCTTTTTCCGGCATTTCCGACCTTCAGGACTTCATTTAAGGGAATTTTCCCCACAGTCCCGGATTCCTTAAACACGAAAGCGACTTCAAGCCCGGCATCAACCATTTTTTGAAGGGCAATTTCGGCAGGCATATTCCCTTCCAGGAAATATCCGGGATCGAGGGACTGCATCATATCCCTTACTTTCAACGCTTCCATGTGCCGGTATTTACGCTTCGAGTCGACAATTTCAGAAACAAGTTCACTTGAAGGCTCAAAGATCAGTTCTTCGGGAGTCCCCACCTGGACAAGAGAAGCATTATCCATAATGGCAACCCGGTCCCCCAGTTTGAAAGCTTCATTGATGTCATGGGTAACGAAAACAATTGTCTTTCCGAGTTCCTTTTTTATTTTGCAGAACTCATCCTGGAGCTGGGTCCTGAGAAGGGGGTCAAGAGCCCCAAAAGGTTCGTCCATAAGGAGCAGGGGAGGGTCCATTGCAAGAGCCCTTGCAAGCCCGATCCTCTGCTGCTGCCCCCCGCTCAACTGGTGAGGATAACGGTCCATGAAACTTTCAGGAGGCAGGGATACAAAATTCAGAAGTTCGCGGACCCTTTCCCGGATTTTGGCTTCATCCCACCCTTCCAATTTCAGGATGAGTCCGATGTTTTCCGAGACTTTCAGGTGCGGGAGCAGACCGATGTTCTGGATAACATACCCGATGCTCCGCCTGAGCCGTACCGGGTCAAAGTCCTCCACATTCCCCCCGTTTATGGACACACTCCCGGCATCGGGTTCTATCAGGCGGTTGATCATTCGGAGGGTAGTGGTTTTCCCGGAACCGCTGCGCCCGATAAGGATCATGAGTTCCCCTCCCCGGACCTCAAGATCCAGGTCCCTGACTGCGAAACGCTCCCCGTACCTCTTCGTCACGTTTTCAAGCCTGACAGACTCTATTCGGTTAAAAAGTTTTTTGAACTTCATGAATTACACTGAAACTTTGCAGAGATTCTGAACACGATACCGAAACCCGGTAATGAAGCCCGGGGAGCGTTTCACCTGAAAGAGAGTTAACCTGAAAGAGCAACTTATCCTGAAAGAATGTTTCACCTGATAGAGAATTAACCCGGTAGAACGCTTAACCTTAAAGAAATCCAGAATCAAGCAGGAGTTTGAAACGATCCGGGGTGAAAAAATCCCCGGACCGCCAAAACCCCACCAGAGTATCGGAACCAGCAAGAGTCCTGCAACTCCACCAGATTACCGTATAGGCAAGAACTTCGGAATCAACCCGAAATCAGGCCTTCTTCCACAAGGAAGTCCCGAGCGATGTCCCTGGCTTCCCGGTTTTCGATGTCGTACTCCCCGTTAAGCTGCCGCATGGTGTCCGAATCTATCCTGCCTTCAAGTTCTGCAAGGATCGCCATGATTTCGGGATACTCTTCCTCAAACTCGGCCGAAACCAGCACTACCGCATCGTAGGGAGGCAGAGCGTTCTGGTCGTCCTCAAGCACCTTCAGTTCGTAAAGGTCGTTTCGGGTGTCCGTGGTGTAGGCACTTATGGCATCCACTTCTTCATTCTTGATAGCTTCGTACATTATGCCCGGAACCATGGGATTGTATTTTTTAAACGTGAACCCGTAGATCCGGTCGATCTGGGGCAGTCCATCTTCCCGCGTGGCAAATTCGGGGTCGGTGCCAATTTCCATATCAGGGGCATGGGGTGCAAGGGCACTGATCGTTGAAACCTCGTTGCTTTCCGCCCATCCCTCGTCCACGGCAATGGCATAGGCGTTTTCGAAGCCCAGGCTGGCAGCAATTACAATTCCGTCCTCCTCAAGTAGCCCCTGCTCGGATTCGTTGTATACGAGCTCAGGGTCCCATTCCTCAAGGGGAGGTTTTTTCAGGATCTGGCTGTAGATGGTCCCCGTATAATCCACGTAAGAATGGATGTCCCCCTTTTTCAGGGCCTCGTAATTTACAAGCGTGCCCCCGAGGTTCTCCTTCACATCGGTCTCGTACCCGTGCTCTTCGAGCAGAAGCGAAATCATATGCGCTGTTATGTAAGATTCCTGGAAAAGTTTGGTTCCGATTACGATGGTTTCAGAACTTACCGGGACAACCTCGTCCCCTGACCCGGCTTCAACCTCTCCTTCAAGCCCGCTTTCGGGCTCATCTGCGCCATTTTCCGCACAGCCGCTGACCAGAAGAGAGGCAATGAGCATAAAAACGATCAGAATATTCATTTTCATCCGAATCTTTATAAAAATCCCTCCATACAATATGATTAAGAGCAAGCCCTTAACCGAGTAAAACCGATCCCCTAATGATTGAACTCAATTTTTCCAGATTGGAGTCAGTATTACCTCATGATTGAAATTAATCCCCTAATGATTGAAATTAATCCCCCGAGATCGAAGTTCATCCCCTAATGATTGAACTCAATCTTCTAACAAATATTCTTTTTTATCTAATTATAACTTTGTATGGGTTACCCAAATGAGTAAAAACAGAACCCTGCCATACAAAAATTATTTAGAGGAAAGCCAAAACTGTCGAGCTGAAAACTCAAGGCGTTTGAGTTATATTCCTTGTCGCTGTTAAGAGGTGCCATGGATTTACTTTCGATCTTTCTTTTTCTGTTGAGCCTTGCGATGATCAGCAAGGGATCGGACTGGTTCATAGAATCAGCCGTGGCAATCTCAAATAAAAGCGGGATCCCAAAAATGATCATAGGGGCTACCATCGTAAGCTTCGCGACCACAGCCCCGGAATTCGCAGTGTCCGCAACTGCAGCCTATATCGGCCATACCGACATGACGATAGGCAATGCCGTAGGTTCTGCAATCTGCAATACAGGCCTTGTTCTGGGCTCGATCATAGTCGTAAAGGCAATTCCGGTCCGGGACCACACATTTCCAATAAAAGGCGGCCTGATGCTCCTCTCAGGAATCATCCTGATCCTTTTGAGCCTTGACGGGAAAATTTCCGGGCTTGACGGACTGGCCCTCCTTCTGGTCTTTTTCGCGTTCCTCTATCACGCCTCGAAGACCCAGTACAAAATCTTCGGAAAAGAAAGAGCAGGGTCCGGAAAAGTCAAAATCAAGGAAATGCAAAAAGACATTATCCTTTTCATCATAGGGGCTCTCTCGGTTGTCATAGGGAGCAGAATCCTTGTCGATTCTGGAATAAAGATCGCGGAATGGCTGGGCATCCCGGAAGTGATCATAGCCCTGACAATGGTTGCAGTAGGGACCTCCCTTCCCGAACTTGCAACGGCAATCGCATCCCTTAAAAAAGGGCATCAGGACCTTTCCATAGGAAACATCCTGGGGGCAAACACCATGGATATTGCACTGATCCTTGGAACCTCGGCCCAGATTCGAACCCTTCCGGTTTCGGACCAGTTAACAGGGTACGACTTTCCCTTCATGCTCGTAATCATGCTCGCCCTCATTATCTTCGGGTTAACTGGCAAAAAGCTGGAAAGATGGGAGGGCGCCCTGATCCTGGGAGCTTATCTTGTGTATGTGGCTGGGCTCTTTACCTGGTACGGGTGACATAAAACGCCATCTTTCCCAGGTTACTTTTTTAATAAACTCTTTTTAATAAACTCTTTTTAATAAACTCTTTTTAATAAACTCTTTTTAATAAACTCTTTTTAATAAACCTTTACAAAAAAGCCCCTGCAAAATAAAAGATTATATGCAAAATATTAAATAGAAACTATATTTCCCCGGAAATTTTAAGTATACTTTATACACAGGTCCGTGCCGGTCTGGAGGTAAAAGAAACTTTTGAAGGCAATGTATAAATTCTAAAAAAGATTCTTTACATTATGAAAGCCATCATCCTTGCAGCCGGGGAGGGACTGCGCTGCAGGCCTCTTACCCTTACTCGATCTAAGGTTATGCTTCCGGTAGCAAACAAGCCTATCCTGGAACATGTCATAAATTCACTCGAAGAAAACGGGGTCAAAGATATCATCCTGGTTATCGGATACGAAAAAGAACGTATAATGGACTATTTTGAAGACGGGTTGAATTTCGGGGTCAACATAAAATATGTGGAACAAAAAGCCCAGCTCGGGACTGCCCACGCAATCAAACAGGCAAAGAATTTGATCGGTCCCGAGGATACCAAGTTTCTTGTCCTGAACGGGGACAACCTGGTAGAAGCCAGGACTATCGCAGACCTCCTTTCAAACTGCGAAGGGAACGCAAGCCTCCTGACCGTAAAAATGGAGGAAACCGAAGGTTACGGGGTCGTGCTGACTGAAGGGAAGAAGGTTAAGCAAATCCTGGAAAAAAGGCCGGGAGAAGTAAGCCGCATCGTAAATACCGGAATCTACGTTTTTACACCACAGGTTTTCGAAACCATCGAAAAAACTCCCATATCCGAATACGGAGAATATGCCATAACAGACACCCTGCAGCTAATGATCGATGAGGGGAAAACGATTACCGCTGTCCCCACCGATTCCAAATGGCTGGACGCGGTCCACGCCTGGGACCTCCTGAAAGCAAATTCCATCGTACTGAATGCTGCAACGGAGACAGTGACGGAAGGAAAACTGGAAGACAGTGTAGTTACAAAAGGGAAAGTGTCGGTCGGAAAAAACACGAAGATCAGGTCAGGCACCTATATCGTGGGCCCTGTTATGATAGGGGAAAACTGCGACATCGGGCCAAACGTCGTAATCCTTTCTTCGACAACCATAGGAGACAACGTCTCTATCCGCCCTTTTACAGAGATCCAGAACAGCATTATAATGAACGACTGCAGGATTTCATCCCATTGCTGTGTATCAAATTCCATAATAGGCAGCAATAACACCCTGGGCTCTCATTTCGTTGCGGAAGAAAAGGAAAACCTGGAGATCAACATGAACGGCGTAATACACAATGCCCCGAAGCTAGGAACGATTGTGGGCGATGACAACAACATCGGATGCAGGGTGCTCGTAAAAGCCGGAGTGACAATTGCCGTCGACTGCCAGGTCGAATCGGGAAAGACCGTATACAAGCACCTCCCCCGTAGTTCGGTTATCCTGTGAGGTTAAAAAGGAGATAAAATATGTGCGGAATTGTAGGATACGCGGGAGAAAAACCTGCTACGCCGATGCTCATAGAATCTTTAAAGAAACTCGAATACCGCGGATACGACTCTGCGGGAATCACTGTCCAGAACGAAAAACTTGAGACTTACAAAACCGTAGGAAAAATCGTAAACCTTGAAGCCGAACTTCCGAAAAACCTGGGAGGTAATGTGGGAATAGGGCATACCCGCTGGGCAACCCACGGCCGTCCGAGCACAACAAATTCTCACCCTCACACCTCGGGAAACGAGGTGAAAATCTCGGTAGTGCACAACGGGATCATCGAAAATTATATGAAATTGAAGGAAAAGCTGATCGAGGAAGGCTATGAGTTCAAGTCCGAGACCGATACAGAGGTAATCGCGCACCTCCTGCACAGGCAAGTCTACGGGGGCCCGGAAGCAAGCGAAAAACAGTGTGACCTGTTAACAGGGCTTCGCAAGGCCCTGGCTGAAATTGATGGGTCTTATGCAATCGGAGCTCTTTCTTCCGATGAACCCGGAAAACTTTTCGTTGCCAGGAAAGACAGCCCTCTTGTCCTGGGGATCGGAAACGGGGAAAACTTTGCAGCCTCGGATGTTACGGCTTTCCTGAACCATACAAGGGACGTTATTTTCGTAAATGATCTTGAAATGGCGATACTGACTCCGAAAACCGTTGAAGTATATGACCATGACGGAAATCCCCTGGAAAGAAGAGTCGAAAAGATAGAATGGAATATCGAAGCTGCTGAAAAAGCCGGGTACGAGCATTTCATGCTAAAAGAGATCCACGAACAGGTCAACTCCATCCACAATACCCTGGCTGGAAAGATCTCGGAACTCGAAGGAGACATCTTCCTGGAAGACCTGAACATGAGCGAGAAAGAGATCCGCTGGCTGTCTCGAGTCCAGATCCTGGCCTGCGGAACTTCCTGGAACGCAGGGCTTCTCGGGAAATACCTCTTTGAACAGCTGGCAGGCATACACTCCGATATTGATGTCTGCTCCGAGTACAGGTACCGGAACCCGGTAATGGACGAAAGGACCCTTGCAATCGCAATTACCCAGTCAGGGGAAACCGCTGACACCCTTGCAGCTGTCAGGGGCATCAAATCATACTATTGCCCCACCCTCTCGGTCACGAACGTTGTGGGCAGCACAATCACCAGGGAAACGGACAGTATTATTTACACCCGGGCAGGCCCTGAAATCGGGGTTGCAGCCACAAAAACCTTTACGGCCCAGTTAACCGTACTTTACCTGCTTGCCATGAAATTTGCCCAGTTGAGGGGCAAAATAAGCCCGGACTACGTAAAGGACTTTATAATCCAGATGAGAAAGATTCCCGGGCAGATCCAGCAGATCCTGAACAAGAAAGAAACCGTAAAGGAATGTGCTGAAGCCTTTGCCGATGCAAAGAGCTACTTTTTCCTGGGCAGGAATCTGAACTACCCCGTAGCCCTTGAAGGAGCCCTCAAACTCAAGGAAATTTCATACATACACGCAGAGGGCTTTGCTGCAGGGGAACTTAAACACGGGCCAATTGCCCTGCTGGACGAAAAAACTCCTGTAGTCGCCATTGCAACCAGAGGACATACCTACGAAAAGATGCTCAGCAACATAAAGGAAGTAAAAGCGAGGGATGCCGTCGTTATTGCAGTTGCGGACGCGGAAGATACCGAGATTGAAAAATATGTGGATGTGGTGCTCAGGATTCCCAGCACAGATGAACTCCTGGCCCCGATACTGAGTACTGTGGTCCTGCAGCTCCTTGCATACTATACCGCCCTTGCCAGGGACTGTTCAATAGACAAACCACGCAACCTTGCAAAGAGCGTCACCGTGGAATGAAGGAAAAGCCATATAGGAGGAAGTACCATCGCTTTTCCGGGAATGTAGAGGAGTGGAATACATGAAACTGTTCGGATCATCAGGAATCAGAGGAATTGCAAATAGAGAGATCAGCCCCGAACTTGCCCTGAAAGTAGGGCTTGTACTGGGAAGTCGGAAAAAAACAGCAGTAATCGGAAAAGACCCAAGGACCGCTGCCTCCATGATTGAGCACGCCCTGATCGCAGGGCTGACCTCGACAGGCTGTACCGTTACAAGGGTCGGGCTTGTGAGCACCCCCACCCTCGCCTACGCAGCCCGGGAATATGACTGCGGGGTCATGGTTACGGCTTCCCATAACCCTTCGGAGTATGTGGGTATCAAGCTCTGGAACCCTGACGGGATGGCCTTTGACTCCGCCCAGCAGGAGGAAATCGAGGCCGCAATTGAAAATTCCGGCTATTCCCCCGCCTCCTGGAACAGGATAGGGAAGGTTACGGAAAATGGAGATGCTGTCCGCAGCCATATGGACATGATAGAAAAACTTGCGGAGGGAGCACCCCTTCGCGTGGTGCTGGACTGCGGCTGCGGGGCCGGTGGAACCATTACCCCCTACCTCCTGCGAGAGCTGGGATGTGAGGTAATAACCCTCAACGCCCAGCCGGACGGGCATTTCCCTGCCCGGAACCCGGAACCTTCCGATGAGAACCTCTCCATGCTCAAAAAAGCCGTTGTAAGCTTTGAAGCCGACCTCGGGATCGCACACGACGGGGACGCGGACAGGATGATGGCTGTAGACGAGAAAGGAAACTTCGTCTCCGGAGACGAGCTGCTTGCAATCTTCGGGCGCTACGAATGCGGGGAGAACGGAGGCACGGTTGTGGTGCCCGTGGACACCTCCATGATGGTTGACGACTCCCTCCCTGCTTCCGAAATGGTGAGGACAAGGGTAGGGGATGTCTATGTGGCGGAAGGCATCAAGCAGCATGGTGCAGTATACGGGGGAGAACCTTCGGGAAGCTGGATTTTCCCGCGTATCTCCTACTGCCCTGACGGGATTTATGCCGCTGCAAAGCTGCTTGAGATCGTGAAAGAAAAGCCTCTCAGCGAACTCCGGGGAGAACTCCCCCATTATGCGACAAAGAGAGGCGCCCTGCCCTGTGCAAACGAAAAGAAAGCCAAATTCATGGAAAAAGTGAAGGCAAAGCTCGAACCCCTGGGAAAAGTCCTGGATATCGACGGCATCCGAGTGGAAATGGAAAACGGCTGGGTACTTGTCCGCCCCTCGGGGACCGAAGCAAAGGTAAGAATCACGGCCGAAGCCAGGGAAAACGTTGACGGAATCTTTGAAATGGCTGAAAAAATCGTAAAGGAGGCACTTGCATGAAAGCCGTTGTCCTTGCAGCAGGGAAAGGAACCCGGATGGAGCCCCTCACTTCCGACTGCCCGAAAGTGATGCTCCCGGTCGCAAACAAACCCATCCTGGAGCATATAGTAGACGCTGCCGTGGAAGCAGGTGTAGACGGGTTTGTTTTCATTACCGGCTATATGGAAGAGCAGATCCGGGAATATTTCGGGGACGGAAAAGCCTGGGGCGTAAGCATCGACTATGTCCGCCAGAAAGAACAGCTTGGGACCGCCGACGCAATCGGCTGTGCCCGCGGGCATGTAGGAGACGCTTTCCTGGTGCTTAACGGGGATATGCTGGTAGGGGCAGAAGACCTGAAAACCCTGGCAGCCAGGAAAGAAGAAGCAGTCATCTGTGTAAAAGAGGTCGAGAACCCCTCGGACTTCGGAGTGCTTGAGACTGAAGGTGAAAAAGTCGTAAAGATCCTGGAAAAACCGAAAAAACCCCCCACGAACCTTGCAAACGCCGGAATATACCTATTCAGGAAATCCATATTCGAATACATTGACAGGACCCGGCCTTCCGAAAGGAGGGAACTGGAGATTACGGACTCCATCCAGATGCTTATTGACAGCGGAGCGCCCGTAGGCTACAGGTCCCTGGCAGCCGAGTGGATAGATATAGGATATCCCTGGGACCTTCTGAAAGCTACCGAATACCTGCTAAAAGACCTTAAAAGAAAATATGAAGGCACCGTGGAGCCGAATGTCACCCTTAAAGGGGAAATTGTAATCGAGAAAGGCACCCTAATCAGGAGCGGTTCCTACATCGAAGGGCCCGTGGTAATCGGGAAAGACTGTGACATCGGACCTAACTGCTTTATCCGCCCATCCACTGCAATCGGAAACCACATCAGGATAGGAAACGCCGTTGAAGTAAAGAACACAATCGTCATGGAAGACACCCATGTGGGACACCTGAGCTATGTTGGAGACAGTATAATCGGATGCGGATGCAACCTCGGAGCCGGGACAAAAGTCGCAAACCTCCGCCATGATGGGAAAAACATAAAATTAATGGTCAGGGGCCGGGTCGTGGACACAGGGAGACGGAAACTTGGCGTGATCATGGGCAATGACGTGCACACCGGAATCAATACGAGCATAAATACCGGCGTGGTGATGAAAAAAGGAAGTTACACCTACCCAGGAGAATTTATAAGGCACTGACCTGAAAAAGTTCGAAAAAACAAGTTCGAAAAAACAAGTTCGAAAAGCTTTATTCCTGATTTCCATCAGGAGTAAAGCTTCGTTATTGTCCAGAGGACAGTTTTTCTGAAAAAACCCTCTACTTCAACCACAAGCGTTCCTTCATCCATACTCTGGACAGCTTCTTTAAGCGGGTCTTCCGAGTCAAGGATTTGATGGACCGTCTGTTCATCAGTTTCCACTGTCATGGAGGGACCGAACTTTGAGTTCGGATCTTCGGGCGTATCGTAACTGTAAAACTCCCCCACCATTCCGCCCCTCATAATCGCAGTCGCATAGAGCATATTTCCGTCATCCTGCTTGATCTTCAAAGCAATTTCCTGGCTTCCGACCAGCCTTTTAAAAAGCATGGGGACTTCATCAAAATTCTCATTGTAAAGTTCGGCTTTCACACTCAATTCATCAAAGAGGCCATTTTCTCCGTTCGCAGCGTCGTCAGGAGCTTTAAAAAATTCCACTTCCCTGATGTCCCTGGAATCCGAAACTGCACCTGCAACCGGCATGAGCAGAAGAGCCGCAAGCAGGACAGCCAGGACCTTATTTTTGCCCGAAAAGTACATGGTTGGCAATTAAGGAGTCGGAATATAAAAATGTTCGTGAATTACCTATTTCCTTCCGTGTAAAGAGGGATCAGAAGCCTCAGACTGCATTATTTTAGTCATTAATGCAGGAATGACAAAATAAAAGCATTGATAGACAGTAAGGAAAAAAGAAAAGAACTTGATGTAAAAATTTATTAGAAGTGATGTAAAAAGTAATTAGCTTACATGGGATTATAGCCCAAGAAAGTTTAGAATGTCGTTAATAAGCAATAAGATGTTAATATCGAGATCTGGGTTTTCAATAACTACGGTCTTCTCATCTAATGCCAGTCTCAGGGTTTCAAAGGGATTACTGGAGTTCATAATTTCACGGACTGTGGATTCATCACTCCTGACGAGAAGGGCATCTTCAAGGTCTGAAGTGTCGTTTATCTCCTCAAAAAGCACAAAAACCCCGTTTTCATCAGTAGAGCCGTGGACATTCATTTCCGAACCATCATCGAGAGTAATGATAAAAAGGATTTCCTTGCCATCGACAAAATCCGTCACAAAGCTCGGGACCGAGCTGATGTTCTCATTATAGAGATTTATATTACTTTCCATCTGGGTGAAAAGGTCAGATTCCGAGTTCACAGCAGCATCCGGAACCCTTTCGCCAAGTGTTGAATTTTCAGCTACCGCAAGGGTCGAAAATACCAGCGAAAAAGCAAGAGCCAGTACTAAAACCATGAAGCCTTTTTTAGAAGCCATGAAGAAATATAAGAAATAAACCTATAAAAAACATACCAAGTATTGAATAAAAAAGGCAAAAAAATAGAAGATTTGAAATAAAAAAATGGATAAAGTGTCGAGTTGAAAGAACAAAAAAATAGAAGATACAAAATAACGAAGAGCCATAAAAACTTGAAGAAATTATGAAAAAAAGAAATAGGATGTTCGTAAGAACAATCCTGTCTCCCTTACGGGAGAGTTTCAGAGTTTCAGAGAAGGCCTGAAGACTTCAGTACAGTACCGATCAAAGACCTGCTCTTCGATCTTTTCGTAATTTTTCGTGTAATTCTTAGATTTCGGATCGTGCTTACCCATGAGTTTCTTAACCTCTGAATTCATCCTATCAAGAGTAACCTGATCAAAACCTTCCGTGTTCTGCATTGTAAACATAAAAACCATGCTCTAAATTAAATATTCGATAATTTTATAATATAGTTTTAATATATTAACTTTTGCTTTCTTCCGACATTAGCTATGCCGGCATTAGATGTGCGGGATTCAAATTAACGCACATTAAGCGAAAAAGTACCTGATGTACCATATCTATATAATTTCTTACTCATATATAATATTTTACATTAGTATTATATCCCGCAATGTGTAAGCATATATTATTTGAATATATGCCTATATAATTGTTACTTGCCAGGGCTTCTTTCAATTCAGACGCCGGAGAGTTAGCAAAAAAAGAATCATGGGAATTATTTCCCTGGAGAAAAAAGCACATATCCAGCCAGGAGAGATTTTAAATAGAGATGTGAGCTATAACCCCCATCCCCGCAAATCAATAAAACTTCCGAACACAAAAACGGTTTCAGGAAAATCCCATAACTCCAAAAACATAAACCCGGCTTTCGGAAAATAACACTATTCCTGGAACATAAACACAATTTTGGAACGTAAATACGAATTCAGGGATGCAAACAACTTCAAAAGCAGACCTGATCTCTCTGAATATGGCCGCAAAAGCCGTTCCCGAAATGTAAATTGCTTTATAGGGTTAATTTTATTAGCTCCCTTGATTTACATATCACTTAAAGAAAAGCATTCGAGTTGATAACAAAGTGCGAACTGTTTCCCACCGAGTGAACACAAAAAAGAGTCAAGTAACAAGTACGGAATTCGGAAAATCCACTTCCGAGCTACTAATCCTGAAACCAGAAGGGTACCCTATGAGTGGAATGATGGAAGAGTACCCCATAGTTGAAAACAGGGACGTTTTTGAGTTCTACGCTCGGGAACAATGGAAAGGCTGCGTTGCCTGCAAGGGAGATTACCTCTTTGATCGAAGGATGTTTCCGGACTTTGCATACAGGATAATCGATGTCGAACCTGCTGAGTCGCTGATCGGGATGAACACGTCAATAATCGTAACAGAGGAAGAAAACAACCTTTTCTCCACAAATGAAATCAAGAGCAAGGTTGTCTTCGAGGACGTGATAGGGCAGGAAAACGCAAAAAGGAAATGCAAACTGATCGAACGCTTCCTTGATGAGCCGGAACGTTTCGGGAAATGGGCTCCAAGGAACATCCTCTTTTTCGGCCCCTCAGGAACCGGAAAAACCATGCTTGCAAAAGCCCTTGCAAACAAGACTGACGTTTCCATAATCCCCGTCAAAGCCACCCAGCTGATCGGGGAATACGTAGGAGACAGTTCCAGGCAGATCCATCAGCTATACGACAGAGCGGAAGAAATGGCACCATGCATCATTTTCATCGACGAACTGGATGCCATAGCCCTGGACAGGCGCTTCCAGGAACTCAGGGGAGACGTAAGTGAAATCGTAAACGCCCTCCTGACCGAAATGGACGGAATCGAAGAACGCGAAGGGGTCTGCACCATAGGCTCCACAAACATGATCCACTCCCTGGACACTGCGGTAAGGAGCAGGTTCGAAGAAGAGATCGAGTTCGTGCTTCCCGGAGAAGAAGAGATAAGGCAGATCTTCGAATCCAACATAAAGACCTTCCCACTACCCGTAGAAAACTGTGATTTCAAAATGTTCTCAAAGAAAGCCAAAGGGCTTTCAGGCAGGGACCTGGTCGAAAAGGTCCTGAAAACCGCCCTGCACCAGGTAATTATCGAAGACAGGGAAACAGTCAGGGCAGAAGACTTCGAAAAAGCCTTCGAAAAACTCGGAAAAAATGAACCGACGCAGAACCCAGCCGGGCTTTACGTATAAGCTTTTCAGGAATGTGAGTTATCCTTTATCGTGATGGATGTCCTCATGCAGGGATGAAATAGCCTGCAGGATGAATTCCTCAGAGAGTGATGATTTGCCTGTGAGGGGATGATTTTCTCATGCAGGAATGAAATTGCCTGTATGGTGAAGAATTGCCCACGCATTAATTAATGATCTTTGCGGGGAGGATTATTTTTGTTTCACCTCCAATTCTTTTTTCAAAACCTTTTTTAAGAAAGTTAACTACCAGCTTTTAAATAGGTCAGCCTGTAAGCTCGGGGAATAGCTTTATTTACAAAAATCGGCATCTTATCTGAATTGAGATAGGAAATAAAGGCTTAAATAAAGATCTGAAGTAAAAGGTCTAAAACAGATCTGAAGTAAAAGGTTTGAACCGGAACTGAAGCAAAAGATCTGAACCGGATCTGAAGTAAAAGGTCTGAATCGGAACTGAACTGAGATTGAAAAAGGTCCGTAAAAGAGACCTTAAACAAGCGTGTGAAGGGATCTTCATGAATGAAATACGAGAAACCGACAGATTTGAATGCGTGGTTTTAAACGTAATCGAAAACTTGATGTGGAAAGGCGTAACAGTCGAAGAAAAAAGCACGAAAGGCAGGGTATACTTCGGAAGGGTAAAAGGGGAACTCGACGTCAAAAAAGGAGATAACCTCTACCTGGGAGTAAGGCCAACTTACGATATCGAAGAAAAGACCATGAAAGTTTTCCTTTACGACGCAGAAGATAATAAACTGGACTGGACCCTCATCTGATTTCCCGGATTTCTTTACCGGGCCATTTTCTTCTAAAAATATTTTTTTGATTTGAAAAACGATGCTTCGGAAATGAGCGTAAATATTCTGGAAATTTCAGGCTGTGAACCTTCATTAAAGCGCAAAATACCTAATTTTCATTCCTGCCTGAAAGGGATTTCAAGTTCCATCAGGTCTTCTGCCACGATGACATTTTCGAATATCTTTTTCGAATCATTAATTATGGGCTCGACATCATCAGAGTAGCGGGAACTGACATGAGTCAAAACAAGCTGCCTGACTCCGGCCTCCTTTGCAAGGGCCGCAACTTCCCCTGCAGTTGAGTGCATCGACTCTTCCGCCCAGTCGCCCATCTCGTCGGCAAAGCTCCCGTCGTGGATCAGGAGGTCGGCATCCCTGCTGGCTTCGAGCACGGCTTCACAGGGTCTGGTGTCCCCGGTATAAACTATGGTTCTCCCGGGGCGGGGTTCACCCACCACTTCTTCCGGCCTGATGGTTTTTCCTTCCAGTTCAACGGGTTCTCCTCTGTGGAGCTTTGCAAAAAGAGGGCCAGGGGGAACTCCAAGTTCGACAGCCCTCTCCCGGTTGAAACGGCCGGGCCGCATGTCTTCGACAAGAGCATATCCCAGGCTCGGAATACTGTGCACGGTTTCAAGGGCGCGGATTACATACCCGTCTCCTTCAACAACGTCTCCCGGTTTCAGGTCCACACCCCTGATTTCATACTTCAGGTTGAAGTAACCAAGAGCCCGGAAGAGTTCCGTGAATTCCCGCGTATGCTTCGGGCCGTAGATTACAAGAGGCTCCTTCCTGCCCATGAAAGACATGGTCTGGATAAGGCCCGGAATCCCCAGGAAGTGGTCCGCGTGGAAATGACTGACAAAAATAGAGGACAGGCTCATCATTCCGGTCTTTGCCCGCATCATCTGCTGCTGGGTACCTTCCCCGCAGTCAAAAAGAATGAGTTCGCCTTCCCGGTTGACCATAACCGCGGAAGGGTTCCTGTTGCGAGTAGGGAGAGAACCTCCTGTGCCGAGAAATGTTACGCGAAGCATGATGAATCCAATTAATATTGTCAGGAGTATTTATGAATTACCACTGACAGGACACAGGAGAAAAACCTCAAAGGAGGAAAAAGCACAGGAAGAAAAAGGGCAGAAGAAAAGCAGAATACAGCCAATTTGTGGAGCTAAATCTCTTACCCTCTAAAACCAAATCCGGCCATACCCGGTTTCAGCATCCAATCGGTCCGCCTACACAGGCTAAATCATGTTTCAAGCATCCAATCAGGTATCTGGCTTATGTGTCAGGATTCCAGCGTCCAGACCCTTCCGTAATTACTCGGGACAAAAAGCTGAACCTCTTCCCCTGCAGAGACCTTTGCCAAATTTTCCTGGCCGTGGAGTTCCTCCCTGTAACTGCCTTCATGGGAGAAGATGAAAGGTACCGTCTGGTCCCGGTCTCCGAAGTTCAGGGCAATCAGGCTAAAAAGGTTCCCGTATTTCCGGGAAAAGAGTATTACCTTCCTGGACAGGTACAGGGAATCATTATAGAAGAAGTGCTCTCCTCTTGAAAACTGCGGGTTCTCCCTTCGAAGCTTTACCAGTTTCCTGACGAGGCTGACCGTAGACTTGCCTTCAGGAGTATAGAAATAGTCCCAGCGCACGGGCCGGTACAAAAGCACTCGTCCCCACCCTTCTTCGGGGAGGTAGTAATTTTCCCCGAATTCCTGCCCCTGCCAGAGCAGGGGTATACCCCTGGCCGTGAACATGCCTATCAGGTAAGGCTGTACTTTGTACCAGAGTGCACGATTGCCCTCCTTCAGGAGTTCATTATTTTCTCCTTCAGGGAAAACTGTCCCGAACTTGCAAACAAAACGAGAATGGTCGTGGTTTTCAATATACTGGAGTGCGGTTTTTGTGATTCTGTCCCCATTATGCGAAACCTCTGCCGGGTAACCGAAAAGGCCAAAAAGAAGCCCCAGGGAAGAAAGCCCTTCGGGGTTACTCCCTGCGCCCCTTGCCGCATGAAGAGTCCCGTTTTGCCAGGTACAATTACTATAGGTACTGTTCAGGACATCAATCGGCTTTTGAAGCTGTTCGGCGCACTGAATAAGGTTTACGGAATTTCCTTTGAAAAAGCGCTGCCAGTGACTAGTGGCATCTTTTTTTGCTTTGACAAGCCGGTACGTGTCCTTCACAAGCTTCGTATAGCCGTTTTCCGAACCCTCAAGCCAGTACCCGGGGACGTAGTCATAGCGAAAACCGTCCACGTGGTAGCAGTCAAGCCAGTGATGGTTGACTGTCAAAAAGAAATCACGGGTAAATTTACGGTTAAAATCCGTACTTATCCCATACACGTTCTCGGCAAAGGGACCCATAAACGGGTTCTCAGCTTCGGACCATCCGAGTTTGTCGTAAACATAATGATATGGGAAAAGGTGGCTGGTATGGGCATAGACGGAATCCACTATGACAGCGATGTTTTTCCGGTGTGCCGCATCTACCAGCCTTTGCAGGTCTTTTCTGTTTCCGAAGCGATTATCCACACCGAAATACCCGATCGGGGTAAACCCCCAGTCCACCCTCTTCTCAACATTGGAAAGGGGCATCAGCTCGATACAGTTAATGCCCAGGTCCGCCAGGTAATCCAGACGAGAAACCGTTCCGTCAATATCGGATGCAAACTCACTGATCATCAGTTCGTACAGGATAATATCCTCTAAAGGAGGGGTTTTCCAGACAGATTCATACTGGCTCCACTTCCATTCATACTGTTTTTTGTACCCCAGAGTAAATGAGGACAATTTTCCGACCCCGAACTCCCGGGCAAAGGGATCGATAACCCAGTCGATAGGCTCCTGAATGTCCGGGTTTTTCAGGCAGTAGCGGTAGACATACTTCCCGGGGCTTCCCCATGAGGAGCCGGAAGCTGGCCTGTCTTCGGGCCTGATCTTTATTGTTGCAGACCAGTAATCTCCGTACTCAGGGTCTACTGAATGTGCCAGTTCAAAATCCTTTGGCTGTATGGCCTGGAGAAACTGGTCCTTTTCGTAAATTACCCTAACCCAGAGCCGATTACCTTTTTCTGCCGACACCCCGGGTAAAAAAAGTCCGAAATTAATAACACCGGGATTCTGCTCATCTTCCCTGGCTCCAAGCTTTTGCAGCGGTAGAAGTTCAGGCTCACCTTGCAATATATCCCCCCCCAATTGTACTGATTCCCGATTCAGAATTTCAACTTATCAAGATCTCTGGCATACGAATACATCAATAAAAAAATATAATAAGCAAATATATATTTTAACTTGAGAATCAATATAGCTTTGGAAACATAGGTCCTGAAAATTACTCCTGAACTTTCAGCTCCTGATTTCAGGTTCCTGATTTCCGGGTTTTCGAACTCTTTATGACCCAGTTTCAAACTCTTTATGACCCAGTTTCAAACTCTTTATTAATCAACGAACAAGAAATAATCTATACTGTAAAAATTCAATTGTAAAACAGGAAATGGAATGATTTTGATATTTACGGGCTTCAAACGGATTCACGGCATTATTTTTGGAGTGATTTTCAGGATAATATATATTCTAAAAGCTCGTTAACATTTCCAGATTGCATTTTCTATCTAAAAATTAAAAGGAATCATAGTCACATGTCAGGAAATTACGGAAAAGTTTATCTCGTGGGTTCGGGTCCGGGGGACCCTGAACTCCTCACCCTGAAAGCCCGCCGGTTAATCGACACAGCTGACGTCATCATCTATGACCAGCTTCCGGGAAAAGTGATCCTGAGTTCAATGCCGGATAGTGCGGAAAAGATCGATGCCGGAAAATTTGCCGGGAAACACACCCTCACCCAGAAAAAAATCAATGAAGCTATTGTGCAGAAAGCAAAAGAAGGCAAGATGGTTGTCCGGCTGAAAGGTGGAGACCCTTACGTCTTCGGGAGAGGCGGGGAGGAAGCAGAAGCCCTCGTGCAGGAAGGCATCGAATTCGAAATAGTGCCCGGGATAACCTCCGCAATCGCGGTGCCTGCATATGCCGGAATTCCCGTGACTCACAGGGAAAGCACCTCCATGGTTACCTTCATTACGGGGCATGAAGACCCCACAAAGGAAGAAAGCGGGCTCAACTGGGACGCCCTGGCAAAGTTTGAAGGGACTATCGTGATCCTGATGGGGGTAAAGATGCTCAGGCGGAATGCCGAAGAGCTCATGAAAAACGGAAAGGACCCCGAAACCCCGGTCGCCCTTATCGAGAGAGGCACCCGGCCCGACCAGCGGGTGACCGTGGGGACTCTTACAAGCATCGCGGACCTGGCAGAAGAAAGAGGTGTAAAAGCGCCCGCTATAACAGTGGTAGGAGACGTTGTCCGCCTCCATGAAATCCTGGGAGAACAGCTTACGGGAACCGAGTTTTAAACCGGGACTCCGGAGGATCAGGTATATGACAGGCGAAACGATAGGTGAAGTGACAGTAGACACAAACGAAGCAAAGCTCCCCGTACTTGCGATCATGAGGCCCGAAAGCTATCGGGAGAAATCCGAAACCCTTGCCAGAGACTACGGTTTTGAGCCCTTTTACGCCCCCATGATCCGGCTGGAGGACATGAAGGACGAGGGCTTCGAGCCCTTCGTGCAGAGGGTTCTGGAAGGGGTTTCAGACTACGTGATCTTTACAAGTGCAAACGGGATCACCTTCACCCTGGACAAGCTCCCGGAAGGCAAAAGGGAAAGCTTTACCGAAGCCCTGAAAAAGAGCCAGGTAATTGCAATAGGCCCTAACACGGAAAAAGAACTCGTGAAAATAGGAGTTGAAAACCCCTCCCTGCCCGGGGACTACAGTTCAGAGGGAATTGTAGAAGCCCTCTGCCCCGAAGTTAAGGGAAAAACCGTGGACACCGCAAGGAGCAAGTATGGCTCAAGACTGCTCATTGAGGGCCTGGAGAATTGCGGAGCTACGGTATTTGAGACAAAGGTATACACCCTTACCATACCCGAAGGAAAGCTCCAGAAAGAGCTCATCGAGCGCACCCTTGCGGGGGAAATAAGCGCTTTTGCCTTTACGAGCTCCATGATGGTCAGGGGTTTCATGAAGCAGGCGGAAAAGATGGGAGCCGGGGAAGAAGTAAAAGAAGCCCTGAGCCGGACAGTTGTAGGCGCTATCGGGACCCCGACCGCAAACACCCTGGAGAGTCTCGGGGTAAACGTGGATGCGGTTCCCGGAGAATTTACCTTTGAAGCCCTGCTTAAAGTCCTGATAAACCAGCTTTGACCCCTGCTTGAAGTCCTGATAAACAGGGTCTGAATCCCGAAAACGAACTGGGAAAGGTCTGAAGCATAACCCGTATTAAGTAAACTGTTGAACCCGGTTGAAACGGCAGTTCACATTGTAAAAACCGGCTTCAAAAAACAACATTTAAAATTTTGAAAAATAATTTCCATTTCGAAGGATTAAACATGATAGGCATTTCAAAACTTTACTGCGGAACCGTGGAACCCTCCGACGCCCTGCGCTACGGCCGGGACTCAAAGAGGCTGCCTTCCCACCTGCTGCAGTTTTCAAAGGACAAGAAACCGGTCGTGGTCTGGAACATGACCCGCCGCTGCAACCTGAAATGCGTTCATTGCTATGCCCAGGCAAAAGATGTCGAATTCAAAGACGAACTCTCAACAGAGGAAGGCAAAGCCCTGATCGACGACCTTGCAGCCTTCGGCTCTCCCGTAATGCTCTTTTCCGGAGGCGAGCCGACAATGCGAAAAGACCTCCCGGAACTTGCGGCTTATGCAAGAGAAAAGGGGATGAGGGCAGTAATTTCCACAAACGGGACCCTCATTAACAAAAGCTTGGCAAAGAAGTTGAAGGAAGTGGGCCTTTCCTACGTAGGCATATCCTTTGACGGGGTCAGGGAGACAAACGACAAATTCAGGGGCGTAAAGGGAGCCTTCGATGCTGCTCTCGAGGGCCTGCACAACTGCCAGGCCGAAGGCATCAAAGTCGGACTTCGCTTTACCATCAACAAACAAAATGTCCGGGACATTCCCGCCATTTTTGACCTCCTCGAGGAAGAAAATATCCCTCGGGTCTGCTTCTACCACCTGGTCTATGCCGGCAGGGGCTCTAAAATGGTTGACGAGGACCTTTCCCTTGAAGAGTCCCGGAAAGCCGTGGACCTCATCATGGAGCGGACACAAGCCCTGCACGAAAAGGGCTTTCCCGCAGAAGTCCTGACCGTGGACAACCACTGCGACGGTCCATACCTCTACCTGAAGCTCCTGAAAGAAAACCCGGAAAGGGCAGCCGACGTCTTTGAGCTCCTTTCCATGAACCAGGGCAACTCCTCAGGAATAGGCTTCGGCTGCGTGTCCTGGGACGGGGCCGTGCACGCCGACCAGTTCTGGAGACACTACTCCTTTGGAAACGTCCGTGAGAGGCCCTTCAGTGAGATCTGGACCGACCTTTCCGACAAACTGATGGCCGGGCTCAAGAACCGGAAACCCCTGATCAAGGAAAACGGGGACCGCTGCGCCCACTGCAAATGGTTCGATGTCTGCAACGGGAACTTCCGGGTGCGGGCCGAAGCCGTCTACGGGAACGTCTGGGCGGATGACCCTGCCTGCTACCTTACAAAAGAAGAGATCGGATACGACGAGGCCTGAAGCTTTTTCAGGCTTTCCAGGTCTTTTTTCTACCCATTTATAATCTCTTCTTTTATTCTCTTATTTTATATTCTCTTATTTTATATTCTCTTTTTACAGACTTTATGGAAAAACGATAAAAATCAACCCGGGCAGGTTAGCTGTAATCCCCCTATTCAGATATTCCCGGCAACCTTTTTCGATTTGCTTTTCAGGTACCGGTATTCTCACCGGTCAGCTTGCTGACCGGCTTTTCCATAAATTATATTAAAAATAGTAAAAATAGTATGGAAGTTGTCAAAAGTTATATTTGGAGAACTAAAAAATCAGAACATAGGCAAGAAGTGAATCGAATAAAAGTAAAAGCTAATAATTGCAGTTAACAATGGCATGTCTAATAATTACAGTTAACAATTGCAATTTATTTTGCAGTCTCTTTTTTCAGTAATTTCGGGGAAAGCCGCCCGCTTTGCGGGCGGTGAGGGCCCTTGTTATCGATACGAAAATGGGAATTACCGGAACCGGAATCAGCATAATACCCTCTCACAAAAACCAGGGCCTTTTTGAGCAATATGACAGGATTACTACAGAGCCCAATAAAGAAAGAGGACTAGAAGAGGCAGTGCAGGTGAATTAGGGTATCAATTATGCTCATTCAGGAGGGGTGGAAACATACCATTCTGGCATGTATGTTTCAAATCCGTCATACCATTCCAGAACATTTTCGGCCTGTCTGAGCGCCGTTTGCACTTCTTCTTGCCCGAATTGAATTGACCAGGGAACTGATGAAAGTTGAGCACTTGCAATATATAGAGCCATTAATCTGAAAAATAAAACAGGTACATCATTATCAAAATATCCGTTTATACGTCCTGAAGCAAATACGGTACTTATATCTGCACACCAGGTAATGCGATTGAATTCCTCCCATGGATCGCCATAATCAAGCCTGTCAAAATCAATTATCCCCAGTTCCCCGGACTTTGTAACAATCATATTTCCGACATGGTAGTCACCATGTTGAAAACACTGGGGACGATTTTCCAGCAGGTATCGATTTTGTTCGATATATTCGATTATTTTATCTGCTCCCTTCAGATGAATTCCACAGGCTTTATAGTTATTAATATTTCTGTTAATTTTACGATTGAAACGCTCCGACCATGACATCTGATTTTTTGCCGCCGGAATTTGATGCATGATTCTCAATGCTTCTCCCGCTTTAACACCGAGATGGTATTGCTCTTCGTTGCTTAGCGCAGGAAGAACAGTTCTTGCGTCCTCCCCTTTAATCCAGGTTAGTAAAGAATACACGGATTGGCCGCTATTACAAATTCCAAAATCAATCGGGTGCGAGATTAAAATGTCAATTTTATCAAGCTGTTTTAGTGCTTCAAAATCCTGTTTCTTATTCCCATATTGCCTTATGTCCGATATTCTGAGTAATAATTCCCTACCATCCGTCGTCTGGATATAATATTTTTGATCATTTGACCAACCTTTATTAATTGCCTCAACTGTTTTCCATTTACAGGAATCAGGTATTTCATTATAGATTTTAAGCACGCTAACACCTCTACAAAAACCGAATACCTATCATTTTATAGTTACTCCTTTTCCGGATGTCCTTCATTTCCTGAGATAAAACCCTGAAAAATTTCGTACCTGAATAAGGCTTTATCTGAGCCGGAATATATTTTTAGCAAGATAAAAACCGGGGAAGCAGGGAAGGCAGGGAGAGTAGGGAGAAACAGGGAGGGCAGGTAGATCATGAAACGAATCCTACTAATTACAACTTTAATACTCATTTTCAGTATCAGCACCTTTTCAGGTTGTGTTTCCGAAGACCGGCAGGAGCCAGAGGTATACGATAACGAGTCGGAGACTACCTTTTACAGCGGGCAGGAATTAACACCCATAGCCGAACAGCGCAACAACGCCATCCAGGGGACCCAGTATATCGACAGGGAGAGCTACCACCTTCAGGTAGACGGCCTTGTAGAAAACCCCCGGGAGTTCAGCTATGAAGAGATTAAGGCACTGCCCCGGACTTCGAAGGTCGTGGACCTGGACTGCGTGGAAGGCTGGGGTTTTACCGGAAAGTGGACAGGAGTGAAAATAGCCGACCTCTTTGAAGAAGTGGGGGTCATGGAAAATGCCAGCACGGTTATCTTCTACAGTGCAGACGGGTATTCCACTGGCCTGGAACTGGACTACCTTCTGGAAAACGACATAATCCTTGCCTACGGGCTAAACGATGTGACCCTTCCCCCGGAAAGAGGCTTTCCCCTGCAGCTCGTTGCCGAAAGCAAGTACGGGTACAAGTGGGCAAAGTGGATCGTAAGAATCGAACTCAGTGATTCCGAATACAGAGGGTACTGGGAAGAACGGGGCTATAACAATAGGGCAGACGTCGGGGGACCTGCGTTTGAAAGGTGAGGGGTGGAAATGTCGGAGAGCCCGGATTTGAAAGATGAAGCTCGGAATCGGAAAACAATTCCATATTGATGAATCAGCTAGCCTGAAAAATAGGGATATCGGCTTCATCCGGAACCTTCCTAATCGCTGGCTCTCTACCATTGTTTCGGTAATTTGAATTCGTAGATTTTACCACAGAAGACTCCGTATGCCCCATCAAAAGCCAAAAGCTCATAATGTATATAAGTAATCTGAACTATAGGTATGTAGTTAGTATAAATGTATATTTTCTAGCAAAGTATTACATATTACCGGGGAGCGCTATCCTAAGGGGCGCGAGTTAAAAAATAGAAGGGGGCAATTTGAGTGGCGGAATGCCATGTAAATACACTGAAGCCTGGGGACCCTTTCAGGGACTGGCTTGTAGAAGAAGTAGTGGGACAAAGGGTCCGGGACAAACAATGCTATGTTAAGGTTTTCAAGAATGGTCGTTCATCCCATACCGTCTGCAGGTATCACTTCAAAGGAGAAAATTTCAGTGTAATGGCAAAATATTTTGCCGAACCCACGGACAGGCTAAAAAAATATGACGCCTGCAAAGCCATGAAGAACGAATTCAAGAAGCTTGAGCTGGCAGCTTCTTATATAAATGTTGCAAAGCCCCTTGCCGTGAACGAGGATTTCAACTGCGCCCTTGTAACCGAACATGTGCCAGGGAAATCGCTCGGTTGGTATTTCAAACACGATACAAATCTTTATGAGATACTTACCAGGATGTCGCATATGCTCCGCAGGCTTCACGACAACACCCTTTCCTCCTACAACAAAGAAAATGAGTTCAAAAACTACCACGACGTTCTGGACCATCTGGGGCTTGACTACAAAACCCGGGAAACTTTCAACCATTTTCTCGGAGAATGGTGGTACAGCGGCCTGCTTGACCGAAAGCAAGGATGCATGATTCACAGGGACGTCCACCCCTCAAACTACATATTTTACAAAGGCAAACCCTATGCCCTTGATTTCGAAAGCTCCTGGTTCCATGCAAACCCCGTCCGGGACCTTGGAATCCTCTCTGCGGAACTTAAAAATTATTTTGAGCAGAACAAAGGAGGAGGATGGAAGGCCGAACCCTACATAGGACATTTGCTCTGGGAATACAGCCGGAATGAAAAGGATTTTTCAAGAATTACGAAGACCTTGCCTTTCTATATGAGTGTGGGACTGCTCCGTTCAGCAAGGCTTCACCAGAGAAACTATCGAGATTATCTTATCAGAGAAGCCATGGCATGTTTGGAACCTAACAGGTGAAAGGTTCAGGTGAACTCTACAGATAATTAATAGATAATGAAATCCATTTTTACAAACCTGTATCGTGCAGGATTATTTTGATGGACCCCTTAAGGCTTTGAAAGGGGATCTGTAAGGTTAATAAAGATCAATATTATATAATTAAAAGAAAGATATTTTGCTGATGAAACCGGGGAGATGGAGAGGGAATTCGCCACAGTACCGGTTAATATATTAAAACAGGGGAATCAATAAGAGGGATCAATTAAGGGGATCAATTAAGGGGATCAATTAAGGGGATCAATTAAGAGGATCAATTAAGAGGATCAATTAAGAGGATCAATTAAGAGGATCAATTAAGGGACCGGTTAGTTCCCTTTTCAGGCCACGGAACTCCTGATATCGAGATTAACTTATCAAGTAACCTTATCAAATGAAATTGTTAAGAGTTGAAATTATTAAGAAGCCATGGCATGTTTGAAGGTCGTCAGGTAAAAAGGGGAATATGGGAGGGGAAAACATTTCAGAAATCTACGAACCGGAAATAGCGGGAAGACGGAGTACATTCCTGAACTATCCAGCTGAAGAGTCGGGAGAAAAAGAAAAAGGAGAAGAAGGAGAAGAACGAGCAGGAGACGAAATATTTGAAAGTTGCCAGATCAAAGGGGTCATTTTTGACTGCTACCAGACCCTTATTGATATTGACACCGATGAGCACAGCCATGAAACCTATGAAACGGTTAGCAGGTGGCTGGCATATCAGGGAGTCGTTGTAAAACCGGAGAACCTCAAGGATACCTATATGCTGAAGGTAAAGGAAAGGATGGACGAGTCTCCGGAAATATACCCCGAGGTGAGGGTTGAAGAAGTTTTTGCAGAGATCTGCGGGGAAAATGCAGTGTGGAGGATCAACGAAAAACGCCTGGGTGTTGACACCTCCAGGGTCTTCAGGGCTGCTTCAATCCGAAAACTCCTTCCGTTTCCCCAGAGTATAAGGCTAATCGAGCACTGCATCAACATCCCTAAATGCATCATCTCCAACGGGCAGCGGGTCTTTTCCGAACTTGAACTGAGGTACCTGGGACTTTACGACTATTTCGATTTCGTGATCTTTTCCTCGGACGTCGGGTACAAGAAACCGGACCTGAGGCTTTTCATGACCGCACTTAAGAGGATGGGCCTGGAGTTCCAGCCAAAGTGCGTGATGTCCGTTGGAGATTCCTATGAAAATGAGATCCTACCCGCCAGAAAGCTTGGGATGCGGGCCATGGACATCGAGGAAGCCTGGGAGAAGTTCGAGCTGAAGGAGTGAACTTGTAACACGGGATTTGGTCCCGTAAATTCTTTTTTGAAAAACCTTTGAAAATTTTGAAAAGGCACATATAAATACATTTTTGACATCGATATTGACTTTCTGACTTATAATAAATTTGCAGATTGATTGGAAAAGAAACTATACCTATAAACATATAAGGAAACGTGAATAATATAATTCAAGAAGAGGATATTTTGCGGGAAGACATATTAAGTAAAGATATTCTGTGAGAGGACACTTCAGGGAGAGGAAATATGTTGGAAAGCTACAAGATACAGGGGGACGGAATCGAAAGCGTACTTAAAAGCTACCGGATGGAAAAGACCGGAGAACTGAGTGTCCCACCTGTAATAGAAAGGGTTTCGGTAACCAGAACCGTATGTGAGGGGAGTCCCATAAAAGGGATCATTTTTGACTGTTACCAGACTCTTATCGATATCCACACCGACGAAGATAACCTGGAGACCTACGAAAGGGTGACAATGTGGCTTGCATACCAGGGTGTAAAGATCAGGCCTGAAAAACTGCGGCATACTTATGAATTGAAAGTAAAGGAAAGGATGGACAGGTCCGAAGAAGAATACCCGGAAGTAAAGGTGGAAGAGGTCTTCAGTGAGATCTGCAAAGATCACGCAGTCTGGAGAATTGATGAAAAAAAATTGGGAGTCGAAACCGCAAAGGTATTCAGGGCGGCGTCTATCCGAAAACTCCGGCCCTTTCCCCAGAGCATAAAGCTGATCGAGCACTGCATAAACATCCCGAAATGCATAATCTCCAACGGGCAGCGGGTCTTTTCCGAAATGGAACTGAGGTACCTTGGCTTCTATGACTACTTCGATTTTGTGATCTTTTCCTCAGACCTCGGCTATAAAAAACCGGATCTCAGGCTCTTCATGGAAGCGCTCAAGAAACTGGGATTGGAGCTCGAACCAAAGTGTGTGCTGTCCATCGGGGACTCTTATGAAAATGAGATTCTGCCCGCTCACAAACTCGGGATGTGCGCCATGCAGATCGAGGATGCCTGGGAGTTTTACGGGGTAAAAGATTGACTTTGAAAAAATAAGAGGCATCTTCACAATTCAAGCCTGTTAAGCGGCCCGGATGCCCAGAGTCTTCCCGTGTTGCTTCCCCCTCCTTTTTTATACAATTCCTATAGCAATTTTTTCAATATCCTTACCCTTCTGTCTCTACCTTTCTGTCCCTACCCTTCTGTCACATTTTCCACCACTCTTCCGATTTCCGGAAAAAATTCCGAAATCTTTTTTAATATATTTGGTATTTTGGTCTTGTATCCGGCCTCTGCCCTATCTCTCTGGATCAACTACCCCTGAACTGAAGATTCGAGGATTTCGCATTGAGGTTTTATGGCCAAGTCTTATCAGCCATTCATTTGAAAGGAATGTATCTATATAGCGGCATGGGCAATAAATATAGATATTTGCATAAAGTATATATCAGATCATAATATCATAGATATTAAGAGGAAAAATGATAGACAAAACGAAAAAAAAAGAAATATTGAATAAAATGAAGAAAATCAAATTGGAGGGTACTAATGCTTCAAAACGGAAAGATAAAAGGCTTAATCTTTGACTGCTACAAAACCCTCATTAACATTAAAACCGATGAGAGAAGCAGGGAAACAAACCAGCGTGTCAGCCACTGGCTGCTCTACCAGGGCGTAAGGATAGAACCAGACCGGCTAAGAGAAATATATAAGTGGAAGGTTGTGGACCGGCTAGGAAACTCCGGACAACAGCACCCCGACATCCGTATCGAAGATATATTTGCAGAGATCTGTGCCGAAAACGCTTACCGTGAAATTGACCCCCACTGGCTGGGTATCGAAACCGCGAAAATATTCAGGACTGCATCCATCAAAAAGCTGGAAGCTTATCCCCAGAGCCGGGCGCTCCTTGAAAAATACAGGCACGTTCCCAAATGCATCGTTTCCAATGCCCAGAGGGTCTTTACTGAACAGGAATTACGGTTCTTAGGCTTATATGATTATTTTGACCATGTAATCCTCTCTTCAGACCACAAAATAAAGAAACCTGATACCCGGCTCTTTCAAATGGCTCTCGACCAGCTGGGCCTCGAACCCCACGAAGTTCTATCCGTCGGAGACACCCCTGAAAACGATATTTATCCACCCCAGAGCCTGGGAATGAACGCAATGCACATCCATGATGCCTGGCGCTATGCGTGAAAAAGAATAAAGAAAAAAATCAAGAAAGAATAAAGAAAGAATAAAGAAAAAAAATTTAATCTAACGGATTCTCACATTTCCCCATTATTCCTGAATCATCCCTCCGGGAAAAACAAGGCAGTTAAAAGTGAGGTATAAACTCCCTCTTTTTTTCAAACTCTCCGCATTCGGCCTATTTCCTGCCTTTTAACCCATTTTCTCTTTTAAGAGTGGAAGATTACAGCGATTCCGGGTTTTAGACTGGAGCTCTCGTTTCCGTCCCAAACCAGATATATTTAAATAATCGCAAGCACTCTAAAAGCCAAGAAATTCTTACACTATTCCCCAATCATCGGAGTGTTTTTACATGACGGAATCGGAAATTCCAAAAGAATATAACCCTCATGAAGTTGAACCGAAATGGATGGAGCAGTGGAACCTCTCCATGTACCACTTCAACTGGGGAGAAGACTCCCGCCCCCAGTATATTATTGATACCCCCCCACCATATCCCACAGGCAACTTCCACATTGGAAACGCCCTTAACTGGTGCTATATCGACTTTGTCGCCCGCTACAAGAGGATGCGCGGGTATAACGTTATGTTTCCCCAGGGCTGGGACTGCCACGGGCTGCCCACCGAAGTCAAGGTTGAAGAAATCCACGGAATTACGAAAAACCAGGTCCCAAGAGCGGAATTCCGGAAGATGTGCCGGGAACTTACTGTCGGAAACATCGATAAGATGCGCAAGACCATGCTGCGTCTGGGTTTCTCCGTGGACTGGAGTAACGAATTCGTCACCATGGAACCCGAGTACTTCGTAAAGACCCAGAAGTCCTTTGTCAAGATGTACAACGGCGGGCATGTCTACCATGAAGAACACCCGGTCAACTGGTGCCCGCGCTGTGAAACCGCCATCGCTTTTGCGGAAGTCGAGTACGAAGCAGGCCAGACGAAGCTGAACTTTATCCACTTTGATAAGGTCGACATCGCCACCACCAGGCCTGAACTCATGGCTGCCTGCGTGGCTGTGGCCGTTCACCCGGAAGACGAACGCTATAAAGAGTTCGTGGGAAAGACGATCAAAGTCCCTCTCTTCGGGCAGGAGGTTCCCTTAATCACAGACGACGCAGTCGAATCCGGGTTCGGGACAGGCGCAGTTATGATCTGTACCTTCGGGGACAAGCAGGACGTGCGCTGGTGGACCAAGCATCACCTTCCCCTTGTCAAAGCCATCGACAAAGAAGGAAAGATGACAAAGGCGGCAGGCAAGTACGAAGGCCTGAGTCTTAAGGAGTGCAGGCAGGTTGTCATCGAGGACCTTAAGTCCGAAGGTTTCATCTACGACCAGAAACCCCTGGACCAGAACGTGGGACTCTGCTGGCGCTGCAGCACACCCATAGAAATCCTTTCCGAACCCCAGTGGTTCGTCAAGATCAACCAGAAAGGCATCCTGGAAAAAGCCGACGAGATAGAGTGGGTCCCCGAGTACATGAAGGTCAGGCTTGAGAACTGGACAGGGACCATGGAATGGGACTGGTGCATTTCCAGGCAGAGAATCTTTGCAACCCCGATTCCCATCTGGTACTGCAAACAGTGCGGGGAAGTAATGATCGCCGAGGAAAGCTGGCTCCCGATCGACCCCAATGAAAACATACCAAAGAGAGCCTGTACCTGCGGCTCCACGGAGTTTGAGCCTGAAACCGATGTGCTGGACACCTGGATGGACTCGTCCATCACCGCACTGCACGTCTCGGGCTGGGAAAGCGACCGGGAACTGCGGCTTCCGACCCAGATCCGTCCCCAGGGGCATGACATCATCCGGACCTGGGCTTTTTACACGATCCTCAGGAGCCTGGCCCTGGAAGACAAACGGCCCTGGGACTCCATCATGGTCAACGGGATGGTGCTTGGTCCCGACGGGCACAAGATGAGCAAGTCGCTTGGAAACGTCATCTCCCCTGAAGAAGTTCTCAAGGACTACAGTGCGGATGCCTTCAGGCAGTGGGGTGCCGTTGGAGGTTCCACCGGTTCGGACGTTATGTTCAGGTGGAAGGACGTGGTCTCAGCTTCCAGGTTCCTCCAGAAGATGTGGAGCATCTACCGCTTCTCCATGTCCCACCTGAAAGAATTCGGGTCTGAAGACGCTGAGAACTTCCAGACAGAAAACCTGCTAGCAATCGACAGGTGGCTGCTCAGCAAACTGAACAGGCTCGTACAGAGCTCCACGGAGGAAATGGACGGCTACCAGTTCGATTCCACCTTCAAGGCCATCAGGGGTTTTGCCTGGGAAGTCCTTGCTGACAACTACCTGGAACTTGTGAAAGGCAGGCTCTATGGCGACGAACCCGAAGGCAAGAAAGCCGCACAGTACGTGCTCTACAGGACAACGGACACCCTCTCCCGCCTGCTCGCACCCTTTGTCCCCTTCTTCGCAGAAGAGCTCTACTCCAGGCTCGGTAGGGAAAGTGTCCACACACAGCCCTGGCCCGAAGTGGACGAAAGCCTGATAAGTGAGGAATTCGAAGCTGCAGGAGAACTTATCAAAGACATCACGAGTGAAGTTCGCAGGTACAAGTCGGACCGGAAAATTGCCCTGAACGCTCCCCTGAAGAAGATTGAGCTCTACAACGCAAACATCGACACAGGAGACATTGCAGGCGCCACGAACACGGAAGTAGAACTCATCGAAGGCGCTCCTTCTTTCGAACACGTGCCCGTAGAAGTCAAACCGGACATGGGCATCCTGGGTCCCAGGTTCAGAAAAGAAGCAGGAGCAATCGTAAAAGCCCTCAAGGCAGCAGACCCGGCAGCCATTGAGGAACAGGCAGCATCCGGAAAAATCGTTGTGGACGTAAATGGAGAAACAATCGAACTCGAGCCCGAGGCCGTTGAGATAAGGAAAGAAGTTATTTCCGGCGGCAGGGAAGTCGACGTCCTTGACGTCAACGGGGTTGTCGTTGTAATCGTCAGGTAAGCTCCGGCTTACCTTCCCTTTAATATTTAAAAAATGAATTTTTTGTGATATAATTTTGCAGTATTTACCGGAACTCTCCGGGATCATCACCGTTTGCTTTTCTTCATTTGCTTTTTTCAGATAGGTTTTGCCCAGGCTGTATTTCATTTGCTTTTTATCAGAGAGGTTTTGTTCAGGTTCTTTTTGATTAAGTTCAATTTATTTCAATTGCCTCTTTTCTTTAAGTTCATATTTTATAAAACATATTATATCATTGAACTAATTATAATTTAAGTAAATTAATAATAGTTTATCAATATCATAATAGTTTATTTAGATAACTCAGTTTGTATATACCTAAAAAATAATTAATCTGCCCTGCAGATCTAAAACCCGATAAAGAAATATTTATACAATATCAAAAAGGAGAAGCCCAATATCGCACCCATTTAAAAAAGAGATTAACGAAGAACGATCGTGAATAATATCCTAAAAAATATTAGAGATTTGGGGGAGAATGTATATTATATAAAGTTTGTGATAATAAAAATATATATAAAAGGGCTTATAAAAAAGGAAGTTTATAGCATTAATAAATAAGATTTCAAAAAGCCACATGATATTGTTTTTAAAGTAAAAAAAGCAAGAGACATAATAAAAAATTTCTTTTTATTTTTAAAATCATTTATAATAACTATTAAAAAAGTTTATTATAATAATCTTATTTTAATAAACATATATATATTGTAGAGCCATAAAGGGCAAAGAACAGATATAATATTTTTATAGTAAATATTTGTGGAAAAAATCCATAAAAAATTAAATAATCCACACATACCTGAAAAAATTAAAAAACTATATAGAGAAAAAAGGTGATTCTAATGAAGTTTAACAAATTATTCGGCAGATTTGGAAAGGATGAAAAAGCCTTCACTGGCCTTGAATCCGCAATCGTTCTGACCGCTTTCATCGTCGTGGCAGCGGTTTTCTCCTACGTAGTGCTCGGTGCAGGTTTCTCAACCTCTGACACAGCAAAAGCAACCGTTGATGAAGGTATCAAGCAGGCAACCTCCTCCATCGAACTCGCTGGAGACGTAATCGGTGTAGAAGGAAGCACCGACAACACCCTCGACAACCTTCTCGTAACCATCCAGCTCACCGCCGGGCAGGCCCCCGTTGACATTGGAGAGAACAGCACAGATGACATGCTTGTTGTCTCTTACTGGGACGCCGGGCTCTATGAATCCAATGTAACCTGGAGCAAGACTTTCATTGGAGACAATGATGGAGACAAGGTTCTCGAACAGCACGAAAAGGTTGAACTCAACATTACTGTCCCGGACAGTGCCAAGTTACAGACAGCAGATGATGCTGTGAACAGAGAGTTCAAGCTTGAGGTAAAGCCCAAGATCGGTGCAACCCTCCCGGTCACAAGGACAACACCTTTCGACCTTGACGCCTTCACAGTAATTATGTAAATGTAAAAGGGGAATTAACCCCCAACCCTTTTTCTTTTTTGAGGTACGGCCATGGAAATAGAGGACAGAGTCGCAACCCTGGAAACCGAATTCAAAATCATCAAAGGGGAAATCAAAGCCTTGCTCCTGGATGTCCGGGAGACGGTCAATGACATGGAAAACCCCTTCCGAAGCCCGGGACAGGCAATAGGAAATATGGCCGGGATGAGAGAAAAATTACCGGAAGCAAACGGGTTTCATGCAATTGAAAATCCCCAAATAAAAGAGATTCCGGCTGCAGAAGATATTGAAGATATGATTAACGAGGAAAACGAAGAAGTCTCCGAAGCAAAAGCGTTACCTATCGAGGAAAAATTTAGTGCAGTTGAAGTGAAGAAGTTCAGACTTGAAAATCCTGAAGATGAAAAAACTGAAAGCCAGCTTGAAATTCAGGAAATGCCTCAGGAGCCAGCACCGAAAGTTCCGAAAATCGCAGAGGGGCCTGAGATTCAGGAAGAACAGGTAGAACCCGAAGAAGCACCCCGGGAGGTCTCGAGGATTACAATGGAAAACGGAATCAACACCTATACCCTTGTAGGACTGATGAGGTGGACCGATTACACACTCAGTACGGTAGGCAGGAAGAAGCTTGAGGAGGTCCTGGAACTCTATGCCCTTACCGGACAACTTTCAGAGAATGCAAAAAATGTCATAATGAACATTGCAAAACTCTCTACTGCCGATGTGCTTGAAGATAGCCAGGCAACAATGAAAGACAACATTACCGTAATATCCCAGTTAAATGAAATCCTGAACCCAGGGGAATCCGGTCAGAATACGCAAAGCTTCTACGATAAAAGTTCCCGGAACGGAGAAGGAAGCAAGCAAAATGGACTGTCATTAAACTGATATGATACGCCATGAGTGGAGAAACGATAAGTACTGCGATTATCACGATCGCGTCCGTCATCTGTGCTGCTGGATTCGTAGCTGCAGTAACCCCGTCAATTCTCAGCGCGGGAGATCCGGTAGTAAGCTCCACAAATATCCTCAAGGATCAAATTGACACGAACATAAAGATAATTCATGCAGCCAGCAACCCGGAAGGCACGGAAGTATACATCTGGATAAAGAATGTAGGGAATAATCATATCTCTCCAAACCTCGTCGACAATTCGGACCTCTTTTTCGGGGAAAGCGGGAATTTTATGAGGATCCCTTATGACGAAACTGGAACTGGAGTTCCGGGCTGGAGATATTCAATCGAAAACGGCGGTACAGGGGAGTGGCAGAAGAGTGACACGATCAAGATTACGGTCAGGACTTCGGTAAGCTCGGGAAACGAATATTTTATCAAATTTATTACTTACAACGGCGTCTCGGATGAAGACTATTTTGCGGTGTCCTGAGTGGGTTTCGGAACAATAATTTCGTCGGCAATATCTATAGCACTTATTCTGTCCGCATCTTATGTCTGTGTGCAGGGAGGGATTTACATGGTCGACACACTTTCAGGGTCGATCAAAGAGATGCAGGACAGTAACAACGAAATCCTCAGGACAGATATTGAAATAGAAAATATCAGCACAAACGGGGTTTTCATCAACGCGGTAGTCAGGAATACCGGCAAGGTGAAAATACGGGAATTCGAGAACATGGACGTTATCGTCCACTATAACGCTTCTGGAACCATGAAAACCATCTGGGTCCCCTATCTTAAAGGCACGGAGCCGGCAGAAAACAGCTGGGTTGTGAGGGATATCACCCGGGACGCAATAAATCCCGGAATCTTTGACCCTGACGAAGAGATGGAAATAAGAATAAGGGTCAATACCGGGGAAGCTGTTCTCACAGACAGCCTGAATAACTGGATACAAATGACAACCCCGAATGGGATTCATTCATCAAAGTATTTTAGAGGTTGAGCACAGGTTCAAACAAAAGTTCAAACAAAAGTTCAAACAAAAGTTTGGACAAAGGTTCGGACAAAGGCTCAGACAAAGGTTCGGATAAGAATCTCCGGGACTATGGAGAAAAGAAAGAAATCAGTAGAGGGGGAAGAGAGTAAAAATCTTCATATAATCCGGAAATTTTTCTTCCATGATAAATTAATAAATTAAAAATATATATAAACCCCTGTTCGGGGACGATCCCGGATAGCAAGGAAAAAAAGAGAAAAAAGGAAATCCGGAAAAATCCGGTGATAGACATGGATGCGGGTAAAACGTACGGAAAAGACGACACCCTGGCGGACATCATATCTTCCGGGAATTCTGAAATTGACAACAAAATGGGAGGGGGAATCCCCGTATCGTCCCTGGGCTTAATAGAAGGGGCAAATGACAGCGGAAAATCAGTCCTTATGCAGCAGCTGATGAAGGGTGGACTTGACGGCCAGAAAAAGGTGCTCATGTTTACTACCGAAAACACCAACCGAAGCCTTCTAAAACAGATGGAAAGCCTGGCCCTGGATATTACGGATTATTACATTGTCGGAAGGGCAAAAATCTACCCTATTCAGGAGAACCTTGCAAAGGGAAACAGGAAAACCGCTGAAAACCTCCTGCAAGTTATGCTGAAAACAATTGAAAGCTCTAGAGAAGACCTCATAATTATCGATTCATTAACCGTTTTCGTGGTCGACCTCCCAGAAAATGAAATACTTGATTTTTTTACGAGATGTAAGAAACTCTGTGATCGGGGAAAAACCATCCTTATCACAGCTCACGGATATGCCTTTTCGGAGATGCTTCTCGTAAGGCTCCGTTCAATCTGCGACGTTCACCTCCACCTTAAAATAGAACAGATAGGAGAACAGCTTGTAAAAAGCATGGAAATCTCAAAGGTCCGGGGAGCCCAGAAAGCAACCGGAAACATCTTCAGTTTTGATATCAGACCCAATTTCGGATTCAAGATAATTCCAATTTCAAAAGCAAGGGCATAAGGTGGAAAAATGGAGGAAGCTCTCTTCGAATCCGCGAATACACTCATAGAAGATGCGGCACAATGCGGGTTCTTCAGACTCCCGGAAAACCTTTAGGAGTTTGTTCAGGAGGAAGAAAACCAGCATGTTCTGGGCTATATCCAGACCCTTCCTCTTGACAAAATCGGAGTCCCTACCTTTTATATGAAAATTACAAGGGCACTGAAAGGGCTCGAACACCCTAACCTCATATATGCCGTGGATAACGGAGTCCCTATCCACATTTATCCTGACAGGGAGGATATAAGGAACTACTACGTGCCCATTGAGCCGACGTTTGACCAGGATATAGAACGTCTCCTGATGGACCTGGAAGAGATATTCGTAGACCTTGTAGACGGCACCGAACTTGAAGCCGAAACCCCCGAAGAAAGGGAAGCCCATCTGCTCGAACTTATTGAAAGGACCTGCGTGATAAGAGAGGATGGGGCCGAACAGAAAGGGACATGGTTTGATTTTTTAAACAAGGTCCTCAAATACCTGAACCAGCTCTTCAAGCTCAAAAACATCGAAAAAATATACGTAACCCCCAGGGAATACCAGGCAATAAAGTACATCATCCTCCGGGACAAGGTCGGGCTGGGGGTGCTTGAACCTCTCCTCAAGGACCCCTATATAGAAGATATCAGCTGCAGCGGACTCGGGCATATCTTTGTCGAACATAAGATATTTTCCGGCCTGAAAACAATGATCGCGTTCAAGGATATGGGAGACCTCAATTCCTTCGTCGTCAAGGTTTCGGAAAAAATAGGAAAGCCCATCACCTACAGGGACCCTATAGTCGATGCCACCCTTCCGGACGGGTCAAGGATAAATATAGTTTACGGGGAGGACGTCTCGAAAAGGGGCAGCAATTTCACTATCCGTAAGTTTGCAGGCACACCGCTGTCCATCCTCGACCTGATAGAATTTGGGTCCCTTGACTACACCATAGCCGCATATCTCTGGATCCTGCTCAAACAGGGGATGAGCTGTTTCATTGCGGGGGAAACAGCATCAGGGAAAACAACTCTTCTAAATGCCCTTACAACTTTCCTCCCCCCCGACGGGAAAATCGTGTCCATTGAAGACACCCCCGAACTGCAGGTCCCTCTTAAGAACTGGACAAGGGAGGTGACAAGGGCTTCCCGGGAAGAAAGCAACTCCGAAGTCTCGATGTTCGACCTCCTCAAGGCAGCTCTGCGTCAGCGCCCGAACGAGATAATGATCGGAGAAATCAGAGGTGTTGAAGGGAACATCGCTTTCCAGGCCATGCAGACAGGGCACCCGGTCATGTCTACTTTCCACGCATCTTCTGTTGAAAAGCTGATCCAGAGGATCACGGGAGACCCTATCAATGTCCCCAAGACCTACATGGACAACCTGAACCTGGTGATCTGCCAGAACGCCATCCACCTCCCCGGAAAAGGGATGATAAGGAGAGTGACCAGTGTAAACGAAATAGTCGGGTATGACCCTGTAAGCGACACATTCTCCTTTATTGAAGTGTTCCGCTGGGACTCTTCCACTGACAGTTTCGAATTTGTAGCAGATATGAACTCGTACCTCCTTGAAAACAGGATAGCCCCTAAACTCGGGATCCCCGAGAACCAGACCAAAAAAATATACAGGGACATCGAGCGCAAAGAGCGGATCCTGAGGAAGCTGCACGAGGCGAAAGTGACCGGATTTTATGACCTTTTTGCAATGATGATCAAGATAGAGGAGGAGGGCCTGATCTAATGAAAGAAGATCAAAAGACAAGTGATGATATTTTCTTCCTCCTCACCTATATGACAGCAATTTCCACAGCAGACATCCAGAGGGACAAAATCTTCAAATATGCCTCCGAAAGGGAAGAATATTCAATCGCCATCTATTTCAAAAAAATGCATATCCTTGCCGTGAAAATGGGGTATGAATACTCAAAGGCCTGCAAGCTGATCTCGAAAAAAATATCCAATAGTAACCTGAGCGATTTATTTGGTAGGATGGCAACTGCTCTTGCTTCCGGAGAATCAGAGAAAGATTTTCTGAGGAATGAAAGGGAAACGATGGAAGAGATATACTCTAACCAGTACGAAAACGACGTCGAATCCCTGAAGAAATGGACCGACGGGTACACCGCCCTCCTTGTTTCGGTTTCCCTTATAGTGACGATGCTACTAATCTCGACAATGATCTATGATATGGGGGACGTAGAGGTTATGGCAGCCCTGGTCCTCATCATTATGGTTTTCATCTGCGGCATGGGTATACTTATCCTGTATGATTCGGCTCCCTCCGAGATCAAACTCCACTCCCTGGAGCAAAAATCCAGGGAACAGTACATAGCAGCAGCTTTAAGCCTGATATTGCTCCCACTGGGAGCCCTTGCCATGGGAGTCCTTGTTTATGAAAATGTCCGGGTTCCCTATATTTTCCTGACTGCAGCAGCATTCATGGCCCCCATAGGGATCGTGGGCATGATCGATGACCTGAAGATAGAACAGAGGGACAAAAGCTTTCCCGCATTTGCAAAGAGCCTGGGTTCCCTTTCCGGGACCATGGGTGTCACTACCTCAACAGCAATGAAAAAACTCGACAGGGAAAGCGTCGGACACCTGGAACCTATCATAGACAGGCTCTATACCAGGCTTACCCTTGATCTGGACCCGGACCTGTGCTGGGAAAAGTTCATAGGGGAAAGCGGCTCCGAACTGATCAACAGGTGTACAAAAATTTACAATCATGCGGTCAACCTGGGAGGGGACCCTCTGGAAATAGGGAAAATTGTCTCTTCTTCGAGCCTTGCAATCGTCCTGCTCCGGATGAAACGAAAAATGGTCAGCAAGGGATTCATAGGCCTGAACGTGGTAATGCATGCCGTGATGACCGGTCTGCTCATATTCATTATTGAAATGATGAAAAAATTCAGTGAAGTCCTGACACAGATGTACGATTCGCACTTTTCAGAGTTTCAGGGAGCAAGCAGTACGGCAGGACTTGGCATGAGTATGTTCAATGTAGGGAGTAATATAGATTTTTTGTATAAATTTACCATAGGGGCAATTTTAATCCTTACGATCGCGGATTCCCTGGTAGTAAAAGTAGTGGACGGAGGAGGAAACTACAAGATATATTTTTACGGAGCGGTAATGTGCCTTATTTCAGCCCTGATGATACTGGTCGTACCACTCTTTGTGGGAAAGATATTCTCCTTTGATTTTTAAGAAATTTTGAAGAAAGAACCAGTGAAAAGATTTCTGCACTGGAAACCCCGGAGGCAGGAAATTTTGGATCAGGAAAAAAGAGCTCAGGATTTGCCAGCCACTGGAATAATGAGGTAAAAGTATGATAAAATTGATCGAAAAGCTAATGGAATCAATTAAAAGCTTTATCCGGAAGTTCGCAAAGAAAAAAACCGTAAATCCGATAAAAAGCAGTGGGCCGGTCTTTGTGAACAGAGGAGACGAAAACGAACCCAAAACCCCCCGGAAAAGAGCCCCCCTCAAAGCCCCTGAAAACGCAGAACCTGTGACTGAGGAAGCCTATACATTCGGAAATGACATACTTGAGGAACTCAAGAATGACAGGACCTTACAGCTGGAAGAGGAGTACGGCATACTCAAAGTCCTTGAGGACGACGTAAGCGTCAGCGATCTGGCAACCGAGCTGAGTGAAACCCTTGTCCTGCTTAACAATAAAAAGGCTCAGCAGCAAAGGATTATAGTCCAGTACAGGTACAGCATCTACCTGACCAATTCCCGTTAATGGTCAATCTCGAACCGGAATTAGAGGTAATTCCTTAAGATATCCGGGGATTATTGGCTCAAAGATTTGAATGGGTGGTTAGGAAACATAACCATTGGGTAAGGGATAATTGGCTCAAAAACTCAAAGTTACAGTAGTCATGAACTTCAACAGATCCAAAGTCGGAGCCCTGTGGTTCTAACAGCTCAAAGGTACGGGGCTCAGGGACTAAGCAGCTCGAAAATACAGGTGTCCGGTAGTTTCAAGAAATAAAGGAACCTGCATCAGGGTTTGCAGCAGCCGGAGTTTAATAGAAGGTTTGGGGTTCCAACGGTTCAAAAGGTTTAAAGCAGAAAATGTATTCATTACCGAAGGGTTGAAGTGGTCTGGAGTTAATTAGCTGGAACATTCAAAGTTGTTTCAAGTTAACTGAAGGGGACCAGAGCACCTGGAACATTAAAAATTATTTCAATTAAACTAAAGGGGGACCAGGGCATCCTGAAAGAATTTGAGGCTGCGGATCATGCAAACCACCCTTATTCTTTAATAACGCAGTAAAATTATTTAAAAAACGTCGACAAGAATTAATATATTTATAATTCCAATGTGAAACTTTATATATATCAAAGTAATCTGTTTCAGAAAAGTATTATTCAGGTCATGGGGTTTTTATGACAAAGGTCAAAAAGGTATTACTGCTACTCAAAAACATGGTGTATGAAAGTACCAGCCCGCAGGAAACCCTCAAATTTGCTAAGTACTATCGGAGTAAGGGGCTTGACGTACTGGTAATCCTCTGGGGGCCAATGGGAGTGTTACTTGGAAAGAGAGATAAGACCAGGGGGTCGCCCAAATATGACGCCATGATGCAGGAGTGCATCGAGATGGGAGTGGAATTCCGTTGCTGCCAGCTCGCGTCGGACATGATAGGGCTTAAAAAAGAAGAATTAATTCCAGGGATTGAGTTTATCTGTTCAAGAGATGTTGCTGAAGTGTTTCTCCAGTATCAGGAAGAAAACCAGCTGATCATCAGTTTCTGACCTTACTGATCGATTTTTGACCCCGTCACCTGTCCCTCGACTTCAACTTTATTACAATAATCCCTGGCTTCCCGGAAGCTCAGGGAAATTCTGTTCTCAATTTTTTTAAATTAGATATGGCCTGAAGCTATCAAAGTTCAACTTCTTCCCGGCTCCTGGCCCTAAACTATCGGGTTTCGTCCCCCCTGACGGTTACTGAGACGAAGTTATCAAGGTTTCCCCCTCTTCCTGACTTTTATCTGAAGCTATCAGGCTTCATGTTTCAACGGTTTCTGAAAGGATACACTCCGGCTTTACGTCGGATGCCAGATCATGCAAACTTGCAAAGTTTTTTATGTGACTCTTGCAATTCACTTGTCCTGAGCAAAATAAAAACTTAAAAAAACGCTTTAAGGAATGAATTAAACCGCTTTAAGGAATGAATTATATGTTAATAGGGGTATATTTAGTATAAAAATGCCGAATTTGAATTAATATGCCGAATTATAGCATTGGAAGCTAATTAAGCCTGATTTCTTTAGCATAAAAAGGTAATTTAGCCTATTGAAACAATAAGCCTATTAAAACAATATAAGTACCCAGATTTCGGTGATTCCATGCCTCTCGAAAACTATGAACTTGATGAAAATGAAAAACTTCTTTTACAGAAAATCCTGGACGGAGACATTGCCCTTCGCAAAATTGAAGAAGTTGCGGACCCTGAAACTGCCGTAAAGCTCAGGAGGCTTGCGATTCAGGAGTTTGCAAAACTTGAGTTCGAACATATTCAGAACTTTTCCTTCGATGTGGAGGTCACAACAAAGAAGAATATAGAAAACATGATCGGGGCAATCCAGCTCCCCCTGGGGGTTGCGGGGCTTCTGAAAGTAAACGGGGAATATGCAGACTCCGATTACTATGTACCCCTTGCCACGACCGAAGGAGCCCTTGTGGCAAGCGTAAACCGCGGCTGTTCAGCCATTACGAAATGCGGGGGAGCAAATGTCAGGATCTTCGAGGACGAAATGACACGGGCTCCTGTTTTCAAACTGGAAAACCTGGACCGAGCTAAAAAATTCTATGAATGGGTAAAAAGTCCCGCAATTTTCGAACAGATGAAAGAGGTCGCCGAAAAGACCACACGCTTCGGAAAACTCCTCAGTGTAAAACCTTTCGTTGCCGGGACCTATGTATACCTGAGGTTCTCCTATGACACAAAGGACGCCATGGGCATGAACATGGTGACCATCGCAACTGAAGCCGTACTCCACCTTATTGAGGACGAATTCGGGGCGGAACCGATTTCCCTATCAGGCAATATGTGCACCGATAAAAAGCCAGCATCGATAAACACCATCCTCGGAAGAGGAAGGACCGTTGTGGCTGAGGTAACCATCCCCGCAGAAATCGTAAAAAAGACCCTTAAATGCACTCCTGAATCCATGGCCGAGGTTAACTATAGCAAAAACCTTCTGGGCTCGGCAAGAGCAGGCGCGATCGGTTTCAATGCCCACGCCGCAAACATTATTGCCGCAATCTACCTGGCCTGCGGACAGGACGCCGCCCATGTTGTCGAAGGCAGCACCGCAATCACGAGCATGGAACTCACAAAATATGAGGAAATCCACTGCACCGTCACCCTCCCCGCCCTTCCCCTGGGAACCGTAGGAGGAGGAACAGGCCTGGGTACCCAGAGAGAATGCCTGAACCTCCTCGGAGCCGCAGGCGCAGGGGACCCCCCGGGAGCAAATGCCAGGAAGCTTGCGGAAATCGTTGCAGCCACCGTGCTCGCAGGAGAGATTTCCCTTATAGGAGCCCAGGCAGCAGGCCACCTCGCCAGGGCACACGCCCAGCTCGGCCGCGGGAAATTCTGAAAAGTTTATTAATTTATTCTTCCCTTTTTTTTATTTCAGGCCCTCGGTCTTTATTTCAGTCGCTTTTTTATTTCAGTCCCTCGATCTTTTTTTCCGGGCTTTTTTTCGTTCCCCTTCCCTCTCCTTTTTTCCTTCAAGTTTTTTGAGAAAAGTCCGATGTTTTCAGAAAAACCCTTTATTATCAGGCACCCCCACACTTCCCAACTTTCTTAGCATTGATGGGGCTTTATTTTTAGAAAAGAACCGGGTCCTTGAATCATAATTTAGAAGTGCCGGGCATTTCAAGGAAACTTACGTTCAATACTGCTGTTTTGTCTGCCAGGGGCAGAGTTATTCCTGGTTTATTATACTTCCGGTTATTATTAAAATTTTATACAAAGTAGAAACGCTTATTACAGTATACGCTTCTAAATAGGATATGGAGACATGCATGAGCAACCCTATTGATAATCTGGCCTGTGCAGTTACTCTTATTATATGCTTTGCAATATTGTACACCCTGCTGCATATGGAAATACTGATTCTAGGACTCGTTCTGACAGCCTGTTTCCTTTTCGGGAAAACACTATATTTATTTTAATTATTTTTGGAAAATTCTTAATCAGAAGCATATTTAGGTTTTCCGGAATGCCAGGCTTGCCAGCATTCCAATGAGTTTAACAATGGTTATTATATATCTTCATCCAGCTCGTCGTCCTCGTTTTCAAGGAAATAATCACTCAGTGAAAGTAAAATAATCCCGGTTAATACAGTTATTCCACCAAGGACTTTGTTAACCGTAAAGAGAACAGCCCCAAGAAAGATGAGGGGAAAACCAAGAGCTACCCCCCTACCTTTCATGAAGAAATCTTTTATCAAATCACCCAATGTCATCTTAACTTTTTCTCCTCCGCTGTCCAGAATTTCTACATGCCCCTGGAATCCATTTTCTATCCAGCAGAACCTTTTTTGTTTCCTCGGGGAATTTTGACTTCCCTCTGGAAAAGACATGATAAATATGAAAAATCTTATTCCTGCCTTTATACTGCCGTTTTTTTGGATAAAGGGTATTCATCTATTAAGTACTTGAATGTCTCGATTTTCTTTTAGGGAAATTTAATTAATTTCAGTATCGGAAGCAAGATTATATAAGATCCAATATAATATATTATAAGGGGATTGGAGAGGGAGAGCAGCTGAAATGCACATGGAAAAGGGAAAAAGAAAACGTGCTGCCCGCAACAATAATAGCTGAGAGTGTCTCAGATTTCACAATTCAGTTATTAGAATTCACAATTCGGATTTCATATTAAATTATTAATGTTTAGCGGCATAGTTCTGATTCGAACAAAAATTAACAGAAAACACCGGGGGGTAAAATTTCTGGACTACACTCTACGAGTAGGGGGAGAAGCAGGGCAGGGCCTGCAGACCATTGGAGGCGCTCTTGCAAAAGTCTTTTCCCTAAATAGTTATCATGTATTTACGCACCAGGACTACATGTCCCGGATCCGAGGAGGACATAACTTTTACCAGATCCGCTTTTCAGACAGGCGGGTGACAGCATCCAGGGATGTCCTGGACATCCTTCTCGCTCTTGACCTGAACACGATTGAAAAGCACAGGAAAAGTCTGGGAGAAGAGGGAATAATCCTCTATGATTCAGAGAGTATCAAAAAGACATTTGAAGAGCCGGAATTCATAGACGTACCTTTCAAGAAAATTGCCCTTGATGTAGGGAAGAACAGGGTAATGGCAAATACCGTGGCAACAGGAGCCGTACTGGGAATGCTCGGGATGGGACTTGAAACCCTGGAAGGAATCCTGAAAACGGCATTCAAGAAGAAAGGGGAAGAAATAATCGAGAAAAACATTGCCTGTGCCCGGGCAGGATACGATTACGCCCTTTCAAGCTGTCCCCGCTGTGAAGCGTTCAGGCTTGAGGAAACAGGAAACAAGAAACTCATGTTAATAAACGGGCTCCAGGCAATCGGACTGGGAGCCCTCATGTCCGGCTGCAAGTTCTACTCTGCCTATCCGATGACACCTTCTACCGGGATCATGAATTTCCTTGCATCCAAAGCAGAGGAATACGGGATCATTGTCGAACAGGCGGAAGACGAAATAGCAGCCATTAACATGGCAATAGGCGCCTCCTTTGCCGGGGCCAGAGCCATGACAGGGACCTCGGGAGGAGGGTTTGCCCTGATGGTAGAAGGCCTCTCCCTGGCAGGCATGACCGAGACCCCGGTAGTGATTGCCGAAATACAGCGTCCCGGGCCCGCCACTGGCCTGCCCACCCGGACCGAACAGGCAGACCTCCTCTTTATCCTCTATGCAGGACACGGGGAGTTTCCCAGAGTCATCTTCGACCCGGGAACCCCGAAGCAGGCTTTCCACCTGACAAACAAAGCCTTCGAACTTGCGGAGAAGTACCAGGTCCCCGTCTTTATCCAGTCCGACCAGTACCTCGGAGATACCCAGTGGACCTTTGAGGACTTCGACACGGGACGCCTCATCTACAACGATTACCGCCTCCGCGAAGCGGACCTGGAAGGAGCCGGGGAATACAAACGTCATGCTATTTCGGGCACCGGAATTTCCCTCCTTGCAGTCCCGGGAGAAGCCGGGAAACATCTGGTAGTAACTGATAGTGATGAACACGATGAGGAAGGGCATATCATTGAAGACTCGGAAACCCGGATAGAAATGGTCCGGAAAAGGCTCCTGGAAAAAATGCCTCTTATCCGGAAAGAAATGGAAGCTCCGTACCTTTACGGAGATGCATCCCCAAAAATCGTGCTTGTGGGGCACGGCTCTACCTACGGGGTGATAAGAGAGGTCGTGGACATCTTTTCGAAGGAGCAGAAAATTTCGATGCTGCATTTCAGCGAGATATACCCTTTCCCGGAACGGGACAGGTTCGACTACCTGGAACTCCTGAAAAGTGCAGACCTTGTAATCTGCATAGAAAACAATGCCACCGGCCAGTTTGCAAAGCTTTTCAGGGCCGAGACAGGGTTTGAGTTTACGCACCTTATCACGCGCTACGACGGGAGGCCCTTTACCGTTGAGAGCCTGAAGGAGGATTTGCATGCCTACATTTGAAGCCTATGAAGGGCAGGTCCCTGCCTGGTGCCCGGGCTGCGGGAACTTCCAGATCCTCTCAAGCCTCAAGCAGGCACTGGTAGAACTTGGCATAGAGCCCTGGGAAGTCCTGCTTGCCTCCGGGATAGGCCAGAGCGGGAAATTGCCTCACTATATGAAATGCCACACCTTCAACGGGCTGCACGGAAGGACTCTCCCTGTTGCAACAGCCGTCAAACTTGCCAACGATGCCCTGCACGTGATCGCCGTTGCCGGGGACGGAGACTGTTACGGGGAAGGGGGAAACCATTTCATCCACGCAATCCGCAGAAACCCGAACGTCACCCTGCTCGTGCACGACAACCAGATCTACGGACTGACCAAGGGCCAGGCCTCTCCCACCTCGGATCAGGGCACACGTTCAAAGGTCCAGCCCTTTGGTGCCCTCTCGGAACCAATGAACCCGCTTGCCCTGGCAATCTCCCTGGACTGCAGCTTTGTTGCCCGGGGCTTTGCAGGGGATCCGAAATACTTAACAGAACTGATGAAAGCCGCCATAACCCACAAAGGTTTCGCCCTCCTGGACATCTTCCAGCCCTGCGTAACCTTCAACAAGGTAAATACGTTCAAATGGTACAGGGACAGGGTATACAAACTTGAAGAGGAATACGACCCTACCGACCGCCTCAAAGCCTTCGAAAGAGCCCTTGAATGGGGGGAAAGGATCCCTAACGGAATTTTCTATAAAAACAAGCGGAAAACCCTCGAAGAACTGATACCGGTAATCCGGGAAAAGCCTCTTGTCAGGCAGAAGTTTTCCCCTGAAGAAACGAAGTATGAGTTAGAAAAATTTTATTAACCTTAACCCCGCCCCCATATTTTTTATTTAGATTGTATTAATACATATACTGATTAATTTATTGAATTAATCATCTCTTTTACAAAATAAAAATATATTGCCTGCGTATAACGTAAGAAATATTAAAAATCCGTTATGAGATATCGATACAAAATCCCAAAAAAGGAAGGCTGCTCCTTTAAATTTTCTGAAATTAGAAATATCGATTCTCAAAATAAGCCCCTGATTAAACAATTTTTTTGTTTAAATTCAATTTTTTTTGAATAAATGCAGATATAATAACTATGAAATTATTTGGGCAAAGTTAATATGTTAGTAAAGTAATACTATCTGTTGTAAAATTGTGGGTATGTATATGGGAGTCATTTACTGGAAAAACTACTAACCGCCCAATAGCCGAGAGGTTCAAACCCTGGGTAGGGACGTGGGGTCTTTTAGTGATTTCTGTATACTTTTATTCAAAAACAAAAAAATATGAGGAGTGAAAACATGAAAGGGATTTTTAGTATTTTCCATAAAGACGAGCGGGCCTTCACCGGTCTCGAATCAGCAATTGTGCTTACCGCCTTTGTAGTGGTAGCAGCCGTATTCTCTTACGTAGTTCTCGGAGCCGGGTTCACCACCTCCGATACCGCCAAGAAAACCATTGATGAGGGTGTCAAACAGACAACTTCCTCCGTTGAACTTTGTGGAGATGTGATCGCAAAGGAAGGGGATACAGATGGCACGGTTGGTTATATCCTCACAACTCTCCAGCTTACAGCAGGGCAGTCACCAGTTGACATAGGGGAAGATGGTAATGCTGGCATGATGGTAGTATCTTATACTGATAACGGCACCTATGAAAATTCAACTGATTGGACCCAGCACTTTATAGGAGCTACCGACGGGGACAATGTACTTGAGCAACATGAGAAAGTAGAGCTTAATATTACCGTTCCTACGGGCTCAATGCTGGATGCTACGGATACTGCAGTTAACAAGGAATTCAGGATTGAGATTAAGCCATCAGTTGGTGCAATCGTTCCGGTATCAAGAGTAACCCCACCACAGATTGACGCTGTGATGTGCCTGAAATAATCTCGAAAATAGGGGAGTTATCCCCACCCCCTCTCTTTTTATTACTTTCAGTAACTTGAGGAGCCGGATGAGGGATATTTACCTTTTTTCAGGTGTTTAGTATGGAACTGGATAAAAGAGTAACAGGAATTGAAACCGAACTCAAGATCATAAAAGGGGAAATGAAGGAGTTACTCGTGGATATAAGGGACCGGATGAACAGTGAGGAAAATCCGTTCTGCAAGATCCGGAACCAGGGAGCACAAAACTTTGAGGCAGCGAAAAACGAAGCAGCAGTGGAAGAAGAAAAAACCGATCAAAGTAAACAAGAAGAAACAATTCAGGAAGCTCTTGAATGCGAAACTCCATATAAGGAAGTTCCAGAAAAGGGAGATCCTGAAAAGGAAAAGAAGCTTTCCTTCCGGGATGGGATAGATACTTTCCTGCTTGTGGAACTGATGCGCTGGGTGGACTATGCAGTCAGGACAATCGGACACAGAAACCTGGAAGATCTTCTGAACCTCTATACGATTACCGGAGAACTTTCAGATGAAGTAAAAGGTGTCATCCAGAATATAGAAAATCTCTCCACTGAAGAGACTGCTGAAGAAAACGAAGTAAACATGAAAGACAACATAATGGTGATCTCACAGTTGAGTGCAATCCTTAATCCCGGGGAACCCGGAACTAGAATCCAGCCAATTTATGAGGAAAAGAGCTGGGGAGAGAAAAAAGAGAAAAAGACAGAACTGGCTTTCAATTAAATTCGAGAAAAAAAGGAGAAACAAAAATATCAAAAACAAAAACCTGGAAAAACAGAAAAATAAATTTTAGGGGGCAAGCTATTGAGTGGGGATTCAATAAGCGCTGCGATTCTAACGACAGCATCCGTAATTTGTGCTTTTGCTTTCATTGCAGCTGTTTATCCGTCTGTCATCACCGCAGGGGATCCGATAATGAGCCGTTCAGATGCAATAGGGGACCAGATTCTGACAGATACGGAGATCCTTCATGAAACGGTCAGCTCCGATGAGAGGGAGGTCTGCGTCTGGGTCAAGAACGTAGGCTGTAGCCAAATATCCTCAGGGCTAATAGATCAGTCGGACCTTTTTTTCGGCCAGACCCAAAACTTTGAACGAATATCATACGACGGAAGCGCAAGTTCGACACCCAGCTGGAGCTATTCCATAGAACAGGGAGGAGACAACACCTGGGACACCGGGGAAACGCTTAAGGTCACAATCAGACTGGCAGAATTTTATGCTTTTGAAAGTGGGGAGAAATATTTCGTAAAGTTCAATGCATACAATGGAATTTCGGAAGAGGACTATTTCACGGTGTCATAATGGGGTTCGGATCGATTATTGCAGCGATGGTTTCGATTGCAGCTATCCTTCTTGCATCCTACGTCTGCACAAATGGAGGGTTTTACATGGTAGACGTGCTTTCGGATTCTTTCGTGGAAATGCAGGAAAACAAAAACGAGATGCTAAAAACGGAAATAGAGATTAACGAAACCAGAACTGATGGTGTCGATATCCTTGTTTCCCTTAACAATACCGGGTCAACAAAAATCGGGGACTACGAATACATGGACGTAATTGTCCGGTACTGCAATGTTTCAAACTCGACAAAGACCTTATGGGTTCCTTACCGGGAAGATACGGTTCCGGCTAAGAACACCTGGATTATAGAAAGAATTACTCAGGACGCAATAAATCCCGGAATTTTTGATCCTGACGAAGAGATGAAAATCTGGATCCGGCTGAGTTCCACAGATGCCATAGGGAACTCAAGTGAAAATTGGATTCAGGTAACAGCTCCGAATGGAGTAGGAGATTCGGGATACTTTGAAAAAAAAATAAAGTGAATTTACGAAATCCATGAGATCCATGAGATCTTGAGAGCAAATAAACACAACAGTGTTGGGGGAGAGCATATGGGGGACAAAGTTCCGGGGAAAGAAGCGTTACTTGATGGGGAAGACCCTTTTGATAAAGAAATAGAAAATATTACAGAAGATGAAGAAAGTTCTGTTGAAGTAATATCTTCCGGAAACCTCGAAGTCGACAGGAAAATGGATGGAGGAGTGCCCGTAGCTTCTCTGAGCCTCCTGGAAGGAGTAAACGACAGCGGAAAATCCGTCCTCCTGCAGCAAATCATGTGGGGAGCATTAAACCAGGAAAAAACCGTACTCACCTTAACTACCGAAAAGACATCAAGAGACCTCCTGAAGCAGATGGAAGGGCTGAGCCTTGACATTTCGGACTATTTTATAATTGGCCGGTCCCGGATATTTTCTATTGAAGGAAACTATATCGAATCCAATCCGCATCTGAGTGAAAGCCTGCTCCAGCTCCTCCTGGAGTGCGTCAAGAAATGCGAGGAAGAAGTCGTTGTTATTGATTCCCTGACAGTTTTTGTTGTGAATTCTTCGGAAAATGCTATCCTGAACTTTTTCACCGAATGCGTAAAACTCTGCGATAAGGGAAAAACGGTTCTTATAAGCGTGCATGGATACGCTTTTTCAGAAGCACTACTTTCCAGGGTAAGGACCATCTGCAACGCTTATCTTGAGATCAGGATCGAACAGGTGGGAGACCAGCTAGTAAAAACCATGGAAATCCAGAAACTGAGAGGAGCAAGAAAACATAACGGAAATTCACTAAGCTTTGATGTAGATAGTAACTACGGGTTGAAAATAGTCCCTGTTTCGAAAGTAAAGGCCTGAATAAGGAAAGTGAAAACAGTGACAGGGGAATTAAAATGAATTTGTTGCCTTTTGAAAAGGAAGGTAGCCCGAATAACAGGAAGTATTCTCGAAGCGAAGTATACTCCAGGCTTTCCCCTGAAATGAGAGAATTCGTTGATGTTGATGAGAACCGTCACGTCCTTGACTACCTCTGCAGGCTTCCACTTGAAGAACTTGGGATGCCGACGTTCTATCCGAAAATTACGAGATCTTTAAAGAGCATTAAACATCCTAACCTGATCTATCCGATTGGGAGGGGGCTTGCAGTTCACATTTATCCGGATAAGGAAGATGTGAGGGATTATTATATCCCCATCGAACCCTGCCTCTTTCATGACCTTGAAAACATAATGATTGACGTTGAAAAGTCACTTGTCGACGTAGTGCATGGAATGGAAGTCACTACAAAAGATCCGGAAGAGAGAAAAAAACTCATGGAAGAAGTACTGGAAAAGACCTGCGTTATAGAAGAAAATGTAAACAGAAAGGAAAGTAAAAACGGAACCGATAGTAAGAGTGAAAGTGAGAATGAGAACGAAAGTGAGAAAGAGAACATAAACAGGAGCAAGAGCAGGAGCAAAAGAAAGAACAAGGATGAGAGTAAAAGAAAGAAAAAGAAAGAAGAGGGGAGTGAGAGTGAGGAGTCCGGAAAAAACAGGTTTGGTCCTATTAAAAAAATATTGAAACCTTTTAACACACTGCTCGAAAAGGACAAAATACAGAAAGTTCCTGTGACTTCGGAAGAATTTAAAGCGATCAAATACACAATGGTCCGGGACAAGGTCGGAATGGGAGTCCTTGAACCGCTTTTAATGGACTCGAACATTGAGGATATCACCTGCAGCGGACTTGGCTGTGTTTTTGTGGAACACAAGGTTTTTTCGGGCTTGAAGACAACGATTACATTCAAGGAAATGGAGGAGCTTAATTCTTTTGTTATCCGGATGTCCGAAAAAGTCGGAAAGCCAATTACATACAGGGACCCTATAGTTGATACAGCCCTTCTAGATGGGTCCAGGATTAACATAGTCTTTGGGGAAGATGTCTCCAAGCAGGGGAGCAATTTCACCATCCGGAAATTTATGGGGACCCCTATTTCTATCCTTGAGCTGATCGATTTCGGGACTATAGACTATACTATGGCCGCGTACATGTGGATGATGCTGAGGGCCGGGATGAATTGTTTTGTATCCGGAGAAACGGCATCAGGAAAGACCACGATGATGAACGCGGTAACCACATTTCTCCCCCCCGATTCGAAGATTGTCTCAATTGAAGACACCCCGGAACTGCAGGTGCCCCACAAGAACTGGACCCGGGAAGTTACAAGGACATCCAGGGAAGACAGTGGCTCCGATATCTCCATGTTCGACCTCCTGAAAGCAGCCCTCAGGCAGCGCCCGAATGAAATAATGATAGGGGAAATCAGAGGAGTTGAAGGCAACATCGCCTTCCAGGCCATGCAGACAGGACACCCTGTAATGTCTACCTTCCACGCTGCGTCAGTCGAAAAATTAATTCAGAGGCTTACCGGGGACCCGATAAATGTCCCGAGGAATTACGTAGACAACCTTAACATTGTGCTCATCCAGAGCGCTGTAAACGTTCCCGGGAAAGGCCCGGCACGAAGAGTTCTCAGCGTCAATGAGATTGTGGGATATGATTCTACGACCCAGTCCTTCAATTTTATGGACATTTTCAAATGGGACCCTGCCACAGACACATTCAAATTCACCGGGAAAAACAATTCCTACCTGCTGGAACACAGGATCGCTCCGAGCATGGGCATCCCTGAACACCAGGTGAGGAAAATATACGGGGAACTTGAAAAGAGGGCAAAGATCCTCAAAAAGATACACCAGGCAGGGGTCATAGATTTTTATGAGATATTTGCAATGTTGATCCGGGTGGAGGAGGCTGGGTTGGCATCATGAGCATAGTTCAAAAATTTGGCAACTTGCTTACAGGAGATAAGCTCAGCGGCATGAAGATAAGAGATAAGTTCAGTAGCGCGAAAATCGGAGAGAAACTCAGTGGCGTGAAAATCGTTGAGAGAATCAACGATGATATGCTATTCATGCTCACATACATGGCCTCAATCTCCACTGCAGACATTGAGAGGGACAGGATTTTTGATTATGCAGGAGCCCAGAAAGAATACGAATCTTCAGAGCACTTCTGCCAGATATACACCCTTGCATCAAAATGGGGGTATGAATACTCAAAAGCCTGCAAATACCTTTCTCAGAAATTAACAGACCGTTACTTGTCAAAATTCTTCGGGCGGATGGCAAATATAATCTCTTCCGGAGAACCTGAAAAGAATTTTTTGAAACATGAGAAAGTCACTCTGGAGGAGATATACTCCAATGAGTACGAAAGAGGCGTGGAATCCCTGAGAAAATGGACAGACGGATACACTGCCCTTATGGTTTCACTGACTCTTGTGGTCACAATAATCCTTATTTCCGTTATGATTTATGAAATCGGGAATATAGAAAACGTTGCCTTTATGATTGTAGTTTTAGTTATGTTTACCTGCGGAATGGCTCTTTATATAATATATAAATCGACCCCTTCCGAAAAAAAGATCCATTCCCTACAGCACAAATCCAGGGAACAGGAACAAATAGAATGTTTAACTCGAATCCTCCTCCCTCTGGGAATAAGCACCGTAATAGTTCTCTTTTTCCTTAAGACAGAAATAGAACTGCTTTTGCTGACCGTATCCCTCTTTACACTTCCAATTGGAACTCTTGCAATGATTGATGACAGTAAAATCGAAGAAAGGGATAATAGTTTTCCTGCATTTATTAAAACCCTTGGCACCCTTGCCGGGACTACCGGGGTTACCATTAACTGTGCAATGGAAAACCTGGATAAAGAAACCGTAGGCTGCCTCGAAACAGCCGTTGGAAAACTTCACCAGGGTCTTTCCATGGGGCTCAAATCAACCCTCTGCTGGGAGAAGTTCATAGGTGAGACCGGGTCCGAGCTTATCAACAGATGCTCTAAAATATTTAACGATGCCGTAGAACTGGGAGGGGACCCGGCCGAGATAGGAAGTATCGTCTCCTCCTCAAGTCTGGAAATTGTCCTGCTCCGGATGAAAAGAAAACTTGTCAGTTCAGGTTTTCGCTGGCTTGCCATAATCCTTCACGCGGTAATGGTGGGACTCCTGCTTTTTGTGATGGAAATTATCAACAAATTCAGCAGTCTGATAACCGAAATGAGTGAATCTCATTCGGTCCAGGGGAACATGCAAGGAATGAGCGAGATAGGAATGAGCATGTTCAATGTGGGAGACAAAATGCCCTTTCTTTATAAATTCACCTTTGCTGTCGTGTTGGTCCTCACTATTTCAAACGCCATTGTCGTGAAAATCGTTGAAGGGGGGGGAAATTACAAGTTTTTTTTCTACGGAGGTGTGATGTCGGGGATTTCGGGACTGTCCATCATAATCATACCCCCGGTAGTGTCAAAAATATTCACATTTAGTGTATGAAAAATAAAGGGCAGTTTAAGAATACATCATCCATAAGGTAATGAATATTTCGAGGAGGAATTGAATGAAAGCACTCAGGAATCTCACCTTCAAATTGAAATACAGGAATGATGATGATGTCGAGAAACTGATGAAAGATAAAGAAGATATTCGGGATGAAATTAAAGGATTGATGAAAAGCAGAAGGGAAATAGAAAAACAAATCGATAAAGTGCTCGCGACCCGGGAAGAAACAAAGAAAAAAGTAAATGAACAGAGAGAAATGGAAAAAGCTAAAAAAAGGAAATTCCTGCAAGCAAGAGAAAATACAGAACCAGGAAGAAAAGTGGAGAACGAAAAGTGTCAAAGGATTGAAGAAGAAAGCTCCGGGGCAGAGTGGGAAAATAAAGAGATAGAGGCAGAAGTAGGCTCAATGACAAAGCTTATGGCAGAGACAATTGCGGAAGCCGAGAGAGAAGTAAAAGTAGAAGTAGAAAAAATCGGATCAGGGGAAGAAAAAACGCCCTCGGGAACAGATAAAGCTTCTACTCTCTTCTCAAACCCCTTTCCCGTTGAAAACAAAGATGACTCAGGAAAAAAAGAAAAAGAAGGGAAGAAAAAGGATGAAAAAATAGCAGGAGGCTTTTTTGGAGACGACCTCCTCGAAGAGCTCCTTAATGATGATTCCCTTAATGTAGAGGAAGAACAGACCATCCTGAAATTCATCGGAGAAGCGAGCACAGAAGACCTCATTAAGGATTTAAGATATGTTCAGAAACAATTGATAAAAACTTCCTCCTGAAAGAATGATCGAGATACAGTAGACGAAATACAGTGGACGAAATACAGTAGACCAGATACGGATATCTAAAAAAGCGGATGGAATAAGAGACATTGAGAGTCTCTTTCCCACGTTGAATAAGAATAAAAATAATTTTTGAGATCAGGTCAAAATTTAATCAAGATGGAAAAGCCCTTCCTTTGCCTTGGCCAGGTGCTCATTCGCCTCCTCGACTTTTTTAGCGGCTTCAAGGATTTCTTCGGCAGCATCAAGGAAGCCGTCTTTCTTGGCTTTCTGCGCCCATTCCATGAAGCTCTTGTTATGACTTTCGTTGTGTTCGATCCAGTGTGAAATCAGATGTGAAAGCTTGTCTTTATCTAATTCTTCAACCATAGATTTTCCCTCCATTTTTTGTATGCATTTCATTGTATAAATTCTCACTGGATGTGTAGCGGGTTTTCACAGTGTTACCATATAGCGTAAAATGAGACTAAAAAAGGAGATAGAGAAGTTAAAAACGAAAAGCTAAGGAAAAAGTAGGGAAAAAGAATGAAAAAGAGAAAGGAGGAAAATATTTAAACTTTCCTCGGGTCCGTGATTTCCCCGGAAAGAGCCGAAGCCGCGGCTGTCGCAGGAGATGCAAGGTAGATAAAGCCGCCTTTGCCCATCCTGCCCCTGAAGTTCCGGTTGGCAGTGGAGACACAGACTTCCCCTTCCCCAAGCACGCCCTGGTGGGCTCCCAGACAGGGCCCGCAGCCGGGAGTCGAGATGGTTACCCCGGCTTTCAGGAGGGTTTGCATGGTCCCATTTTCAATTGCCGCGAGGAGAGTCGAGCGGGATGCAGGGATCACGATGGTCCTGACAGCAACTTTCTTTCCTTTCAGGATCCCGGCTGCAACTTCCAGGTCTTCGAGCCTCCCGTTGGTGCAGGTCCCGATGAAGACCTGGTCCACATGAGTGCCTTCCAGTTCCCCGACCGGCTTTACATTGTCCACCTGGTGGGGGCAGGCAACCTGAGGCTCGATGTCCCCGGCATCATATGTAACTTCTTTAACATAGCTGGAATCAGGGTCGGCATAGACCGGATCAAAAGGTTCAGCTTCCCGGTTTTTCAGGAACTCAAAGGTCTTTCCGTCCGGGGGTACGATCCCCGATTTTGCCCCCATCTCGATTGCCATGTTGCACAGCGTCATCCTGCCCGAAACGGAAAGCCCGCTGATGGCAGGCCCGTAAAACTCCAAAGCCTTATAGGTTGCGCCTGCTATCCCGGTTTTTCCTATCAGGTAGAGGGTCAGGTCCTTTGCGTAGACGCCTTGCCCGAGTTCCCCTTCCACGGTCATCCTGATGCTTTCCGGTACTTTGAACCAGAGCTTGCCCGCGGCAAAGATCTCCGCCATATCCGTTGCCCCGACCCCGGTTGCAAAAGCCCCGAAAGCCCCATAGGTGCAGGAATGGGAGTCTGCTCCAACAACCAGCTTTCCCGGCAGGGCAAACCCGTTTTCAGGCAAGACCTGGTGGCAGATGCCCTCTCCCACCTCATAGAAGTTGGGGATCTGCTGCTCCTGAATCCAGTCCCGGATCTCGTGCTGGAGCCCGGCAGCCGTTTCATTGTTCGCAGGGGCAATGTGGTCAAAGGGAATTACGATCCTTTCAGGGTCCCAGACCTTTTCCACCTCCATTTCCTTAAAAGCCTTTACCGCCAGGATGGAGGTGCCATCGTGCGCCATTGCGTAGTCCACGTTTGCCAGCACAAAATCATTTGCCTTTGCCTCGGTTCCCGTTGCCCGGGAAAAGATCTTCTCACTGATAGTTCCCAAAAGTAAGTCTCCTTTCCATGAATAGATGATATGAATAAGAGTTTGAAAGTGAATGAGAGTGAAAGAGAGTGAAATTTAAGGTTTGATAAAGGTTTGCTGAATAACAAATTCAGATTTCTGAACTCACAGTAACGAAATATAAATAATTAATGGATTTTCGCGATAATAAGATCAAAAAAGGAAGTTGCGGAAAAAATGTATTTTTTCTTGCAGATCAAATCCCGGATATGTACCATTGCACAAGCAGCCACCCTTAAGGAAAAACAGGAATGGAAAATGGCACCTTAACAAAGAATGGAAAATGGCACCTTAACAAAGAATGGAAAAGTGGAAAATAAAAAAGGGGCTGGCTCAGGCTTAAAAATCGAAAGTCCTATTACAGGGCCCCAATCCTCTCCAAAAACTCTTCCAGCGGCACGGAATGGGTCTGGAAGCCGCAGACCTTATACGGGTCGGCTCCGAGGGCAAGGGCCACGAACTGGCCGATGTTCATGTGGACTGTATCGTATTCGACCCCGAACTCTTTTTCGATAACTGGCTGGTAGCGGTCGTACTGGATATGGCAGTTCGGGCACATGTGGAGCATGAGTTCCACACCTGCATTTTTCAGGCTGTCGAGTTTTGCTTTTGTGACCTGGAGCGAGGTGTTCCTGTTCAGGTGGAGCTGGGAAAAGCCCATCCCGCAGGTCAAGGTGCGGTCCTCGTACCAGCGGACCATATCGGCTCCGCAGGCTGCTGCGATGTCATCTATTAGCTGAGGGTTTTCGGGGTTTCCGACAACGTCCTGGTACTTTACTTTGTAATAATGGCAGGCGTGGTGGGCTGCCGCTTTGACCCCGGAAAAGTCAAGCTGTTTTTTCTCCCGGATAAGGTCGACTTTGCTCAGCAGGACTTCAACTGCGTGGTAGAAGTTACTGCGGGGGTCCATGTCGCCTTTTTCATAGACAAGGTCTTCCAGGCCCTGTTCCCTGAAGATGGAATTGACCTTTTCCCGGACCTCGGAATTGGTATTGAGGAGTTCGCAGGCTTCCTTGTTTACGGCATAGCAGGTGGAGCAAAGACATGTAATGTTCGGGTACCCGCATCTCCTGGCAACTGCGAAGTTCCGGGCGGCTATTGCGGCGGTTGTTAGACCTTCGAAAAGGTCCGTATAATGTCCGATCCCGGTGCAGCAGGACTGCTCTTCATTAACATAATAGTCCACACCAAGCCTGTCAAAGGCATAGCCTGTGGCACTTTCAATCCCCGGGTATTCCTGGCTTACCATGCAGCTCTTAAACAATAAGAGCTTCTGATCCGGGACATTCTCTATCGGTTTCAAAACTAAGATCTCCGCTTATACACTCGTTTTTCTTAAACTCCGCACTGGAGGGTTTCATGACTGGCGGTTTCAGGGTTGACGGTTTCAGGGTTAACGGTTCCAGGGTTAACGGTTTCAGTACTGGTGGAATGGGAAAAGCCCGATATATTGCCGCGGCCTCCGGACCGGATCCATTTTTCTCTTTCAAAAAAGCCCGTGCCTTCAAGGATAGCCCGGACCTCGCTTCCCGTATCCCTGATATCCCTGGGCTTTAGCCCGAGTTCGGCCCGGATCGAATCCAGGTCCCGCTTAAACCCGATCCAGCGTCCACCGAGATCTTTTTCCATATTCCTGACCCCGGGACCCGGGATCCTGCTTGCCCCGTTTTCCGCAAGGTATTCCCCGATTTCAACGAAATAGGCAAGTTTCTCAAGCCCGATTCCTTCGTTAATTGCCATCTGGCGGAGCACCTGGACAATTGTCACGGGGCTGTTGTTCCGGGGACAGCGCAGGTTGCAGGAGTAGCAGTAAAAACAGGACCAGATACTTTCATCTTCCAGCACGCTCCGGTCGTTTTCAAGTACCCTCTTTACGAGCTGGCGGGGACTGTAGTCCGTGAAGCGGGCAGCAGGGCAGGAAGCCGTACAAGCCCCGCACTGGATGCAGCGGTCCAGACCCAGGGAATCAGGGGTCCGGATGCTTCTTTTAGCAGTCTCTGCAAGGGTTTCGCATTCCGGAGTATCGTATTTGTTAACGTGTATAAGCATCATCTGATCATCTCTCCTCATCTGACCATCTCTCCGTTCATCTCCCCTTCCCGGGCAAGGCTTGCGAAAGTGCCTGCAAGCCCTTTTGTGTTCGGGACATAGGCTTTCTTGAAATGGAGCCGGCAACCGTCAGCTCCGAGTTCCTCTTTTAGCGTTTCAAAGTGCCTGAGCGCAAGGGGGAATATCACTTCGGCCCGGGGGTTGTCGGGGGGGTCCTCCACGAAAAGGACGGAAGCTGCCCCGTGCCTGAAAGCGTGCATTGTGAGTTCCTTATCCACCACCAGACATGTGGGTACCTTAACGAGTTTGACGTTTGAGGGGTAACTGAGCACGCTGTTTCCTATGTTGTCGCAGGTAAGGGAAGAAATCCCGCTGTTTACAAAACCCAGCAGGTCTCCGGCTTCAAGCACCCCTTCTATTTCAGCTTTCAGCTGGCTTTTCGTAAAACCGGCAACCTGGGCAGCCCCTCTTTCACAGATCTCGGTGCAGTATCCACAGCCGGTACAGACCAGGGGATCCACAACCACCCGACCGCTTTCGGAAAAAGAAAGAGCATCAAAGGGGCAGCTCAGGCAGTCCCCGCAGCGAGTGCAGGTCAGCTGGTTTATGCTTACAAGTTCATGCTCAAGGACCTTCGGGCTGTCCGCAATAAACGCCCTGGCCCGCGCTGCAGCAAGCCCTGCCTGGGCGATGGTGTCCGTGATGTCCTTTGGCCCCTGGGCAGTCCCGCAAACAAAAATCCCGTCCACCGAGCTGTCCACGGGTTTTAGCTTGGAATGCCTCTCCTTGATAAAGCCGGTCTCGTCCTGACTCACATTCAATACCCCGGCAATTTTCCTGGTGCCGGGAGAAGGCAGCATTGCAGCGGAAAGCACCACAAGGTCAGCAGGGAGTTCGAGAATTTTCTGGTTCAGGGTATCTTCTACCCGCACGATGAGACTTTTGTCCGATTTTCGGATAACTTCAGCAGGCCGGCCCCGCACAAAGGAGACGCCCATTTCCTGAACTGCCCTGTAATAGTTTTCGTAAAAACCAAAAGCCCTCATATCGATATAACAGATCGTGATTTCGGTGTCCGGATATTTTTTCCTTATCAGGCTTGCGTGCTTCAGGGCAGCCATACAGCAGTACCTGGAGCAGTAGGGGATTCCCCCTACCTTTTCATCCCTTGAACCCACACACTGGATCATGACGATTCTTCCGGGAACCGGGGAATCGGACAGCTTATCTATTTCGGAGGAGCTTTCAGAGGAATTAAGGGTAAGATCATTAGTAAGATCGTTGTTGGGAGAATCAGTAGGAGCATTAGTTAGATCGTTGTTGGGAGAATTAGAAGGAGCATTAGTAAGATCGTTGTTGGGAGAATTAGTAGGAGCATTAGTAAGATCGTTGTTGGGGGAATTGGTGGGAGTATTAGATGAATCAGTAGTAGAATTACCGAAATTGGAATTCTCGGCATCCAAATTACAGGTATCGGAAAGCCTTGTAAGTTTTCCTTTCGTGGGCCCGTTGATCCCGAGCATCCGGGCAAGTTCCATCTGGGTCAGTACGTTTTCAAAGATCCCGTAGCCGTACTGGGGTTTTTGGGAGGCGTCATATTCTTTGAAGCCTGTTGCGGCAATAATTGCCCCGAAATTGAGTTCAAGGACTTGCTCCTGCTGCCCGAAATCGATTGCTTTTGCCCTGCAGGCTTCGGCACATTTCCCGCAGGTTTCCCCGTTGAGCTGCAGGCAGTGGTCCGGGTCGATTGAGTAAGTCTTTGGGATGGACTGAGAAAAGCGCATGGAAATCGCTTTTTTATCCTGATACCCGCAGTTAAACTCGTTTCCCACAAGAACCGGACACACTCGACTGCAGCGCCCGCAGGCTGTGCAGGTATCCCGGACGTATCCGGGCCTGGTCCGGAGCGTTACCTTGAATTTTCCGGCACTTCCACGAACAGCTTCGACTTCGGTTCGGGTCAAAAGGGTGATTTTCGGATGAGCTGCCACCTCGTTCATAAGGGGACTGAGCGAACACATAGCACACTCTTCTGCGAGCTTGTCCGGGGAAAAGATCTTCCCGATCTTTGCCATCTGCCCGCCTATACTCGAATCTTTTTCAACGAGGTAGGTGAAGACCCCATTATCCGCAAGGTTCAGGGCGGCAGTTATCCCTGCTATGCCCCCGCCAATGACCAGGGCATGGGGAGAGATATCCACTTTAATATCCTGCAGGGGTTCTCCACGGTCCAGACGCTTCAGCTTCCCCCGGAGTAGGGTAATTGCTTTTTCCGTGGCTTCGGCTATGTCAGGATGGACCCAGGCACACTGTTCCCTGAGGTTTGCGATTTCGAGCATTGCCCTGTTAAGGCCCGCTTCCCTGACGCATTTTTTAAAGAGAAGTCCGTGTTTGGAAGGAGTGCATGAGCCGATTACAACTTTCTCCAGGCCTTTTTCCTCAATCTTGCTTTTTATCAGGTCCTGACCAGGGCTCGAGCAGAGGTACTCATAATCAAAAACAGAAATTCCTTCGGCTTTAAGGGCCGCTTTTACGGCTTTGATGTCAACATGTTCGGAAATATTTCCGCTGCAGTGACAGATGAATACGGCGGTTTTCTCCGGGGGGACAGTCATCAAGTTAAAGTCTGCCCGGATTTCGTATTTAAGTATTGCCAAAACATGGAACAAAATTTTCCTAAAACGGATATTTTTAGAGCCACAATATCAATACAAGGACATATTTCCACTAAAAAGGCATGACAAGTGTCACACAGCCCCCAACACACCTGTTTTGTGCACACTGTGGAGAGAGAAATACCGGGAGTCTTCAGGATAAAAACTAATGAAAAAACTCCATTTAAGAGCCTGTTTTTCAGGGTTTCGGATTATAATCGGGATTTCGAGAAAAGGATTCAGATGGGCACGGTCCGAAAGTATTTTATGGACATATAATTATATATATGGAGAGAGAGTATTTTATTAAAATCAGCCGATATATCCAGATCCTGCGGGATGCTACCGAATTCATCCCACATAAAAGAAAAAATATATTATAAATGAGGCAGTATATTATTTCTAAATGAAGTAATATATTATTTTTATATCTTATTGACAATAAGTACCGGAAGCACGCGCCCGGCATTGAAAGGCAGATGATAGACGTGGCAGAAAATGATTTTATACCAGGAGACATCGATTTCAAAATGGGAGAAGTTGAATACGAAATGGTGGATTTACTCAGGAGGCTCAATATTAACAGGCCGGTGGCCCTCACCCTCGCATGCCTCTCAAAGGGGGAAGAGATTTCTTCCCAGAACATCGAAATGGTCTCAGGCCTGAGGCAGCCGGAAGTTAGCATTGCAATGCGCTACCTCCGTGAAAACGACTGGGTCCAAATGAGAGAAGAAAAGAAGAACCAGGGCAAAGGGCGTCCGATCAAACTGTACAGGCTCACCGTGCCTATGGAAAAAATCATCAACCGGATAGAAGAAAACGTCCTGGCTGAAAGCAGAGTTGTGCTTCAGAATATCGAACGCCTCAAGAGCATCTCCTGAAGACACTGCAGATTAGTGGCTCCGAGCCGTCACAAAGCAGGAACAACGTCCCGGAAATGTCGGAAAAGAGCCTACTCAGACCTCTTTTTCGGGTTCACACATTCAAAATTCAGAAGGACTTTCCCCTATTTAAAGAAAAAGCCCGAAACCAGGAAACCAGGAAACCGGGGGAAACCCTTGGAAACCTCTTTTAGCTGCCACTTTAGTTAACTATTCCTCCCAGCCGCAGGCAGCAGATCAAGGGATTTTTGGCGAGAGAATCAAAATCCGTCTTTCCACACTTTCCTCATTTGAAGTTCATGTGTAGACCATTTTGAATTTATAATCAAAGACCCAAATTCCTTCACCGATCTAAAGCGAAAGTTTAAGCACAGAAAGCACGGAAACCACGGAATAAAGGAAATAAAGGAAATAAAGGAAATAAAGGAAATAGGGGACAATGCACCCTTGCTTTCCATGTATTCTGTGGTTATAATGTAAGTGTGAATATTTACGTTCAGGACTATAGGTGGAATTAAGTTTAAAGTTAGTTGGGAATTCAGTTGTACCCATATTATACTGAAGTTCATATTTCGCACCTGAAAAGCTCATCAAAGATCACACTAATAGTCCAGAGACCATTTATTAAGAGATTTTTTAATTTCTCTTTTTGCTCGTTCCAAATACCCTATCCCACACAACCCACCCATAAATTTGAGCCATTTCCTGCAGAAGGGAATAGGGACTTTCTTCAAAAAAAGAGGGATTTATGGAGCTTGTATATTTATTCATAGATTTTAGAAGAGAATAGTAAACCAGATTTGAATTTTAAAAACAGAATCAATCGGCTACTAATCCGGGATGTAAACACCGTTAACATTTAAAAATATAAAGATACAACGATAATTATTAAAAAGAATAAATACGTAAATATTTATATTAATTCACTATATAATCATCCTTTGGGTGATTTAATGGTAGATGAAAGCGGTACAAATATAGATGCAGCTTTAGAGAAAAATCCCATACATATGGGATCCATCGAGTATGAAATGATCGAACTGTTTAGAAAAATAAATGTAAGCAGGCCCGTTGCCCTAACCCTTGCCTGCCTCGCAAAAGGAAGGGAAGTCTCTTCCCAGAGCATTGAAATAGTTTCGGGCCTGAGACAACCGGAAGTCAGCGTTGCGATGCGTTACCTTCGCGAGAACGACTGGATTCACATCCGGGAAGAAAAAAAGTCAAAGGGTAAGGGCAGGCCTATCAAACTGTACAAGCTTACGGTTCCCATGGACCGCATTGTCGGCAAGATCGAACAGGAGATCATAGCAGAAAGCAGACACGTGCTTCAAAACATCGAACGCCTCAAGAATATTGCCTGAATGCTTTCAGGCTGACAGCGAGACGCAAAAATTCAGGGTACGGTTCCTTCCAGAACCGTGTCTTGACCATATTATACTTAAATTTCTTTTTTCCGAAGACAAGAGTTTACTGGTAGATAACTATTGACTAAATATTTTCTCTTCTTAATAATGCCATCGACAAAAGTTTTAACAGGATTTTAGAGAGAGCCGTAGCTGGAAGGCAAAGCCCATCAGGAGAACATAGAAACATAAAAGCATACAAGAAAATTACGAAACGTACAAGAAAAGCTTTGGAAAGTGTATGGTGGGCCCGCTGCGATTCGAACGCAGGACCTCACGGTTATCAGCCGTGCGCTCCACCAGGCTAAGCTACGGGCCCAATCTGAAAGGCTTAATCTGCCACTATATAAAAAAAGCCTTGAGACATTCCTGAAAGGACATAAGATTGTGGTGGGCCCGCTGCGATTCGAACGCAGGACCTCACGGTTATCAGCCGTGCGCTCCACCAGGCTAAGCTACGGGCCCAATCTGAAAGGCTTTTTTTGAATTATCGCAATTGAAAGGCTTTATTTAGGAAAGCATCCCAATCCGACAACACTTCTAATAAGCGGATTACTATATATAACTTTTGCCTTGATTTCCGGCCCCGGGGCAGTTCATAAAATAATTTACCCACGGCTCAGCCCTATTGCCGACAGTTTTATATACGATACTGTGATTTAAAGGAAATGCGCGTGGCGCAGTAAATACATGGGCCGGTAGATCAGGGGAAGATCGCTACCTTGGCATGGTAGAGGCCTCGGGTTCAATTCCCGACCGGTCCATATCTTTTTTTTTAGAACATTTTTGCATTAAAAATTTCTATTTTCGAAATAATGTTTTTTTCCAAAAACCTGTTTTTTCAAAAGTTCAATACTTTAAAATTTATTCTTCGGTTTGCGTACCCCATATGCTTATAACCCGGCTGGCGGGCAAGCTCTTCAAGATTGCAGGGATATCGGCATCATTCGGGTTATTTTTCCCGGACCTGGCGGTGTATTTCATACTTGGGCCGGCGCTGCTTGCTGCCTTTGTGACGGTCACTTACTCCTATCTTGAGTACCGGAAGGAACTGCAAGATAAAGAACTGGAAGCAGCCTGGGAATAAAAAAAGCCTGGGAATAAAAAAAGCCTGTGAAGTACCTGATGCCAGTATAAGCACCAGATATTACTCAAATTCCATCAGCACTTTTATCTAACATGCTTTCGTTTTGAATTATTGATTTTTATGACTGAGAACTCCAAAGCCGATTCTGAAAAAACCATAGAAAGCGGAGACACCATCTCCGTAGACTACGTAGGAGAACTCGATGATGGCACGGTATTTGACACTTCTGTAAAAGAGGTCGCAGTTGAAGCCGGGATATACAACGAGCAAAGAGAATACGAGCCCCTTACCTTTACGGTGGGTGCGGGACAGATGATCAAAGGCTTCGACGAAGGAGTGGTCGGGATGAAAGTGGGGGAAGAAAAGACCCTGACAATCCCACCGGAAGATGCATATGGGGAGTACAGTGAAGAACTTTCCAGGAAACTTCCTGTTGAAGCAGTGGAATTTGCCCCCGAAGTAGGGATGCAGCTGGCAACGGACACCGGACTCCGGGGCACGATAACTGAAGTTGACGAAGAAGGCTTCGTGATAGACTTCAACCACATGCTTGCAGGCAAAAGCCTGACCTTCAAGGTAACACTGGTATCCATGGAGGCCTGAAAGGGATGAAACCCGGGAGGGGGACAGTTACCCTCGGGTATCTCTTGATCGTGGCCTGTGTGCTCCTGGCAAGCGGCTGCACGGACACAGGAAACGGCGGGCAAGCCGGCGAGACCGCCAAAGCCGGAGACACAGTCCATGTGGATTACGTGGGAAAACTCGAAAATGGAACGGTCTTTGACACTTCCATAGAAGAAGTTGCCGTCGAAGCCGGGACATACATCGAAGGAAGGGACTACAGCCCCCTGACTTTCGAGGCCGGCGCAGGCGGGATGATCAAAGGCTTTGACGAGGGTGTGATAGGGATGAAAGTAGGGGAAGAAAAAACCCTGACAATCCCGCCGGAAGAAGCTTATGGGGAATACGATGAAGCTAATATCCAGACAGTTCCCCTGGAAGACCTGGGCCTCCCGGAACCTCCCGTAGAGGGGCAAAAGCTCATGACAATGTACGGAACAAGGGTTACCGTACTCTCGGTCAATGAGACCCACGCCACCATTGACTTCAACCACGAACTTGCCGGAAAGACCCTTATTTTCGACATTACACTTGTTTCGATCGGATCTAGCTGAATATCGGGGCAGCTTCTGCCATGAGGCTGCCAAATTTTTACTGCGTTTTTATATCAGGGCCCAGAACATAGAGAACGGTAGCATTCGGATTAGCAGCGACCGGATTAGCAGTGGCTGGATTGGAAAAGGCGCAACAAAAAAAGATAGGAGATGGAGAAGAAATGGAGAATTCTCAAGCCATTAAAACAGGAGATTACGTGCTTGTGGATTATACGGGAAAATTCGAAGACGGGAACGTTTTCGAAACCACCGTAAAAGACCGCGCTCTCGAAGCAGGCATATACGAAGAGTCCAGGGAATACACCCCCCTCTTTTTCAGGGCCAATGCAAACCAGGTAATCAAGGGTCTGGACAAAAGCGTTGTGGGGATGAAAGTTGGAGAAGAAAAGACCCTCAAAATTCCCCCAGAGGAAGCCTACGGGGAATACAAGGACTACCTGGTTCAGGAAATTCCCCTTGACAGGCTGGAACTTGAAACCCACCCTGAAGTAGGCGAGAAAATCATAACCCCCGGTGGAAGGGAGGTAAGGGTGCTTGCTTCAACCGAGACGCACGCGACCCTGGACTTCAACCACGAACTCGCAGGCAAGACCATTATCATGGAAATGAAACTTGTCTCGATTATAGGAGGAAGTGGTCTGGATCCCGGAGTGATTCAGGATTTATAAGAAAATTTCAGATTTGTAAGATGATTACGATTTATGGAGTGGTTCCAGAGTCGTGGTTCCGGGATCAAACTTCCGGAGAAAGGGGGAAGTATGGAAAAGGAAGAAAAAGTAGTGATAGTGCTGCTCCTTATGGCATTATCGTCTTTATCGGTCGCATATTTCTGTTTCGGGCTAGAATTTGCGGGTGCAGGAAAAATGTCCGGGGAAGAGTTCAAGCAGTACAGCCCGGAGTCCGAAGTAGGGGAACGGGTGAACCTCGAAGCCGAGGTCCTGAGCAAACGCTTTACGTACACAGGAGGGCACCTGCTTTTAAAAGTAGATTGCAACTCCGAGCCACTGACTGTTTTTGTTCCCAGCAATGCAGGAGTTGAAGCCCTGGATGAATCAATAAATAAAGGGGACTTTGTGAGTATAACAGGCATTGTCACGGAGTATGAAGGGGAAAGGGAGATCAAAGTGACGGATAAAGCTGAGATTTTCCTAATTGACAGATAAAGCTGAGATTATCCGAATTAACTGAGATTATCCGAATTGAAAGATAAAGCTGAGATTCACCTGAGAGGTGAATAAATAGGATATATATTATAACCATTATCGATTGTCGCTGAAATAGTTACTAATATATTTAAAAAGAACATGTGAGGAAATATGAAGGCATGCATCATGTGCGGAGGTGCGGGGACCAGGTTAAGACCGCTGACCTTTAAGCACCCCAAACCCAGTATTCCCATTCTCAATGAACCTTCCGTCCGCCATCTCATCGAACACCTTTCAAGAGAGGGGTTCAACGAAATAGTGATGACCCTGGGGTATATGGGAGAGCGTATAGAAGAACAGCTCGGAGACGGACATATTTTCGGAGTCCATATAGATTACGTTTATGAAAAAGAAAAAATGGGGACTGCGGGCGGGGTTAAAAATGCCGCAGAATACCTGAAAAATGAGCCTTTTATCGTACTTGGGGGAGACCACGTCCTGAACCTCGACCTCAGGGAGATGTACCGCTTCCACGAAGCGAATGACGCCCCGATAACAATCGGACTCCTTTCTATCGACGACCCGAGGGAATTCGGGATTGCCGACATGGACATCAACAACCGGATCCACCGTTTCCTTGAAAAGCCAAAGTCAGGCCAGATTTTCAGCAACCTTGCAAGCACTGGGATCTACGTTTGCGACCCCTCGATTTTTGACTGGATCCCGGAAAATACCAGGTACGATTTTGCAAAAGACCTCTTTCCGGCCATGCTTGCCGCGGATGAGAAGATTAACGGCGTGCTTGTAAGGGGAAAGTGGACCGACGTCGGGAGCTCGGCAGCCTACAGGCAAGCCCAGCGCTGGATGCTCGACGCCCTGCCCGGGACAACCATTGAAGGGCATTTCGCCGCGAAAAACGCCAGGATAAAAGGCCCTCTGAAAATAGGGAACAACGTGTCCGTAGGCTCAAATTCAGCCCTTGTAGGCCCTATCGTCATAGGGGAAAACACAGTCATAGGCGACAACGTGCTTGTTGGCCCTTACAGCGTAATCGGCTCTAACTGCGTAATCGAAGACAACGCAAAGCTCCTTTCCTCTTACCTCTTTGACCATGTACGAATCGGAGAAAATTCCAACATCTCAGGGGCAATCGTAGCCGATGACACCATAATCGGGGAAAACTGCAGCCTGGAAAACGGAACGGTTATCGGGCACAAGGTAATCATCGGGAATAACTCAACAATCCATTCGGGAGTCAAAATCTGGCCCGAGGTCATGATCAACAAAAACTCAAGCATAAAAGAAATTACCCTCAACCCGGATTATGACACAACCTATGACGGGTCGTGAAAAATCCCTATTAAAAAACCGGATTGATTTCCGGTTTTTCTGCTCCTTTCATTTTAATTCATTACGCTTCAATTTCCGATTCATCCCGTTGCATTCCGATTCATCCCGTTGCATTCCGATTCATCCCGTTGCATTTTGTTTCTGTTCTTACAAGCCCTTTCAGAGGTAATATACTAAAGCAGACTTTTCCTAAAATTTTAAGTACAGAAAGACCTTACCGGAAAGGTTACAATAAATGACTGAATTTAGCTTATCGTACCATCAAAAAACGGGATGAATATATATCTCGGCGAAAAATAACTCTTGACAGATTAATAGATTCACGAAAACGCAAGATAAAAACAGATGACCATGAACAGGTATAAAAAATGGCTGATCGCATCCCTGCTCATAAGTACGGCATCGGTAGCAATAGTTACAGGCTTTACCTTTGATGTGGGAACGATCGAGGCTCTCAAAAAGATAAAGCTCGAATACATAGTTGCTGCCGCTCTAGTGCATATCTTTTCCTACTTTGTCTGGGGCTATCGGACCCGGGCGCTTTGCAGAGCCCTGGGTCACGAGATAAAACCGGCCAGAGCTATCGAGATCGTTATTTCAAGCGCCTTTGCAGCCGGGATTACGCCTTCTTCCGCAGGCGGAGAACCCCTCAGGGTCCACATGCTCCACCAGAACAAAATTCCCGTGGGAAGAGCAACTGCAATCGTTTTTGGAGAAAGGTTACTTGATGCCTTTTTCATCTTTGCGTCCTTACCCTTTGCCCTTCATATTTTCGGGGACATGACCTCGAACTACGAGTTTGACGCGGCTTTCCTGACTGCAAATGCTCTGGTCTTCCTTATTCTCCTGTGTTTTGTCTACAGCTTATGGAAACCAGAAAAGGTAAAAAGCGCAATCCACCGGGTGCTAAAAAAAATATCTCCCTTCTTCGGGAAACGCACAGACACCGCAATTTCCCATATCCTGGAACAGGTTGACCTGGAAATAGACCACTTCCATGAAAGCATCCGGGTCTTTTTCTCGGACGGGAAAAAAGGGCTTTTCTACGGCATAGCTTATACCTTCGTTTTCTGGACCGTGGAGTTTTCCCTATTAGTCCTGATCCTGATGGGCCTTTCCGAAACCCCTTCAATTCCCACCGCCTTTGCAGCCCAGGTCCTCATGGCTGTGATCATGATAGTCCCTGCAACCCCCGGAGCAAGCGGGGTCGCGGAATTTGGGGCAGCATCCCTCTTCTCAGTCTTTGTAAGCCCCTCCATCCTCGGAATCACCGTGCTTGCCTGGAGAGCCCTGACCTACTATCTGAACCTCCTGGTAGGCGGCTTTGTGAGCCTGAAAGTGCTAAAAGACATGGACGTGATCAAAAAGTTGATAGGAGACTCCACAGAAAGCCACAAAGTGCCTGAAAATCCTCAGGTACCCCACTCTGAGCTCCCTGACACTCCCTGATCCCTTGACCCTTTGATCCCTGATACCCCCTGATACCCCCTGATGCCCCTTGATCCCTTGATCCCTTGATCCCTTGATCCCTTGATCCCTTGATCCCTTGA
>CBFCWE010000006.1:0-75564 GCA_965601435.1 uncultured Methanosarcina sp.
CGTTAAACATTATCGTTAAACATTATCGTTAAACATTATCGTTAAACATTATCGTTAAACATTATCGTAAAACATTATCGTTAAACATTATCGTTAAACATTATCGTTAAACAGAATCATATTCAGGAATTCAAAACCATGCCCCCGGAAAAATCCTATTCCCTGACTGTCGTCCCAATGGGCAATTCCAACGCTTACCTCCTCACAGCCGGAGGTTCAGCAGTCCTGGTCGACGCTGGATGCAGCGGAAATATTAATAAACTTGAAGCAGTCCTCAAGCAAAACAACCTGAAATTCTCTGACCTCAAACTGGTCATCCTCACCCACACCCATTACGACCACGTCGGCTGCCTGGCTGAAATCAGGGAGCGCAGCGGGGCAAAGGTCCTGGTTCACGAGGCCGAGGCCGGAAACCTGGAAAAGGGATACACCCCGTTTCCGAAAGGCACCATGTGGTTTTCGAAAATCATATCGGGAATGGCAAACGGCCTTCTGTCCTCAAAGGCAAAATACTCTCCCGTAAAAGCGGATATCGTAATCAAAAGCGAGTATGACCTGAAAGACTATCTCCCCGGTGTAAAAGCAAAGGTAATCTCCACTCCAGGCCACACCACGGGTTCGATTTCCGTGATCCTGCAAAACGAAGATGCAATTGTCGGGGACACGCTTTTCAATGTAATGTCCTGGACAGTTTTCCCTCCCTTTGCCAACGATGAAAAACAGCTTTTTAGAAGCTGGGAAAAGCTTGCCGAAACAAGCTGTGCTACCTTTTACCCGGGCCACGGAAAAGAGCTCCCGATTGCAAAACTGGTGGATAACTACAGGAAACTGAGTACCAGAGTGTAAAAAGCAGGTTCGAAAATTCGAGCTATGCACTCTTATTTTTATCCATTGGGTAATCCTTTTTGTATAATCAAGTAATTATAATAATTATAGCAATTGAAAGCCAGGTGTATCTGGCAATTGAATGCTAAGTTTATGCTACTTTATTGGGGGGTTTTTACTGGACAGTGGACAGCAAACTTCTAAGCCGGTTTCTAAGGTAACTTCCGGGACGTCAATGGGTTTGAACGAAAACACCGAAGCCGTCCTGTCTTACACGCTCACCTGGTTAACAGGCCTGATCTTCTTCGTTATCGAAACCAGAAGCAAATTCGTCAGGTTCCATGCGCTGCAATCAGTTCTGGCATTCGTGGTCCTTTCCGTCATTCTCAGTATCCTGCAAGCTTTCTTCGGAGAGTTCGGCTTCCTGGCGTATCTGGTAATTAACCTCAATCCCATATCGATTATTTACCTTTTCCTTTATGCGCCAGCCGAAATCTTCACGCAGTTTTTAAGCAGTGTCCTGTTTTTAAGCATTATCCCCATATTCATGTGGTTCTTCCTGATGTACCAGGCCTTCAGGGGGAAAAAATTCAGTCTGCCATTAATAGGGGATCTGGTAGATAAGGTGCTTGAAAGCATATATTCGGAGTAAAAATTCAGTCTGCCATTAATAGGGGATCTTGTAGGAATAAAATTACCTGGGGGGCCAGATAAATGAAATGTTCTGAATGTGGGGCTGAAGTTGGGGTAGATGACAATTTTTGTGGGGAATGCGGAGCAAAGCTCAGGGGAGAGGTTGAAGCAAAAGTTGAAATTACAGCAAAACCTGAAATTACAGCAAAACCTGAAATTACAGCAAAACCTGAAATTACAGCAAAAGTTGAAATTACAGCAAAACCTGAAATTACAGCAAAACCTGAAATTACCTCTGAAAAAGCTGAGACTTCTCTGGGTTTAAGTGAAAACATTGAGGGACTTTTATGTTATTCATTTACTTTGATATCCGGGGCAATTTTTTTGCTGGTTGAGAAAAAAAGCAAATTCGTCAGGTTTCATGCAATTCAATCGATTGTAGCATTCTTTCTTTTGTCAATACCTGTAGGTCTGTGGGAACTTTTTCTTGATAACGACTTTCACTTTTACGCGGAGGGTTTCGCTAGTTATGTACTTTTAAATCAGCATCCCTTGATACCCATGTATATTCTTCTTGAGGACCCGTATACTTTTGAGGTACTTTATCTGTCTTTTCTTTCTTTTTTTCTCTGGATTTTTTTGATGTACGGGGCATACCGGGGAAAAAAGTATAAGCTTCCTATAGTGGGGGGTTTAGCGGAAAAGTACTCATGAATATTCATATAAACAAACTCACAAACGGCAAAAGTTTTGGGGCATGTTCGGCAACAGAATAGACCTTTTTACCCACATCTATAACTTTCTCGACCAGGGTAAGCGTTTTGTCTATTCTCTCTACAACGTCCGGCTCCCTGTTCACCTCATTCATACTCTCTTTCAGACCTTTGGCTTCCTCCATAACTTCAGGATCTTTCTGCTGTACGGTTTCTGCAGCCTCAAGCACAGGCTCTGCCAGTTTTCTGGAAAACTTCAGGAGTTTTGGGCTTATCTCCATATCAAGGTCAAATGTTATGTTTGAAACCTCTGTGGTTCGGATTGCAAGTCTCCTTGAAAACTGTGCCAGGCTGAGATTTCCTTCATCATATTCTTTCATATCAATTTCAAGAAGTTGCTTTTGAGTGGAAGAAACACTCTGGATTTCCTTGAATTTTCCCATTAAGACTTTCAGGTCATTTTCTAAAGGAGTATCGATAAGCTTTGCGTTGAGTTCCATCAACCTTGCATATGCTCTATCAACTTTTTCAAATTTGCAGGACAGCTCTTGAAATTCCCCCATATTCAAATTATGGGATATGGAAGTTATATATCGTTTACGAATCTATTATTTGAAGGGGGTCATTGTTTGCCGGTTGAAGAGTCTGAGGAAATAACAAAACGCCTTGAGGATGTCGAAAGGTTTCGACGCGCTTTTGCTGATATTGAAGATTGCCTCGAGAGGATTGAATGGGAATCCTTGAAGCAAAAGAGCAAAGAACTCATGGCAGAGTTCCAAAAAACATACGTTAGGTTTCACCAGGTAAGATCTCAACTCAGACTTAACGAGGAAGCATTAAATCGGGGAGATATTTCAAGAAGTATGTTTGAAAAAAAACTGAGGGAATTAAGTGGGGAACTCTCAATAGTCGACCTTGAACTGGACTGTATGAAACCAAAACTTTGCCGATTTATACTTAAGATAGAGGATTTTGTAAAAGAAGAAGGGATAATTGAAGATGAAAAAGAGATAATGGACGAGTTAAAAGAAGCGATGTATCTTCTTTCATCCAAAGTTGAATGGGAAAAAAGGATGGAAAGGAGAAAAATGGAAAAGGAAAAGAAGGAAAGAGAAGGAAAAGAGGACTTGGAAAAGAAAGAGAGACTGGAAAGGGAAAGAAAAGAAAAAGAAGAAAAAGAGAGACTGGAAAGGGAAAGAAGGGAAAAGGAAGAAAAAGAGAGACTGGAAAGGGAAAGAAAGGAAAAGGAAGAAAAAGAGAGACTGGAAAGGGAAAGAAAGGAAAAGGAAGAAAAAGAGAGACTGGAAAGGGAAAGAAGGGAAAAGGAAAAAAAAGAGAAGCTGGAAGGGGAAAGAAGGGAAAAGGAAGAAAAAACAGAACTTAAGAGTTTTTGTCCCAATTGCGGGCGCGAAAATAAGAACGAATCAAAATATTGTACAGTTTGTGGAAAAAGTCTGTTAAAAACGGGCATCTAAGCATAAATTAGGATTCTTCACTGTTTCTTGTGGATAACTTATACTGTGTTTCAGGGTTTCAAAGAAACATCTGTTTTTCATAAAATGTTTGGATCTTTTTCTCACTTCTTCAAAGAAAAGCCAATTGCTTCGCAAGTGGAAAAGACAGGTTTGAGATACTATTCCCGCTGCCCTGTTTTCTCAGAAATCATCCGCAAAACCCATTCATGTTTTCCTTAAAGACCAAAAATCCTGAGCCTTGCAGGGTTCAAACTTTCTACTTTTCTGGAAATCTTCCCTGATTGTATTAAAATAAGCAGAACTGTGGGTAGTCTTTACAGAGTAATTTTTTATAAAAATGAAGCCTCATGTTCAATATATTTGTGAGATGGTTCTTATGGCACAGATCAAATCTATAAACAGTGTTTCCCTGGGAAAAGTTCTTGCCCTTATGTACATGATTTTGTCGCTTGTCTTTTCGCCCTTCTTTTTCCTTATCGCGGCTGAAACAACTTCGATTTCAAGTGCAGGCGTAGTCTTATTAATTATTGTTTTTTATGGGGTCCTGGGAGGAATTGCAGGGTTGCTTATCGGAGTCGTATACAACTTCATTGCAGGGAGGTTTGGAGGTATCGAGTTAGAGCTTGAAGCAAGCTGAGTGGAAGTTTCTTCGCAGGCTGACCTCTATCACATTTATTTAATTCCTTATATTTTCAATTTTCTTTTTAATTTTCTAAAATTTTTATTTCATTTTTCCTATCCGAAGTTTTTCCCTCTAATCATTATACCAGATAAATTATATATATTTATAAATACTTCGGATTTGATAATGATATTATATATATTAACACTGTTATTGTTATCTTGCATGGCCCTTTTTGTTTCCTTACTGCTCAAAGAAACATGGCATATGGTGACTATTATTGACCTGAATAATCTTATCGTGGGAAATGGGGCAGTTCCCGGATTAGAGAATATCTCAGCCATATTTATTCTAATGCTCTTCTATAGCTCGATTATCCTTATTTTTGCGATCTCAATAAAAGTTATTAAGAACAACTGGTGAGCCATCTAAAGGCCTGTAAAATATTTTTGACTTTTCCTTTCTTTCTTCTTTCCCTTTTAAATTCCCGAATTCCCGCGAACTTCACTCAAAATCTGAAAAAAGTAGAAAGTCTCGTCTGCTCCACGTTTTCTTTAGCCTCTCCCCCATTAGAAAACCGGCTCCATGAACTGCTTTTGAACTTCGGATCAGGGACCTGTTCCAGCGAACTCCGGTAATACTCAACCGTCTTTTCCTGCCAGTCCCCTTCCAGCAGCAGGAACTTTATCCCCCTTTTCTGCTCGTTCCACTCCCAGACTTCCGACTGGTAAAAAATAGCCCCTAACTGGCTTGAGAGCTGGGCGTAAGGGACTTCAGGCCTCATCCGGTAGAGGAACTTTCCAATCCCCTCTTTTTCCCGGCCCCTGTACAGGTTTACGGCATTGTTTGCCAGGTCCTTCCATTCCCTGTCCTGCATGAACTCATCGAGCCTGTTCAGATGGTTGTGACTGATCTTGTCAATCCTGGGGAAGCGGGCATTCCTGAACTTCCTCTTTATGAAAATGTTTCCCCTGCTGTCTATTCGCCATGAGAAGGCTCTCTTTCTTGCACCCAGGGTTTGGGATAGGGACCAGAAGGCGTCCATGCTTGTAAATTTGATTTTGATATATAAAAAATTAGTTGTGGGAGTGAGAGGGATTTTGGTTTTTTGTAGTAATCTGAGTTTTCCTTTATATAATGTTAATTTAAGAAAACACACTCTTTTTTATTGCACTTATTCTCGTAACCACAAGAAACCAGTAGTATGGGGCAATATTTAGTTTCATCCTTTGTGCATAAATCTTCAATATTATTTTTTTCGTTAAAGATACAAAATTTGCACATATCTTTTTCACACATTCTTGGAATGAAATCAAAAGTAAAATCAAACATTTCGGGATAGCCGCATTCAGGCTCAGAATTCTCGTAAATTTCTCTTATGAATCGAGGTGCTTCCCACTTTAGTAATTTGGGCTCACATATATCGCTAAACAAGCAATTTTTAAATTTTAAATTATTGTTCCAAACATCTCCAGGTAATTCAAGTTCAGTTTTGTCAAGCTGTTCCCATATTTCAACAATATTCTCTTTGTTTATTTCTTTAAAACCTTCTATCATGTATTTTGAAAACTCATAAGATTTAACATAATCACGTAAGGAACACCACATTCTTTTTTGTTTAAATCGGTTTGAATTCATGAACTTTTTTAGTTCCATTTCAAATTTTTGTTTGTTATTTAAGATGTCCATAATTTCTTTTGTATTTTTTTCCACATCGCTTTCTATTTTTTTATGTTGGTTAGCTTTAGGTTGTCCTATGTTGTAGTATGCCAAAAGGTACAATGAAAAACCAATCTTTTTTATTAGATTTTTTTCTGGGTTTGTTTCATTAATTTGGGCTATAGTTTCAATAATTTGGGCTATATATTCAATTATATTCCTGTTATAGTTTTCAAGCACACTCAATGTTTGCATTATTGATTTAATGTCTGAAGGATAGTATCTTGGTATAAAAATAACAGGCTCTTTTTCCTTGTATCCATAGTTTCTTATTAACAAATTATTTTGTGGAACTTTTCTTTTTGAAATAAACTTTAATTTTTCGGGATCGTCGTTTCTTTTCTTAACAAAACTGTCCTTTATTTCGGGATTCAGTAAACTTTGAACACTCATTTTTTCTTTTGAATAAGATTCAACCAAATCTGAATATACGAATCCACCCCTATCCCATATATGATAATACGGCATTTGCCGATCGCTTATATAGCATAGAAAATGAGTTAAAATTATTTCAGAATTCGTTAATTCCGTTGACAGATTCATGGTTGCATAGTTTGCATCATCAATCCATCTATTTTTATCAAACCAACTAACTTTCCTAAAAATATCCTCAATTTTTTCTTTGTTTGATGACATATTTTCCTTCCAAGAGACTATAACTTAATCTGTAATTGGATGAGTATTAATTTCATTCCCAGTTAATACCCATGTCAAGATATCTCTGATCAAGTTGTTTCATTGACATTAATTCTCTTATGGGAATCAATGAAACAAACTCATTCCATATTTTTCAGAGAATCATGATAGTAATATGTGATTTTTTCACACCAGTTATCTGAATTCTGCAAAAATTTAATTCCTCTTTTCTGACCATTCCATTTCCATACGCCTGAATGATAGAAAATGGCTCCAAGGTGGCTCGATAGTTGGGCATAGGAAGGGTCAGCTCTTAAACTATATATGAATGAACCAATACCATCTTTTTCAGTTCCTTTTCGTAATTTTTCTACATTATTGGCTAGATCCTTCCAATCACCTTCTTCCATATACTTACCTAATTTGTTTAAATGCTCATTACTTACTGTTTCAATTCTGTATTTTAGTTCATTTTTAAATTTTCTTTTTATAGTAATGTTACATTTGTCGTCTATTTTCCATGAAAAATTTTTGTGTTTTACGCCCAATGTTCTGAAAAGTATCCAACTGTCTTCCATATTCACACCGTTCTCTTTTATTATTCAAGTTTAGTTTATTGGGCTTAAGTTTTTTGATTTTTATATAACTTTGCAAATTATATTTTAGCATTAGTCCAGTAAATTTTAGATTCCATCCGGTTAATCAACATAATCCACTACTTTTATATGAATTATGAAAACACTACATTCCAGATACAGAAATGATTCCTTTTCAATGGCTTACATTATATTCTAACATCCAAAAATTTAAACTTATTTTTATCTGTTTGTTCTCCGGGTCCAATGCAAAAAATCACTTTCCGGTAGAAAACACACATGAAATTATGAGTTAAAAGAGAAAGTGTCTTGTTCCCATCACATTCGACACCCGTAGCTCCTACTAAACCTTCAAAACCCAAGTAATAATTGATTTCTTGAAAAAAAGTTACTCTTTCTCTCCCTCTTCCTCATAACGGACATTTCTGGAATTGTTATTAACATGGAGCTGCCAGTAGCGGTCGTAGAGGGTGACGATCAGGGTCAGGAGCAGGATGAAGAAGAGCGTGGTTCCGAGGTTGATTGAGCCTTCGTACCTGGGGCTGAGGAAGTCCAGGAGGAGGACGATGCCGGTGTTTACCAGCGACATTACTAAAAATTCCCTGACGATGGAACTCCAGTGCTTCCCGCGCCGGGCCAGCCAGTGACTCAGTGCCGTGTTTATTATGATGATTATGGCCACGACAATGGATAGCTGGATGTTGTTTGTCCGCACGTCCGGAAGTATCTGGGCAAAGATGATGGTCAGGAGAGAGATCAGCACGATCTTCTCAAGCACCTGCCTGGTAATGAGGCGTTCCCGTTCTTTATTCACGACGTCTGGCAGAGGGGCGATAACCGGGGCGGCTGCTACAGGGAGAGCAGCAATTTCCAAACCCTTCCGGGCAGGGGGAAGGTCCCGGAGCAGCCACCAGGCCATGCCGAGCAGGAAAGCAGCCCAGGCAACCAGGACAAGTGCGTTAGCCGGGTTGGCTTTTATCCAGTCGGTGGTGTCCATCTGGGCTATGTGAATCCAGTATTCCTGGGGCAGTTTGACGAATATCCAGATAAGGGCTGCTGCTGCGATCAACTTGCTTTTTGTAAGCACCTTCGGGTCCCATTTCAGGCGGACGGCTTCATAGAATATGAAGAAGTACTCGAAGGTGTTGGGGAAAATAAGCAGCAGGTAGCGCAGGTGTACGAGTTCGAAGATCGCAACGCCTACCAGCCGGTAGTAGAAGAGAAAGCGGTCAAGCTTGAAGGCGTAGAGGTTTGACCAGTTACGCAGGGTTGAAAGGTAGGTAATTGTCAGGTAATAAATGTCGAGGGCCTTGTCATAGCTCTGGTAACCTTCCAGAGGAAGGTCTGTGAAAAGCTGGAAAATCGTCTGGTCGACCATGTCCAGGACCAGGGAAGCCAGCACACCCGGGAGAGGGTAGCGTGGAATGGAGAGCGGTATTAAGAAACGGGCCATAACCACAGCCCAGAAGATCACTAAGTCCGATGTTTCTACCATGAAGTATGATTCCCCCGTTGACCAATTCCAGACATGCCTCCCCCCGGAGACAGCCCTGATACCATCGCGGTTCCGATCGCGGTTCCAATCGCGGTTCCAATCGCATTTATACTTAGTATTATATATAGGTCAATTTCTATAAAAATCGTTTCATATTAAAATACTTGCTTTAAGCCCTATATGGCTGCCTTCAAACGTCTTTTCTTTCTAAAGGGGTGTTTTTGCCTCTTTTTTCGACTGAAATATCCGTAAAAAAGCCTCTATTATGAATCAAAGGCATTTGAGTGTAGTAACAATGATCCAGAATAGTCTTAAAATTATAAAAATTTCTATTAATTAAATGTTAAGAAAATGAGATTTCCAGCAAGAAAATTTGCCCTATCGAATGCTTTAAATAATTCGGGAAAAAACAACTACTATTATCTAATATATCAGGGGAATTCAATCTTTTTAAGGGGGTAACACTTATTTCCAGTGCGTATGACAACCGGAGAGGTTCTGTAGTAGTTGAAACTGACAAAGGTGTCCTGCTTGTGAGCAGTTCGGGAGGTTACTACCGGCTTCCCGGGGGAAAACCGAAGAAAGGGGAGGCAAGCATCCAGACGGCAATCCGGGAGCTCCGGGAAGAGACCGGGCTTCGGGCATATTATGTGAATTATCTATTCAAGTTTCATGCGTCCAAGATCTTCAAAATCCGGGCGAAAGGAAAACCGACACCTAGCAACGAGATAAACCATTTAGCGTATTACATTCCCGGAAAGGATCTGGACGTGAAAGTTTCCTACAATACGCGCAAAATATTGAATAAGCATTATGGATTGGAAGAAGCTGAGGACGAGAGCCAAAGAGAGGACAAAGAGCTAAAGAAAGGATAAGGAGCTAAAGGAGAGAATGAGGGCTAAATATAAGTTATTGAATTAAGTGACATATTTTTTAAGCTATCCTTTTTTTTAATCTGTTTTAATCTGTGTTTTATTTTGATATTTCTTCAAGCGATACTTTTCAGGTGGCTATTTATGCCTGATTTTCACTTATCTAGCATGACACAGATTCTCATCTGAAAATACTAACTAAGAGTTGATCCCCCTATGCACCCGAAAACCCTGCAAATCCTTAAGACTTTCGAAGAAATCGACAGGATCCCGCGCTGTTCGAAGTACGAAAAAAAGATTGCCCTCTGGCTTGAGGACTGGGCCAGGTCCCGGGGCTTTGAGGTAAAAACCGATCTTGTTAATAATTTGCTGATAGAGGTCCCGGCGACCCCGGGCTTTGAAAATTCTCAAACCCTTGTTTTTCAGGGGCACATGGACATGGTCTGCGAGAAGAGCAAGGGCTCGGTTCATGATTTTTCCAGAGACCCGGTTGAGTGCGTGTATGACGGGGACTGGCTGAAAGGAAATGGCACTTCCATCGGGGCGGACAACGGGATTGCGCTTGCAATTGCGATGGTCCTGGCGCAAGCCGGAAAGGCGGGAGAGATCGAGCACCCGCCGCTTGAGCTGCTCTTTACGGTGGACGAGGAAACCGGGCTTACCGGGGCAATGGCGCTTGAGCCGGGGTTCTTCGCAGGAAGGATCCTGCTGAACCTGGACTCTGAGGATGAAGGGGTTTTTACCGTCGGGTGTGCGGGGGGGCTGAATACGCGGATTTCACTGCCTGTAGAGTACGAGCCTTTCGACTACACGAACGGGTTCGGGTTTTTCAAGCTCGCTGTGGAAGGGCTCAAGGGCGGGCATTCGGGAGTCGAGATCCACAGGCAGCGGGCAAATGCTGTCCGGCTGCTCGCCCGGGTCCTGGAGGGAGTTCGGGATAAACCCGGAGAGGCAGGTTCAGGCTCTGGCTCAGGGATCCTCAGGCTCGTTTCCCTGAACGGGGGAAGCACCCACAATTCGATCCCCAATTTTGCAGAGGCTTTTTTTGCGCTTAAAAGGAGCGAGTTCGACCGGGTAAAAGGGCTGGTCTCCGGGTTCGGGAAAACTTTCCGGGCCGAGTATGCTAAGATTGACCCGGATATTCACCTGGACCTCGAGGAAGTTGAAAAGGGCGTGATTTACGAAATTTCCGAGACAGAAGTCAGTGAAAAGGAAGTCCCTCTTGACCGGGTGCTCACGGAAAACAGTGGCTTAAGGCTTCTTGGCTTGCTGCTCGGCCTTCCTCACGGGGTCTACCGGATGTCGGATAAGATCCAGGGACTGGTGGAGACCTCGAACAACCTTGCCATTGTGAGGACAGGGGACAATGCTGTGGAAGTCCTGTCCAGCCAGCGTAGTTCGGTCATGTCCAGGCTGGACGAAATTACCGGAAGGATTGAAGCCGTGGCAGGGCTGGCAGGAGCGGAGGACTGGCATGAGAACAGGTATCCAGCCTGGGAACCTGACCTTGAATCAGACCTGCTCTCCAGATGCAAGGTGGCATATATGTCTGTTTTCGGGGAAGAACCCGCAATAGAAGTCGTGCACGCCGGGCTCGAATGTGGAGTCATCAGCTCTAAATGCGGATTTCGGGGTGGAAAAGGGAACCCCGGCGATTGCGGTGGAAAGAACGGTGACGGAAAGGACAGCGACGGAGAAGACGATGAAGGAGGCATGGAGATGATTTCCATAGGGCCGACTATTGAGTATCCCCACTCCCCGGATGAGAGGATCTATATCCCTTCCATCGAAAGGGTCTGGGCCTTTCTGGAAAAGCTGCTGAAGAGTTACCGCTGATTTAAGTAGCCTTTAAAAGTTAAGGTGAAACGGGCTCTGGAGAAATGCTGTAATATTGCTTGAAATGGCCCTGGTTTTTGTTACAGGGTTTAATGCTGATTCCAATTCGGGGAATTTCTTTCCTGGTATCGAGAACAAGGCCCCTCACCGCCCGCATCAGCGGGCGGCCTTTTCCAATTATTCTGGAAAAAAGTGTTTTCAAAATAAGTTACCATTATTGGCTTTTACTTTTATTCAACTCACTTCACATCAACGTTCTGACTGTAACCCTAATTTTTATATTTCCGAAGTAACTTGCATTGATTGAGGATTTCTACACAGCTAATTCACTGAGAAAAAATGCTTGAAAAATAAACTGCTTGAGGATGACTTTACCCTGATTTTCCATTCTGCTTTCTCTGTCCTGTTCTCAATATCCTGCTTTCTCTGTCCTGTTCTCAACATCCTGCTTTCGAGATTCTGCCTCGGAGAGGTCCGGAGAGGATTACGATATGAAAACCGGATAAGAAGTCGATACAATTTTTTTTAGTTGTCTATGTGCCTTTTTCCAGTCGCCAAAATAATTTTTTAAGCTATCTTAATGTACTTCATTCAGTCACTTTAATAACTTTTAAAGTCATCCTGCTACACTTCATTCAGTCATCAAAATAACTTTTAAAGTCATCCTGTTGCACTTCATTCAGTCATCAAAATAACTTTTAAAGTCATCCTGCTGTACTATACTCAGCCATTTTAATACTATTTTCTTTCTTTGAAGTTATTTCATGGAAAAGCCGGTCGTCTTCGACGACCGGTGAGAGTGCAGGTACCTGAAAAGCAAATTGAAAAAAGGTTTTCTGGATAGCTCGGATAAGGGGGAATTACAGCTGTCCTGCCGGGATTATTTTTATAGAACGCAGCGTAAAACCCCTGGGTATTTTCCAAGCCTTATTCTTCTGTGTCTGATCCGGCGTCACCTCCGACCGTACGATATGCAATGCCAGCTAGAGCCCCTCCGACTATTGGTGCCAGCCAGAACAGCCACAGCTGTTGGATTGCCCAGCCACCGACGAAAAGTGCCTGTGATGTGCTGCGGGCCGGGTTCACTGAGGTATTTGTCACCGGGATACTGATCAGGTGGATCAGGGTCAGCCCAAGCCCTATGGCGATCGGCGCAAAACCGGGCGGGGCGCGGATGTCAGTCGAGCCGAGAATGATGAAAAGGAACATGAAGGTCATCACGAGTTCACAGACCAGTGCTGCGAGCAACGAGTACCCTCCGGGTGAGTGTTCCCCATAACCGTTGGCTGCAAAACCACTTTCGACCAGGTCGAAACCGGGCTGCCCGCCGGCGATCAGCGCAAGCACGATAGCGGCGAAGATAGCTCCTGCCAGCTGTGCAATGATGTACGGGACGATGTCCTTTGCGGGAAAGCGGCCGCCTATGAACAGGCCGACCGTGACAGCCGGGTTGAGGTGACAGCCCGAGATGTGCCCGATCGCAAAAGCCATCGTCAGGACGGTCAGTCCGAAAGCCAGGGCGACACCGAGAAAGCCGATGCCAAGCTCCGGGAAGCCAGCCGCCAGAACTGCGCTTCCGCAGCCCCCGAGGACCAGCCAGAAAGTACCTATAAGCTCTGCTGAGAATCGATGAATTAAGTTCATGAGAACCCCCCTTTCTTTGATTCTGAGTGCTGATTACTGTCTGTTTATTATTGTCTGTTTATTATTGTCTGCTGATCACTGGCTGTTGATTACTGGCTGCTGATAACTATCTGCTCGTGCATATTCCGACCAGCTGGCTTCCGGGAGTAGCTGGTACATCCGTATCACGGGGTGGAACTTGCCCTCATAATCACAATCTTCGGCCGACAGTTATTGAAGGTGCTTCAATAGAAACGCATTCAACTCAGCATAGGCGTGCAGCGACTCCGGAGAGTCCATCACGGCAATGTAATCCCCATGGGAAACGCCATCGTAGACCAGAATGTCTGCTACAACACCGACTTGCCGTAGTTTGATGTGGGCGCGAACGGTGCTGCTCAAGAGCAGGTCCCGCGTTCCGGTTATCAACAAGGTGGGTGGAAATCCGTGGACGTTTCCATAGTGAGGTGAGACTAGGGGATCTTTCGGATCGCGACCAGCCGCATACACATCTACACACGCTTCGATGAAGCCGTCGCGGGTGATCAATAAATAGTCAATTCCCTCGTTGATAATCCAGGAGTCACCCGTGCTGGACACATCAGTCCCGGGCGTGCCCATGTACAGCGCCCCGGGCACATCCAGGCCCAGCTCAATCAAGTGCTGCACCGTCGCCATGGTCATATTCCCGCCTCCTGATGTACCGCCCAGAGCCATGGACCGCGCCGGTCTTTCTTTCAACAGGTGCTGGTACACGGTGACTACGTCGTCCCTCCCGGCCGGGGTGGGATATTTGGGGGGCATGCGGTAGTCAATATGAAGCACCCGCATCTTGAGCCGATGGGCGATGATGATGGATTCTGCTAAACCCGCTTCGCCGCCGTTGAGCACGAAGGCGCCGCCATGCAGGTAAACGAACAGGTGATTCTCGTGCCGGGGATCAACCTCAGCCGGGGTCAAATGATAGACATTGATCCCCTCGATCTCCTCCTGTATAACGGAAACCGAAAGCTGTTTCCGGAGGGCTTGATTCGTCTCGACTTTGCCCGCGTCTAACTTCGCGATGACTGCGAGCCACTCTTCCTCGCTCTGAGGCTCGATTTGCATCGTTGCCGGATCAGGCTGCGGGATGTTAGCGATAGCGTTACGTAATTCATCGCTGCCGCCAGTTGGTGGCGGTAGGATTCGGGGGCCGATCTGCCATGCCGTTTTCTGCTCGCCAAAGGCTTCACGCAGTTTGGCTTCCTGCACGTTTGTCAGATTAGACTCAATCAGGCTCCCCATTTTGCCTTTCAGTTCATCTTGCAACTTATCTGCGGCAGCACTACCGGTAACGGTAAGCAAGAATAAGGCCGAGGTTCCTTCAGTTACCTGAGCACGCACTGATTTGATAAAGTCGTCATCAATGCCGTAGTCGCGAAAACGACCCGCCAAACCACCCAGGACCGCGCCAACAGCCAGGCCAAAGAAGGGTATAAAAAAGAGCAGGCCAAAGAGCATGCCCCAAAATGCGCCGCCGAGTGCCCCGGCCCCGGTCAGGCTCACCGCTTGCCGGGTTTTGGGTTCCTTTTTGCCTGTTTGCCATTCAACAACAGCCGCATCTTGAATTTCAATCAGTTGTTGTTTTTGTAAGCTCTCCAGCTTGTCCAGTGCTTCGCCTGCACCGGTAGGATTATCGAATTTCCAAACAGTTAATGTTGCCATTAGATTTTCTCCTATCTGTTACCAGGCAGTTTTGTATTTACCTGACGATTTCAAAAACTGGCCATAGTGGATCTTTCAGCAGTCCGAATTTGTGGTCAAACTATGCCTTTTCCGGGCCCTGGACGCGGAATATCAAAACACAAATTTACTGTTCTGTCATCATCCGTTTCAGGTCAGCCTCATCGTCTTTGATCAGTTCGCCTGAAACGTCAAGTTCAACCTGCCTGATCCTGCCTGTGAAAGTGAACGGTGCCCTGTATTCTTCGGGGTGGACACTGTCGGCTGCGTCGTACCCGCAGCTCAGCCCGATGATGCCAAAGAGGTTGGGTACGGTGTAAGGCAGGTCCCTGCTGGCTACAAGCTCGTCGTTGATGTAGAGCTGGCTCCGCCCCGCTGACCCTTTCCCTTCCCCGAAATCGGGTTCGCCGGTCTTTTCAAACTCATAGCGCAGGGTGACTTCCCCGGTTGGGACAGGGTCAGGCGAGCTTATCCTGAACTTTTCGAGCCCCGAGTAGTTGTGGACGTGATGCAGGTGCCCGTCCTTGACATAGAAACTGTACCCCCCATGGCGGTTTCCGTGGGAGAGCAGGACACCTTCGGCTCCTTCCCCGGGGATGAGCACGCGGGCGGTGATGCTCCAGGGCCTGTTGTAGACCCTCGGGGCTGCAGAGAACTGGACCGGGGCTCCGCCTCCATAATAGACGTACTTCGTGCGCGGGCGTGCAATGGTCGGCCTTGGCACGTTCATGCGCTCCAGGGCTGCTGTTGCCAGGGGGAGCACCCCGTACTTGCCGGCCTCGGTGTACCAGCGCTGGACCATTTCCTGCAGTTTCTCAGGCTTTTCTGCTGCCAGGTTTTTCATCTCAGCAGGGTCTTCTTCCAGTTCATAGAGTTCCCAGCCCTCGGAATCAAGCACCTTTAACACCCTGGTATTCAGGGGCATCCCGAAGAACCAGCCCTCTTTCAGGGGCTCGGCAAAGCTTGAGCCCGGGAAGGGGCAGACCGCCCTCCAGCCGTCGTAATAAATGGAGCGGTGCCCGAACATCTCGAAGTACTGCGTAATGTGTTTTGTAGGGGCCTTGGGGTCGTCAAAGGTGTGGGCGAAACTGACACCCTGTATCGGAGACTGGGGTACCCCGCGGATGGTTTTTGGGGCTTCCATGGCCAGGGCTTCCAGCACCGTGGGTACGAGGTCAATCGCATGGGCGTACTGGCTGCGGTTCTCCCCCCTTGCGCGGATGCCCTCCGGCCAGGAGACGATGCAGGCGTCGCTTATCCCCCCGCGGTAGGTCTCTCGCTTCCAGCGGCGGAAGGGAGTATCTCCAGCCCAGGTCCAACCCCAGGAATAGTGGTTGAAGGTTTCAGGGCTGCCCCATTCATCGATGCGTTCAAGGTTGTCTTCCAGGGTCTCCTCCACGTTGTTGAAAAAGAGCATCTCGTTGAAAGTCCCGTGCACCCCTCCCTCGGCGCTGGCGCCGTTATCCGAAAGCACGATGACCAGGGTATTGTCCAGTTCTTCAATCTCCTCAAGGAAGTCGAGAATGCGCCCGAAATGGTAGTCAGTTTGCTCAATGAAGGCTGCAAAGACCTCCATCTGGCGGGCATAGACTTTCTTTTCGGTTTCCGAAAGGGAGTCCCAGGCAGGCACGTCGGGGTCGCGCTTTGAGAGCATCGCATCGGGCGGGACGATCCCCAGCCCCTTCTGGCGTTTGAAGACCATCTCCCGGCATTTGTCCCAGCCCATATCGAATTTGCCTTTGTATTTCTCTATCCACTCTTTTTCGACATGGTGCGGGGCGTGCCCTGCTCCGGTGGCATAGTAGAGGAAAAAAGGTTTTCCCGGGGCATTGTGCTGGGCGTCCTTGATGAATTCGATAGCTTTGTCCCCAAGGTCGATGTTCAGGTGGTAGCCCTCTTCAGGAGTCCGGGGGACCGGCACCGGGTGGTTGTCATAGGTCAGGTCGGGATGCCACTGGTCGGTATCCCCTCCCAGGAATCCGTAGTAGCGCTCAAAGCCCCTGCCCAGGGGCCAGCGGTGGAAAGGGCCTGCTGTGGTCGTCTCTTCCGGCGGGGTCAGGTGCCATTTACCCACGGCAAAGGTGTTGTAGCCCTGTTCCAGCAGGATTTCCGAGAGAAAACCGTGCTCAAAGCCCATGTACCCGTTGTGTGCAGGGTAGCCCATAGACAGTTCGGTGATAGCGGAGAGCCCCAGCGTATGGTGGTTCCTGCCTGTCAGTGCACAGCCCCGGGTAGGGGAGCAGAGCGCCGTGGTCTGCATATTGGTATAGCGCAGGCCCCTTTTCGCCAGCCGTTCCAGGTTGGGTGTTTCGCAGAGCCCCCCGAAAACTGACATCTGCCCGTAGCCCACGTCATCCAGAATAAAATATATCACGTTCGGTGCACCTTCTCCGGCCCTTGTCGGTTTGGGCCAGGCAGGTGAGGATTCGTCAAGTGTTCTTCCGATAACGCCCGGGAAATGTGTTCCGGGCTCGTATTCGATCAGTTCAGGTATTATTATCCCCCCATTCTTTCGGAACCTGCAAGACCACCCATGGCTTGCGGTTCAATGCTTCGATCTTTATATTTATTTACCCGCACATAAATATAAATTCTCTTTTATGTATTTTATTTTATACATCTCGGTTTATTTTCCCGAGTATTCCGCAGGCTCTTTTATTCAGAAGATTTGTTTTCAGCTATCTTACCCGTATCGTGAGTTCTTTCTCATGCTGTATAGGAACTCAGGAAAAACATCCTGAACTCAAGCCCCCGTATTACATAACTAGAAATAGATTAAAAATAATTTTTATATTAACGGATTTTGCTGCAAATAGTTTTCATTAATAATTTTCCTTTTTATATTTGCAGCCAGAGGGATTTGGAGAGGTAAAATGGCTTTGAAAGATGAAATAAAATCTAAAGCTCTTACTGGAGATTTCCAACTTTTTGGTGTTTCGGATATCAATAAGCTGGAAAAAGTCGAGTTTCCAGAAGGTAGAGGACTTTCCTTACCTTCTGAGTTGATGCCTGAAGCTAAATCGGTAATAGTTATGGGCATGGTAATCTGGGATGAAGGCATGAATGCTGCTATCAGCACGCCCGGAACAGGAGACTTTAGCGGAGGAGAGGCTGAGTATTATAACCTCTATTATGAGACTGTTGAGACAAGAGCATGGAGGCTTGCCCAGTGGCTCTGGGAAGATAAAGGGATCAAGGCAATTCCCACCCATTCCCTGCATGTGAAAGTAGCTGCACACCTTGCAGGGTTGGGTTTCATAGGGCACAACACTCAGGTCATAACCCCGGAATACGGCCCGAGAGTGAGGTGGGTAGCCATGCTTACTACAGCTGAACTTGAACCTGACGAGCCTTTCACAAGGGACCTTTGTGCCGAGCAGCCCCTCTGCCAGAAAGAGTCCCTCTGTGTAAAGGCTTGCCCCTACAATGCGATAATCCCCGGTCCCTCCCAGGGTGTGCCTGCAGGTGAAAAAGTAATTTATGATAAATGTGTGGTCTCCCATGAACTTGAGAAAGATATTGATCCTAAGTGGGAGAAAAAAATCCGCAGAATCACGGAAAGAGGCTTTATGGAATGCACAATATGCAACCTTGCCTGCCCTTACGGGAAAACTGTTGAAGAAAAAGTAATTCCTGCAAAAAGAGGCCTCATCTAAGGGTAAATGTCTCATCCAGGAGTAAGAAGTTCTATCTTCCAGTGATGAGGACTATATTTCATTTGAGGGATTTTCTTTATCCAATTTTTTATTTCCTCATCTTCCGGTGCGTTATTTGATACTCTACTTTGGGTATTAATTCTTATTTGCGTTTTATAATGCATAACTTTTTTAATGTCCCGGAAGCCCGGAAATGATGCCTAGCGTTTCCAGGCCGTCCAGCACCAGTTGCACGGCCAGTGCCGCCAGCAGGACGCCAAATACCGCCTCCGTAACCATCAAGCGAGAAGGGTCCAGTTGCTTTGCCAGTTTGTCCAGATTTTTGAATACGGCCAGGTCGATCGCTCCCATGAGGAGGACAAGCCCCGCTACAAGAGCAAACATGAGCAGCGAGTCGAGCTGGTCGGAAACGGTGACAAGCACGGCAATCCCTGCCGGGTTCAGCAGGTAGGGCACTGCCAGCGGGTAGAGGGCCATCTGCATCGGATCACGGCTGGCCGCTTTTTCTTTGTGTTCCTCCGATCCTCCGGCCCCGATCAACATGTGAAGGGCAAGCAGCATCAGGATGAGGCCTCCGGCGATGGATACCGCTCCCGGGCTAAAGTGCAGGAGCCTCATCAGCAGCGAGCCCAAAAAGACCAGGACCAGGGCAACTCCAACAGCTGTTTTTACCATCTTTCCCGCCACTTTCTTTTGCATCTCTTTTTCCATGCCTGCGGTCAGGTCCAGAAAAGGCACAAGTGCAATTTTCGGGCCCATGCCGATCAGGAGCAAAATAAACAGGTCAAAAACAACATAAAAATCAAGGCTCTCAAGATCCATTTCAGCTTCTCTCCTTTAATTATGAAAATTAATTATAATTTAATTTAAGAAAGCTCCAAAATCGGCAGCTTACGGCTTATTCGCTTAAATCCGCTTCCCCCTGCAAACCGCCTTTGCCGTGCCAATAATCCCGTAATAACCAGAGGCCGTAAATGAACAGGACCAGGGCAAAGGGGAAGACCAGCATTCCTCCAAGGAAACCTGTGAGAAAGAGCAGGCAATCCCACAGCCAGTGAATAATGATTACCGGGATGATTGTGTCGAGGCGGACCCGCAAAGCCACTGTCCAGACCCCGAACATGCCTGCGAAAAAAGCCTGGCCTGCCGCGGCCGCGAAATTTCCGGTTATAAAGCCATTTAGCGCATGGACCAGCCCGAAAAGGACAGCCGTGATCCACACTGCACGCCAGATCCCGAATGATGACGAAGCCCCATGGAACAATATTCCCCGGTACATCAATTCCTCGCTGATGCCGACAAGCAGGGTATTGATGATTACGAGCATAAGCACCGTGCCTGGTGGAAGATCTGTAAACAATAAAATCAGTAGCAGGAGGAAAAGCACAAGGGCCGGCAGCCAGAGCAAGCGCAAATCCCGTAAATTGTCCGGGCCCTTTCCCCCTACCTGGGGCCACCATTTCAAATAGCTAATAACCCCAATCAAAAAGACCGCTGCAGCCAGCACCCCGAAGATGATCTGGTTTTTTGCCAGTTCATCAAGCTGCGTGGGTTTTCCCCCGACCTGCAGCAATTCTCCACCAAATACGATGATAACCCAGATTGCAAATATTGCCAGTGAAGTAGGCCACGGTTTTCTTGATGGGTTCATATTTTGCTTCCCCAATCTAATTTGATATGGACGTTGGGCTCAGGCCAGGATTGTAACTGCTGGAATTAACAGGCCGGGTGCAATCCGGGTGTGACCTGGGTGTAACGTGGGTGTAATCCGGTGTAATCCGGGTGTGACCTGGGTGTAACGTGGGTGTAATCCGGTGTAATCCGGGTGCTAACTGCCTGTTTCCTGCACCCTGGATCAACCATTAAATGTCAGTCTTAAAGTTCCTGTCCGGTACCCTTTCCGTCTCCACGTTCAGGTGCTTCCGATTCCCTTCAAAAGCTTCTCCATTGCCTGGTCTACAGTAAAGCTGGCTGCTTTCTGGCGTGGAGGAAACTCTTTGAACGTTGCCAGAAAGTCCCCAACTACACCCTGGGCAGGCACAAGCAGGAAAGCATGGTCGAGGAGCCAGTCGTAATAGATGTTTGAGGTCTGGTCTGCCCTCTCATAAGGGTCGGTGCGCAGGTTGAACAACTTCGGGACGCGCAGGGGGACGAAAGGTTCGGCCCAGACCTGTAGCGTGCCGATGGCGCGCTGCTCCATAAAGACAAGTTTCCAGTTGTCATACCTCAGAGCCACCAGGTCGCCGTCATCGGAGAAGTAGAAAAACTCGATGCGCGGGGACTTTTCCTCCTTCCCGGTGAGGTAGGGAAGCAGGTTATAGCCGTCAAGGTGCACTTTGAAAGTTTTGTCCCCTTCTTTGTAGCCTTTTTTGAGCTTTTCCCTGACATCCGGCTCTCCGGCTGCTGCAAGGAAAGTTGGCAGCCAGTCAAGGTGACTTACGATCTCGTTGGAAACAGTGCCTGCGGGGATCGTTCCCGGCCATCTCACCACCTGAGGTACCCGGAAAGCCCCCTCCCAGCAGGAGTTTTTCTCGTTTCTGAAAGGGGTCATGGCTGCGTCGGGCCAGGTGTTCATGTGAGGGCCGTTGTCCGTACTGTAGACGACTATAGTGTCTTCTGCAATCCCAAGTCCGTCCAGCAAATTCAGAAGAATTCCCACCTGCCGGTCGTGTTCGATCATGCCGTCGTGGTATTCCGACTGCCAGCGCCCCGACTGCCCCCTTATCCTCTCCGGGACATGGACCCTGAAGTGCATCCAGGTAGTGTTGAACCAGACAAAGAACGGCTTTTCCGCCTCATGCTGGCGCTTGATAAAATCGATGCTTGCGTCCAGGAACTCCTGGTCCACGGTCTCCATGCGCTTGCGAGTTAGCGGTCCTGTGTCTTCTATCCTGCCGTCGGCATAGCTCCGGATTACACCCCTCGGGGCGTAGTTCTTGCGGAAATCAGGAAAATCCTCCTCGGGTGGATAGTCAGGGTGTTCAGGTTCCTCTTCGGCATTCAGGTGGTAGAGGTTGCCGTAGAATTCGTCAAAACCGTGGTTGGTGGGCAGGTGCTCGTCCCTGTCTCCAAGGTGGTTCTTTCCAAACTGCCCCGTAGCATAACCCTGAGCTTTTAACAGCTCGGCGATGGTCGGGTCCTCGGACTGGATTCCAAGTTTAGCCCCTGGCATGCCCACTTTGCTAAGCCCCGTCCGGAAGGCGCTCTGTCCGGTGATAAACGAAGCTCGTCCGGCCGTGCAGCTCTGTTCCCCGTAAGAGTCAGTGAACCTTATGCCCTCATTTGCGATGCGGTCGATGTTGGGCGTTCTGTAGCCCATCAGGCCGTCGCTATAGCAGCTGAGGTTGCTAATTCCTATATCATCTCCCCAGATGACCAGTATGTTCGGTTTCTTTTCCCCCATTGTTTTCCCTCTTCCGGATTGATTTTTTACTGATTTTGTTGAGTTTGTTAGGTTGATTTTGTTGAGCTGGTTTTTTTGTTGATTTTGTTGAGATGGTTTTGATTAGCCTGTTTTTTGTTTATTTCACATCCCTGCAGACCTTCCGTCCCCTCCCCTCCCCTTTTCTCTCATTCCTTTCAGGAACGTGCGGAAGGTCCGGACTGTGGCTGAACCCTGTGCTTTATCTGCTTCTGTACCTTCCTTTCAGATCCCGTACTCTTGCGGCCGTGACAGCGTTTGAACTTGAGCCCGCTTCCGCAGGGGCAGGGCTCGTTGCGTCCGGCTTTTGCAAAAGCATCTTCCATAGCCAGCACCCGCATCAGCTCCGGTGCCTGATAGCCCCGCTGCATCAGCCAGCCAAGGATTTTCAGGGGGTGGTCAATGTGTCGGAAGAAGGTTTTCCAGCCTTCGCAGAGGTAGTTCAAACCCGGTTCCCCTTCCGGGGTTGTAAGGAAGCGATTTTTGGGACATTCCCCCCTGCAGGCAAAGAGCACGTCGCATTCCCGGCATGTCCGCGGCAGAGAGTCTCGTTTTTTCTGCCCGAACTGTTGCTGCTTTTCCGAAAAAGCAAGTTCTGCGATTTCCTTTTCCAGGATGTTTCCCAGCCTGCAGGCAGGTTCCACAAAGTGGTCGCAGGAGTAGAGGTCGCCGTTGTGCTCCAGGGCAAGCCCAAGGCCGCAGGTCTCTTCAAAGACGCACATCCCCGAAGGCATGCCCAGCCAGCGGCGGGCTGCGGCTTCAAAGGTCTGTACAAAGACATTACCTACGTCGTTGCGCGCCCATTCGTCGAAAATGCGGATCAGGAAATTTCCAAACTGTTCAGGCTGCACTGAAAGGTCCGAGACCGTGTTCCCCTGCTGGTAAAGGGTGCCTCCGTCCTCGTTGATGCGCTCCACAATCGGGATGAACTGGACCCAGTCTGTCTTTGCTTCATCCCGGAGGAAACGGTAGACTTCCAGCGGATAATCGGCGTTGTTGCGGTTGACTGTGGCCAGGACGTTGTATTCCACCCCGTGTTTTTGCAGCAGGCGAAGCCCCCGCATGACCCGGTCGAAGGACCCATGCCCTCCCCTGTCCACCCGGCAGGCGTCGTGCAGTTCACGCGGGCCGTCGATGCTGATCCCTATGAGAAAGTCGTTTTCCTTAAAGAACCGGCACCATTCGTCGTCCAGCAGCGTGCCGTTGGTCTGCATCGTATTTTCGAAAGTCATTCCAGGTTTGCGGTACTTTTCCTGCAGTTCGATTGCGCTCCGGTAAAAGTCGATTCCCATCAGGGTGGGCTCCCCTCCCTGCCAGGCAACGGTCACCTGCGGGCTGCGGTGGGCTGAAATCAGCTGCCGGATGTAGTTTTCCAGCATCTCGTCTGACATGCGGAAGCTGCTTTCGGGATAGAGCAGTTCTTTAGGCAGGTAGAAACAGTAGGAGCAGGCCAGGTTGCAGATTGCCCCGGTGGGCTTGGCAAGCACATGGATGCGGGGAGGCAGGAAGTTTTGTGCCATTTAGCAGCTCCTCCCTGCGCCGGGATTCCCCGGTTCGGATTTGAGCTCCACGGTTCGGCCCGTGATTCTGATCGTGATCTGGATCATGTTTTGAACCATACTTCGGCTCATGCCTCGGATTTCGTAAGGTCTGCCTGTATTTTCTGTCATTTGAAATTCTCCTTTTGTCCCGTGCATCCGGCTTTTTTAGTCCTCCGCAAAAACCCCTTCCTGGCGTAAGCGGTGCACCGTCTGCACCACGACAGCAGTCAGCGGCACGGCCAGTATCATGGCCAGGGCTCCCCCGACAACACCGGCTGCAATCGTTACCAGGAACACGACCAGAGGGTTCAGTTTGAGAGTTGTCCCCAGTGCCCACGTATTTATGGCATTCTGCAGCGCCCCGTTAGATATGGTCACCGCCACCGCGATAATCAGCGCCGTTTCTGCTCCCCCGGAACCAAAAGCGATAATCACGGCAAAAGCGCCACCAATGAAAGCGCCTATGTAAGGGATGAATGAAGAAAAAAAGTAAAGAATGAGAATCGAACCCACAAGGGGCACCTTGAGGACAATCAGGGGGATAGCCACCACGACCGCCGTAATCGTCGCAGTGAGAGCGGTGCCCCGGAAATAAAGCCGTATGGAACGGCTGACATCGGCAACGATCGCCTTACCGGTCCCGGGTTTTAAATTGAACTGCCGGGCTAGCCAGGCCTCTATTTCAGGCCCGTCCCTGAGGATGAAAAAGAGGATGAACACACTGAAGTATACCCCTATCAGGAGCGCTGCAGCACTTGAAAAAGTGCTGCTGAGGATTCCGATAATGCCCTGGCCCAGTGCAGGCAGGCCGTTTGAAACTGCGGCTCTGATGGAGTCAAGGGTCTCTTCCTCAATCTGGAACTGCAACAGCCAGGCTTCCAGGCTTGCCCATCCGGCTTCGAGCTGGCGTACGATCTCGGCTCCCTGGTCAATGAAACCCTTTACCAGGATAAAGAACAGGGCGGCAGCCCCCAGAAATATAAACAGCATGGTCAGCAACGTACCGATACTGCGGGAAACCCGCCGCTTCTCCAGTGAGTCTACCAGCGGCCGAAAGACAATTCCGATCACCACCGCAACGAGCAGCGGGACAGTGATACTGCTCACGGTCGCGATGAAGCTAAGGACGGTGCCGGCGGCGAGCACGATGCCCAGGAAGAGCCAGCTAACAACACCTGCGCGGCGCAGCCAGTACGGTGCGCTCCGGGCAAAGTCGCTTCGAGTATGTTTGTCCATAATGATTTTCCCCCCTTTGATAGGACTGGCAGTAGTCGAGCTGCCAGTCCTCTGTCCTATCTTCACTGCCTCTCCGGAGCCGTGAGGACCTCAGTTCCGGTTGTGCAGCAGGTTATTGCCGGGCCATCAGTATTTGCACTTCGGCTTCTTCGTCCACAATTAACTCCCCGGACAGGTCTACGGTGACCTGGTGAATCTTGCCGGTGAAGGGGAAGGGGGAGTGGTACTCATGCGATACCGCTTCGCCAAAGTCATAACCGCAGCTCAGGCCCTCTATGCCGAACAAAATCGGCACGGTGGTGGAGAATTCGGTGTTGCCGACCAGTTTACCATCAATATAAAGCTGGGCGCGGCCTCCGGCCCCCTTGCCCTCGCGGATATTGGGTGGGGAGGTGGGTTCAAACTCGTAGCGTAGCCTGGTCTTGCCTGAAGGAACGTCTACAGTGGAGCTAACTTTCAGCTCTTTCAGCCCCAGGTAGTTGTGTATGTAGTGGAGTTTCCTGTCCTTTAAGTAAAACACAAAGCCCCCAGCGATTCCGCCCTGTGCCAGCAGGACCCCTTCTGCGCCGCCTGCGGGAATCTCAACCTCAGCAGTGATGCTGTGCGGCCGGTTGAAAATCGCCGGGGTGCTGCCAATCGGCACCACCGACAGGTTTGGATAAAAAGTGTAATGCTTGCGAGATTGGGTCAGGCGGGGTCTCTCGGCGGCAAAGCGCTGCATCACAGTGCCGTCAAGCGGCAGGACCTGGTATTTACCGGCTTCCACATACCAGCGGGCAATCATTTCCTTTAGTTTTGCCGGGTACCGGTCGGCCAGGTTATGGCACTCGGCGGGGTCTTCGGTAATGTGGTACAACTCCCAGCCGCTGGCATCCAGTTCGTCCAGGATTTCGGGCGTGATTTCATCGCCGAATTTGTGCCCCTTTTCGGCTCCCTCGGCATAGCTGGGGCCAGGGAAACCGCATACTGCTCGCCAACCGTCGTGGTCAACAGCCCGGCAGGCAAACATCTCAAAGTACTGGGTATGGTGATTGCCGGGCGCTTCGGCATCATTAAAGGTGTGGGCAAAACTGACCCCCTCGATGGGAGATTGGCTGACCCCGCGAATGCTCTTGGGCGGTTCTATGCCCAGCGTCTCCAAAACGGTAGGAACCATATCAATAGCGTGGGCATACTGGAAACGGTTCTCCCCCCTGGCTTTGATGCCCCCTGGCCAGGAGACTATCAAATTGTCGGTACTGCCACCCCGGTAAACCTCTTTTTTCCAGCGGCGGAAGGGAGTATTGCCGGCCCAGGACCAGCCCCAGGGATAGTGGTTGTAAGACCTGGTGCCGCCTAACTCCTCCATCCTTGGCAGGATTTCTTCCAGCTTTTCAAAATGGTAATTAAAACTGCTCATCTCATTGAAAGCGCCATTGACCCCACCCTCGGAGCTGGCTCCGTTATCGGGAATGAGCATAATTAAGGTGTTGTCCAGTTCGCCGATATCTTCCAGTGTCTTCAGGATGCGGCCGAATTGATAGTCGCAATGCTCCAGGAACCCGGCAAAGACTTCCATAAAACGGGCATAGAGCATCTTCTGTTCATCACTCAGGCTGTCCCATTCGGGTACGTCGGGGTCATGGGGGGATAGTTCGGCGTCGGCAGGGAAGATGCCAAGCTCTTTCTGGCGGGCAAAAACGACCTCACGGTATTTATCCCAGCCCATATCAAATTTACCTTTATACTTATCGCTCCATTCCTTGCCCACCTGATGAGGTGCGTGGGCACAGCCAGGGGCATGGCAGAGAAAGAAAGGCTTGTCCGGCGCGTTAACTTGGGCATCCAGAATAAACTGGATGGCGTGGTCGGCCAGGTCTTCATCCAGGTGGTAGCCTTCTTCCGGGGACCTGGGCTGGAGCACCGAGTGGTTATCGTAAATTAAATCGGGGAACCACTGGTTTGTCTCGCCGCCCAGGAAACCGTAAAAACGTTCAAAGCCACGGCCCAGTGGCCAGCGGTGGAAGGGGCCTGCAGGGGTGCTTTCCTCGGAAGGCGAGAGGTGCCACTTGCCGGTGTAGAAGGTATTGTAGCCGTGTTCCAGCAGCATCTCCGACAGCATGCCGTTTTCAAAGGGCATACGCCCGTCGTAACCGGGGAAACCGGTGGCTGTCTCCATAATAGCGGCCACGCCGTTGGAGTGGTGGTTCCGGCCGGTCATGATGCACGAGCGCGTGGGAGAGCAAAGCGCCGTGGTGTGCATATTGGTGTACCGCAGACCGTTTTTGGCCAGCCTTTCAATGTTGGGTGTGTTAACCAGCCCCCCAAAGGCCGACATCTGGCCGTAGCCCACGTCGTCCAGCAAAAAGAAAATGACGTTTGGTAAATCAGCTTTGGCCCGTGCAGGTTCTGGCCAGGCAGGAGATGATTCGGACACCGTCCGGCCAATCACTCCAGGGAACGATGTTCCGGGTTTGTATTCTTTTAATGGCATTGTATCACCCTTTTCTGTCTACAGATTTTCGTTGTTTTTTTGTTTTCAGGCAAGCTCACCTTGCCGTGCACCCTACAAATTTTTGCAGCTGTGGCCTGGCAGATATCAGGTGTCTCGGGGATTCCAACCTGCCAGGCTGTGTCATCTGTTTACTGCCTCGCCATGACCATGCGGGTCTCGGCTTCCTTGTCCTCGATAAGCTCTCCGCTTACATCTACGGTCACGCTGTAGATCTTGCCGGTGAACTCAAAGGGAGGCTGGTAATCAGGGGTAACCGGCGCCCCGGGAGCTGAGCCACAGGTGACCCCGCTGGTCAGCCCGAGTGCAAGCGGGGTTGTCACAGGTACCTCAGCCTGGCCGACTAATTTCCTGTCGATATAGAGCTGGGCTCTGCCGGGTGTGCCCCTGCCCTTTGCCACATCCGGCTTACCGGTTACTTCGAACTCGAAGCGGAGCTTATGCCTCCCCTCCGGGACATTTTCCACGGACTCGACATGATATCGGGTCCTGGATACGTAGTTGTGCACCCAGTGCAGCTTTCCGCTTTTCATATAGAAGGAATAGCCAGAGTCGATGCCTCCATGTGCCAGCAGGACTCCTTCTGCACCCTCCGGTGGGATCTCGACATCGGCGGAGATACTGTGCGGGCGGTTGAGGACCCTGACCGCTGCATTTGAGGGCACCCCCTGAGTTCCGGGATAGTAGGTGTAGCGTGTCCGGTCGGCGGCAATCTGCGGCCTTTCATCAGCAAGGCGCAGCACTCCGCGGGCGTCGATAGGCAGCACGTTGTATTTTCCGGCCTCTACATACCAGGCGGCAATCATCTCGATCAACTTCGCCCGGTTCTCTTCAGCCACATCATGACTCTCGGTCCAGTCCTTCTCAATGTGGTAAAGCTCCCAGCCCCTGGCGTCCAGCTCAGCCAGCTTTTCTGCCGGGATTGGTTCGCCGAAGGACTTTCCTGCTTCGGCAAACGAGGGACCTGGCCACGGACATACCGCACGCCAGCCGTCATGGTAAATGGAACGGTGCCCCATCATCTCAAAGTACTGGGTATGACGCTTTCCAGGTGAATCGGCATCGCCAAAGGTATCTGCAAAACTGACGCCTTCGATGGGCGCCTGGGTCACACCCTTGATAACCGTCGGAGGCTCAATTCCCAGGCAGTCCAGAACCGTGGGCAGCATGTCGATAGCGTGAGCGTACTGAGTGCGGACCTCGTCCCTGGGCTTTATTCCCCCTGGCCAGTGGACGATGAAGGGGTCGCTGATGCCGCCCCGGTATGTCTCTCGCTTCCAGCGGCGGAAGGGCGTATCTCCCGCCCAGGTCCAGCCCCAGGCATAGTGGTTGAAAGTCTCAGGACCCCCCAGCTTATCCAGGGCTGCGAGGTTTTCCTCAAGCGATTCGGGCACATTGTTAAAGAAAAGGTTCTCGTTGACCGAGCCCGTGGGGCCGCCTTCGGAACTGGCACCGTTGTCGGAAATCACCATGATCAACGTGTTTTCAAACTCGCCAACGTCTTTCAGGAACTGCAGCAGCCTGCCAATGTGGTAATCGGTATGTTCCAGGAAGCCGGCAAAGACTTCCATCATGCGGGCGTAGAGCTTTTTCTCCTCAGGCGAGCATTCATCCCAGGGCTCGACATCCGGGTCATGGCGGGATAGTTCGGCGTCTTTCGGGACTATGCCCAGTTCTTTCTGCCGGGTAAATGTCTTTTCCCGGTAAGCCTCCCAGCCGTCATCGAAGATGCCTTTGTATTTGTCCGCCCATTCTTTGGGGACGTGGTGAGGGGCGTGCATGGCTCCGGTGCAGAAGTACATGAAAAAGGGCTTGTTGGGTGCGACCTGTTTGGCGTCGGCAATGAACTGGATGGCTTTGTCCGCCAGGTCCTCATTAAGGGTGTAGCCCTCTTCCGGAGTCCCGGGAGGGGTGGCGGGGTGGTTGTCGTAGACCAGTTCAGGGTAATACTGGTGCGTTTCGCCTCCCAAAAAACCGTAGAAGCGCTCGAAACCCCGGCCGAGAGGCCAGCGGTCATAGGGTCCGGCTGCCGAGATCTGGTCTGCAGGTGTCAGGTGCCATTTGCCAATAGCATAGGTGTTGTAGCCGTACTGCTGGAGCATCTCCGACAAAAAACCGTTCTCAAAAGGTATGTAGCCGTTGTAGCCGGGATAGCCGGTTGAACCCTCGGTGATACAGGCCATGTTGTTCGAATGGTGGTTCCTGCCGGTCAGGATACAGGTGCGGGTGGGAGAACATAGCGCTGTAGTGTGCATATTGCTGTAAACAAGGCCTCCTTCCGCCAGGCTGTCCAGGTTGGGCGTTTTGATGGGCGAACCGTAGCAGCCGAGTTGTCCAAATCCGGTGTCGTCCAGCACGATAAATAACACATTTGGAGCCCCTTCTTTGGCCCGCAGGGGTTCCGGCCAGGCGGGTTCTGACTGGTCCGCCGTGCGCCCGCTAACTCCGGGGAAGGTGGTTCCGGGTTTGTATTCTTTTAATGACATTTATCCTCCGATTAATTGCTGGAATTTTCTGGAAAAAACATGAAAATAAAAATGGGGAAAGGAACTGATTTTTTGCCCCCTTCCCCATCCTTTATTTTGTACAAAAATCGATGTTTTCTTGCCTTGCAACCAGTTTTCGGGAATGCAGGCATTTTCGGAGAAGCGGTTTTCAGGTCAGGATTTAAGCTGCAGGAGCCGCTTCTGCTTCTTCTTCGGAGAACATCTCACGCATCTTTTCTTCTTCTGCCTCGGACAGGTTGGAAGCAATAATTTCGAAATCAATGTCTTTCAAGGCATCGACGACCTTATCCTGCACGGCATCACTGGTTAGCAAAAAGAGGGCTGAGGTACCTTCAGTGACTTTGCTGCGGACTGACTTGATGAAATCATCACTGATGCCCACGTCGGCAAAGGAACCGCTAAGCGCACCCAGCGCGGCTCCGACTACCATACCAAAGATCGGAACCAGGAAGATCAGCCCGAAGAGCATGCCCCAGAATGCCCCACTCAGTGCGCCTACCCCGGTCATGCTGCTTAACTGCTGTGTTTTTGGCTTCTTTTTGCCCATTGGCCAGGAGACGATGGCTGCGTCCTGCAGGGTGATCAGTTGTCTCTTGCTCAAGTCCTCGATCACTTCGAGTGTATGTTGTGCACCGCCAGGGATGTCAAATTTTAAAACTGTTAGAGTTGCTATATTCAAACCTCCTATTTGATCTGGAAATTTTTTCGGTCTATATATTATTCTTGATGGTTTGATTTTGTGCCAGCTCGCCAATTGAGGAGAAACTGTCCTCTTCACCATTTTTTGTTAGGCTTCTACCGCGGCCGTTGCAGTTCTGGCTTCGGCTCTGGCTCCCGCATTTTCCGCAGCTTCGAGGTCCCGAGTCCGCCAACGGCGAAAAGGCTCGGAACTGTAGCAGTTTTTCTCCGGGAAAAAGCCTTTATCAGATTCGGCAGTCGTTTTTTACCGGGATTTGAGGAATAGTAAAGGTAAGACCAGGGCATCGACGGTGTGATCTATTCCATATTCCGTCACATGGCTCTCAACAGCCTGGTATCCGGCAGTCAGCGACGTTGCCAGGAGTGAGAAATCTCAAATTTAAGGTGCCAGGTCCGTACCCTTTCGATTTTGACCCAATTAATCCCCAATTCGCGGAACCTGCAAGACTACCCCCCGGGCTTGCGGTTCAATAATTATTTTTTATATAATTCGATTTTTATGTATATCGCTTTATGCATGTTGAATTATTTTATCGGGTCTGCTGACAGGGGTTACCTCGGAAAAATTTAAAGTGCCCCTTTTCTTTCGAAAGAATAAATAAACTATTAAAGGAGAGGTATAAATGTGAAGGCTTTGTAGAAAACCGGGGTAAATCAGCTTCAAGAGGCTGAAAACTAAAGATGTAAAAGTACTAATTGGACCATCAGTTTTAGACCACCCGGTCCAAATTAATGGGGTTTTATTTCAGAGATTTCAGAGATTTCAGAGAACTTCTGCAGGGCTAGATATTCAACCGAATATTCAAATGAAATCACAATCCGCATGAAACGAACTGGACTTTAGCAATCCAAAGTTCAAACTTATATTCCTCTGTTCAGCCATCAAAAAACCTTTTTTAGATTTGCTTCTCAGTACCGGAACTCTCACCGGCCGACGAAGGAGACCGGCCTTTTCCTTAAGATAATCGCAGAAATAAAAATAAGTTGGGTGACCAAAAAAAGTATCGTAAGATGACTAAAAAGGTCATTATGGTGACTGAATAGATACATCAGGATATCTAAAAAGGTCATTATGGTGACTGAATAGATACATCAGGATATCTAAAAAGGTCATTATGGTGACTGAATAGATACATCAGGATATCAAAAAAGGTCATTATGATGACTGAAATGTAAGGTGCAGAAAGCAGAATATCAAGAGCATGATGACGAAAGCATTCTGTTGAAAACAGGGTCCCAAAAGTAAGATGTAGAATGCAGAAGACAAAAAAGAAGGATGGAAAAATAAGATTGAAGGACTTCTTCTTCTTCTTCTTTACCGGTTTATTTTGCGAGCAATTTTTCTCAGTGAATTTGGAAAAGGCCGCTCGCTGAAGCGAGCGGTGAGAGCCCCGAAAACGATTCAAAGCTCACGACCGGCCTTTCCCAGGATCAGGAATCGGTCACATGCCGGGCTTTTCCGGCGATAAGGCAGCATTTCTACGGAGCCAAAAATAAATTATTGAATCCGCACAAAGGATTCCAAGCCCGGAATTTTATGCTGGATACCATTTATGAATTTTATCACGCAGTTGCTGCCGCAGGTTCTTGCTCCTTCTTGTCCGCGGCTTCAACTGCTTCTGCCAGTTCTGCTCCTACCAGGGCGAGCAGTTCGGGTGTGATCATACCCTGGGAAACCAGTACCCCGCCTGCCTCGCCAATCGCCTGCTTGAGCTTCTTTGCCCAGAGGTGCTCGATGAGAAGGAGACCAGCAGCGTTATTTTCCGGGATGGCTTCGGTTATCTCCAGGATGTCTTCATCGGTGATCCCGTAGTTTTCCTGGGCAGCTGCAAGGGCTCCTGCTTCCATACCTTCAAGCGCTCCAACTTCACCGCCAGCTCCGAAACCCATGATTCCACCTACGACGGCACCGAAACGCATCCTCTCCTCCTCGTCCAGCTGCGTGGCTTCCAGAGCAGCGACGTTTCCATCCGCGTCTTTCCACAGGAATACCAGGTCAATTAGCCGGATAAGCCCTTTTTCCATGACTGATTCGAGCTCACGGCGGATCTGGCCGTGGAAGTCCGGGTTTTCGAATACGATAACTAAAAGTTGCATTGGTCCATACATCACTTCGGTCATTTATTTTACCCCCATTGGAATTATTCTTCCTTTTCTCTCTCTTCTTATTCTACCTCTTCTCTTTCTCTCTCTTCTTTTTCCTTTTTTCGTCTTCTTCTGCTGCCCCGCTCTCCGTTTACTTTCTCTCCGTTTTCCCGTTCTTCGCAGACGGCACAGGGTCTATCCGTATAAGCCGAGGAATTTCCTCCAATTTCCGGTGGCTATCTTCCCCTTTCCCCTTTATCCCGAACTCTGCACTCGAAAAACAGTCTCAGCAGTATTGGCAATGCGATATATAAAGTCCAGTTTATATAAAATTGAGCACATATAAAAATACACGTAAGATCGAAACATATCGGAAAAAAGGGAAGATTGGATTTGACACCTGTGTATTATTGGAATCAATGTACCATTCTTCCCGAAAGCCCGGGAAGAAGGTGGGGAAATTTAACCCCCTCTGTCATATCGATGACTCCTAAGGGCATTTTCATTCTCCGGAGTTCCCTTTTCCTTCTCCCTGCTCTTCAGTTACCTCATCCTGATCTCTATCCCCACTTGATTCCATCATTTTAGCCATCACGCGTGTCTCATCGGAACTTTCCAGAACCATCTTTACAACCATTGTGAGGGGGACGGCAATCAGCGCACCTGCAGCTCCCAGTATGAAGGACCAGTAAAACAGGGAAAGAAATACTATCGTCGGAGACAATTTAAGGCCTTTTCCTGCAAGAGACGGGAAAAGAACATTTTCCACGAGCATATTGATAATGCTGATTCCGACAAGGACAGCCACTGCCCCTATAGGCCCATACTTGAACAGGGCAAGGAGCATAGGTGGAACAGCAGCAAGATAAAAGCCCAGATAAGGGATATAACCGAACAGGAATGTCAGGAGTCCCCAGAGAATAGCAAAATCTATACCTCCAATAAGGAGCAGTATGGCAGTTCCGATTCCCCCAAGCAGGTTGGTCTCAGTCCTCAGGACCATGTAATTTACGACGCTGCTGCTTAATTGGGTAAACTTCGAAAGCTGTACCGGTTCACCTTCAACTTCTTTTTGCACCTTTTTTGGCGCACTTGCAGAATCCAGGAGTAAAAATGTTGTCGTGACAAAAATGAGCACAATTGTTGATCCGGCATTTAAGGCTCCTGAAATAATGTCCCCTGACACGCTGAAAGCAAATGTTGCAACATTGCGCAGGATCGATTCCAGGGAAACTCCAACTGTAGGCAAATATGCTGAAATACTGTCCAGAGTGCTATCAAACTGATTTTCATAGTCTGGAATCTGGTCACTAAGCTGGACTAAAGAGCTTAAGAACAGAATCGCGGTTCCAACAAAAACAATTATGAACAAAAGGATTACCAGAAGAACGCTAACTTTTCCCGAAACCCCTTTCTTAATGAGCCAGTTAACCAGAGGGGAAAAGATTAGAAAGGCAAAAATAGCAAAAAAAACAGGTATAAGTATATTTGAAATCGCTTCCATACCTAATGTAAGGAGAACTGCAGCAGTGCTGTAAATTAGAACTTTGGCTGGCATTGAACTATTATTTCCATTCATATTTATATCCCCCAAGCTTTCTTACCCAAAATTTTTCTTTTACTCCCTACTTTCGTTTTTTTAATTTTTATAGATCACTTCCCTGTCTTGCTCCCTAATTTTCATGCATTTTCCATGCATTTCAGTTAAGAAAAATTAAATATCAGTAATTTTACATCATGTGTTTTTTTTTCCAGTGGACTGCTTTTTGCATTATCAACTGCTTTTTGTGCCATTAGCTGCTTTTTTGCATCTCCTTTCACTTTGCCGGTGCCGTGGAAGTTTTTCCCTGCTCCGGAACAGCTCATATCTCCACTTTCGCACGTTTGCCAAGTTCCCCTCCAATAAATATCAGCACTATGAAGCCTACCAGTGACACCACCATGATCATGACCATCACGTCCGGGTCTGTAAAATTAAGCGCGGCAATTGCCAGGGCTGCCGAAAGGTTGCGCTGTGCGGTCCCGAGGCCAAGTACGCTCCTGATAGGTCCGGCAGACCCCCCGAGGAAGTAGCCTATGATAAACGAAATAAGCAGGAAGACCACCGCCGCAATAACCGCAGTGGTCCCAATAACGCCGAGGAGGTCGGAGATGTAGACCACAAAGAAAGCCACGAAAAGGACAAGCAGGGAAAGGCTGGTAGCCTGGTTCATCAGGGGCAGGAGTCCGTTTGCCACTTCCTCGTACCTGGCCCGGATAAACAGGGCAATCGCTAACGGAATGAGCATCAATAGGATAAGGGACCTCGCTATGTCCCAGGAGTTGATAGTGACCCCCTTGATGATCAGCGGCAGGACTATGGGTACGTAAAGAATCGTCACCACCATCAGAAGCACCATCAGCCCGACAGAAAACGCAGTGTCCCCTTTTGCTACCTGTGCGAGCTTCGGAAGGAAAGGAGCTCCTGCGGCAGTGCCGACAAGGAACAGGCCGATTGAAAGCCCTTCGGAGAGCGGGAAGATAAATAGTATCCCGAGAGTGAGCAGCGGGACGAGTATGAAATTGGCTGCCAGCGAAAGGAGCACAAGTTTCGTGTTGCGCAGCGGGGCGACTATCTGCGATACTGTCAGGGAGAAACCCATGCCAAGCATGCTGGTAAGCACGAAAATCATTGTAGCAAGGATGCCTATAGTCTCAAGAAAACTCGAAAAAGAGGCAGTTTCAACCATCTTCCCCCCAATTATTTTCCCCCATCTTTTCCATTATCTACATCCCCATCTTTCCTCCATCTTTCCCATTATCTACATCCCCCTCTTTCCTCCCCACCTTTTCTCCCCTTCTTCCCTCTTATTCGTTCAAACCTCTCAGTTCAGTCGTGAGCCATCTGGTCGACTGCAACCGTAATGGCCAGGACCAGGGCGTCATCCTGTCCGGGGGATACCTCCACTCCATAGGTATCCCGTATCCGGAACCACTTTTTAGAGATTTCTGCAACTTTTTCTCTCCCTGCATCAATTTTGTACTCGTGGTTCAGGATGTTGCCATGAATTTTCATTTCAGACCCGTTCGCCAAATCCACTTTCCAGCGGTCGCGAAGAGGGGTTATCAGGGCTTTTTTGACCGTTGCAGCCGTTCCACCTCCTGCGTCCTGGATGCTCATCGTATCCCTGACCCGGAGCAGCTTCTCCTTGAGTTTGTACTTCTCGTTTCCCTGCACATCCTTAATAATCAGGGTGTCGCGCACGCGGATAGCTTTGCCATCAACATAAAATGCCTTCTCCCCCGCCTCGTTTTCGATCCAGTAGTCATCTCCGATGGAAATGAGTTTTTCACGCATTTTGTAGCGCTGTGTGCTTTTTGCTCCGCGGCCCCTGAGACCGCCCATCATTCGTCGCATTAAATATCACTCCCTTTGTTTTATCGCATTTCAGGTCCCTTCCCTTGCGGGTTGTCTGATCCTGATATAGAATAAGAGAGGATAATTCCTGTTAGCCTTCCAGCCCGGGAAAACGCAGTAACACTCACACATTTTTCCCATTATGACCCGGACTGACGAGTCTTCGAAGTTTTCCAGACCTATTCCCCCCTTATGAATGTATAAATATGTAAGATATATATTTAAATGGATTTATAATTTTAGTCTCCATGCATGAACTTTTTTCCGGTCATATGGCTTTCCCGTAAATTGAAATTATATCTTTTTTGAGAGCACTCCGGGATCCGGCAAGCCAAAAACACAAACTAGGCGGTTTTTAAGCAGCATGTCTTAAAACTCGCCCACCCACATGATTGGATAACTGGAACCTGGTATGCTTCGAGCTGAGGAAGGCACGTTAAAGAAAAGCATTTTTATATATACGGGATTATAATATATGGAGGGGGATTTTTGTGGCTGACATGAGCCCCGCTGGTAAATTCGTTAGGTTAGTCTCAGGAATACTGATAGGAATATTGTTCGCCGCATTTATAATCTGGATTGTGGGCAAATCAGGAATTGGGGGTTACGGCTTTGGTGCTGCCATTGCGGTGATCTTTTTTGTAGTACTGAGTTTGTTACGGCGGCTATTTTAACGTCTGCGGACAGTTACGTAAAAGGTCTCAGGGTGAAAGGCTTTTCTGCTGCCCTAATTACTTCGATAGCAATCGCATTAGTGGCCTGGTTGGTCGTCCGGGTAATCGGGCTGGTGGTCTGATCGTTCGGACACGTTTGGATGTAGATGTGGGATTTATCCCGTATTCAAAAATTTAAAACTAAATACGAATGATGTTTGGAAAAACTTAACCAGAGGAAAAACTTAACCTGTTTTCCTTATATTTTGCATCTTTTTCCTTTATCTTGAAAACCATTTTTTGCCTACTTTTACAAATCGGAATAACCATAGATATATATATCATGTTTATTCAAAATAGCCATTTGTGACCTCTGGAAACATTATGCGTGCGGAAATCTATGTTTCGGGAAGGGTTCAGCATGTGGGTTTTCGCTGGTTTGCGAGAAACTCTGCAGAACGCCTGGGTGTGGAGTGCAACCCGATTAACCTCAGGGATGGAAGGGTTTTCGTAATTGCCGAGGGGCATCGTGCAGCCATTGAGCTCCTGATAAAAGACCTATGGGAGGGGCCCACTTTCGCCCGTGTAGATAACGTTTATCATACTTTTATGGAGCCCACAGGCAATATGGACGAGTCTTCGTTTCAACTCTGAGTTATGATCAACCTGATTCGTGAATTACTTCATCCGGTCCCGGAAACCGTTTTTAGATCCGGGTGTTATATGAGTGCCCCCGCCAGCTTGCCTGGCGGCGCCTCCCCAAAATGAATAAAAAAGGGATCTTGAAAAGAGTCTTTTGCAGGCTTTATTAGTTTCTTTTTGCATCCAATCTTACTGTTTTTTGGTCCACTTTGGATATCCTGTTTTTGCCGGTTCCCATTGGATATTTTCGTTACCTGTTTTCATCCGGGTTCCTTTCTTCGGACCCCCACTCTTCAGGCCCGTTTTCCGTTTCTTTTCTCAGGCATCCGCCGGATTTTCCGGGATGTGCGGGAGGCTCAGGGATATCGGGTTCGGCTTTTACAAGGACGTAGGTGTAGGGACCGAAGGCTTTTTTCAGGGAATGTTCGACGTGTAGGGAGATCCTGTCCGCTTCGCCGATGTTCAGGGCGCTGTCTACCTTTATGTGGACGTCCACGGCGATGTTGCTTCCAATGCTCCGGGTTTTCATGTTCGAGAGAGCCCGGACCCCTTCGGTGTTCAGGATAATTTCCCGGACCTCCACGTTTGCCTCCTCGTCAAGGGAGGCCTCGATAAGTTCGTTTACGCTGCTGCAAGAAATCTTCAGGGCAACTTTGAATATGAAAAGGCTCAGGAAAACCGCCATCAAAGGGTCGAGGACCGCCCACCTGCCGCCCAGGAAAATAGCGGCTCCGACCCCTATCATGGTGCAGACCGAGGAGAGGGCGTCCGAGCGGTGGTGCCAGGCGTTTGCGGTCAGGGCCATGCTGTTGATTTTCCTTGCATGGCGGATTGTGTAATGGTACATCAGTTCTTTGGAGAGGATGGAAAGGATAGCGGCATACAGTGCGATCAGGGCTGGTTGCTGGAGGGTCTCCCCATTTATGACAAGCAGGCTTTTCCGGAGCCCGTAGAGAAAAGTTTCCCCTGCGACTACGAAAAGCATGAGCCCGACCAGGCTTGCACAGAGGGTCTCGACCTTCCCGTGCCCGTAGTTATGGGTCCTGTCCACAGGCTTCCTGGCAATCTTGAAGCCCAGGATCACCACCAGGTCGGTCAGGAAATCGGAAAGAGAATGAACGGCATCCGCAACCATCGCCGCGCTGTTTCCCAGAACTCCTGCAAACAGCTTAAAAATAGTCAGTCCCAGGTTCACGAACAACCCTGCGCCCGTTACCCGTACTGCCTGTTTGAAACGCTCGTCCTGGTCCATATTCCGGATCACTTCCTACTTCCACTGCAGTGGATCCCCCGGAATATCTACTCTCCACTTCCGGTCCCTTCTTACACTGAATCACACAAAATTAGGGATTCCGGCTACTCCCGGGGTTTTACGGCCTAAAGTCAGCTCAATATACAAACATTAAATATGTTGTTATATATATTTAAATAGTACCTCTTGATTTTTTATTATTAGTATGGCGCGTTGAAGCCTTCGCCTCATCCTAACATTTCCAATGAATTATCCAAAAGAGTTTACATAATCCCGAACTCAAATATCCGTACTTACATTATAACGACGGAAGACACCGAAAGCACGGAAGGATTGTGTACGATCTCCTTTTTTCCGTGTTTTCCGTGCTTTCCGTGGTTAAACTTTCACTTGAGATTGGTGAAGGAAAATTTGGGTGCTGAACTATAATCTTGTCCAGGCCCACAGGGGCTTTTCAAAGATTATTTCAGACTTTTTCAGGGCCATCCCAGGCATTCCAGCCTTTCCGGCCTCCTGAGGTATATCCTGACTTTCAGCTTTCATTCATATCTCAGGGCTTTCATCAGTATTCTTCAGGGCTGTCAGGGTTTTTTTCAGCCTTCATTCAGGGTTTTCAGGGGTTTTTCAGTATTTTTGCAATAACTACCAGCCCTGTCAGATTTATCATCCCTATCAGGAAATAGCCTATAAGTTGCCCGAAACTCACTCCAAATATTCCATTGTTTCCCGTGCCGGAACGACTCCCCATTTGGACTTCACTGGCGGTGGCGCTCCCAATTCCGGAACCATCGTTGGCTCGGGGGTTCAGTACAAGGTCCCTGAATTCGATAACAGAGTCGGTTTCCAGAAACAGTTCTTCTTCTTTTTCTTCCTGGCCGTTTTCGCCTTCAAAGGTAGCTCTTACCGTGTAAGTGAAGTCCGGTTCCAGGCCCAGGAAAAGAAACTCGTCATCATTTTTCGGGGAAGCGATAGGTTTCCCGGCTTTCAGGAGTTCCACGGAACCTTCCCCGGGCAGTTTTACCTCCAGGTTCACGTAGCTTTTGAGCACAATCTGCTCCCCGTCGGCAAAGCGGGGTTTTCCGGGGACGTTCAGGACTCCCAGCAGGGTAGGGGCTACATCTTCCTGCCAGAATTCTCCTTTTATCACTCTGCTTTCCACATCCGGGGCCCGGATTATCAGGGGAACCAGCTGAGCTTCATCGGATACGGAGTATTTTTCGCCCTGGTGCCCTCCCCTGGAATCGTCTGTGGGAAAAGCCATCCCGTGGTCGGCAGTCAGGATGAAAGCGATATCATTCCTCTTGCAGAGTTCGTAGAGGGGCATAAGGTCAGCGTCCAGGTTTTCGATGCAGTCCAGGTATCCGTAGTTGCCGCGGTAGTGCCCACTCATGTCCACGGCTCCCACGTTGACCGTGAGCAAGTATTTCTGTGCGGGGTATTCCCTGGCCATGTATTCCACAAGGGCAAAGGCCGTATCGATGCCCCACCTGTTGTACCCGCCGTACCTTTCCCCCGCCTCTTTCGAGCTCACATAGCCGGGAGCCCCGGCTGCCTTTTCTTCCATAAGCTCAAGCAGCCCGGGCGGGACTTTCGAAGGCCCGGGGTTGTGTTCGTAGCTCTCAAGAGTGGGTTCCATTTTACTAATTGAGTTTTTTTCGTCCCTCAGGATAGCGTCCTGTTCGGCGCAGATTGACCAGGAATCCCCTTTTTCCATTACCCCTATACAGAGGTAGCCCTGCTCATGCAAAACATCAAAAAGAGTGGCGTCCCTGAAGCTAACCATTTCACTGTCCGCCCCGGGGTTCCCGGTAGCAAGGACCGAATGTCCACCTCCCGTGAAGGTCTGTGGGACGCGAAGTTCCAGGACTTTTGCGCTCTCTTTGCTGATTTCGGGAATCGCTTCAAGCCTGGCTCTTTCAAGGGGACTGCCGTCCAGGGCGTATGGGGTCAGTTCGGGATATACGAAAGGAGCGCTCACGCCGTCCGCGATAAAGAGCACGGCACCGTTAGGGGTCTGCACCGGGCTTATTTCCACTTCGGTAAGGGCGAAGGCCGGGCAGGGAAATGTCGCGAAAAAAATGGAGGCAGCTGCAAAAAGGATTGCCGCTGGAAAGAGACGGTGTTTCGGGATTCCTGGTTTCATTATAAATTAATTTAGGTGCCATGTATAAAGAATTTGCTTTTGCACCTTTTTTTATTCATCCGGGATAAATAATTTGTTCCGGTTAGATTAATGGGTTTTGCCGCGTATTCTCTCTGATTTGGGTATCTTTTTAAAGGTTTAACTTTCTTTAGTTTGCGTAGCTTCATATTACATTTCTAACAAATATACATAAACATCCCGGAAAAATCTATCATTTTACTCAAAAAACAGGTAATGTTCCCATGAAAATGAGCCCTCGCTGTACCTACTGTCTGCTTTCCAGAGTGCACTTCCAGTCCAAGCTGTCTACGGATGACGAAGACCTGATAGACAAAACAATTCGTGAGTGTCTCTGCGTTCTGAATGATAACTATAGCCCTGATGCCGTTTCTTCTGTTGTTGCCACCAAAGTCCACAGGAAATGCTATGAAGTCCTGGGGGACAACGACCCTTATGCCGTTACCAAGAAACTGATCAACCAGGCTGCGGAAAAAGTCCTGCCTTTTGCAAGGGAGAAAATTTACGAAGGAAACCCCGATGACGCGGAAATTTTCAAGCGGGCCGTGCTTGCCTCCGTTATTGCGAACTATTTTGACTTCGGGATCATGGGTTTTGATGCCAGTGAGGACAAGTTTGAAGCCGCTTTCCAGAAATATTTCGAGCAAGGGCTCGATGTGGACCAGACCCGAGAGATGCTCGGGCTCATGGAGGACGTAGTATATATTGCCGACAACTGCGGAGAAATCCTCTTTGACATCTTCGTTTTTGACATCATCAAAAAGCTCGGCGGAAAAATCACCCTCGTGGTCCGTGGTGGTCCGATTCTTACCGACGTGACCATGGAAGATGTCCGGGAATACGAGATCGATAAAAAAGTTGACAGGGTCCTTACCACCGGTTCCAACGCTATCGGTGTCCTTGTTGAGGAAGCTCCCAATGAGTTACTGGAGGCCATGAAAAACGCAACCCTCATCATCAGCAAGGGCATGGCAAACTACGAGACCCTCTCCGAACACAACTTCGGGCCCATTGCTTACCTCCTCCTCACAAAATGCGAATGTGTTGCGGACTCCCTGGACGTGGAAGAAGGCCTGTCCGTTGCAAAACTGATGAACTGCCCGTGACCTTCGGGACGCGGCTTTAACTTCCCTGCTGCAGTGTGACCTGCAGCAACCATAGTTTTTCGCTGGCAAACCGACAGCTTAAATCCTGCCAATTATCCTGCCGCCCGTCCTGCCAATTATCCTGTCGGTCATCCTGTCGATTTTTTCCGGAATCTTTTTATTGTTCCGGGTTTTTAATTATATACAGTTACTATAATGTAAATATGAAATTGCAACTGAAACAAAACGCAACTTAAACAAAGCGTAAATAAAAAAGCGCAAATAAATGAAGTAAAGGGAGAACTGTAAAATGTGTGAGCTGAACGTCATTATGCTTCGTGGAGAAGAACGTGAACAGGTTATGGAATCCGTAGCAAAAATAGTGGTTGAAGGCGACTCGATTAAGCTCACCGGGATTCTCGGGGAGAGGATGACGGTTACGGGTTCAATCAAAGAAATTAACTTTTCAAGCGGAGAAGCCCTGCTTCTGGCAAAGTGAAACCGGATTCCCTGAAGGAAAACGAAGTTTGAGCTGAATTCCAGAGTCCCGGAATTCTCATTTCCTGTTTTTTTACGGGCATAAAGCCAGGCATCCCGTGAACTACACCACCCTGTTCGCCCGGTAAACCGGACTTCTGAGGGTGGAGCTTCCTACGAGTATTTCAATCATCGGCTTTGGTTCTAAGAACCTCAGTTCCTCATGAAACCTGTATTGTCGTAGATTTCCAGTAGCAAACTACTGAAAGCTCGTCCACAGAGCATTTTGTGATAGGAACTTTCGTTCCAAGACCACATTATATCACGCTCTATCTCAGCTTTGTTACTCAGAGAGTGTGAGATACGATAACGCAACCAAGTCTTACTATCACCGTTTAGCCTTTTACCTACAGAACTTCTCTGTAGAACCTTATAGTCTAAGTTCAGAATGCTTGATAGTAATATTATATGACTTGTAAACATAAGTAATTTATCAGAATCATAACAAGATAAGGTTAGGAAGTTGACGGCTTTCATCCCCCACCTGCCAGCCTTCGGTTGTCGAGGAAGGGGACTTCCCGCCTTCGGAGTTAAAACCCCTATCCCATTTACAGCCTGCAAAAACTATAGTTTATATTTTCTGGAAAACGTAAACTTTACCTGTAGATATGTGGCTGAAGTCACAGAAACCACCGTCAGAAGCAAAAGGAAAAAACAGACAAAGGAACTTGAACGATGCAGGGCGATCTATGGGGAAGAAAACGCCGTAACAATCGACCGTACCGTGAAATGGATAAGCCCTTTTGCAATTGGCAAGGATGGCAATCAATATATCTGGCATATGAATTCAATAGTGTTTCCAACATTGATGCAGTCATGCCTATATAAGTTAAAATCAATTGTTCATTGAAACATATTTATAGTCCCGAACGTAAATATTTGCACTTACTTTACAAGCACGGAAGATACAGAAAGCACGGAAGGACTGTGCACCTATTTCCTTTTTTCTGTGTTTTTTGTGTTTTCCGTGCTTTCCGTGCTTTCTGTGGTTAAACTTTCACTTGAGATTGGGGGGAGGAATTTGGGGCATTGACTATAATTGGCAGCCCATTTGCAAATGCCTTAAAAGTAAAGTATTTCTCAAGCTCACTTTATTCAAAAATAATGTAAATTTTCAAAAAAAACAAGCTCAAAGTAAATAATATCAGGAGATCTGTTATGCGATTTCCCAATAGAATTTCCGGGATTAAATTTGCAGGATTATTAGCCATTATTATTTTAGTTGTTTCGACTCAGGGGTGTACGAGTTCAGGTTCGGATAATAACAATTCAAGCTCCAGTCCGGATGCAGAGATGATAGCTCCAGCCCCCGAAGCAAGTATTACGTTTGTTACTACCGGGTCATCATTTTCACCAATTATCACAGTTACGGGTAACCCTGAAATTAAATGGGTATTTGGGGACGGTTCAACATCTGATTCTCCGGCTCCTACTGTAAATTTTGCTTCAAAGGGGAAAAGATCAAACACCCTGGTAGTAACACCCTGGAGTGCAGTAACTAAGATCAATATAGGTTATGATGGTTCGGATGGTGGAGTAACTCCAGGTCCCGGTACAATAGAAAATTTGGAACAACAGAATGTAATAGCTATTACCGGTTTGGAAAATGTCGCACTGTACCTCCAGGTATGGGCTTCGAGTTATAATCCGATAGCTGAGCTGGATTTCAGTAACTTCAAGGAACTGCATACGATTGAGTGTTTTTCTTGTACATCATTGACCAGCATCGGGCTCCGTAACGTCCCATCCCTGACCAGGCTTTGCCTCGAAAATTGCAATATTTCTTATCTTGACCTATCAGAGGCCCCTGCTCTGGCTGACCTTCGTGGAGCATCCCAGAGAAGTTCAACATATACAATAAATTGGGGTACTACAGGAGCTAATATGTGGCATGTATGTGTTGGAGCTAACCCGCATATGACCGGCGCATTACCATCCACCCAGTTCCCGGTCCTGGAAGATTTTTTTGTCTGGAACGGGAATCAAAGCGGGACTTTACACCTGGATTCCAAAGATTTGTATAAAGTCCGGGCATACGATAATCATTATAGTGCCGCTGATTTATCCGGCTGTTTCCCTGCTGGTAGAAGGGCTGTTGTGAGAATCTATAATAATGAGCTCACAAGTCTGGATATTTCCAATGACCCCGGTTTAATTCATTTAAATGCCAGCCTTAATTCACTGGACCAAACAGCAGTAGATGGGGTCCTCCAAACCCTGGATTCTTATAATACTAAGGGTGGGTATCTGGATCTATGCGGAAATGCCGCACCATCAGCCACAGGAATAGCACATGCAGATAATTTAAATGCCAGGGGATGGGAGGTCCAAACTTCGTGAAAAATCCCCTGCCTGCAAATTTATGCGCTTAGAATTTTAGAACCAGTGTTATAAGTTTATTGAGGAATACCCTGAAGACGAGCCATGTCCATCAGCTTTGTTTTTTGCGTATTCTGAGGGTAGACCCTGCCATGTTGTAGTAGCAGAATGTGAAGACCATATGAGAATAATCACGGTGTACATCCCGGAAAACAATAAATGGATAGACCACGTATTAAGGAGAGATCAAGAATGAAACCTGACAGGTGCAGTTTTTGTAAAGGTAAACTCGTCGAAGGTAAAACCGAGTTTGTGGCAAAAGTTGGAGAGCAGTTCATTGCCATTAAAGATGTTTCCGCCTATGTCTGTGAAAACTGCGGAGAAGCCTACTATACTCCGGAAGTTTCAAGAAAAATAGACGTGGTCATGAAAAAGTTCCACGAGTCCAAACTACTCTTGCATCCCGTAGCCGCCGGAGAACTGAGCTTTGACGAGATTGTTGCGTAATTTTATCCAATCGTTATTCCTTTTTAGCCGATCGCTTTTTCTTTTCCCCGCCCGCTTCCTCGCTCAACCTGATTAAGATAACTTTTTTTATATATTTTCCGGGCGGCTCCTCCTACCCTCCCTCCCGGCTCCTCCTTTTTCCACTGATCACTTTCTCGTCCCTCCCCACCGCCCGTCCCTGCCTTATTTTTCGCAACAATCAGTTTTGACTCACATTTCGACCCCGCTTTCAAAAATAGGTTATTTTTAAGACAACTGAATAAATGTGAGTATCAAAACTACAGTTTATATTTTATAGAAAACGTAAACTTTACTCGTAGATAACATGGCTGAAGTCAAAGAAACCCTCGTCCGAAGCAAAAGGAAAAACCAGACAAAGGAACTTGAGCGCTGCAAGGCGATCTATGGGGAAGAAAACGCCGTAACAATCGACCGCACAACGAAATGGGGCAGCCCATTTGCAATTGGCAAGGACGGGACCAGGGAAGAAGTAATGCAAAAGCACCAGGCCTACCTGAGAAAGAGACCTGACCTCCTGAGAGCAATCCCCGGGGAATTGTCTGGCAAAGTTCTCGTCTGCTGGTGCTGGCCTGACCCATGCCATGGGGACATCCTGGCATATCTGGCTAACAACCCGGAAAAGATCGAAGAATTCAAGCAGGGGAAAAACCCGATGAAGGGGAAGGTTCAATCTACTTTTGGAAGTTTTGAATGAGTGGGGAGAGGCAGCTGAGGACTGCATCTTGACCCGACCTATTAAGCCCGACTTCACCTAATACCTTTGAGAGGTTTGCTGGACTCAGGTTTTGATTCAGCCCCTCTGGATCATACAGCTCTTCCCAACTATCTTTGACTCTTCTGAGGAGCACGTAACCGTTGACTCGGACAATCGACATTGCATAGAGTTCTCTCCACTGCTCAGGGAAATTATCCCTCAGGAGAGGTTTGAGTTTTGCCATCAAATTATGCAGTATCATTGAATTTCCGTAGTCTGTAATAGACTGCGAGACAGCAGGTACTTCGGTTGTAGGGGTTTCACCTTTCGGTATGAACCCGTGTTCTCTGTCAAGTTTACCCAGATATTCAGATACCTTTCGGCTCTTTTTCAATTTCCGGTCGTACCTGGTTGTTGAGCGATAGACATAGTGACATGAATCCCGCACTTTTATTTCGAGACACTTTTCACCCGCTTTACGCTGATTTTCAAGCCACCCCTTGCCCAATCTCCCATAATTCCCTATAGGTAGGGAATTTACATATAAATAGCTTGTCTTTTTGCAGTCAGCAGTGGTCGATTTTGAAAATTAAGGGTGAAGAAAGAGGTTAGTTAAAACGTCCTTTGTGAATTGATAGGACAGTAATTATGAGAATTGAATACTAGCCAGCATGAGTATCTGAGTGATTAGCGTGGAGAGTTATTTTATAACTAGATCATAGATATATAGATGCAATCACAGGATAATCATTTATAATAAGTATGCCTTAATTTCCCAAATTATTCTATTTCAGCCGGATACACCATTGCTTGCAATGGGGTGAGCCATCGTAACTTTGATTTATAAAAGATATATAATAGTATTGATACTAGTTAAGAAGGATGATAACATTGGCAAGAACCAGAGTATCTGAATTTACTTCATACATATATATAAAAAAAGAACTTAGCGACATTGGATGGAACACGAGAAATCCTGCGAGAAACTCTAGTGGAGAAGTTTACACTCAACAAGAATGCTTAGACAATACAGAAATCCAAAAACAATTGGGAAAAGAAAAACCAGAGTACGTAGTAAAAATAAGTGAGGACAAATATTATGTAATAGAGGCGAAAGCGAAAATTGAGGATTTAGAAAAAGCATACGAAGAGGCAAAAGAGTATGCAATAAAAATAAATCAAAATAGTATCATTTCGGCACCAATAATTTCTGGAGTTGCAGGCAACGATGAGGACGGATATCTCGTAAAAAGTGCATATCTAGAAAATCAAGATTACAAATTAATAAACTATCGTGGGCGCGAGATTACAAGTTTAGTCTCCAAGGATTTGGCTCACCAATTAGTTTTTAAGAATAGTGCCTCTATTCCAGAGCTAAAAGTTGATGAAAAAAGCCTATTAAAAGTTGCAGAAAGTATAAATGAGATATTACATGGTGCCTCAATAAACAAGGATGAAAGAGCGGCTGTAATGTCAACAATTCTATTATCTATGGTAGATGATACACAACCCAATTATAATGCTTCCCCAACTGTTTTTGTGAAAGATATAAATAATAGAGCCGAAAACGTTCTCATAGGTAACAATAAGAAGGAATTTTTTAAACATATTGAAATTAAGCTTCCTAGCACTGATGATGCACAAATAAAGTACAAAGAAGCTTTAGTAAGTACAATGTTTTTCCTTAAGAAAATTAACATTAAAGCTGCAATGAACTCAGGATCAGATGTTTTGGGGCAATTTTATGAAGTTTTTTTAAAATATGGAAATGGTGCAAAAGACATAGGTATAGTACTCACCCCACGTCATATCACAAAGTACGTTGCAAACATATTAAACATAACTCATAAAGATATAGTATATGATCCTACATGTGGTACTGGTGGTTTTCTCGTATCCGCATTCGATTATGTTAGAAATACAGCAACTTACGAGCAAGTAGAAGATTTTCGGAAGCACAACATTTTTGGTATCGAACAGCAACCAAAAGTTGCTGCATTGGCTATAGTGAATATGATCTTCCGTGGAGATGGAAGAAATAATATTATAGATAATGATTGTCTTTCTCGATCCTTGAAAAGTATCCAAATAAATGGAGAAAATTCCGCTGAATATGTATCTAAAATGGATTCACAGGGGAAGAAACCTATCACTAAAGTACTAATGAATCCTCCATTTGCTTTAAAAAACAACGATGAAAAGGAGTATAAATTTGTTCAGCATGCACTGGACCAAATGGAAGACGGAGGATTACTCTTCTCTGTGTTACCACTTTCAGTAATGCTTAAGGGAGGGGGATATAAAGCTTGGAGAGAGAATCAGCTATTAAATAGTAATACTCTATTGGCAGTAATCACTTTTCCAGAAGATTTGTTCTACCCTGTGGGAGTTAATACTTGTGGAATTTTTGTAAAGAAGGGATTTAAGCATTCTCCTGAACAAAATGTACTTTGGGTGAAAATACTAAATGATGGATATTTAAAATCAAAGGGCAAAAGATTACCTAGTAGCCGTGTTTCAAACGATTTAGATGCAGTAAAACAAATTTTAAAAATGTTCATACAAGATCAAAAAACCTCAGTAGAAAATATTCCTAAATTTATTAAGTCATGTCCTATTAATTTTGAAGATAGTTCTCTGGAGTTAACACCTGAAGTATATCTTGATTCTGATGTTCCAAGTCTAGAGGAATTGTCCGAAAATATGGAAGGGATGCTCAGAGAATATGTGGGTTTTTTAATTAGAAATAGAAAAGAGAATGATATCAATGATCAGAATTAAGGACATATTTAATGTTGTCAAAGCAAAGTCAAAATCGTTTTTAGATTATTCACTAGGAGAGGTTCCCTTTATCACTAATGGTTACTACGAAAACGGCTTTGTCGGTTTCGTAGAACCTTGTGAATCAGATAGAGTTTTTGAAGAGATTGGGATTTGCGTCTCTGCCTTTTGTGAAGCTTCAGTACAACTCCCCCCGTTTTTGCCAAGAGGGAATGGAGGAAGCGGCCTATGTGTACTTAAACCTATTAAAAAGATGTCTTATGATGAATTGGTCAATTATGCATCGATAATTAACACATTCATCAAATGGAGATACTCTTATGGAAGAATGGTCAATAAAAAAAGGCTGGAAAATGAATTAATTCCAGAAATCCAAGTTATGGAAATAGATTTCAAGGAAAAAATTAATTCACTCATTCCCAAAAATGAAACGAATGATTCATTCGATGGACAAATTGAGTTAAAAGACTTTTTAGTTACAGAATTGTTTACGCTTCAACACGGAGATTTTCATTCATTGCAAGACCTTGCTGAGGGAAAGTATCCAACTGTATCTCGATTAAACAAAAATAACGGAATTGTGGACTGTTTCGAAAAGTTGAGTACAGCTGAAATTTATACTCCACTAACCATAACTATTTCTACAGTTACGGGAGATGCTTTTGTTCAACTAGACAAATATATAGCTACAGATAACGTTGTGATATGCAATCCAATAAACCCTCTTTTTCCTGAAACTTTATTTTTCATTGCGATGATGATTAATAGAGAAAAGTGGCGTTGGATGTATGGGAGACAATGTTATAAGACAAAGTTTTCAAAAACAGTGATAAAACTTCCAGTTGATGAAAACGGAAAATTGGATGAAGAGACTATATATAAATTTGTTCGATCTCATTATGGGTGGAAATGTATAGAGAGATACATAGATAAAAGCCAATCTCCTTGTAAACAATAAGGTACAGTTCCTGATGTAAAAATCGATACCTAATTTAATATTTTTGCTTTAATATCGGACTCTGGTCCAAAATCTAGTGATTTTTGCATTTTTTGGTTGAAACAATGAATTTGCAGGAAGAATTCGTTCTTCAATCAAACTCAATATTCGGAATCTAAAGACTTCAATCAAGAGACCGTGTTCAAAGGATCACAACAAATTTCAAAATCCAGTGATTTTTTAGTTTACACCAATCACTGGATTTTGGAACTGAGTCTTAATATCGTGGAGTGAAATATAATGATATATGAAAAAGGAATTGTAGCAACGACATATATAGATTCCCATAATGAGTGTTTTTCAAAAGAGGCTCTTGAAAGTTTAGTAGAGCAAAATAATAATAATTTCATCATTGTTAATGTCGAACATGACCCTAGAAAACCACCTATAGGTAGAGTTATTTCTAGTGAAATTATACAATTCGATGATGGAGAGTATGGTGTTGAAGCTACTTTCGAAATATTTGAAGAAGAAGATTTCAAAATACCAATGGACAATAATCGTGAAATAAAGATCGATAAGAATAATTTCAATTATCTTAGTATAAGCTATGATAGGAGTTATCAAAAGCTTGAATACCAAAAGTTGATTGCTGAACTGAATGATATTATCGGCTCTAAAGTGGAACCTGAGTTCTTCACTAAAAAAGCTGCAGAGCCTATAAGTATTCTCCTCATTTGTGGAGCATTTGTACTTGGAAATATTTCAAGTGGTTTCTTTAATCAAATTGGTGCAGACGCATATGAAATTTTTAAAGAAAAACTCAAGGTAATATTTAACAGGAATAAAAATGATGAGGAGGAAAAATTACTCTCTTTTGATTTTACTGTCGAAAAAGATGGGAACCTAATAGATGTTCAGATTATTCTAACTAACCCTAAAGATTCAGATATTGAACATTTTTCAGAAACAGGACTAAAAACTATTGATACAATACTAATGAAGTACTTCGATCCAAGAAATGGACTGAAGAAGATAGTGATGGAATATTCAGATGATAGTATAAAAGTTAAATTTGGATTGCGGAAAGATGGCATTCCAATATATATAGAAAACTGAAAATAAGCTTCTTTGATCAATAAATCGGAAATCAACCAGAGATCGGAATGCAGTCATGGAGGGCAGTTCCTGAATCTCACCCTTGAAAAGTAGTTTTAAATATTGAATCTATACCCATAAGTTACACTAGATCTATAATATCAGAGTATCCGTTCCGGTTTTGCATATTGTATTTCGTAAAAGTTATAGTAGGTAACCACTTTTTTGATAGGCTCCTGGTGCAATTCTATCTGTTTTCAATACAAACTCGTTGTGGGGCTTCTCAAGGGCACAGTGGCAAAGAGTGTGGTAAAATAGCTGCTTGCTAGAGGTTTTTAGAGATTTAGACTATTATATGTATGTCTGAATAATTGTTGAAAGTTTGTTTCGAAATATAGAATTACTTTAACTAAAGTGTAGATTAAATAGTAGACAAATAGGTAAGTTAGACTATATTAAGAAAGAGGGGTAGATTAGAGGCAAAGTGAAAATTGTGTATGGAAATAACCGAGAAAAAGACTGTTTGATTAAAAAACAGATATTAGAAACACTATGTGATGGACCATTAACCAGTCGAGAAATTTTTCAAAGATCAAACTATCATAAGAGTTATAAAACTTTAACTGTGCTTCTAGTCCGATTCCGAAAATACGGATACATTGAGAAAAAGGACCTAAACCGAGTCTATATTACCTGACTGACCTGGGACTTGAACATTTGAAGGACCCGTTAAAGGCCCGAAGGGTTGTGATAGAGAATTATAAAGAACGGTATTCGAATGCGGTAACAAGATTTTCAAGCAGTAACAGAACCCCTATTGTAGTGCAAAACAATGTTGTAGATACGATTAAAGAGAGTGTACCGCAGCCCTACCCTACCCCCAAAAAGTTATACGAAGAACGAGATCCAAACCCACAAATTCCTTCAGTACCGGATACCTCAAGAAAAGCATATATAACCAATCAAATCTATTTTCCACTACCTGATCTGCAAATCAAAAAAGGGGATTAAATCAAACACTTTAAAAGCATTTAACCATTAACCTGAGGTCAGGGACCGGACAGTTCACCCTAAATAACACTAAAGTTTTTCAAGAAGCTGCCCGGAATCTTATACCACTTAAAAAATTTACTCTTCATTTCAGCCGAATACCCCGTAGCTTACTACGGGGATGGGTACTTCCCCACTAACCATTGATGATAATATGATTTATCAAATCCATTTTTTGTTTGTTAACTTCTGCTCAAACTAAACCGTACTATGTTTAATATCTCCTTTTATGGAATTTGGAGCGGTGGTGCGAACATACCCCTTGCTTGCAGCGGGGTGCGCCAGTGCAATTTCGTTATTTTTGATGAAAACAGGTTCTGGATAGCTATTGAGGTGCGGGAACGAGGCTTGAGGTTTGGGTTTTCTGGGTTTCGGGGGGCGGTACTCGGGGAAGTGAGGGAGCAGTCCGCCGGCGAAATATAATAATACAGTTATGCATCCGGCGTGATTCTCCTCCCTCTTTTCCTCTACCCTCGAATTCCTCAAAGAAGTCTCCACCTACGGCCCCTTCCACGAACGAAACTTCCCCATACACAAAATCAGGCACAACTTAAAATTCCCCGGTCCCACTCCGGACCACCTTTCAATCGGTTCTACTCCAGGCAGTCCGGAGAGCCAGGGGATAGGAATTGCTATGTGATCAGGACCGGAAAGGGCAATTTCCCTATTTTTGATGAAAACAGGTTCTGGATAGCTATTGAGGTGCGGGAGTGAGGCTTGAGGTTTGGGTTTTTTGAGGTTTGGGTTTGAGGGGACGGTAGGCGGGGAAGTGAGGGAGCAGTGCCCGGCGAAATATAATAATGAAGTTATATTCAAACAGTCCCATAGGCAGTTTCCACGACTTCACTCTTTAATTACTTCCCAGTGTCCACCTCTGGCAGGACCGACTCTTTTGAGAAAACCTTTTTTCTTCAAAGTTTGAATATTTTTATCGATAGAACTTGTCCTGATACCGACAATTTCGGACATTTCTTTTATAGAGACATATGGATTTTCTTTCATAAGCTTGAGCATTAATTTTTGACTTTCAGTCCGTTTTTCTACCTCCCTTTCTACCTCCCTTTCTACCTCCCTCTCTTCTACCTTTTCTTCACTTTCTTCAAAGTACTTTCTCTTGAAAGTAACAATAAACTGGGTCCCGACCTCTTTGAAATCAGCTTCTGGTTCCATTGAAAGTATCAGGCTTATTCCCCTGCCCCATTTTTCAATCCAGTGAATTTCATGGAAGATCTCAGCTATCAGTTCGTTCCTTCGCTCGGAGACCATTTCGGTTTTGATCTGTTCTATTGTGAGTCCGCCGTAAAGAAGTCCCTTGTTTCTTATTTCCACGCGGTTTTTGAAGATGGCTATATTTACGGAATCGTATTCGTAGTAGTCCCTGTGGCAAAAGGCGTTTAATATCCCTAAAAAGTTATGTAAGTACTGCCATCCAATCCCACGAATTCCTTCGATAACGGATACCTCAAGAAAAGCATATATAACCAATCAAATCTATTTTCCAGTACCTGATCTGAAAATCAAAAAAGGGGATTAAATCAAACACTTTAAAAGCGTTTAATCATTAACCTGAGGTCAGGGACCGGACAGTTAACCGCAAATCCTCAAAAAGTTTTCTAAGAAGCTGGCCGGAATCTTATACCACTTAAAAAATTGACTCTTCACAAATATCCTGAATCGGGTAGGATAGGATTATACAGGACTGGATGATAAATGTCAAAAGCAAAAATTGCAGTTAACGGATACGGAACTATTGGGAAGAGAGTAGCTGATGCTGTTCGGGCACAGGACGATATGGAGATCATCGGGGTTTCCAAGACCAGGCCTAATTATGAGGCTGCGGTGGCTGCCCAGCTCGGCTATGATATTTACACCCTTGCCGACAGGGTGGAGTCTTTTGAAAAGGCCGGGATCCCGGCAGCAGGGACTCTTGAGGACATGATCGGGAAAGCTGACCTGGTCGTGGACTGCACCCCCGGAGGGGTGGGGGAAAGCAACAAGGCAGTGTACGAAAAGGCAGGCGTCAAAGCTATCTGGCAGGGTGGGGAAGACCATGAACTTACCGGTTTTTCTTTTAATGCGGTCTCCAACTACGAAGGGGCTTTCGGGCTTGACTTCGTGAGGGTGGTTTCCTGTAACACCACCGGGCTTTGCAGGGTTATCTACCCGATAGACCGGGAATTCGGGGTAAAGAAAGCCAGGATCACTCTGGTGCGCAGAGCCGCTGACCCCAATGACGCAAAGAAGGGGCCGATCAACGCAATTGTCCCGAACCCCATCAAGCTGCCTTCCCACCACGGGCCTGACGTAAAAAGTGTGCTTCCGAATATCAACATAAGCACAATGGCCATGAAGATCCCGACAACTCTCATGCACCTGCACACCATAAACCTGGAACTTGAAAAGGACTGCACGGCTGAGGACGTCAAAGAAGTGCTGGGAGCCCAGTCCAGGGTCCGCTTTGTCGGGCAGGGCATTACTTCCACCGCCGAGATCATTGAAGTTGCAAGGGACCTGAAACGCCCCAGGAACGATATGTGGGAAAACTGTGTCTGGGACGAGTCCGTAACCATTGACGATGGGGAACTCTACTTCTTCCAGGCAATCCACCAGGAATCCGATGTAGTCCCCGAAAACGTGGACGCAATCCGCGCCATGATGGAACTGGAAAGTGACGGTGCAAAGTCCATTGCGAAAACTAATAAGGCAATCGGACTCTGAGCTCCCTTCCGGGGCTCCTTTTTTGGAATTCGAAACTCCGAAAACGAAAGGTCCGACCCGGATATAAGCCCTGACAGATATGAATCCTGATTTCCATTTTTTAAAACTTTGCAGAGAAGCATTTAAAGCTGCTTCTGATGCCACTTCTGACCTTGCGGGGACCGAGGCTGCAGGCAAGTATGTCTGCATGGGAGCCGACGGGACCCCCACCACGAAGATCGACATTGCGGCCGAGGACGCCATCGTGGAGGTACTGAAAGCCGACGGCAGGTCCATGAGGATACTCAGCGAGGAACTGGGGGAGCTGGTAATAGGGAGGTCCCCGGAATTTGCCCTTATCCTGGACCCCCTGGACGGGACCTACAACGCCTCGACCGGGATTCCGTTCTACAACGTTTCGATAGCCGTGGCTACCCCGGACCTTTCGGATCTAAACTTCGGGTATGTAAAGAACCTGGCAATTGAGGAGGAATACTATGCCGAAGCCGGGAAAGGGGCATACCTGAACGGAAAACCTATCCGCCCTTCCCGGAACTCCGACCTGAAAAAGTCCTGCATCAGTGTTTACGGCTACCGGCAGAACTCGGAAAAGACGTTTAACCTTTACAGAAACGTCCGGAGGGTTAGGCTTCTGGGCAGTGTGGCGCTTGAACTCTGTTATGTGGCGTCCGGAAAGCTGGATGCCTTTGTGGACGTCCGGCAGGCCCTACGCCTGACTGATGTGGCTGCAGGGCAGCTCATTTTGACGGAAGCCGGGGGGCTTGTTACGGACGGATACGGAGAGACTTTAAATCTTCCGGACAATGTTATGAACAGGGTGGATATGGTCGCTTCCAACGGACATGTGCATGGGAAACTTTTAAAACTGATTTCAAGGGGATAATTTGTCTATCAAAAAAATAGGGGTCGCATCTCGTTGTGACAGGCCTGAAGTGCTGGAAATGGTCAGGAAAATCCTGGACTGTTTCAGCCAGAAAGTGGAAATACTCGTCTCCACTGCCACTGCGGACGTCCTGGGCATCCCAGGGGTCTCGGTTGAAGATATGAGGGCTGAGGGAGTGGAACTGCTCATAAGCGTAGGGGGAGACGGAACAGTTCTCCGGAACATTGCCAGGATGAAAGACCCTCTCCCGGTCCTGGGGATCAATATGGGCACTCTCGGCTTTCTGGTGGATGTGGAACCCGAGGAAGCGATTGAAGCTATAGAAGAAGTACTTTACGGTTTTTCCTATATCGAAAGAATGCGGGTTGACGTCTACCTGAACGGGGAAATTCTCGATACCGCCACCAACGAAGTCGCAATCATGTCCGCAAAGCCCGCAAAGATCATCCAGTTCGAAGTAAACGTGGATGAATGTCCCCTGGGAGAAATGCGTGCGGACGGCGTGGTTTTTGCAACTCCCACCGGTTCCACCGCCTATGCTATGAGCGCCGGTGGCCCGATCGTAAACCCCAGGGTAAATGCCATCGTTGTCGTGCCCGTGGCTCCTTTTAAGCTTTCCTCAAGGCCCTGGGTCATCCCTTCGGACAGTGAATTCACCGTGCACCTTATAGCCTCCAAGGAAGCTGTAGTCGCTATCGACGGGCAGAAGTCCTACAGGATCCGGCAGGAGGATGTGGTGAAAATGAAAAAATCGAAGTTTCCGGCACGTTTTGTGAAGGTCTCGGATACCTGCTTTTATGAGAGGGTACAGCGGAAACTGTCCTGATAAGAGGCTGATAAGAGGCTGATAAAGGCCTTTTTACTCCTTTTTACTTCTTTTTTACTTCATAATATATGTTTATGCTGTTAACTTGCCTGAAAAGGGTTCTTTTTACTTCCTTTTCACTTCCGAACGTATGTTTATGCTGTTGCCGGAAATTACTTTCCCCTTGGGATAACGTTTATATACATGCAGGTTAAGCTATCCTTAATCTTACTAAAATAGTACATTTTTTGCCTTTAAAGGAATTTTCCAGCCCTGAAAGGTTTCCACTCAAGCATTAGGGCGATAGCAGGGGCAAATTGCGATCTATCATTAAAATTAATTAAATATGTCCTCAAAAGCAGCAAAAACAAGCGCAGGAATCAGTACCATGTCAGAGAGCGAGCAGTACTCCAGAAACAAGCTGATGGACTTCATCGATCACCGCCCCCTTGATATAGAAATCTGTGATGTTACCCTCCGTGATGGGGAGCAGACCCCGGGAGTCGTATTTGACCGGGAGCAGAAACTGGCAATGGCCAGTGAGCTGAATTCGATGGGAATCGAGGTGATTGAAGCAGGTTTTCCCGTAGTTTCAGCTAACGAAAAGGAAATTGTAAGGGAAATTGCAAACCAGGGGTTTGACGCAAGAATCTGCTGCCTCTCCAGGTCTGTAAAAGGGGATGTTGACGCTGCTCTGGAATGTGACGTTGACATTGTTAGCATTTTTATCGCCATGTCCGATATGCATCTCCAGCACAAGTACCACCGGAGTCTTGAGGAGATGCTGGGCTGTGCCAAAGAAACTATCGAATATGCAACCGACCACGGGCTGAAAGTTCGTTTTGCAGCCGAAGATGCTACCCGGACCCCCGTGGACCGGCTCAAACAGGCTTTCCTGGAAGTTGAAAAGGATTATAAGGTGGCTTACGTAAGCCTTGCCGATACCATAGGCATCCTGAACCCTTCCAGCACCAGCTACCTGGTAAGCGAGATTTTCAAGACGGTCAAAACCCCGATCTGCATCCATTGTCATGACGACCTGGGCATGGCCACCGCAAACACCCTTGCAGCCGCCGAAGCCGGGGCAAAGCAGCTCCACACAACCGTTAACGGAATCGGGGAACGGGCGGGCAATGCCTCCCTTGAAGAAGTAATGGTAGCCCTCAGGGTGCAGTACGGCATCGACCGCTACGACACGACCAAACTGACTAAACTTTCCAAAATGGTTGCGGAATACTCCAGGATCGCTCCCGCCATAAACAAGTCTGTGGTCGGGGAAAACGCCTTTACCCACGAGTCCGGGATCCACGTTGCTGCAATCCTGGAAGAGCCCAAAACCTACGAACTCTTCCTCCCCGAAATGGTGGGCGGAAAACGCAACCTGATCGTCGGCAAGCACACCGGCACAAAAGCCCTGAAAGGCATCATTAACAGCATCGGTTTCTGCCTTGAGCGGGATGAACTCTGTGCCCTGATCGACAAGGTCAAGATCTGCACCGAAGAAAAGCACAAGAGTATCCCGAGAGATTACCTTGAAAAGATGATCAACGAAGTAAAACAGAAAAAATCCCACGAGGTTAAGGAAGAGGGGAAGGTTTCGATCTGAAATGTATAAGATGTGAGAATTTCTCTAACTCTTCTTCATTACTTATTTTCTAATAATTAGCAGAGGTAAAACCGAATCATTAGACTGATTTTGGATGTGCCGAAAGCATACTTATTACAGGTATTATTTTTATAGGTATTACATTTATAGATATTATATTTATAGATATTATATTTATAGATATTATTTTTGCAAGTGTTATTTTTGCAAGTGTTATTTTTATAATTAGCTTTTAATCATTCCTAAAATAAATAAAATTGAAATTACGCACTTGAGGAGCAAAACAAGCACTTGATACCTTACCAGGAACATTATTAGTTAGACCTTTTGGTGTCTTATGCTTCTGGTTTTTGCTTCAACTGCGTAAGTCCCATGAAAAAAATAAGTTACGCTTTTTAAGAGGAGGTCCCGATGTAAATTCTATGAAGTTCCTCGGCGGCATCCTCAACGCTATTGTATTCCCTGTCCGGAAGCATGCCAAGTCCCCGCAGTATGTCCGGGATTGCTCCACTCTTCCTTGCCTGCTCAATAATGTTGTTCCTTTTTACAGGAAAATCTACATTTTTTAATACCTTCTGAGCGTCCATAGGAAGTTCTGTAATTAATCCGCTTTTACTCTCAGTTTCCATGATATTCCCCCTTTACTTTGTTTAGTCTCCTTTCAATTCCCTGGCGGCATCTGCAGCGTTTGTATACTCCTCTTCCGGAGATTCTTTATATTCCGCAGAATGCCGTCTCTTGCGTTATTATTCTTAGCGCTTGACAACATCTTCCTTTTTTTGCAGGAAGATCGATACTTTTTGAAGCTTTCTGAAGAAAGCCAAACTTTTTTGTCAGTATGAATATCAATGACGATTTACTATTTAAATGTTAACATGATTTTATCAATATATGTTAAATATTAATACTTTTTTGTAATTTAGTATCAATATATATTGTATATTAGTAATATTATATGGTGTAATTAACAAAAAAGAAACCTAAATACAAAAATATATGTACTTAAAAAAAATGGTCGTCCTGCATTATTCGGTTTATAGTTTTAAGTAAAAAAAGTAATGGCTTGCTCTGAACCCTTATTTATGTCCCATACAACCGGAACTGGCCACCTTTGTCGTTCTTATCCCCGGGCGTCGAAGGCGGCCGGCTTTTGCAGAATAAAAAATAGACAGATAAAATGAAGAGAAAAAAGGCAAAAAAGAAGTCGGGAGAAGAAAAAATGGAAAAAATAAAAGCAACCTGAAAAAAAGGTAAGAATGCAAAAAAAGAAATAAATGCAATCTGTAAATATTGTGCAAATACTGCTTTTTCATATCTCTTTATTATTTTTTTGTGTGAGGGCCGCCAGGCAAGCTGGCGGAGGCATTTTTTAACAATCGAGTTGAAAACGGTTTTCTGGGACAGTGAAATATTTCTCTGACCAGGCGATCATTTTCATTTTAATAAAAAAAGTTAAGAAATGTAAGTGGAGGTCCACTCCGGCTTTTCCGGCGGTTTTTCCTCCAGCATGTCTCTCCATTTTTCATCGGTCAGGCGGTCGTCCAGGGGCTGCTTGAACTCGTAGTGGCTCATTAAGGGTCCGGCAGCCAGGAATATCCTGCCGTCCGGGACTTTGTATGCCACAACAAGCATGTCCACGTAACCTGTGCCTTCTTCAAGCACCATCTTGGTGTTGGGTTCGGTGTGGACATCAGCTACTAGGGTTGTTTTCTTCGCATCTTTATCTACATCTCCGACCACTTCGAGCCATTCCCCGAATTCAAAGATGAAAAGTTTTTCTTCTGCTGAAAGTTCCTGGTTTTCAAGTTCCTTTTCGGAAATATCTACAAGCTTGTCCAGGATGTCTTCAAGGCTTTCAAATCTCCTTTTTGAATTTTCGTCGAGGACGTCAAGCTCTTCCAGCCCGCCGGATGTCATCTTCGTCAGGGCAAGGAGCCTGTTATAGAATTCGGGCACAGGTTCTACAAAGCCAACAGGTTTGCTCTCCAGTTCCGGAAGTTCCTCTTCAATTCCATAGCTTTGCTTTGCGTAGAGTACCGTGTCATGCCTGAGTTCAGTCCAGGAGGCAAGGGAGGTGCTAAGCTCCCTGTCCTGCCAGGCTTCGGTCTGCATGAAGGTCGGGTAGCCGCCGCCGTGGCTTTTCAGGAGGGGCTGGAGGGAGTAGAGCCAGGACCAGTAGAGGTTCCGGTTCCAGGCTGCGTCGTCGAATTCCGAAAACTCCGATTCCAGTTCGCCGTACCGGTAACTGTAGTTTTCATAGTTTGAATCGTCCAGCTCGTCCAGCCAGTAGACTGCCCGTTCGGAACCCAGGAGAGCCATCACGTCGAGCCCGCGGGGAAAGCCCCTGTCGTTTCCCGCAGCTGAAGGAATGTAGGTGAAAGGTTTCGGGTCCCGGTTTCCTGTGTACTCTTTCGTATAGGGGCCTGTAAGCCTTGAGAACATGTAGGAATCAGGAATGAAACGCTGGCCCATGAACCTGAACCCTTTCGTATCCTCCAGGAGTTCGTCTGCCTGTTCGGCAGTGGTTATAAGTTCTCCGGGGTACCCTCCGGTGCCCCCGTAGATCTCCGGGCTCCGGTATCCGGCAAGTTCGATTTTCAACTTTTCGACTGCGGTTTCGCTAAATTCCCTATCTCCGTTTCCAAACACGGTATCCATTGCTTCCATGTATTCGTAAGGCCCGAGGTCGTCGGAAAGACCAACATAAAAAGCGGTGACCGCGTAGATCCTGTCCCATTTTTCCAGAAGTGCGGGGTCTGCTTCAAGTTCCGAAGAGATAAGGCTTGCCTGAATGGTCTGGATGCGGGCTACTTTTTCCGGGTCTTCAGCCTGAATCAATCTGCCCTTGAGCAGCATGCTCATCCTCCCGTGCCACATGAAGGTCCTGAAATAATTTTCCAGCAGTTCAGAGCGGGTGTAGTGCCCTCTCGGGACATACTGGGAATAGTCCTCGTCGTACAGGAAAATCGGAGACAGGGCATAGTCTTCATGAGCTTCGATCAGGGCAAGTTCGGCTTCGACTTCATCCTCTACAAACGCCGGGACCTCAAAGTGGTACTGTTCTGCAGCTCCGGGGGAAAAGTACTTTCCTGCATCGGGGGAATAGGGGTCTTCCACATCCTTTATCTGGTCCGGTCCCGGCTGGAGCAGGCTAAGGGCAACGGCAAAATATGCCGCATTTCTTCTTGCGGCTTCCTTTGTTTCCCCGGACTTGCTCTTGTAGTCCTCGACCGAAGCGTTCAGCAGGGCAGTATCGAGTTCCCAGACCAGGTCATAAAGTTCTCTTTGCTCCACCTCGCTCATGCTCTCGTCGAACTGGACGTGGTAGATGTGGAGCAGGGTATCCGGAGTTATGAAAATAAGGGGGCCGTCTCCTTTAAGGCTCCTGTACATCCTGGTGATGTCGTCTTCCTGTGAGTTGAAGGGATTTTCGATTACCACAAAACCGTTTTGCATGAGCATTTCGAGAGCTGCGTCGTCCATCGGGACCCTGTTTGAAAACGTCTCGTAGTTGGAGAAGTCCGACTCTTCCAGGGGCAGCCCGTACTGGGGAACTTTCAATTCGACATCAAGGGCTTCAAGCTCATAACTTTCCAGAAGCGTGGAATTTCCGGCTTCAAGGTCCGAAAAGTTTACTGCTTCGGTCTTAAGGTGCCCTGTGGCAGAGTTGACAGCCTTCTGGTTTTCTTCGAGATCCATTCCATTTTCATTAGCCGTCCCGTTTTCACCGGCAGTCCCGTTTTCCGAATCCTTCCCGGAGATTTCTTCCAGGCATCCTGCTATGAAAACGGAGGCTAAAAGCATCAGGCAAATAGCGATTGTTTGAGTTCGTTGCTTCATCTTTTCATCTCGGTCGCTTCAATTCATTTTCTGGGTGGAGTTAGGCTGGGGGCTGGCTAACTCCTGAAGGTGGGGTTTTCTTACCTTCTCAGTCTGGTGGATTCAGGTTATCCTGATTTTGCGACCGAAGGCTGGGGTATGGGGGTCTTTATATGGTGGTGAATTTTTATGATGGGGATTTTTCCATATTTCTTCGATTGTATTTCCAAAGTATTTTCAATGTATTTCCGAAGTATTTCCGAAGTATTTTCAATGTATTTCTGAAGTATTTCCAAAGTATTTCCAAAGTATTGAATTTTTTTACATATGTTTTCCAAATAATCCCTTAACTATTAAATTTTTTTCTACGTCTACTTCAGCGACCCACAATTGTGAAAATTTTTTATGTGTGTTACTATAGCTAAAACTAAAGCTGAAACTAAAAATAAAAAAAGTTAAGAAATGTAAGTGGAGGTCCACTCCGGCCTTTCCGGCGGGTTTTCCTCCAGCATTTCTCGCCATTTTTCATCGGTCAGGCGGTCGTCCAGGGGCTGTTTGAACTCGTAGTGGCTCATTACGGGCCCCGCGCCCACAAGGATTCGGCCGTCGGGGAGTTTGTATGCGACCACCAGCATGTCCACGTATCCGACACCTTCCTCAAGCACCATGCCGGTGTTCCCTTCGGTGTGGACGTCAGCCACGATGGTGGTTTTCCGGGCTTTTTCATCGACGTCCGAGATGACGCCTTCAAGCTGGTCCCCGAAGGTCTTTATGAATTCGTAGTCGCTCTCGGTGAGCTCTTCGTTTTCAAGTTCCTTTTCCGAGATTTCCAGCAGCCTTTCCAGGACGCTCTCAAGGTTTGTGAGCCTGCGTTTCGAGGCGTGATCAAGAACTTCCATTTCGTCCAGGCCCTGGTTTGTCATCCGGGTAAGGGTAAGGAGTCTTGCATAGAACTCGGGAACAGGCTCCACGTATCCCACAACCGGCTTTTCTTCCGGAGGCATCGGGGCTGCGGACTCCACCATGGTATAGCTCTGTTTGGCGTAAAGGATGGTGTCGTGCCTGAGCTCGGTCCAGGAAGCCAGGGCTGTGTTCAGTTCCTTATCCTGCCAGCTTTCGGTCTGCATGAAGGTCGGGTAGCCTTCCCCGTGCTCCTCGAGCAGGGGCTGGAGGGAGTAGAGCCAGGCCCAGTAAAGGTTCCGGTTCCATTCGCTTTCGTTGAAGGTGGAAAATTCGGCGTCCAGCCCTTCATACCGGACGCTGTAGTTTTCGTAGTTCGAATCGTCCAGCTCTTCCAGCCAGTAGCCTGCCCGTTCCGAACCCAGGAGGGCCAGGACATCAAGCCCGCGGGGGAAACCCCGGATAGGCCTGCCTGCCCCCGAGATTACCAGGGTGAAAGGCGGCTCTTCTGCATCCCCCAGGTATTCCCCGGTATAGGCTCCCACGAGGTTTGAGAACATGTAGGAGTCCGGGATAAAGCGCTGCCCCATGAAGCGGAAACCCCTTGTATCGTTCAGGCACTCATCGGCCTGTTCCGGGGTAAAGGGAGGCTCAAGCACGCAGGCTCCGGTTCCGCCGTAGATTTCAGGGCCCTGGAATTCGGCAAGCTTTGCTTTCATTTCCGCAACACTGGCTTCGTCCAGCTTTTCGGGCTCAAAGTCCCCGGCAAATACGGTATCAAGGGCTTCAATGTATTCGTAGGGCCCGAGGTCATCGGAAAAACCGACGTAGAAAGCCGTAACCAGGTAGATCCGGTCCCAGTTTCCAAAGAGTTTCGGGTCCGATTCAAGCTCCGAGGAGATCAGGCTTGCCTGCATGGTCTGGATCCTGGCTTCCTTTTCGGGGTCATCGGCCTGGATCAGCTGTCCTTTCAGGAGCATGGTCATCCTGCCGTGCCACATGAAGGCTTTAAAGTAGTTTTGCAGCAGCTCGGAGCGGGTATAATGCCCGCGGGGCAGGTACTGGGAGTAGTCTTCCGTGTACATGAAAAGAGGGGAAGGCGCAAAACCGGCATGGGCTTCGATCAGGGCAAGTTCGGCTTCGACATCTTCTTTTACGAACGAGGGGACCTCAAAACGGTAGCTTTCTTCCGAACCTGCCGGAAAGAGAGCCTCATCTTCCATGCCGTAGGGGTCCTCCTCCTGTACCTGGTCGGGCTTCGGCTGGAGCAGGCTCAAAGCAACGGCAAAATAAGCTGCATTTCTTCTTGCGGCTTCCTTCACTTCCCCTGATGAACTTGCGTTATTGTACTCTGCTACGGAGGCGTCCAGAAGGGTTTTATCGGTATCCCAGATCGCAGCGTAAAATTCCTCTTCCTCGATCTGGCGCAGGGTCTCGTCAAACTGGATGTGGTAGAGGTGCAGCAGGGAATCGGTGGTAATAAAGATCGGGACTTCCTCTTCTTCCAGGATTGAGTACATCCCTGTTATGTCCTCTTCCCCGGGGTTGTAGGGGTTTTCGACCACAACAAAGCCGTTTTTCTTCAGTTTCTCAAGGTCTGAAGCCCCAGGAGTGATCTTTCCCGAAAAATCCCCGTAATTTGCGATCTCCGACTCGCTGAGAGGCAGGGAGTAGGCAGGGACTTTAGCTTCGAATTCAGCTTTTTCGGGGCTGTAGTACCTTAAAAAGCCCGCACTTTTATCCTCAAGTTCGGGCACTGTGTGCCCCTCTTCCCCGGAAGGCTTTTCTTCTCCGGAACCTTCCCCGTCTACCTCATCAACCTCTTCCCCTGCTCCTCCTTCTCCTGTTTCATTTCCTTCCTCAGCCGGCTCCTGGTCAACACAACCGGCAAAAAGAGTAGAGATGAGGAGCATCAAGCATACTGCAGTAATCCTGATCTTCCGTTTCATAGGCTTCATCCCGAATCAAATCTTAACTTTCGTCCGGAACCCGGTCTTAAATCTGAAAAATAACTTGAAAATAACTTGAAAATGACCTGGAAATAATTCCGGGAAACGACTATATCAAACAACCCCTGGAATCAATTGTGGTAAACGACCCCAGGAAGCAACTATGGGAAATAACTCTGGAACAACTCTAAAATAACTCTGGAACAACTCTAAAATAGCTCCAGAATAACTCTGAAAAATAAATCTTAAGAATAATCTTGAGAAACACTACTACTGCTACTAAAGGTTAAACGGGGAGTATTTAAATTAAATGTTCCGGGGTTAAAGTCCCGTATCTTTCTTTTTCTTCTCTTCCCCTCTCTTTTTTCCTGTTCTTTCTCTCATTTTTCTTCAGGGCTGAGAGGGTCTATCCTGAAAAGTAAGACCATAAAAAGTACAGCTACGGCTCCCGTCCCCCACAGCAGAGGGTTTTGGGTGAAATAAGTGAATGCTCCGACAAATAGCAACAGAGCTACAACTGCCAGTAAAATCTGAAATTTCTTATTCAATATATTCTCTCCCCCTTTTCTGTCTCATATTTGAGCCCAGATGTCCCATAGTATTGTTTCTCAGTACAAATATAAACATTCTTCGTCCAAACATTTTTAACCTGTTTCCTGGAATATCCCGGTTTCGTAATTTTTCAGAAGGGTTCCATTCATACTATTTTTTACAAGGGATTTATATTTTTATTAAGCTTCAAAATGGTTCGAAGTTATGTTTTAGGGAGCTGTTTTACTCTAAGTCTGGAAATAAAGGGGCTGCTTCCTTCTTTCCTGTGTGAAAACTGTGAAAGAAACAAATTTGGGAAAAGGGGGCTTTTTGAAAATGAATAAATTTGAAAGAAAAGGCCCAAAGTTGAGATGGATAATCCGGTCGAGGAAAACAGGCTAAAAGGAGCTAAAAAAGGATAGATTGGGTTAGAAAAGGTTGGAAAAGGTTGAAAAAGGATAAAAAGAGATAGAAAAGGTTGGAAAAGGTTGGAAAAAGCCGGATCAGGGAAAGATCCCTGAAATCAATACTTTGTGCATTTTCCTTTGACAAAAATAACTGAAACTCCGGGAAGGGCAAGTTTTTCGGAGATCAAATTCGAAAGCTCCGAATCAGGACTTTCGTTTTCATTTACTCTTTCATGTCCGGTTTTGTTTTCGCTTTCGTCCCCTCTTTCTTTTTCCCCGTTTTTCTCATCAAGGTCGATAAGCGAAACATCCGGCACTATAACTTCAACGACTTTCGTGAGGTCCGGGACTTCCTGCCCTCCTGTCATGGCAGCGACTTCGTTCAGGAGTATGAGCACGAGCACGTCATATCCGGAGTTCACGGCAGTGAGCAGCCCCAGGATGCCGGAATGCGCCAGGGCGAAGTCTCCGATCACGGCTATTCCTTTTTTCTCGAAACCGCAGGCAACCGAGATTGCGGAACCCAGGGCAAAGCTCACGTCCACTGCCGCAAGGGGTTCGGGTGCGCTCCGGATGGAACAGCCCATGTCTCCCGCAACCCTTACATCGAGGGAATGGAGAAAGCGGTAGAGGGAAAGGTAAGGGCAGTCTTCGCAGATGGAAGTCCTGCTCTGTTTCCGGGTTTTTGAGAGCCCACCCTCTTCGGGTTTCGAAGGTTTTTCCTCCCCGATATGCTCAAGGGCAAATTCGAGATCTTTCTCAAGGACCTGCCCGTAAGGGACGTGCCCGGTGTTTTTCCCGTATACCTTTCCTGTTATACGGAGCTGGTCTTCAATAACGGGCTCGGACTCCTCGACCACGAGCACCCTGTCGTTTTCTTCCAGAAAGGCTCCGATTTTCCGGAGTGGAAGCGGGTTTACAAGATTCAGGGATAAGTGTGAAACCATGTTGCCTTTGTTTGATTTTTCCAGGACTTCTTCCACCAGGGTTGAAGCAAAACCCGAGGAAATGATACCCATACCGGTCTTTTCCGAAAGCTTCCCTGCCTCTTTTTCTTTCCTTTTTCCTTTTTTGAGGGTATTCAGTCCCGTAGTTTCGGCTTCTTCCTCCAGCAGGGGGTACACTTCTTTATGGAAGCGCTGGTGCTTTTCCCGCATCCGTATGTTCCAGGTCGAGCGGTCGAATTCGGGGTGGGGTTTTTCGGAAGGCAGGAGGTGCATAACCCCTCCTGTAATTTTATTGAGCCCTGCGGTGACCCGGACGATGACCGGAGTCTTTGTTTTTTCCGATAGCTCGTATGCCTCCCTGAGAACCCGGTAAGCGGTCGTCGGGTCATGCGGGTCAAACACTGCGACCTCGGCAATTTTGCCGTACCAGCGGGAGTCCTGTTCGTTCTGGGAACCTTTCACGCCGGGGTCGTCCCCTGCAATAATCACAAGGCCAGCCCCGATAGTGTGCGTGACCGAAGTGATGAGGGGGTCCGAAAGGAGGTTCATACCCACATGTTTCACAATCACAAGGGACCTTCGGCCCGAAGAAGATGCACCCAGAGCTATTTCCAGGGCAACCTTCTCGTTCGTAAGCCATCTGGCATCAAAATGTGCATATTCCAAAAAAAGTTCCATTAGGGAGGTGATAGGGTAGCCGGGGACGGCTGTTATGAGTTCCACGTCGCTGTCAAGGGCTGAAAGGTAAAGGGCTTCGAACCCGGTGCATTCGGGTCTTCCGGTTTCTTTGCTCACGTCTCCCATCTCTGTTCAGGGTGTTTCCGAATGTTAAGGATATTCAAGGGTGTTTAAGGATGTATCCGAAGGTATCCGAAGGTATCTGAATATTTACGAACGTATCCGGTGCTTTTTTAATTTTAATCGATAAGCGGTTTGATTTCGGTACCCGGGACGATTGATTCCTGTGGCCTGCCAAACCAGGGCAGGGCTCCCATGGCTCCGATTACGCCGTTCCCGTCCAGGACGACTTCCACGCCGTTTTCTTTGGCACAGCTAAGGGCATATTCTTTCGAGACCCGTTCTGTCCGGCAGCGGTTGCTGTATTCGTAGAGGCCTTTAGCATAAAAGTCAGTGAGGACAACCATCCCGGTTTCGCTGGAAGCGCTGTATTTTTCGAGGGCTTTTTTGAGGGCTTCGACAAGCTGTTCCTTTGCTTTTTCGTCCTTGCAGCCAAACTCCAGGACCGTTGACATGCAGTTCTGGGTCTTTTCAGGGACCGGGAAGAGCTGGACCAGAGCGTGGGAGAGGTAGACGGCGTCCGGGCAGTCGAGTTCGCTTGCGATGTTGTGGGTCAGGGTCCAGGTGGCTCCCGTTTCCTTGGAATCCGTGTCATCAATGCCGATCAGCACGCGGTTCCGCCTCGGGATAATGATAGTGCCTTTTGCGCAGCGTTCCCCTCCGGATTCGGTCAGCTTATAGCGTAAAACCCCGTCGGCAAAAGCCCGGCAGCGGGTCGCACCGACTCCTCCGCCTCCGAGTCCGGCGTACGTGACCTGCACCTCATCCCCTTCCACGATTACGGATTCGATGCCTGCGGCGGCAATTGAGGCCTTGAGTTCGAGATTCGAGGTTCCGGTTTTCACGAAGTAACGGATCATGTTCCCGTTCGAACGGGCTTTAAGGATAAGAGGAGCTTTTGCATAGTGGTAAAGGGACCAGGAAGCTCCGCTGTAGCAGTTAGAATGTTCAATGATCTCCGCATATTCGTTCTTCGCATCGCAGACCGCGTATATGCCCCTGTAAGGCACAGTATAAGGGTCGTTCAGGGTAATATCTCCAGTCTGCATGTTATCAAGTGCACAAGCGTTTATGTGTTTTGTAATGCCGAAAACCTCCTTTTTGCCGCAGGGATGAAATGGTGAAAAGTAAAGTCATGAAGTGAAATCTTGATTTAATCCGAAATGCCCATTTCTTGTAGATATATATAGTTATCGTGGATTTAGCAAGTTGACAGAGAGCAATTACCCTTAAGTATTTAAATATATATGATTCGGTCCTTTCAGGACAGGGGTGGGCGAGGTGCCGTGTTTCCTTGATCTCCATGCCCGTTTTCATGCTAAATTCGGAATAAGCAAACACTGAAGTTCACGCCGTTATCGGACATTTGTTTCTCTTTTAATTCATTCCTCTGCCTTTAACTTATCTTCACTAACTTATCTTCATTAACTTTTTTTACCAACCTTGCTTCATTCATCCGGGAAAACCCTGGCATAACCTGGCAAAAAAACCATGAATAAATATTTTGAAAAAAACAGGAACGGAAATACAAAAACTGCAAAAACTGCAAAAACAGGACCTGAAAATCAGGGACTGACAAAATCAGGGCTGTCCAGAAAGAGTTGAACCTGAATCTGTCCGGGCTAAAAAGGAAAAGGGCCGGAATCCTTCCTGTAGTCAGTTGCTCAATATCCCGGTCACCTGACGAACCCTTCGTCCTTTAAGCTCACGTACCTGCCGTCCCCTATGATGATGTGGTCGAGGACGTCGATTCCCAGGAGCTTTCCTCCTTCAACCAGCTTTTCCGTGACCATGATGTCTTCCCTGCTGGGGCTCGGGTCCCCGGAGGGGTGGTTGTGGATCATGATTACGGATGCTGAGGACTCCATCAGGGCTGATTTGAAGACCTCCCGCGGGTGCACGATGCTTGCGTTCAGGCTGCCTATGGATACGGTCTCTTCCTTCAGGATCTGGTTTTTCGTGTCCAGGTACAGGGTTATGAATCTCTCTTTCTTCTGCTCACGCATTTTAGGGTACATGAGGGTGTAGACGTCTTTGGGGGAGCGGACTTTTCGCTTGGGTTCCTCCACAAAAGTCTCAAGCCTCCTTGCCAGTTCAAAAACCGCAGAGATCTGTGAAGCCTTTGCCTCCCCTATGCCGTGGATCTGCATGAGCCTCTTTATGTTTGCAAGGCTGAGCTGCTTGATGCTGTACTCCGATAAAATCCGGCTGGACATGCTAACAACATTCTCTGCCCGCGACCCCGTCCTGAGGATGATCGCCAGCAGTTCGGCGTTTGAAAGAGACTCCGGCCCGTTTCGGACCAGCCTTTCCCTCGGTCTTTCTTCCTCGGGAAGGTCGTGAATCTTGACCTTAACTACCTCCATAATGGCACTCCCATCTTATTTTCCCCCTTGTTTCCCATCTGGTATTCCCCCTGGTCCGGCTTTCTGGATGGATAATCAATTCCGGATGGATATTCAATATTAGTATTAATATTATTATCAAAATTTTTATTATCAAAATTTGTTTTAATGTGAATATGTAATATCGACTTTTTGATATTTGAAAATTTCTAACAATGGTAAAACTTGTTTATTTTTAGAAAGAAGTTCGTCTGAGGATTTGCCTCATTTCCATCTTTTTCCTCTTCCCCTGAGTCCCTGTCTGGCTTTTCGGCCCGGTTTACGACCTGACCTTCCGGCCCTTTCATATACCGGGAAATTCATAACGCTCCCTGATGAAGGTCATTTCCGTAGTAGGCTACAAGAAATCAGGCAAGACAGCTCTCGTCTCCGCCCTGGTCCAAAAACTTTCCGGCTTTGGCTCGGTGGGCACGGTAAAGCACATGGGGGAATTTCGCTACAACCCAGAGGACACAGACACCGGCAGGCATTTCGATGCGGGTGCGGACACGGTAATAGGGCTTACCGACACCGAGATGGTCAGCTTTTCAGGAGACCCTGACCTGGAGCGGGCTCTTGACGCCCTCTGCGACCGGGGCCTTGACTTTGCCGTGGTCGAAGGTTTCAAGGAGAGCAAGCTCCCTAAAATCGTCCTCGGAGGCCTTGAAGGCCTCTCCAACGTCCTGATAAGGCTTCCGGAAAACCCTGACATGCACGAGACCCTTTCAGCCTCCATCTTCGGCCTAATCCTTGCCCAGCCCGACCGCTACACCCTTGACGACCTCATAAAGCGCATCCGCCAGGAACCGCAAATACGAAACGCAGGCGCAATCGGCACCTTCACCGGCATCGTCCGCGAACTTGACGGGGATACGAAAACAGACAGGCTCGAATTCGAAAAATACGAACCCGAAGCCTCAAAAGTCCTGGAAAAGATCCGCGAAGACCTCAAACAAAAAGAAGGCATCCTCGAAGTCCTCATCCACCACAAGACCGGCGTCCTCGAAGCCGGGGAAGACATCGTCTACATCGTGATCGCATCCGCCCACAGGACCGAACTTTTCCCCGCCCTCAGCGAAGCCATCGAACGGGTAAAAGCCGACGCCCCGATCTGGAAAAAAGAGATCACGGAAAAAGAAGAGTTCTGGGTCCACGACCGGGAGCACTAAAGGCTGTAAAAAAAGAGCGGAAAAAGAGCAGAAAAAGAGCAGAAAAAGAGCAGAAAAAGGGCAGAAAAAGAAGCTGCAAAAGAGTGGAAAAACCGGGCTGTGAATTAAATGAGCGAAAAAACAGATCGTAGAGTGTCCCGAAGCGCAATCGTCCTGGCAGGAGGCAAAGGCCGCCGGATGGGCATGGTCGAAAAAGCCCTCCTGGAATTCGAAGGAAAAACCATCCTCGAACGCCTGCTCAATTCTCTTTTTCAAGCTGTGGACGAGGTCATCATCTCAATCAGGGACAGCACCCAGGAAGCCCGGCTAATGCCTGTCATCGAAAAATTCCCTGACCGTGAAATCCGCTTCTGCTTCGACACCAGAGAAGACTTCGGCCCCCTTGAAGGCATCCGCGCCGGGCTGCTCGAAGCAAGCTCCGAATACGCCTTCGTCTGCGCCTGTGACATGCCTTTCGTAAACAGCAGGGCTGTGAATTTCCTTTTCGAAAAAGCCGAAGGACACGATGCTGCCCTCCCGAAGCAGGAAAACGGCAGGTTCGAAACCCTCCACGCAGTTTATTCCAGAAAGATGGTGCCAGAGATCGAGAAAGCTTTCGAGAAGGGGGACCGCTTTGTGCTTGCGCCGATTTATGCAATGGAGGATGTGGTGCAGGTTGAGGTATCGGAAATCAGGGGAATTGATCCCGAGCTGGTGACTTTTGAGAATATTAATACGGTTGAGGATATTGAGAGGATAATGGGGTCAGCGGCGGGGGAGAAAGTGGGTTTGTGAGAACTAAAATACGGTTAACCGTTTAGTTTTTTTAAGTGCCAGAATAACCGTAATGGTGTATACCGTCGTTTTTGTACCGCGCCTTGGCGCGGCTTTTCCTGTATAATTTCTTAAAATCGAAAGTTATTTAGTCAGCAACACCTTCTATTTTTCAGATTTAATTATTTTTCTATGTAGTGATCATTTCCACGTGGCAACTGCAATAACACATTGAATTTTTAGTTGGTTTAAAGCAAAATACAGGGCAGTGAGGCAGGGATTATTGATGGAAGCAGAAGAGATTAGGGATCTGATTAAAGAGGCAAAAAGAAAAAAAGTAACTGTATTGAACCTATCATCTAAAAATCTCACGTCGTTTCCACTTGAAATATGTCTGTTTAAAGATCTTACTACACTTAACATGTCTGATAATCAACTGACTTCGCTACCTTCTGAAATTTCCGAGTTGAAAAATCTTACTACACTTAACATCTCTAGAAATCAATTGACTTCTCTACCTTCTGAAATTTCTGAGTTGAAAAATCTTACTACACTTAACATAATTGAAAATCAATTGACTTCTTTGCCTTCTGAAATTTCCGAGTTGAAAAATCTTACAACATTTTACATATACAATAATCAATTAACTTCGTTACCCTCTGAAATTTCCGAGTTGAAAAATCTTGCTCAACTTGACATACATAATAATCAATTAACTTCGTTACCCTCTGAAATCTCCAAGTTGAAAAATCTTGCTCAACTTGACATACATAATAATCAATTAACTTCTATACCTTCTGAAATCTCCAAGTTGAAAAATCTTAAGCGACTTGACATTTCTAAAAATAAATTAACTTCTTTGCCTTCTGAAATCTCTGAGTTGAAAAATCTTACTCAACTTGACATTTCTAATAATCAATTAACTTCTTTGCCTTCTGAAATTTCCGAGTTGAAAAATCTTACTCAACTTGGTATACATAATAATCAATTGACCTCTCTGCTTTCTGAAATCTCTGAGTTGGAAAATCTTACTATACTTAACATATCTGGAAATCAATTGACTTCTCTACCTTCTGAAATCTCTGAGTTGGAAAATCTTACGCAACTTGACATAGCTGGAAATCAACTAACTTCATTACCTCCTGAAATCTCCAATTTGAAAAATCTTCATAGACTTGATGTTTCTGGAAATATACTTATTTCATTGCCACCTGAAATTTTGAAATTACGTCTGGATTTTGAGTGGGATAATCGATGGAAGTTCAATATAATTTATTTGAATTTAACACCTCTCCCAAATCCTCCTTTGGAGATTATGGGGAAGGGTAGAGAGGCGATTCTCAACTACATTAACTCTTTAGCTGACGAAAAAAAACCATTAAACGAAGTAAAAGTTTTACTTGTAGGTGATGGGGGTGCAGGTAAAACTTCGCTGGTAAAGAGGCTACTGAGCAAAGGTTTTGATGGGAACGAGGGCCAAACCCATGGGATTAATATCAATGAATGGAAATTCAATAATAAAGGTAAAGAAATAAAGGTTAATTTCTGGGACTTTGGCGGACAGGAAATAATGCATGCTACTCACCAGTTTTTCCTTTCCAAGAGGAGTCTTTACATTCTTGTACTGGATTCTAGGAGGGATGAAAAAGCTGAGTACTGGCTAAAGCATATAAATAGCTTTGGAGGTGATTCACCGGTACTAGTCGCTTTGAACAAAATTGATGAAAATCCTTCTTTTGAGTTGAATAGGAAGTTTTTGCAGGAGAAGTACCCTTCTATAAAAGGTTTCTTCCGAATTTCGTGTAAGTCTAAAAAAGGAATTGATGTTTTTTCCAGAACACTAAAAGAGGAAATTTCAAAAATTGAACACATGCAAATAGAATGGGCTAAAAGTTGGTTCAACGTGAAGACCAAGTTAGAGAAAATGGATTGTGATTTCATTACTTATGAAGAATATCGGAATATGTGCATGGAAGAAAAAGTGGGCGATAAGTCATCCCAAAATACCCTTGTTGATTTTCTTAACGACTTGGGAGTTATTGTGCACTTTAAGGACATCTCACTGCTTGATACGCACGTGCTTGAACCTAAATGGATTACCGAAGGTGTATATAAAATCATAAATTCGGAGGCTCTGGTGAATAGAAAAGGAGTTCTTCGATTTGGTCTGCTGGATGAGATTTTAAAAAAGAAATACAATAATGACTATTATTATCCCCCTACACGCTACAATTTCATTATAAATTTGATGAAAAAATTCGAGTTATGTTATACAATTGACGAACAAACCATACTTCTTCCAGATCTTCTGGCAGTTCCAGAACCAAATTTTGATTTTGATTCTCATGGAGCCCTGAAGTTTTTTATTGAATACGATTTTCTTCCGCTTTCAGTTATGCCACGTTTTATCGTCAAGATGCACAGGAACATAAAAGATGATTTGCAGTGGAGAACAGGTGTGGTTCTGAAAAATAAAGACTTTGATTCCTGTGCTGTGATTAAATCTGATAACGAAGCAAAGAGAATTTACATTAATGTGAATGGCGGACAGAAACGAGACTACTTTTCAAGTATACTGTTCAATTTGCGAGAAATTAACCGGAGTTTTGAGAAGTTAAAAGCTGTCGAAAAAATTCCTCTCCCCGATGAGCCTAATATAGCTGTCAGTTACGAACACTTGGTTAATCTGGAAAAAATGGGTATTGATTCATTTGTACCTGAAGGATCAACAAAACCTTATCATGTGTGTGATTTGCTCGGAACGGTCAACAATTTGAATAAGCAAGAAGAATTACTGGAAGAAATATTACACATTCTAAAAAAGAAAGATGAAGACGAAAAGCTTGGGGAGATCTTTCAATTTTTAAGAAAAATAGCTGATGCATCTGATAATGAGGAAACTTTATCTAAGAAACTAAATAAGGTTATTATGTTGAAGCCCAGTGTAGCAGGTTGTGGATTCGATTTCAACGAGGCAATTAAACTTTTTTTCAAAGGGAAAAAGCGTAGGTCATAACCTTTGCTTAAATTAGAGCAGTTGTCACGTGGAAATAAGCTAAACCAATCTCGAAACTGGTATATTCATATTCAAATCTCTTTCTACAAATTTTCATGGAAAAGCCGGTCAGCAAGCTGACCGGTGAGAGCCCTGGGTTCTAAAAGCCATTCGAAACCCAGCCATTCTGGTGAAGTAAAAAAACGATCTTTCTTTTTTACACCGGGCTTTCTTCTTAATTTCTGCTTAATTTCTTCCCATGCGGGCATCCTCAATCTCAAAAACTACTCCCCTTTTCTCAAGCTCCTCCTTAATCTCCTCGATAAAGACCCCCGACCCTTCCACGTGCGTATGGTGGAACTCCTGTGTTTTTCCCGGCTCTCCGCCGACGCTGGTTATTTCCACGCCGCAGGAGGGGCTTTTCGGGACTCCGAGGATTCTGATTTTTGCGCCGCCGGCTGCGAAGTCTTCGATGAGGTCGGCGTAGGGGGTGAAGATTTTCCGGCAAAAGCGCCTGTAGGCGGGGAAGTCGAGCTGGTCTTTCGTAATTTCCCGCCGGTTCATGCCAAGGTACATGGCTTCGGGGCAGGGGAGCTGGATTACGTTCATGCCTGTAACGTCGAGGGGGGGTTTGGGTTTTGCGCCTTTGATCCTGGCGAGGGGGTTCAGGAGGCAGTGGCCGAGGACGACGATTTCTTCCGGGCTTCCGGGGTTCTGGTTGCCGGGGGCTGAGTAGCCGGGCTTTGCAAACGTTGCGTTTTTTCCGGGGCACTGGATTACTTCATAGGCTTCGAGTTTCTTCATCTTTTCACGCTCGTGTTTTTCTCGGATGTTCTTCTCTATTAAAATGTGTATCTGTTTAAAAGAATTTGCCTGATCTCTACTCAAGTTATTTTCAGGGTGTCTATTGAGTTTTTCTTCTGTTTTGGGGTTTGAAATGGTTGGATTGGGCTTACGGTTTTTGGGGGTAAGTTTGTACAGGTGACCGGACACTGGCTAAAAATAAAAATTAAGATTTGAAAACCGGCGGCTGTATAGCATAAATTGATCGGTTCTGTTTTAATCCCCCCTCAGCGCCACTATTTCAGGTTTAATCGGATCAGAACAAGAGAATATATATTTACCCTCTGCATATTATCAGAAAATAATGCAAGTGGTTCTGCAGTCTATTTAAAATTCTGCATCCGGTCAGGTGCAGTATTCTCCGCTGCAGGATGCTGCTTTCGTCCGACAGCTGTCTCTGTCAGATCCTCTTTCCGGATTTTGTTGAGGCGTCGGAACTTTCAAGCTATCTTGCAGTTTAAAGTCATCTTGCAGTTTAAAGTCATCTTGCAGTTTAAAGTCATCTTGCAGTTTAAAGTCA